>NZ_KQ058669.1 GCF_000982955.1 Micromonospora sp. HK10 | reverse complement strand
CGCGGCTCGTACCCGCCGGGCTGCCCGGCCCCCCACGGCTCGTACCCGCCGGGCCGCTCCGCGCGCCGCGGCTCGTACCCGCCGGGCTGCTCGGCCCCGGGCAGCTCGTATCCCCCGGGCCGCTCGGCCCCGGCAGGCGGATAGCCAGCGGACCGCTCGGCCGCGGGCAGGTCGTACCCGCCCGAGCGCTCGGCCCCGGCAGCCGGATAGCCAGCGGACCGCTCGGCGCCGGGCGGCTGGTACCCGCCGGGCCGCTCGGCTCCGGGCGGCGCGTACCCCGGGGGCTGCTCGGCGCGGGTCGGCTCGGACGGCTGGGTCGGCCCCGGCGCCCACTCGTCGCGCGCGCGGCGGGCGGCCGGACTGTCCTCCCGGCCCGTTGCCGCGTCGGCTTCTTGGCCACCCGGCTGCTGCTCCTCGCCGGCGGCGCGGAGCGCGGCCCGGCCGGGCTCGTCGCCGGCCCGGTGGCCGCTGGCCGGGTCCGGCCGGCCCCACGGCGGCGCCCAGGCCCCGCTCCTGCTCGGCTGGTTCCAGCTCGGCGCGGCCCAGTCCGGTGCACCGGCCGGGTGGGCCGGCTGCTCGGCGGCCGGGCCGGTGCGCTGCTCGTCGGCGGTGCCGCGCGGCGGGCCGACCGGGCTCGGGTCGTGCCCGGCCGGGGCGGCGCGGTCGGCCCAGCCCGGCTGGGCGGGCAGCGGGCGGTCGCCCCAACCCTGGGCGGCCGGGGACACCGGGCCGGGATGCTCCGGGTCGGCCGGCGGCGCGGAGGACGGTCGACCGGACCGGTCCGGCTCGGCCGGGGGCGCGGAGGACGGCCGCGCCGCCCACCCGGCGGAGAGCGACGGCGGCTCGGTCGGGGGCCGGTCGGCCCAGCCTCGGGAGAGCGACGGTGGTTGCTCGGCGGACCGGTCGACGGCCGGGGCGTGGAAGCCGGGCGGGACCTCGAATCCGCTGGCGGCCGCGCCGACCGGCGGCACCTGGAGGGCCGGCGGCGCGGACGAGGGGACGCCGCCCTCCGCCCAGCGCCCGGCCGGCGACTCGTCGGAGGCGTGCCGGGCCGGGCCGGAGTCCGCGTCGGCGGCCGGCTGCTCCACCCCGGGCGCCGGCCGCTGGGCCGGTACGACCGGCCGGTCGGTTTCCCGGTGCGGCGGGTCGGCGGGTGGGGCACTCACCGGTGCCTGGCGGGTCACGGGCGATTCCTCCCCGGCGTGCGGCACGCCGTTGACGTGTCGGCCGTTGACCCGGGCCGACGGCTCCTCGACGGGCAGGGCCGGCAACGGGGCCGGAAGGTCGCCGAAGCGGGGTGAGGAGGCGGCCCAGCCGGTGGCGGGCTCGGACCGGGGCGAGCCGCCGGGCGCGTCCGCGCCCCGGGCCCAACCGGTCGCCGGGGGCGCCCACCCGCTGCCGGTGCGGGCCAGGTCGTCCTGCCGACCCGTCCCGTCGCCGTGCTCTCCCGGGGTGGGGGCTCCGGGTTGCCCTGATTCACTCACCGTGCGCTCCTTGGTCGCCCCCGCTGAGGCTACCGTGTGGTGACAGTGGCGATAAGTTACAGCGGCGGGCCAATTCCGGGACGGGTTCCCCAACCTCGACCGGTTCGGGTGATAAGTGCCGGCTCGTACTAGGAACTCGGAGGATCCCATGACCGCTGTGGGGAACGGTGCGCAGACCACCGGCCGGCCCACCCGGCTGCCCCGCTCGGCTCGCCGCAAGCAGTTGCTCGCGGCGGCGCAGGAGGTGTTCGTCGCGCAGGGCTACCACGCCGCGGCGATGGACGACATCGCCGAGCGGGCGGGAGTCTCCAAGCCCGTGCTGTACCAGCACTTCCCGGGCAAGATGGAGCTCTACCTGGCGCTGCTGGACACGCACTGCGACGCCATCGTGGCCAAGGTGCACGACGCGATGCGCGGCACCAACGACAACAAGGAGCGGGTCGGTGCCGCAGTGCGCGCCTACTTCGACTTCGTCGACCACGAGAGCGAGGCGTTCCGGCTGGTCTTCGAATCGGACCTGCGCAACGACCCGGCCGTCCGGCAGCGGGTGGAGCGGGTCGAGCAGGGCTGCATCGCCGCGATCACCGACACCATCATCTCGGACACCGGCGTGAGCCGGGCGCACGCCGAACTGCTCGCCTCGGGTCTGGTGGGGGCGGCGGAGACGGCCGCGCAGTTCTGGCTGGCCGGCGGCCGGCAGGTGCCGAAGGCCGAGGCGGAGGCGCTGGTCGCGGCCCTGTCGTGGCGGGGTATCGCCAGCTTCCCGCTGCAAGGTGAGTCAGCCTGAACATCGGGCCGCCAGATCGGATAGCCTTCCCACGGCGGCACTTTCGCCCCAGTTGAGGAGGCACAGTGGAGGTCAAGATCGGCGTGCAGTACGCGCCGCGGGAGCTGGTCCTGGAGAGCGCGCAGTCGCCGGCCGAGATCGAGCAGATCGTGACCGACGCCGTCGCCAAGGGTGAGGGCACCCTCTCCCTGACCGACGAGAAGGGCCGTCGGGTCATCGTGCCGGTCGGCAAGGTCGCCTACGTCGAGATCGCGGAGTCCTCGCCCCGCGCGGTCGGGTTCACCGTCCGCTGAATTCCCCGCCAGGTGGCCGTGGCGGGGTGACCCGCCACGGCGCCGCGGCCGAGCGCCAGGAGCCCGCGCACCGGCCGGGTGCGGCGCCACCGGGCCTCAGTTGTTCAGCCCCGCGGCGGTCATCCGCGCGGTGTGCGCGTCGGTGATCCGCCGGAACAGCCCGGGCACGTCCACGCCCTCCCGGCGGGCGATCAACGCGGTGAGCGCGCCCCGGTCGGCGGCGGCCACCCGCCCGGCCTGCGACAACGCCTCGCCGAGCAGGCGCCGGGCCCACATCGAGAGCCGGTTGGCCACCCGGGGGTCGGCGGCGACGCCGGCCCGGATCTCGGCGGCGGCGAACTCGGCGTACCGGGTGTCGTGCAGGACGTCGAGGACGAGCCGCCGGTCCGGCCCGTCCAGCCCGTCGGCGATCTCCCGCAGGAAGTCGTCGGTGATCGCGTCCCCCACGTACGCCTTGGTCACCGCCTCCAGCCAGTCCCGCGGCTCGGTCGAGTCGTGGTACGCCTCCAGCGCCTCGGCGTACGGGGCCACGGCGTCCTCGGGCGTGCCGCCGAGCGCGCCGATCCGGTCGGTGAGCCACCGGTAGTGGGCAATCCCGGCGGCGGCCATTTCGCTGAGCGCGGCCCGTCGACGCAGGTCGGGGGCGAGCCGGGCGTCGGCGGCGAGCCGGTCGAAGGCGAGCAGTTCGCCGTACGCCACGAGGCCGAGCAGGTCGACCACGGCGGGGTCGGGGGCGGGCACGAGGGCAGGCTACCGTCCGGATGATCTGTGGTCCAGGTCACAACTGTTGGCCCCGGACGCCGGCCGCCCACTCGGAATGAGGACTGCCCAGGGCTGGTTCAGGTAGGATGAGACAGTTGCCGTGGGCACCGATCCGACCAGCTGAGCTGGTTACCGCCGGTCCCCGGCGCGCGTGCGGCCCGGTCCGGCTCGGCGTACCGCCCCCAACCGTGTGGCCCGCGCCATACCGAACGCGCCCTGAGGACATGAGGGGCGCACCACGAGAGGGCACCCCCACATCCAGATGAGTGAGCAGATTCAGGGCCAGCCGCTGGCCCCCACCGCTCCGGTCCGTCCGGAGGCTCCCACATTCGCCGCGCTCGGCGCCCGCCAGGAGACCGTCGAGGCCCTGGCCGCCGCCGGCATCACCCGCGCCTTCGCCATCCAGGAGTACGCGCTGCCGATCGCGCTGCGCGGCGTCGACCTGATCGGCCAGGCGCCGACCGGCACCGGCAAGACCCTCGGCTTCGGCATCCCGCTCCTGGAGCGGGTCTTCGCCCCGGCCGAGGGCAGCGACGGCGTGCCCCAGGCACTGGTCGTCGTCCCCACCCGCGAGCTGGGCCTCCAGGTCGCCAAGGACCTCGACGCCGCGGGCCGCACCCGGGGCGTCCGGGTGCTGCCGATCTACGGCGGCGTGGCGTATGAGCCGCAGGTAGAGGCGCTGCGCAAGGGCGTCGAGATCCTGGTCGGCACCCCGGGCCGGCTGCTGGACCTGCAGAAGCAGAAGCACCTGCGGCTGGACAGGGTACGCGCGCTGGTGCTCGACGAGGCCGACCGGATGCTCGACCTGGGCTTCCTCGACGACGTCGAGAAGATCCTGGCGATGCTCCCGGAGGACCGCCAGACCATGCTCTTCTCGGCCACCATGCCGGACCCGATCGTGGCCCTGTCCCGGCGCTTCCTGCGCCGGCCGGTGACGATCCACGCCGGGCACACCGCCGAGACCGGCCCGTCGCCGCAGACCAAGCAGCTCGCCTACCGCACCCACTCGATGAACAAGGTCGAGATCGTGGCGCGGATCCTCCAGGCGGAGGGGCGGGGCCTGACCATGATCTTCACCCGGACCAAGCGGGCCGCCGACCGGGTCGCCGAGGACCTCGACTTCCGCGGCTTCGCGGTCGCCGCCGTCCACGGCGACCTGGGCCAGGGCGCCCGGGAGCGGGCGCTGCGGGCGTTCCGGGCCGGCAAGATCGACACGCTGGTCGCCACCGACGTGGCCGCCCGGGGCATCGACGTCACCGGCGTCACCCACGTCATCAACTACGACTGCCCGGAGGACCAGGACACCTACACCCACCGGATCGGCCGCACCGGCCGCGCCGGGGCGACGGGTGTCGCGGTGACCTTCGTCGACTGGGACGACGTGCCCCGCTGGCGGATCATCGACAAGACCCTCGGTCTCGAGATGCCCGACCCGCCGGAGACGTACCACACCTCCCCGCACCTCTACACCGACCTGGACATCTCGCGCGAGATCAGCGGCACCCTGCCGACCGCCGAGCGGACCCGGGCCGGGCTCGCCGCGGAGGTCGAGGAGGACCTCGGCGGCCGGCCGCGGCGCGGTGAACGCGACCGTGGCGGGCGGCGCGGCGACAGCCGGGGCCGGGAGCCGCGCCGGGGCCGTGGTGGCGATGCCCCCGCGACGCCGGCCGAGGCCACCGGTGGCGAGACCGCCGAGGGCGAGCGCACCCCGCGCCGGCGGCGCCGCCGCCGCGCGGGCGAGACGGTCGCCGGCGAGCCGACCGCGGTGATCTCCAACGAGGGCGGCGCCGAGCCGGCCGCGTCGGCCGTCGAGGGCGAGTCGGCGCCGAAGCCGCGTCGCCGCCGGCGCCGTCGTGGTGGCGGCGGATCGAGCAGCGGTACGCCGGCCGAGGCGACCGCCGACTGACCAGCGACACGTGACGGCCCTCGGACCCCCGGTCCGAGGGCCGTCGTCCGTCCTGATCCACCCCGGCCGAGGACGATCCCGCCCCGCCGCCCGGGCCCGATCCCGAGGGGCCCGGCGCCCGCCGACCGGGTCACGGCCGGGCCCGGTGCCCGCCCGACCCGGTCACGGCCGGGCCCGGTGCCCGCCCGACCCGGTCACGGCCGGGCCCGATGCCCGCCCGACCCGGTCACGGCCGGGCCCAATGCCCGCCCGACCCGGTCCCGGCCGGAGCCCGGTGCCCGGTTGCGGAATCTTGGGCCTTCGGTGCCGGCGGATCGGCCGGTTCTCCGCAACCGGGGTCGATCATGTGAGCTGCCGCGCCCGTCAGGGAGCGCGACGACGAGGAAGATGGAGCGATGCCGGAACCGTTGGACGCCGCCCTCACCGAGGTGCGGGCGCTGCTGCTCGACCCCGCCCTGACCCGCGCGGTCGCCGCCGGCCGGCGACGCGGGCAGCGTCCCACCGTGGTCCGGGCCGAACTGCGGCCGGTCACCCTCAAGGCCGGCCCCCGGCTCCAGATCTCCACCTCCGACGGTGCCCGCCCGTACACCCGGAACGTGGCGCCGGGCGCGGAGGCCGACGCGGCGGTCGACGCGCTGCTCGCCGAACCGTTCGGCAACTGGCACGTGGAGACGGCCGACGGCACGCTCCAACTGCGGGTCACCAAGTCCGGGGACGCGCAGGTGCACCGCGCGGCAGCCAGCCGGCCGGCGCCGGAACCCGGCGGCCACGACCGGGCCAAGGACTGGCTGCTCGACCCGGGCGACCCGCTCTTCGCCGAGATCGGCGGCTCGGCGGCCAAGCGCCGCCAGGTGGACGCCTTCCTGCGCGCGCTCGCCGCCACCCTGCCGGACGACCTGACCGGGCCGCTCCGGGTGGTCGACCTGGGCTGCGGGAACGCGTACCTGACCTTCGCCGCGTACCGGTTCCTGACCGGGCGCGGGCTGGACGTCGACCTGGTCGGGGTGGACGTCCGCGAGGACCAGCGCCGGCGCAACAGCGAGCTGGCCGGGCGGCTGGGCTGGGCCGAGCGGGTGCGCTTCGTGGCCGGCACCATCGCCGACGCGGTGGTCGAGCCCGCCCCGGATCTGGTGCTGGCGCTGCACGCCTGCGACACCGCCACCGACGAGGCGCTGGCCCGCGCCGTACGGTGGGGCGCCCGGTGGGTGCTCGCCGCCCCCTGCTGCCACCACGATCTCGCGGCGCAGTTGCGGTCCCGGCCCGCACCCGAGCCGTACGACCTGCTCACCCGGCAGGGCATCCTGCGGGAGCGGTTCGCGGACGTGCTGACCGACGCGTTGCGGGCCGGCCTGCTGCGGCTGCACGGCTACCGGGCCGAGGTGGTGGAGTTCGTCGATTCCCGGCACACCCCGCGCAACCTGCTGATCCGGGCCCGGTTGACCGGGAGCGCGCCGACCGACGCGCAGCGCGCCGAGTACCGGGAGCTGGTCGGCCAGTGGGGGGTCACGCCCCGGTTGGCGACCCTGCTCGCCGACCCGGCGGTCTGACCGCGTCCGGGCCGGCCCGCGCCGGTTGACGCTCGGCGTCCCGACCGCTGGCCCGCCACGGTCGCGTCCCGGCCCGCCGGCCCGCGACGATCGCGCCCCGCGTCCCGACCCGCCGGTGGCGGGCCGGCCCGGCTCGGCCCACCGCAGGCGTCCGGTACGGACGGAGCGGAAAGTCGAGTCCCGGCCACGGGACCTTCCGACCGATCAGTCAGTTGTTTCCGGGCCCCGCCGTACTACCCTCGATGCGCAGAGTCGAGTGCGCCCGCGGAAGGGGAAGACCCGAAAGGATGGGGTCGGCAGAGGTTTCACCGCAGATGGCCTTCGCGCGGTTTGTCCGGCGCGCGATCGACGACGCCCGCGAGGAGCGCGGCTGGACGGTCACCGACCTGGCCACGCACACCGGCGTGGGGCGCTCCACGGTGTTCCGCTGGCTGGCCGGTGACTGGCAGGACTACCCCGAGCTGGCCAAGGTGCGCGGCTTCTGCGCCGCGCTGGACCTCCCGGTGGCGGCGGCGTTCCGGGCCCTGGGCCTGCCGGACGCCGGTCACGTCCCCCGCCGCCGGGGCGACGACGCACCGGTGGAGGCGGACGTGCGGGTGATCCTGGAACGGCTCGCCGACCCGACGGTGCCCGCGGAGGAGAAGCACCACATCCGGGACCTGCTCCGCTATCTGGCCCGCCGCCCGGTGCGCCGGGCCGGCTGAGCCCTCAGTCGACGGCCAGGGTGAACGCCGCGGTCCGCACCACGCCGGCCACCTGGAAGTCGAGGAACATCCGGTAGCGACCCGGCCCCGGCGCGGTCATCCAGAACGTCACGCTGCCCGTCTCGGCCTGCGGCCCGGGGTGCACGTGCAGGTAGCCGAGGTCGCCCTCGCGCACCGCGACCAGGTGGCCGTACGAGCCGAGGTAGGGCTCCAGCGCGGCGGGCCCGGTCGCGCCGCGCACGGTGAACCGCACCGGCAGGGTCTCCCCCGCCCGGGGTGTGCCGTCGTACCCGACGGTGAACCCGTCGACCGCGGCCGAGGTGGCCGGGGCGGGCAGCGGCCGGGGCGCGTACGGGCCGGAGGCGGCCAGGTCGGCGCCGAGCGTGGCGGCGGTCTGCCGGCCGTCGTCGGCGACCACGGTGAAGTCGGCGTACATTCGCCACACCCCGGCCTCGGGCAGGGTCAGCGGCACCGACCAGGTGCCGTCCGCGGCCATCGTCGGATGCAGGTGCTGGAAGCCGGTGAGGTCGCGGCGCACCACGATCAGGTGCATCGGCTTCTCGTGCACGATCGCGAACCGGGTGGCCGGCCGCCGCCGCTCGTCCCGGATCTGGAAGCGCAGCTCCCCGGCCCGGCCGGGGACGAACTCCACGGTCGACGGGGTCAGCGTGTAGCCGCCCGAGCTGACCGAGAGGCCACCGGCGTCCGCGCCGCCGGCCTGCGTGACGTCGGCCCCGTCGTGGGAGTGCGCGCCGGTGCCCGGTGCGTGGGTGTGTGCCGCACCCGCCGGGGTGCTGCCCGCAGGGGCGGCGCCGGGCGCGGCGGCCGGCGGCGGGTTCAGCCGGCCGAGGCCGAAGCCGAGCAGCACCGCGAGCACCAGCCCGCCCACCACCAGCGCGAGCCTCAGCGTGCCCCGGTCCACCCCGGCCAGCCCGTCCGGAGCGGACGCGACGTCCCGACCGGCGACCGCATCCCGACCAGCCACCGCATCCCGACCGGCCGACGTCGACCCGTCGGGACCGGCCGCCTCGGGATCGGCGGGCAACGCCGGGCCGACCGGGGTCCCGGCTGCGGTGGGCGACGGCTCAGGCAATGCCGCCGGCCAGGTCGTAACCCGCCTCGTCGACGGCGGCCCGGACGGACTCGACGGGCAGCGGTTGGCCGCTGGTGACCGTGGCGGTGCCGGCGGCCAGGTCGATCCGCACCTCCTCCACCCCGGGCAGGGCGGAGAGTTCCGCGGTGACCGCCCGTACGCAGTGCTCGCAGGTCATTCCGGTGACGGCGTACGTCTGGACGACGGGTCGCTGCTCGGTCATGGGACCCACGGTACCGGCCCTCGCCGTGCCGGCTCGCGGACGGTCCGTGACGGTGGCGGCGCTCGCAATCCGGCCGGCCCGGGAACTTCCGCCGCCCGTCCGGCGACGGATCATCCGGCGACAGACCGGCCGGTGACCGGTCAGCCGGCGACGGCGAGCGCCAGCGGCAGCACCTCCGGAGCGCCGGCCCGGCGCAGCAGCCGGGCCACCAGGGCCATCGTCCAGCCGGAGTCGACCAGGTCGTCGACGAGCAGCACCGGCCCGCCCAGCCCGGCCAGGGCGTCGGCCAGCGCGGCGGGCACGGCGAAGGCGTCGTGCAGGGCGCGTACCCGCTGGGCGCTGTTGCCGCGCGGCCCGCCGGCCGGCGACGGGCCGGTCGGGACCACCTGGCCGAGCAGCGGCAGCCGGCCCACCGCGGCGATCCGCTCGGCGAGCGAGCCCACCAGCGCCGGCCGGGCCCGCGACCCGACGGCGACCACCCCGGCCGGGCGGCGCGGCCAGGGGTCGTCGCCGTGCGCCCACGCCTTCAGCATCTCGACCACCGCCGCGGCCACGTCGTCCGGTACCGGGCCGTCCGGGGCGTCCGGCCCGACCAGGCCGCGCAGCCGCCCACCCCAACCCAGGTCGGAGAGCCGCCCCACGGCCCGCCCGGGCAGCGCCTGCTCCGCCGGGGGGATGCGTCCCTTCAGGGGTACGCCGACCGCGTCGAGTCCGGTCGGCCAGAGCTTCTTGGGCGGGACCACCACCCCGGGCCGGCCGAGGAAGGTCTGCGCGGCGGTCAGCGCGGTGTCGGACACCTCGGTGGTGAACAGCGGGCCGGCGCAGGTGTCACACCGCCCGCAGTCCGTCGCGCCGGCGTCGTCCAGGCACTCCCGTAGGTAGCGCATCCGGCAGCCGGTGGTGGTCGCGTACTCCCGCATGGCCTGCTGCTCGGCGGTGCGCGCCGCGGCGACGCGGCGCAACCGGGCCTGGTCGTAGACCCACCGCTCGCCGGTGGCTACCCAGCCGCCGCGCACCCGGCGGACCGCGCCGTCGACGTCGAGCACCTTGAGCATCAGCTCGAGCCGGGCCCGGCGCAGGTCGACGATCGGTTCGAGGGCCTGGGTGGAGATCGGCCGGTCCGGGTGCAGCGCGGCCAGCACGGCGCGGACCTGGTCCTCGGGCGGGAAGGCGAGCGAGGCGAAGTACCGCCAGATGGCCGCGTCCTCGGTGCCGGGCAGGAGCAGCACCTCGGCGTGCTCGACCGCCCGGCCGGCCCGGCCGACCTGCTGGTAGTAGGCGATCGGCGACGGCGGGGCGCCGAGGTGCACCACGAAGCCGAGGTCGGGCTTGTCGAAACCCATGCCGAGGGCGCTGGTGGCGACCAGCGCCTTGATCTTGTTGTCGAGCAGGTCCTGCTCGGCCGCCCGCCGGTCCGCGTCCTCGGCCTGCCCGGTGTAGGCGGCGACCGACCAGCCCCGGGCGCGCAGAAACTCGGCCGTCTCGCCGGCCGCCGCCACGGTCAGCGTGTAGATGATCCCGGAGCCGGGAAGCCCGTCCAGGTGGTCGGCGAGCCAGGCCAGCCGGTGCGCCGGGCTGGGCAGGTCGAGCACGGCCAGCCGCAGCGACTCCCGGTCCAGGGTGCCGCGCAGCACGAGCGCGTCACCGAGCTGCTCGGCGACGTCCTGGGTGACCCGGGCGTTGGCGGTGGCGGTGGTGGCCAGCACGGGCGTCCGCTCGGGCAGATTGCCGAGGAAGGTGCGCAGCCGCCGGTAGTCCGGCCGGAAGTCGTGCCCCCAGTCGGAGACGCAGTGCGCCTCGTCGACCACCAGCAGGCCGGTGGTGGCGGCCAGCTTCGGCAGCACGCCGTCCCGGAAATCGGGGTTGTTGAGGCGTTCCGGGCTGATCAGCAGCACGTCCACCGCGCCGGCGTGGATCTCGGCGGTGATCTCGTCCCACTCGTCGAGGTTGGCCGAGTTGATGGTCCGGGCCCGGATGCCGGCCCGGGCCGCCGACTCGACCTGGTTGCGCATCAGCGCCAGCAGCGGCGAGACGATCACCGTGGGGCCGGCTGGCTCGGTCTGGTCGCGCAACAGGGCGGTGGCGACGAAGTAGACCGCCGACTTGCCCCACCCGGTGCGCTGCACGCAGAGCACCCGGCGGCGGTCCACCACGAGCGCCTCGATGGCCCGCCACTGGTCCTCGCGGAGCCGGGCGTGCTCACCGGCCAGCCGCCGCAGCACCGCCTCGGCCCGCTCCCGTACGACCGCCCGATCCTGGCTCATCCGGCATTTCTACCAGCGCCCACCGCGACCACGACCCACCGCACCCGCCGACTTTAGTTGATCAAGGAGTTTGCGCCAGGATCCTGGCCGATCCGGACGCAAAGTCCTTGATCACCCATCGGTGCGAGGTGGGGGGGGCGGGGTGCGGGGGCGGGGCGGGGGGCGGGGGCGGGGGCGGGGGCGGGGGGTTCCGTTGGGGTGGGGGGTTAGCGGCCGAGGACGGAGCCGCCGTTCACCCCGAGGACCTGACCGGTGACGTAGCCGGCGGCGGGGCTGACCAGGTAGCGGACCGCGGCGGCGATGTCGTCCGGTACGCCGGCGCGGCCGACCAGGGTGGCGGCGACCCGCTTGGCGTGCCCGTCGGCGGTCATCCGGTCGCCGAAGAACTCGGTCTCGGCCACGTAGCCGGGGCTGACCACGTTGACCGTGATCTGGTCCGGGCCGAGCTGCGCGGCCAGGTCGTACGCCCAGCCGTGCAGCGCCGCCTTCGCCGCCGAGTACGGGCCGGCCCCGCCCCGCTGGGCGGCGATGGAACTGATCAGCAGCACCCGCCCGCCGGGGCGGCGCAGGGCGGGCAGCAGCGCCTCGGTGAGCAGCACGGCGGTGAGCACGTTGGCGTCCAGGTTGGCCCGCCACCAGGTGGCCACGTCGGCGAGGGTGTCCGTCGGCCCGCCCAGGTAGCCGCCGGCGTTGTTGACCACGGCGTCGACGGTCCGTTCCCCGACCGCCTCCACGACGGCGGCGAGCTGCGCCGGGTCGGTCAGGTCGGCGGTCACCGCGCTGACCGCCTCCGGCCGCCCACACTCCGCCCCGATCCGCTCGGCGGTGCTCAGCAGCACCTCCGCCCGCCGCCCCACGATCAGCACGTCGTACCCGTCGGCAACGAGCCCTCGCGCGACGGCGGCCCCGATCCCGGTCCCACCCCCACTGACCACCGCAAACCGGCCCTGCTCCCCCACCACACGCCTCCAGAAGCCCTCGGCCGGCACCCACCGGCACCCAGCCCATCTTGATCAAGGAGTTTGCGTCATCCTAACCGCGTAAGCCTGACGCAAACTCCTTGATCAAGAGGGCGGGTGACCCCCGGGGGCGGGTGACCCCCGGGGGCGGGTGACCCCCGGGGGCGGGTGACCCCCGGGGGCGGGGGACCCCCGGGGGCGGGGGACCCCCGGGGTGCACGGGGGGTGGGGGTTAGGGGCGGCGGAGGGAGTGGAGCAGGGGGTGGAGGCGGGTGCGGAGGCTGGCCAGGCCGCCGGGGAAGAAGTAGACGGCCAGGATGAACACCGTGCCGAGGACGAAGAGGGGCTGGGACAGCGGGTGGCTGAGGAACGCGGGCAGGCTGTTGACCGCGTCGCTGCTGCCGAAGGCGGTGAGGCGGTGGTCCAGGTACATGTAGAGGACGCCGCCGAGCACCGGGCCCCAGCGGGTGCCGGGCCCGCCCAGCACCACCATGACCAGCAGCGACAGGGTCAGCTCGGAGGAGGTGATGTGCGGGCTGGCGCCGCCGACGATCAGGCAGTAGACCACCCCGCCCGCCGCGGCCAGGCCGCCGGAGAGGGTGAAGGCGACCAGCTTGAACCGGTACGGGTCCAGCCCGAGCACCCCGATCCGCCGCTCGTCGTCGCGCAGCCCGGCGAGCACCCGCCCGGTCGGCGAGCCGCTCACCCGGTGCACCACGAAGACCACCAGGGCCAGGTACGCCAGCGCCAGCCAGTACAGGTTCACCGTGTTGGTGACCCCCACGAGGGCCGCCGGCAGGCCGGAGACGTCCAGCGGCAGCCCTTCCTCGCCGCCGGTCAGCCCACCGAAGTCCCGGGCCACCAGGATGGCCCCGACCTGGGCGAAGGCGAGCGTCACCATGGCGAACGCGATGCCGACGGTACGCAGCGCCACCGCACCGAGCAGCGCCGCGAGGATGGTGCCCCCGGTGACGGTGAGCAGCCCCGCCTGCCACAGCGGCAGCCCGGCCCGGGTGACCAGGATGTCGGTGCCGTACACGCCGGCGGCGAAGTAGAGGGCGTGCCCGAAGGAGAGCATGCCGGTGCGGCCGAAGAGCAGGTCGTAGCCGGCCGCCAGGCCGCCGACGACCAGGCAGATGGCGAGCAGTTGCAGGGTGCCCGGGGAGTTCAGCGGCCCCTCGAAGATGCCCGGCAGGTTGACCGTCGAGTACGGCAGGATCGCCGCCACCAGCAGGGCGACCAGCGGCAGGTAGGGGCGCAGCCCGGCCCACCGGGCGGGCCGGGGCGTGAGTTCGTCGGGCACCCGCGCCGGGGGCGCGTCGACCATCGAGTTGGTCATGCGTGAGCCACCTTTCCGGCCAGGCCCTGCGGACGCAGCAGCAGCACCACGGCGAGCAGACCGACCACGCAGACGTCGCCGAGCCCGGAGGTGCCGTAGTAGTTGACGAACTGTTGCAGCAGCCCGACCGCGACCGCCGCGTACGCGGAGCCGACCACCGAGCCCATCCCGCCGATCACCACCACGATGAACGCGAAGATCAGCAGTGAGCCGCCCTGCCCGGGCGAGACCGTGCCGAAGTAGACGCCGCCCAGCGCGCCGGCCAGCGCGGCGGCCGCCCCGCCGATGGCGAAGACCAGGGTGAACGCCTTGCGCACGTCGATGCCGAGCGCGGTGACCATCTCCCGGTTCTCCACGCCGGCCCGGATGATCAGGCCGTACCGGGTGAACTGGAGGAAGGCGAGCAGCCCGGCGAGCACCAGCACGGCGGCGACGATCAGCAGCAGGCCGGCGTTCGGCACGTTGGCGCCGAACACCGAGGTGACGTTCCGGGTCCAGCCGGGCCGCGGGAAGGTACGCGGGTCCGCGCCCCAGGTGGCCTGGAGCAGCGCCACCCCGGCCAGCGACAGGCCGACGGTGACCAGCACCTGCTCGATGGTGCGGGAGTAGAGCGGCCGGATCAGCACCAGTTCCACCAGCACCGCGACGAGCGCCCCGGCGAGCACGCCGAAGGCGACCGCCACCACGAAACCGAAGCCGTCCGAGCCGGCGCCGGGCAGGTTGCCCGCCGCCCACCAGGTCGCGTACGCGCCGACGCCCAGGAACAGGCCGTGGGCGAAGTTGAGCACGTCGGCGAGACCGAAGACCAGGGACAGGCCGGAGGCGACCAGGAAGTAGAGCGCCGCCAGGCCGAGCCCGGTCAGGGCCAGCAGGATCACCGTGTTCACGCGGTGCCACCCTTCGTTCGCGCCGGTCCGGCGGGCGGACCCGGCTCGCTCCGGGCGCTCACCGGGGCCTCGGAGCCGACGCCGAGCAGGGACTTGGTCAGCGCGGTCTCCAGCAGCAGTTCCTGGGCGTCTCCGGTCCAGGCCACCTGGCCGGCGGAGAGCACCACGGCGTCGCGCGCCAGCCGGCGCACCACGGCGAGGTTCTGCTCGACCAGCAGCACCGGCACGGACTCGGCCACCCGTTCCAGCACCTCGGCCACCTCGGTCACCACCTTCGGCGCCAACCCCTTGGTCGGCTCGTCGACCAGCAGCAGCCGGTTGTCGTTGAGCAGCACCCGGCCGATGGCGAGCATCTGCTGCTGCCCGCCGGAGAGCGAGCCGGCCCGTTGCCGCCCGCGCCGGTCCAGCTCAGGGAAGAGCGCGAAGACCTTGTCGTACGCCGGGGTGGTGCCCCGCCGTTCGGCGAGCCGCAGGTTCTCCGCGACGGTGAGTCCGGCGAAGACGCAGCGGTCCTCCGGCACGTAGCCGAGGCCGCCGCGGACCAGCCGGTGGGTGGGGCGGGCCAGCAGGTCCTGGGCGCCCATCCGGACGGTGCCCCGCACCTCCCCGTTGCGCGGCGTGAGGCCGACGATCGCGCGCAGCGTGGTGGTCTTGCCGACGCCGTTGCGGCCGAGCAGCACGGTCACCCCGTTGGGCGCGACGGCGAACGACACGCCCTGCAGGATGTGCAGGCCGGCGATCCGCACCGACAGGTTCTGCACCGACAGGATCGGTTCGGTCATAGCGATTCCCCCAGGTACGCCTCCTGCACGGTGGCGTTGGCCATCACCGTGTCCGGGGTGTCGCAGGCCAGCAGCGCGCCGTGGTGCATCACGGCGATCCGGTCGGCGAGTTCCAGGATCACGTCCATGTGGTGCTCCACCATGAGCACCGAGCGGCCGCTCTCCCCGGTCAGCGACCTGATCACGCTGACCAGTTCGGGCACGTCCTCGGCGCTGACCCCGGCCATCGGCTCGTCGAGCAGCATGACCCGGGGTTCCCCGGCGAGCAGCAGCGCGATCTCCAGCTTCCGCTTCTCGCCGTGGGCGAGGGTGCCGGCCAGCGCCGTACCCCGGTGGTGCAGGCCGACCCGGTCGAGCGCCGCGTCGGCGGCGGCGGCCACCTCCCGGTCGGCCGCCGCCCGCCGCCACAGCTTCATCGAGCCACCCCGGTGCGCCTGTACGGCGAGCCGGACGTTCTCCCGGACCGTCAACGATCCGAAGACCGAGGACGCCTGGAAGGTGCGCCCGAGCCCGAGGCGGGCCCGCCGGTGCGAGGGCAGGTCGGTGATGTCCTCCCCGTCCAGCAGGATCCGCCCGTCGGTGGGCCGGCGCAGGCCGGTGATCAGGTTGAACAGCGAGGTCTTGCCGGCGCCGTTGGGCCCGATCACGCCGAGGAACTCCCCGGGCGCGAGGTCGAGGTAGACGGAGTCGACGATGGCGACCTCACCGATCCGCCAGGTCAGACCGCGGGTGGCGAGCACGGGTCAGCCCTTCATCTGGGCGGCCGGCGGCGCGGCCTCGTCGCCGGTCAGGGTCTTCTGCGCGGTGGCCGTGTAGCTGGTGCCGCTGCCGCTGAGCTTGGCCTGGTACATCGGCTGGAGCAGGGCGTGGTCCGCGGCCCGGATGCTCATCTGGCCCTTGACGCCCTCGAACTGCCAGCCCTCCAGCGCCTTGATCATCTTCTCCACGTCGTCGCCGCCCTCCTGCACGGCGCGCACCACCATCTGGGCGGCGGCGAAGCCGTCCGGGTGGAACAGGTCGAGCGTGCCGACCTTGGCCTTCAGCGCCTTGCTGGCCTCGGTGTCGCTGGCCCCGTCGAAGTAGTGCGACAGGAAGGAGATCTTGCTGCCGGCCGCGCCGAAGGTGGGCCAGGAGGCCCGGATGTCGAGGCCGGTGACCACCGTGGTGGAGGCGAGCACGCCCTGCTGGTCGAGGGTCTGCCACATGGCCGGGGCGGTGGTGCCGGCCCAGGCCACGAAGAGCAGGTCGGGCTTGGCGGCCTTGATCTGGCTGGCGAACGGGGTGAACTCGGTGGCGCTGGCCGGCGCCCGGACGCTGCTGACGGTCGCGCCGGCGCCGCCGATGACGGCCTTGACGGCGGCCTCGTTGGCGTCGCCGAAGGCGCCGTCCTGGGCGAAGACCACGACCTTCTTGCCTGTCGCGTCGCCGATGAAGGACTTCGCGGTGAGCACGTCCTGGTACGACTGCCGGCCCGACCGGAACGTGTACTTGTTCGCCCCGGTCACCGCGTCGGTGGCGGCCGGGCCGGAGATGAACAGCACCTTGTTCTGCGCGGCGATCGGGGCGACCTGGAGGGCCACGCCCGAGGAGGTGGAACCGGCGATGATCTTCGTACCCTTGCCGATCAGGTCCTTCGCCGCGGAGACCGCCTTCGCCGGGTCGCCGGCGTCGTCGACCTCGGTCACCTCGACCTTGCGGTCGCCGACCTTGCCGGTGCCCTTGGTAGCGAAGTCGAGGCCGGCCCGGAAGCCGTCGATGTACTGCTTGCCGTAGCTGGCCAGCGGGCCGGACTGGGAGTAGACCAGGCCGACCTTGACCGGTGCGGCGTCACCGCCGCCGGAGGCGGTGTCCTGCGGGCTGCCACAGGCGGTGGCGGCGAGGGTGGCCGCCATCATGGTGGCGGCGGAAAGGAACACCCGTCGCGTGTGCCGGATCGTCATTGCGACTCCAGGTGGGGACAGGGGGATTGTCATGTGACGGCTCACGCTAGAAGTGACGTCACCCACGGGCTATGTGGCCGAAACACACAAGTAACCAGGGTGGGGTGGCCCGACGTTACAGCAGCCCCCGGCCGGTGGATACCTCCCTCACGTCCGGTGGCCGCCGCACCCATCGACCGGACGGCCGTTGTGTCGCGGCGAGCCATCGAAGGAACCGGACCGGCCTGCGCCGCGCGGACCGCACCCGCCGTCGTGGTCGGCCGGCAGCGCGCACCGTCGCCCGCCGCCGAGCAACCGGTCGCACCAGACCCAGTGGCGTACGCACTGCGCGTCCTCGGCCGACACGGTCGTGCCGAGCCGGTCCACGTCGGCGAGGAAGCCGAGCGCACGGCCCATCACCCGGGCCAGGCGGCGGGCCCCGTCCAGGTCAGCCGCGAGCACCGGCAGGTGGACGACGAACCGCTCCCGGCTCACCGGTACGCCCCCGGCGCGAACCGGGACTGCCAGCTCTTGAGCGCTCGCTTGATGCGCGTGTTCTCCTCCGCGTACCGGGCCGCGTCGCGCCGGGCCAGGGCCAGGTCACCGGCGACCCGGTACTGAAAGGCGTGCACCTCCACCGGATCGAGCCCGTGCCGGACGGTACGGAAGCGCCGCTCACGGATCTGCCCGACGCTCAGCGGCCGACACGCCTCCGAGCGGTACCAGCCCTCGTTCGGCGGCCGCCCTTTTCCCCTTCGCCGGGACGGCTGGAACAGGTTGAGCACGTTACGCACGGCCACTCCCAGGTTGGACGTCTGGAAGGCGGCCCGCCCCGCGTGCCGGGCGCATCGGGGATGCCAGGCGCACCGGGGATGCCGGACGGCCGCCGGCCCCGTGGCCGCAGCCCTCCTCGGCGTGCGACCCCGGAGCCCAACAGGGGTCCGACCCCGAGGTTTGCCGAACCAACCGGAGCCGGACACGGCGAACCTACACCAGTATCTGGTCAGGGTCGAGTCTCCATTCTCGACATGCCGACAACTTGTTGCAGATACTTGTGCAGGTAGGGCAGGATCGGGATCGCCGAACCAACCGGAGTCCTCCACCATGCCCACAGCCGAAGCCCCGTACCGCCGGATCGCCAATGACATCGCCGCGAAGATCAAGAGCGGTGAGTTGAAGCCGGGCGACAAGTTGCCGTCAAGCCGTGAGCTGGCCGAGGAATACGGCGTTCACATGAACACCGCATACCGGGCAATGTCGCTGCTGCACGACCGCGAGCTGATCACCGGCCAGCCGGGCCGTGGCACCTACGTCGCTGAGCGGCCGGGGCAGTAGCCCCCGTCCCCGTCCCCGTTCAGAGTCCCCGGCACCTGTCGAGGCCCCGCTCCCTTTTTGGGCGCCTACTGACTTGATGTCGTAGACGAGTCACGACAGTCCCGGCTGTCGGTCGCTGGTCCGCTGGTCCGTCAGAGTGGGGCTGCTGCCGTGGTGGGCCTGTCGAGCTGAGATCAGGAACGACTCACACGAAGGCCCTGTCCCGCCGGCGGCGCGGGGTGTACGGGCGGATGGGCCGGAGCGTGAGTCGTTGGCGACATCAGGTCGACAGCGGGCCGAGGCCCCAGGCGGGGGGTGTCCCTATGGGTTTC
>NZ_KQ058668.1 GCF_000982955.1 Micromonospora sp. HK10 | reverse complement strand
GGACATCGGGGCCTCCTTCGTGGGGGACGGACGGTGCCGGTGGCGGGCCGCGGCGCCGGGCCGGGCGGCTTCCGGCCCGGCTTCCGGCCCGGCGCCGCAGCCGGCCGGGCGGACGCCGCCGCGCGTGGCCCGATCGAGCGGGCCCGCCACCGGAGCCGGATCAGCAGGGTCCGTTGCAGGCCAGCACCCGGAGCCGGTCCAGGCTGCCGTTCCACACGTTCTGGTCGCCGGGGAAGACGCCGGAGGACGACCACTGCCAGAAGGAGTACGTGCCCCAGCCGGCCGGCAGGGTGCCGACGCTGCTGGAGTAGCGCGCGATCCACAGCGGGTTGTTCGCGGCGAACTGCGAGGTGTTGCCGGTGCAGGTGCTCCACCAGTCGGTGGTGGTGTAGATGGTGGCCCACCGGCCGGTCCGCGCGTAGTACTGGTTGACGAACGAGGCGATCCAGCTGCGCATCGAGGCCTGGCTCAGCCCGTAGCAGGTCGAGCCGTACGGGTTGTACTCGATGTCCAGCGCGCCGGGCAGGGTCTTGCCGTCCTTGGACCAGCCGCCGCCGTGGTCGACGAAGTAGTTCGCCTGGGTGGCGCCGCTCGTGGTGTCCGGCCGGGCGAAGTGGTACGACCCGCGGATCATGCCGACGTTGTACGAGCCGACGTACTGCTGGGCGAAGTACGGGTTGGTGTAGTAGGTGCCCTCGGTCGCCTTCACGTACGCGAACCGGGCGCCGTTGTTCCAGGCGGCCGACCAGTTCACGTTGCCCTGGTAGCTGGAGACGTCCATGCCGGGCAGGCCGGCCGGCGCGGCGCTGGCGGGAGTCGCGCCGACGAGCGCCGAGGCGGCGAGGGTGGCGGTGGCGAGCAGGGCCGTGGCGGCCGTACGCAGCGCCGTTCGCAGGGGACGGTGCATCTTTCCTCCCTGGGGGTGTGGGGAGTGCTACGAAAGGAACTGTCAGTATTAGGGCACAGACTGGAGAAACTTTTCAATAGAGGTATGGAAGTTTTTCTCTGTCTGGGAGGTCGCCCGGGTCGGTGGCGGAATCCGCTCCGGCCGGCGTGTCGAAACCGGGCCGCGCCGTTCGTATGGAGGGTGGAGGGGCGGCCGGGCCGGCCCTGGCCACGAGGAGGAGCGGATGAAGCAGTACCTGATCAGCATGTACCAGCCGGCCGGCGCGGCGACGCCGGATCCGGAGTTCCTGGCCGGGGTGATGCGCGACGTGGCGGCCATCGGCCGGGAGCTGCGGGAGGCCGGCTGCTGGGTGTTCGGCAACGGCCTGCACGCCCCGGAGACCGCCACGGTGCTGCGGGCGGAGGGCGACGACGTGCTGGTCACCGACGGCCCCTTCGCCGAGGGCAAGGAGTACCTGGGCGGCGTCACCATCATCACCGCCCCCGACCTGGACGCCGCGCTCGACTGGGGCCGCCGGTACGCGCTGGCCACCACGCTGCCGATCGAGGTGCGCCCGTTCCAGGGCGGGGCATGACCGGCCCGGCCGACGTCGAGCGGGTCTTCCGCGCGGAGTACGGGCGGGCGGTGGCCGTCCTGGTCCGCCTCCTCGGCGACATCGACCTCGCCGAGGAAGCGGTCCAGGACGCGTTCGCCACCGCGGTCGACCGCTGGGCCGCCGACGGCCCGCCACCCAGCCCGGCCGGCTGGATCATCACCACCGCCCGGAACCGGGCGATCGACCGGTTGCGCCGGGAGGCGTCCCGCGCGGACCGGCACGCCCAGGCCGCCCGGCTGTACGCCCTCGATCCGCCCACCGAGGAGGGACCCGTGCGCGACGACCGGCTCCGGCTGATCTTCACCTGCTGCCATCCGGCGCTGGGTCCGGCCGCCCGGGTCGCGCTGACCCTGCGCCTGCTCGGCGGGCTGAGCACCGCCGAGATCGCCCGGGCCTTCCTGGTGCCCGAGCCGACCATGGCGCAGCGCCTGGTCCGGGCCAAGGCCAAGATCCGCGACGCGGGCATCCCGTACCGGGTGCCCCGCGAAGCCGACCTGCCCGACCGGCTGCGCGCCGTGCTGGCCGTGCTCTACCTGATCTTCAACGAGGGGCACACCGCCAGCGCGGGTCAGCGGCTGACCCGGGCCGACCTGTGCGCCGAGGCGATCCGGTTGGGCCGGCTGGTCGTGGACGAGTGCTCCGGGTCGTGGCGCGGCGCCGGCCCCGCCGGGCCGGAGCGGTCGCCGTTGCTGCCGGACGAGCCGGAGGCGGTCGGGTTGCTCGCGCTGATGTTGCTGACCGAGGCGCGGCGGGACGCGCGGACCGGGCCGGACGGCGCGCTGGTGCTGCTGGGCGCGCAGGACCGCCGCCGGTGGGACCGCGGGCTGATCGCCGAGGGGCAGGCGCTGGTGCGGCGCTGCCTACGCTGGGACCGGCCCGGCCCGTACCAGATCCAGGCCGCGATCAACGCGGTGCACGCCGACGCGGCGAGTGTGGCGGAGACCGACTGGGGCCAGATCCTCGCCCTCTACGACCAGTTGATGGTGCACGCCCCCGGGCCGGTGGTGGCGCTGAACCGGGCTGTCGCGCTGGCCGAGGTGGCCGGTCCGGCCGCCGCGCTCGCCGAGGTCGACCGGCTCGACCTGGCGGGGTACCACGTCCGGCACGCGGTCCGCGCGGACCTGCTGCGCCGCCTCGACCGGCGTGCCGAGGCGGTGGCCGCGTACGACGCGGCGATCGCGCGCACCGCCAACGCCGCCGAGCGGGCGTTCCTGCGCCGATCCCGGGACCTGCTGGCGTGTCCCGGGTCCTAACCTGTGATCCGGATGCCCGGTACCGGGGCGTCCGGATCACCCGGGGAGGACCGATGGAACACCGCACCGCCGAGGCGACCGTGACCGTGACCCGCGACGGGCGACCGCTGGCCGGCCAGGAGGTGACCGTCGCGCAGCGCGAGCACCGCTTCCGGTTCGGTTGCACCGGCTTCGAGTTCGTCGACCTCGCCAACGGCGCCGGCACCGGGCGGGACGAGGCGCTCGCGGGGGAGTGGCTCGAGCTGTTCAACATGGCCACGCTGCCGTTCTACTGGGGGCGCTTCGAGCCCGAGCGGGGCCGGCCGGACACCCGCCGCCTGCTGGCCACGGCCCGCTGGCTCGTCGACCGCGGCTGCACGGTGAAGGGCCACCCGCTGGCCTGGCACACGGTGACCGCCGACTGGCTGCGCGAGCTGCCGACCGAGGAGATCGCCCGGGTCCAGCGGGACCGGATCACCCGCGAGGTCGCCGACTTCGCCGGGGTGATCGACACGTGGGACGTGATCAACGAGGTCGTCATCATGCCGATCTTCGATCGGGACGACAACGGGATCACCCGCCTCTGCCGCGACGTCGGCCGCATCCCGCTGGTCCGGATGGTGTTCGACGCCGCCCGGGCCGCGAACCCGCACGCCACGCTGCTGCTCAACGACTTCGACATGTCGGCCGCGTACGAGTGCCTGATCGAGGGGGTGCTGGCGGCCGGCGTGCGGATCGACGCGCTGGGCCTGCAGAGCCACATGCACCAGGGTTACTGGGGCGAGGAGAAGACGCTGGGCATCCTGGACCGGTTCGCCCGCTACGGGCTGCCGATCCACTTCACCGAGACCACCATCGTCTCCGGGCACCTGATGCCGCCGGAGATCGTCGACCTGAACGACTACCAGATCCCGGACTGGCCGACGACGCCCGAGGGTGAGCAGCGCCAGGCCGACGAGATCGTCCGGCACTACCGGACGCTGCTGTCGCACCCGTCCGTGCAGGCCGTCACCTACTGGGGGATCAGCGACGGGGGCTGGTTGGGCGCGCCGGGCGGCTTCCTGCGCGCCGACGGCAGCCGCAAACCCTCGTACGAGGCGCTGCACGGGCTGATCAAGGGCGAGTGGTGGCTGCCACCCACCACCCTGGTCGCCGACGAGCAGGGCCGCGTCCGGTTCCGCGGGTTCCTCGGCTCGTACGAGCTGAGCGCCGCCGGCGGCACGACCACGCTGCGCCTCGACGCTCCCGGCGAGGTGGCGCTCGACGCGGCCCTCTGACGGCAGGTCCCACCGAACCTGCCGCGCCGGCCCCGGTCATCGCGGCGAGCAGTTGCCGGGCCTTGCCGGTGAACTGCCCGATCAGGAAGCCGTCGTCACTGGTGAAGCTGGTGGCCTGGGGGATTGAGCCGGGCGCCCGGCCGGTCTGTCGACGGCGGACACGAGGAGCACGGCGACGCCCCAGGCCACGGCCAGCGCCGCGGTCGAGGTGGACAGGGCCGCGGCTGATTCGGGGAAACGCAACGAGCAGATTCCGAAGTACGCGGCGCAGACCCCGACCCGCACGGCATTGAACCGGCGCAGTGACGGGCGCAGGGCAGCCAGTGCGGCGAACCCGACCAGCGTCATGGCGAAGGCACCCTGGACGGCCCAGTGGTTGACGTCATTGGTGATCTCGTTTGGCGGAAGCTGGTCGCGGTTGGCCCGGTACATGTCGAGGGCGTAGCCCGTCCAGGGCGCCGCGCCGACTACGGCGAGTCCCGCGTACGCCCACCGCACCGATGGCCTGACCGGTGCGGCGCGCTCACCCCCGACCGGCGCCCCACGCCGTCGGTCGAGCGCGGCGAGTCCCGCGAATGCGCCCGCCGGTAGCAGGAGTGCGAGCAGCATCCACCACACGGTGTATTCGCGGGCGAGGCCCGCCGACACCGCGAGCAGCGCGGCGATGCCGGTGAGCTGCCCGGCGATCTCGGTCGCCCAGCTTGGTCGGATCATGACGAGTACGAGACCCGCCACGATGTACGCGGTGACGAACAGGCCCCATCCGCCGTCGAGGATGGCCACCGGCCGCCACACCTCGTCCGGCGCGACGGTCACCTCGAGGTCGATCAGCCCGAAGCCGGGCACGGCCCAGAGCAGCGCGAGAAGCCCGGCCACCAGCCGTTGCGCGGTTCGCATACCGGCATGATCACACGCGGCCCGGCCCGACGATCTCGCCCGGACGGGCAAGGCGGGCAGCGGATCGACCGGCCTCGGCCGGCGATTGCGGCTGCCGAGGTGACCTGACGGCCCGGCAGAGGATCGGTCGTCCACCGTCGCCCGGCTGGTCCGGCATGATCGACGGGACCGTGCGCCGCCGCGTGCTGCGGCGACAATCGTCCGGTGCGGTGCGGAGAGTCAGTCGCGCAGCGTACGCAGGATGCGGGCCAGCTCGGCGCGGTCCTGGTCGCTGAGGCCGCCGAAGAGGCGTTCCGCCTCGGCGGCCCGGGCGGCCCGGATGGCCCGGCCCACCCGGCCGCCCTCGGCGGTAGGCCCGACCAGGGTGGCCCGCCGGTCGGCGGGGTCGGGGCGGCGCGCCACGAGCCCGCGTTCCTCGAGGCCGTCGACCACCTCGGTGGCGGAGCGGGGCGCGATGCCCAGGTGTTCGGCGAGGACGTTGAGCCGCACCGGGCCGTGCCGGAGCAGCACGCCGAGCGCCCGGGCCTGCCCGGGGTTGATCTCCCAGGGCTCGAGGGTGCGCTTGGCCTGGTGGCGCAGCCGCCGGGCCACCGCCCAGAACGTCTCGGCCAGGCTCTCCTCGTCACCGCCGCGTACGGGACTGCTGCCGCTCACGGGAATACGGTAGCAGCACGTACTGTTGTTCCCTCATGATGAGGTAGCCTCAGCATTATCCCCCGACGAGAGTGAGCATCCCTTGGACGGATTCCGGGACGGCCGCGGCGGCGGCCGGAGCACCGTGACCCCCGCCGAGAAGGCGCAGGCCCGCGAGGTCTCGCTGCGCCGCATCGGTGGCCTCTTCACCGCCCACCGCGGCCCGCTCGCCGCCGTGGTGGCGATCATCGTGGCGTCGTCGATCCTCGCCATGGCGACGCCCTTCCTGCTCCGTACCGTGATCGACCGGGCCCTGCCGGAGCGTGACCTGACCCTGCTGGCCTGGCTGGTCGCGGGGATGGTCGGGGTGGCCGCGGTCACCGCGGTGCTCGGCGTCGCGCAGACCTGGATCTCCACCCGGGTGGGCCAGGAGGTGATGCACCGGCTGCGCACCGACGTCTTCGCCCACCTCCAGCGCCAGTCGATCGGCTTCTTCGTGCGCACCCGCACCGGCGAGGTGCAGTCGCGGATCACCAACGACATCGGCGGCATGCAGGCGGTGGTCACCTCCACCGCCACCTCGATCGCCGCCAACCTCACCACCGTGGTCGCCACCGTCATCGCCATGGTGGCGCTGAGCTGGCGGCTCACCCTGGTCTCGGTGCTCGTGCTGCCGCCGGCCATCTGGCTGACCCGCCGGGTCGCCCGGCTGCGCCGGGAGATCACCGCCCACCGGCAGCGCGAGCTGGCCGACCTCAACGTCACCATCGAGGAGGGCCTGTCGATCAGCGGCGTGCAGCTGGCCAAGACCCTCGGCACCGGCGCGGCCCTGGTCGACCGGTTCACCGCCTCCTCGGCCCGCCTGGTCGACCTGGAGCTCCGCTCGGAGCTGGCCGGCCGGTGGCGGATGGCCTCGATGACGGTGATCTTCGCAGCCATCCCCGCCGTCATCTACCTGGGCGCGGGCCTGCCCGGCACCGCCGGCACCCTCACCATCGGCACCCTGGTCGCCTTCACCGCCCTGCAGGGCAACCTGTTCCGCCCGCTGATGGGTCTGCTCAACGTGGGCGTGACGCTGACCGCCTCGCTGGCCCTGTTCGCCCGCATCTTCGAATACCTCGACCTGCCCGTCGAGGTGGCCGACCCGGCCCGGCCGGTGGCCGTCGATCCGGCGCGGGTCCGCGGTCACCTGCGCCTGGAGAACGTCACCTTCAGCTACCCGGGCAGCGACACCGCCGCGCTGGCCGGGATCAGCCTGGACGTGCCCGCCGGCACCAGCCTGGCACTGGTGGGGGAGACCGGTTCCGGCAAGAGCACCCTGGCCGCCCTGATCAGCCGGCTGCAGGACCCCGACGCGGGCCGGATCACCGTGGACGGCGTCGACCTGCGCGACCTGCGCCTGGTCGACCTGGCCGCGATCGTCGGCGTGGTCAGCCAGGAGACCTACCTGCTGCACGCCACGGTGCGCGACAACCTGCGGTACGCCCGCCCGGACGCCACCGACGCCGAGATCGAGGCCGCCGCGCGCGCCGCCCGGATCCACGACCTGATCGCCGCGCTGCCCGACGGGTACGACACGGTGGTCGGCTCCCGCGGTCACCGCTTCTCCGGCGGCGAGAAGCAGCGCCTGGCCATCGCCCGGACCCTGCTGCGCGACCCGCGGATCCTGGTGCTCGACGAGGCGACCAGCGCGCTGGACACCGAGACCGAACGCGCCGTGCAGCGGGCCCTGGACGAGCTGGCCCGGGGCCGCACCGTGGTGACCATCGCGCACCGCCTCTCCACGGTCCGCCACGCCGACCGGATCGCCGTGCTGGACCACGGCCGGATCGTCGAGTCGGGCAGCCACGACACCCTGCTGGGCCGCAACGGCCGGTACGCGGCGCTGGCCGCCTGAGCGCCCGTCCCGCGGGCCAAAAACCTGATCCGCAAGACGTGATTTGGACGTCGGCAATGGCTACAGTGGCGCGGTGCATGACGGAGTGCGGGTCCAGGTGCCGGTGCTGTACGTGTCCGACGCGGACGCGTCCCGGCACTTCTACCAGGCCTTCGGGTACACGCAGGAGCGCGCCGGCGGCGACGGCGACGCCCGCTGGTGCTACCTGCGGTGCGGCGAGCTGACCCTGCTGCTCGCCGCGGTACGCCCGCGCCTGGTCACCGTCGAGCTGCCGCTGCTCCTCTACCTCTACGTCGACGACCTCGCCGCCACCGCGCGGTGCCTCACCGACGCCGGGTACCTGGTCGAACGGGTCGGTCACCCCGAGCACGCCCCCGGTGGTGAGTGCCGCACCATCGACCCGGACGGCAACACCGTGGTCTTCGGCCAGCGCCGGCCCGCGCCCGGGCAGTCCGGCGGGCCGGAGACCGGCGAGCAGGCCCGCTTCTCGCTGATCCGGGAGGCCGCCGCCACCCTCAGCCGGCGCGGCGGGGCGCCGGCCCGGTGCCAGATCGGCGGCCCGCGCGGCGAGGCCTGCCCGGAGCCGGCCGAGGTGAAGCTCGCCGACACCTGGGGCGACACCGTGTGGGGCTGCCTCGCGCACGCCGACGAGGCGCTGCTCAACGCCCGCGGTGCGTTCCTGGCCAGCGAGGACGCCACCGGACTGGGCGCCTTCCTGCGCGCCCGCCAGCCGCAGCCGGAGCAGGTGCCGCTGTCCTGAGCCGATCAGGCCAGGTCGAACCGGGACACCAGGTCGAGGGCGGCCCGGATCGGATCATCGGACCAGCGACTGGCGAACGCGTCGTGCAGCCGCCAGCCGGCCCGGGCCAGCGTCCGCTGCCGCTCCAGGTGCGCGGCGACGCCGTCCGGGTGCACCGCGCAGATCACCCCCACCGCGACCTCGGCCGCGCCGACGCAGAGGTCCACCCGCCACCGGCCCACCGGATAACCGGGCCGCACCGGCACCCCGAGCCGGCGCAGCTCCTGGGCCAGCGCCGCCGTCCAGCCCGTCGCCGGATCCGGGTCCGGGCCCGCCGGTGGCCGATCGGCGTACGCCAGGTAGTCGCCGACCAGCCCGGTCGGCGCGCGCAGCGAGGTGACCACGGTCAGGTGTGCGCGGGCCCGGGTGACCAGCACGTTGAACAGGTTGGGCTCGGCCACGAACCGGTGCCGCGCCGGCGGGTCGTCGTCCACCAGCCCCAGCGAGGCGATCACCACGTCCGCCTCGCTGCCCTGGAACGCGTGCACGGTGCCGGAGCGCAGGCCGAGGCGTTCGATCTCGTCGACGTCGAACGCGGCCAGCAGCGCCGCCTCCAGCGCGTCGGCCTGGGCCCGGAAGGGGCTGACCACCGCGATCCCGCCGGCCGGCGGCGCGGCGGCGAGCCGCCGCACCACGTCGAGGGCGGCGGCGACCTCGGCCTGGTTGACCCCGTCGACGACCGTGGCGTCGGCGACGGTCAGCACGTCGATGACGTCGGCGCGCTCGTTGCGCGGGTGCCGGGTCACCAGCTCCAGCCGGTCCTGGTAGAAGCGGCGGGCGGAGAACTGGATCAGGTGCGGCACGGACCGGTGGTGCTCGCCGAGCCAGCTGACCGGCGCGGCCCCGGCCGCCACGTCGAAGGCGCTCGACCGGCGCACGTCGAGCCGGTCGCCGAACCGGTCCAGGCCGTGCCGGCGCAGGGTGCTGCTGACGTCCACGTCGGCCACGAACGACACGAACCGGAGCTGGCGGGGATCGCCGGCCACCAGCGCGCGCCGCGCCCGGGCCAGCACCGGGGCGGCCCGCAGTTGGTCGATGTGCGCGGCCTCGTCCAGCACCACCAGGTCGAACATTCCGGCCACCGGAGGCAGCAGGTCCTCCACGTCGGTGACCGTGCCCACCCACAGCGGCAGCGCCCGTACCAGCGCCGCGGCGTCCAGGCCGGCGAGCAGCTCGCGGCGGCGGTTCCGGCCGGCGCGCAGCGCCGCGCCGAGGCCGCTGGTGGCCCGGCGCGCCGCGTCCGTCCACCGCCGGGCACCGGCCGAACGGTGCCGCATCACCGTGCCGACGGCCTCGGCCAGCGCGGCGTCCGCCTCGGCCAGGCTCCGCCAGGCGGCCGTCAGGTCGGTGCCGCCGGTGGCGGCCAGCCGGGCCGCCGCCCGCACCGCGGTCGCCGCCTCCAGCGCGGCCCGCACCCGGTCCACCGGTGGGTCAGCGGCTCCGGCCAGCCGGTGCAACCGCCGCCCGGCGCGCGTGCGCCGCCAGCGCCGCCACCAGCCGTCGCCGGCCCGGGTGGCGGCGGCCAGCGCGGCCCGCACCGCCGTCAGGTCGGTGCCCGGGTCGAACAGGCCCGGCGCGTCGCGGCTCAGCGCGGGCAGCAGCGGCTGCCAGCCGGGCAGCGTGGCGGCAAGGCGTTCCTCGTCGAGGGCGGCCACCAGGCCCGCCGACACGGCGGTGACCCGCTCGCGGGCGGCGGCCACGGCGGCCTCGTCGGCCCGTAGCGTGGCGTCGTCCACCCCGGCGGCCGCGCCGCCGGCCAGGTCGGCGGCGATCGCCTCCCGCCGCTCGGCGTCGCCGAAAAGCACCGGCGTCGGCCCGGGATGGCGGCGCAGCAGGTCGCCGAGCACGTCGGCGGCGTGCACCGACTGGGTGGCCACCAGCACGGAGCCGCCCCGGTCCACGGTGTCCAGCGCGGCGGCGACCAGGGCGTGGCTCTTGCCGTTGCCGGGCGCGCCCGAGACGACCACCACCGGCTGGGTCCTGGTCGACCGCACCACGTCGCGCTGAGCCGGGTTCAGCGGCAACGGCGACAGCACCTCGCCGTCGTCGGCGAGCGGCTCCGGCGGCGCGTCGTCGGAGGCCCCGCCCAGGTAGAGCCGGTGCAGCGCGGTGCCGGCCAGCCCGGGGCGGGCCGCCCAGCCGCGCAGCGTGTCGCGTAGCCGGCCACCGAGGAGGTCGCGGGTGGTGAAGAGCGCGGCGGCGGCGACCCCGGTCAGCACGCCGTCGTCGATGCTGCGGGGTGGCCCGGCCAGCACCGACACCACCTTCAGGCCGGCCGCCTCGGCGGCGGCGGTGAGCCACGCCGCGGTGCCGGGCGCGCCGAGCCAGCCCGGTCCGGCGAGGCCCGGGGCGGCCTCCAGCCGGGCGGCCAGCTCCCGGTCCTCGATCAACGAGGTCAGCTCGAGGTCCCCGGCCGGCACCACCCGGTAGCCCCGGCGGGTCCGGTCCAGGCGTACCGGCTGGGCCAGCAGCGGCACGCGGACCCGCCGGCGGCTCCCGTCGAGGTCGGCCCCGCCGACGACGAAGGCCAGGCCCCGGCGCAGGATCCGCTCGTCGCGGTGCAGCGCGTCCAGGGCCGCGAGCCGGTCCAGCCGGGCGCCACGCGGTCCCCGGTCGGGCTCCGGCAACCAGATCAACGGGCGGCCGGCGCCGGACACGTCGAAGGTCCGCTCGGCGCCGGCGGGAGCCAGGTCGGCGAGCGCGGTGAGGATCCTCGCCGCGTCCATCGCCCGCCGATTCTGCCGTACGGGGACGCGGGGGACCGCCCGGCTGCCGACCCCACGGACGACGGGATGTAGGAAACCTTTGTCCTTGCATTCACCGCCGTAGGTATTTACCCGGACGGCGGTGGACCTTAGCATCGACAAGCATCGTTGATCTGTGCGGAGGGGGACCGATGTCCATCTCGTTCACCGCCACCCGGTGGCGCTTCGTGGCGCTGCTCACGGTCGGCGCCGTCGTCGGCGCGCTGCTCGGGGTGCAGCCGGCGCAGGCGGCCCGGCCGGGCTTCCGGATGCCGTTCCTGTGCGGCCAGACCTGGCAGGGCAACAACTGGAACGGGCACAGCCCGGCCCACGCCATCGACTGGAACCACTACGACGCGAACGGCAACCCCGACGACCTCGGCCGGCGGGTGGTGGCCAGCGCCGCCGGCACCGTCCTGGAGTCGTACTACTCGACCACCACCGGCTACGGCAACACCATCGTCATCGGGCACGGCGACGGCTGGCGCACCCGCTACGCCCACCTCAGCGAGCGCCTGGTGGCCGAGGGCGCGAAGGTGGACCGGGGCACCGTCATCGGCAAGGTGGGCGCCACCTCGGCCAAGTACGACCTCAGCCCGCACCTGCACTACGAGCAGATCCACGACGGCAGCGTGGTCGTCTCGGTCGTCCAGGGCGTCACCTGGTCGGACTACCTCAAGCGCAACCAGACCAGCACCAACAACTGCTGACCGGCCCGGCCCGCCGGCGCTCAGGGCGTCGGCGGGCCGGTGTCCCGGTCGCCCCGCGCCGGGTCCTCCGGCTGGACCCGGTCGGGTTCGGCCGGGGGCATGGCGGGCGGTTGCAGCAGGGGATCGAGCAGGTTGAACTGCTCCACCGCCGAGTGCGGCCGGGGGCCACGCCGGCGTTGCTGCCCCGGGCGTGGCGGCGCCGCGTCCGACGACGTCCCCCGCTGGTGCGGCGGGCGTTCCTCCCGCGGCGACTCGCGCAGCGACTCCGGCATGCCGGCCGCGGGCGCGGCGTCGGCGCCCGCGGTCGGCCCGGCCGGGTGCTCGTCGGCGTACGCGGCCCGCCGCCGGTGCAGGTCACGCTCCCACTCCAGCGCGATGCGCTGGTCCCAGTACGGCTGGAGCAGCTTGCGGACCGGCTCGTCCAGGTGTACGGACACGTCCGGTTCACACCGGAGCGTGACATCCCCGTACGGGTACTCCCAGGGCAGCGCGTTCTCGCCGGTCAGTGCCGCCGCCAGCGCCCGGGCCACCGCCCCGGGGCGGTCTGGCGGGAACGGCGCGGCGCACCGCGCGGCGATCCGGCGCAGCCGGTGCATCGCGTGCGGCTGGAAGTAGTCCACATACCAGCCGAACACTTCCGGCCGCGCGTCGTCGGAGGACCAGGTGAACATGGCGTGGACCACGAAGTGGTAGACGTGCCCCTGGGCCGGCAACCGCAGCACGGGGGCGACCCGCCGCACCACCACGGTCACCGCCGGGCGAGCCGGCTCCTGGTCCGGCCAGCGCAACTGCCGCAGGACCGGCCGGGCCGCCGTCGACATCCGCGCCGCCGCGTGCCGCGCCGTCGCCCACCATTCCCGGGTACGCGCGAGCCACCGCTGCCACCGGTCGTGGGACGGCCCCTCCGCCGAGCTGGTCCCGCCGGCCGGGCTGGAGCCGGCCGCCGGTCCGCCGTGGTCGGCCGGGTTGGCATCGGCCGCCGGTCCACCGTGGTCCGCCGGGTTGACGCCGGCCGCCGGTCCGCCGTGGTCGGCCGGGTTGACGCCGGTCGCCGGTCCGCCGTGGTCGGCCGGGTCGGCGCCGTCCACCGCGCCGCCGGGCGCCGGGCTGCTGTCGTCCGCCCCGGTGGCGCGGGAGCCGTCGTCGGCGCCGGACGTCCCGGTCATCGCACCCCTCTCCGTCGCGCAGCCGCGGGTCCCCGGCGGCGCGGTGCGCGCCGGGTGCGGTCGGGCGAGGGGTGTGCGGCGGCGCCCGTCGGCGCTCCGCCGCCCCACGCTAACAAGTCGGCGCCGCGACGGAGGGCAGCCGCGCGGGCGGCACGATCCGGAGGGGACGCCCACGGCGGCCGCACGGGACCGGGGCGGCCGTGCCGGGAATCCGGCCGACCGGCATCCACGGGCTTGCTCCTCACGCGGCGTCATGTCCCATAGTCGGTCGGGTGGAGGAGCACCTGACCGTGGGGCGGGTGGCGGAGTTGGCCGCCGTCAGCGTCCGCACGCTGCATCACTATGACCAGATCGGCCTCCTGGTGCCGTCCACCCGGACCGCGGCCGGGCACCGGGCCTACTCCGCGGCCGATGTGGAGCGGCTCCGGGAGGTGCTCGCCTACCGGCGGCTCGGCTTCGGGCTGCGGGAGGTCGCGGATCTGGTCGACGACCCGACGACCGACGCGGTCGCGCACCTGTGCCGGCTGCGTGGCCTGCTGTCCGACCAGCGCGACCGCGCCGCCGCCATGGTGGCGGCGATCGACCGGGAACTGGAGGCACGGGCAATGGGAATCAGGACAACCCCGGAGGAGCAGCTGAAGATGTTCGGCGCGCAGTTGTACGACACCATCGGATCGGCCTACCCGGCGACGCGGCGCACCGAGCCACGGATCGCCGCGCGGATCTGGGCGGCGTTGGGGGACGCCCGGACGGTGCTGAACGTCGGCGCCGGAACCGGCTCCTACGAACCACCCGACCGGGACGTCACGGCGGTGGAGCCGTCGGCGGTCATGCGGGCGCAGCGACCCGCGGGCGCCGCGCCGTGCGTGGCCGCCGCGGCCGAGAACCTGCCGTTCGAGGACCAGTCCTTCGACGCCGCGATGGCGGTCAGCACCGTGCACCACTGGCCCGATCCGGTGGCCGGGCTGCGCGAGATGCGCCGGGTGGCCCGCCGGGTGGTGGTGTTCACGTACGACGCCGACGACACCGGTTGGCGTCAGCGGTTCTGGCTCACCCGCGACTACCTGCCCGAGTTCGCGAACCTCCTCGTCGGCTGGCCGTCGCTGGCCGACCTGACCCGGGCGATCGGTGGACGGGCGGAACCCGTGCTCGTCCCGTGGGACTGCGCGGACGGCTTCTTCGAGGCGTACTGGCGCCGGCCCGAGGCGTACCTGGACGACCACGTCCGCCGCGCGGTCTCGGTCTGGACCCGGGTCGGACCGCAGGCCGAGCAGCGGGCGGTCAGCACCCTGCGCGCCGACCTCGCCTCGGGCCGGTGGGCCGAGCGCAACCGGGACATCGTCGCCCTGGACGCGGCAGAACTCGGGCTCCGCCTGCTGGTGGCCTGACGCGACGTACCCCCGGTGTGTCGTGGGCGGCGGGCCGCGCCGCTGGAGGGCTGCGACGGTGCGGAGGCCGGCGAGCTGGACGAAGATTTCGCGCCGGTCGATGGCCTGGCCGCGCCGGCCGATGACGTAGCCGGTCAGCCACACCCAGCCGGTGTATGTCGGCTTGGGACAGACCGAGACGACGCGGAAGGTCAGGGCGCGGTCGCCGGCGAACTGCACCGAGGCGCGACCGTCGATCCGCAGCAGGTCACCCGGTCGCGGTCGCACCGCTACCGGTGGCCCTCGTCCGGTGGCCGGCACTCGCGGGCGTGCATCGTCTGCCAGTCGCGCAGCGCCCGCCTGAGCCGCCCGTTCTCCTCGCTGAGCAGGCGAATCCAGTGGTGGAGGTCGGCCAGCTCGTCGGCGACCTGGGCCTGGAACTCGCGTACCTGATCGGGGTCGACGCCCCGGCGGCGCAGGTCGAACACGCGAATCCGCGCCTCGTGCGCGGTCAACCGGGCCGGCGGGCCGCTTACGTAGAGCTGGCCACCTCGATACACCTGGGTCACGACGGTCCTTTCGGGGCAGACGGAAGCGCGAAGGGTCGGTGCGGTGGGTCTGGAAGGGCGGGCCGTCCGCACGCCGGCCGCGGGCGGCCCGCCCGCTCCGCCGCCGCAGCTTTCAGCGGTACGGCAGTGGGGCAGCCCGGTGGGTCGGGACGGGCACACGCACCCGCCCCGACCATGGGGATGCCTCTGCTCCTTGTTGCCACGCAAGGGGGAGAGGCGGTCTTCAACTTAGCTGTCCCAGTCATCCGAGTCAAACGAAGAGTTGTTGCGGGGTGTCGTTGCGTGATCGAATTGGCGTGCCACGCAGGGGGAGTCATGCCGATCACCGCCGACTACATTCGTATCGCCGACGAGATCGTCGCCGACATCAGAGCCAACAAGCTCAAGCCGGGGGCCAAGCTGCCCTCGATCGCGCAGCTTGCCGCGACGCACAAGGTCAGCCCGTCAACCGTCAAGCAGGTCTACGTGCGGCTTGAAGCACTGCGGGTCATCTGGCGGCACCAGGGCAAGGGCGTGTTCGTCAACGACCCGAAGCTCTGGATGCGGGAGCCGTAGGTAGCGACCCGTCGGCGAGAACGGGCCTTACGGGTACCTCCGTCCCGTGAGCGGGACGACTAGAGTTTCCGCGTGATCGACCGGAAGCTGCTCCGGTCCGACCTGCGGAAGCAGGTCAAGGACCCGGCCACCGGGTATGCCAGTGGCACGGTGAGGTCGACCCGGAGCGGGACGCCGTCCCGGCGGACAGCTACGCCGGCTTCCGCGTCGAAACCACCGACCGCCTGCACGTCGCCGGCGCGGCGCTGGCCTCGTGGCGGCCAGCCAACGCGGTCCGTGGCCGCGGAGCCGAGCAGTGCCCGAGCGAAGGCCGCCGGTGTCCACCCCTTCCGCACGCCAGGAGCCGACGATGGTTAACGAGATTCAGCTGATCAGTGACGGCGATGGGCTGGCAGTCATCGGACCTCCGACGGCCGTCGAACGCTTCCTCGTCTCCGAGGGACTACCGTCGACGGACCTCGGACTTCCTCGGCTCGGGTCCGTCCTCAGTGCCGGGGCCGCCGCGGCACAGACGGGTTCCGAGATCGCCGCCCACTCGGGCCGCTGGGTGCAACTGACCAAGGAGTCCGCACAGCTCGTCGACAAGTTCGGTCTGATGCCAACCAGGACGCCAGGGGTCAGCCACGCGATGGTGGGGAATCCGGGTTCGATCCAGAAATGGCTCCAGATCTCGTCGAAGGGGCCCGGCGCGATCGCGGCCAACCCGGCGATGCTGGCCGGTGCCGCGGGGATCATGGCGCAGCTTGCGATGCAGCAGAGCATGAAGGAGATCACCGACTATCTCGCCACGATCGACGAGAAGGTCGACGATGTGCTCCGCGCCCAGAAGGACGCCGTGTTGGCCCGCATGATCGGCGTGGGTTTCGTGATCGAGGAGTCGATGACCATCCGCGAGCAGCGCGGCCGGGTCGACGAGGTCACCTGGTCGAAGGTGCAGGGCGCGCCCGCGACGATCGCGGAGACCCAGGCGTACGCGTTGCGTCAACTCGACGCGCTCGCGGAGAAGCTGGAGCGCAAGACCACGATCGGTGATCTCGCCAAGGCGGCCAGGGAAGCGGAGTCCAAGGGGCAGGAGTGGCTCGCTGTCCTGGCCCGCTGCTTCCAACTGCAGGACGCGATCGCCGTGCTCGAACTCGACCGGGTGCTGGACGCGTCGCCGGGGGAGTTGGACGGGCACCGCCTCGGGCTGCGGGCTGCCCGGCAGAACCGGCTGGAACTCATCTCCCGGTGCACCGAGCGCCTGGTGGCCCGCATGGACGCGGCCGCGGGCCGCGCCAACGCCAAGGTGCTGCTGAATCCGATGGACTCGCCAGCCGTGGTAAAGGCGAGTAACCATGTGTCGACCGCCATCGTCGAGTTCCACGGGCGGCTCGGGATCGAGGGCGATCGACAGTCGTCGGAGGCGAGACGATGGACGGACGCGGCCAAGGAAGCGAGGGACAAGGCGCTCGAGACGGGAGCAGAGGGCGTTGGTGCCGCCCGACGCCTCGGCGACGAGACCCTCGGCCGAGCCAGATGGGCGACGGGCAAGCTCTCCAGCCGGATCGCCGAGCGAGCGCTCCGTCGGCGCGGCGACGATGAGGGACACGACGGGAAGGACTGAAACCGTCAATTGCGGCGGCCTGCACCCGCGCGACGAGCACGGCGCCGGGTGGGCCGGCATGAGAGCGGCGAGATCGGCGTAAGTGGTCCAGCCCGCGTCTGCCCCGATCGGCCGTGCAGGTCTGACCGGTCACCCTCGGCACACCAGGCGGCATGACGGTATGCGCAGAGGGCGGCTTACGTGGGCGTGCCGATGCGTGCGGCGAAGCTTCGCAGCCCAGGCAATGTCCGGCGGCGGTCAGCGTCGAGCAGGGCGACGCTGAGCTGTTGTGCCCACGGCCGGTACCGGACCTCCTGGGGCGCGGTGCGCTCGGCAGCCAGCAGCGCGCGGAACGACTCCGCGTGCGCGCCACGGCCGTGCAGCGCCAGCGCGTAGTCCTCCCAGTAGCGGGCGCGTCGCTCGACGCTGCCCAACTGTTCGGGCCGCAGCGCGCGGGCGTACTGCACCGCCGCTCCGAAGTCGCCGAGCACGCGGGCGACGCTGATGCGGTAGAGCGAAACGTCGACATCCGCGAACCCGTCACCGGCCCTGCTCCGGCGCCCTGCCTCGGCGGCCTCGTCAACCAGGTCCCAGGCCGTGTCCCGGCGATCCTCGACCGCTGCCGTGTACGCGGCTGTCGCCAACAGCCGTCCGTACGTCGCAGCCTGCTCGGCTGATCTCAGCCCTGTCGCCTGGTCGAGGTCCTGCGCCGCGCGGATCAGAGTCTGCTGGGCGCGCTCTCCGTGGCGGGTCCGCCGCAGCACGATCGCCGACACCCGCGCCGTCTCGGCGGACAGCAGCGGATCGTCGACGTCGCGGGCCGCCTGCGTGGCGCGGTCCATCGCCGACCATGCCATCGCGTCCTCGTGCAGTTTGACCAGCATCTGGATGGTCAAGTGATACGCCTGGGCCAGCGTGGTCGCCGCGGCTGGGCGTTCGTCGTCGGCCGCTGTCAGGTGACCGGCCGACGCCGCCGCTACCAACTGCGGCAGCCGAGCCGACAGCCTGGCGTAGCGGCAGGCGCGAAAGTCGGACCAGGCGGCGGTGAGAGCGGTGCGGACCCGAACCGGGTCGACCGGCCCGGCCGGCGCGGGACCGCCACCGAGCAGCACGTCTTCCAGGCTGGTGACGACGCGGCGCGGTGGCGAGGCCTGGACCGGCGGGTCTCCGGCGAGCGTGGAGCCGACCAGGCCGGCCAGCCCGCCGAGTACCTCACGCCGTCGCACCGGATCGTCTCCACCTTCACGCCGTGTTGCTTCACCGGGCACCCTATCGATTGGCGTGCCGGTTCGGCGCAACGCCGGGCCGTCAATGTCGGCGAGTCCGAAGAGTTCCGGTGGGATGTCGAAAGCCGCGGCCAGCCGTCGCAGCACGGTGACATCGGTCAGCCGCTGCCGTCCCCGCTCGATCCGGGACAACGTCGCCGCCGAGTAACCGCATCGCTCGCCGGCCTCGGATAGCGTCAGCCGCGCTGCGATCCGAGCGACACGCAGGAGCGCGCCGAAATCGCCGAGCGCAGCCGCCTGCCTGGCCTCCGGCAACTCGGACCACCGGCGCTCGACGCCCATGGCAGCCTCCCCGCCGACCCTCACCGTCGAGTGTTGGCCGTGAATCTCGTGTCACGCAAACTTCTTTCATCCGGCGCACCGATACGAGTCTTCAACGGCCCCGTCTGCTGTCCTCAATGGGAAAGCTGGACGAAACGGGGTCGACGGTGGGCGGCGTGGAAGACACGAGCAGAACGAGGCGAGCCGAAACGATCATCAGTCGTGCCTTCGCGGTTGGTGGAATCGCCGTTGTGGCGCTGGTGGTGATAGCGACAGTCGGCGGGGAATCGGCGGCGACAGCGGCCGTCGCCGCGATCGGCGGAATCGTCGCGGCCCTCGTCCGGCTCGCCGCGCAGTACCTCCGGCGGCCGGACCCGTAGGCGCGCCTGGTCACCGCGGGCCGTGGGAGATCAAGCGCGGGTGGGCAGGGGAGGTCTGGTACGCCGTGGCGCCCGCACTGCATCGACAAAGCTGCAACTGTGGATGTTCGGCTGGTGTCGACCGTCCCGATGGCCTGGTCGGATGGCAGGACGGACATCGCCGTTCGACGACAGGAGGGACCGTGCGCACACCATCGCGTGCGACGACGGGGGCCACCGCGCTGCTACTCGCGGCCGGACTGGTGCTCAGCGCGACAGCGAGCAGCCAGGCGGCACCCCGGGACGAGAGCCGGAGCCAGGCGACACCCGGGCACCTGCCCGGCGACAGCCACGACAGCAGGGCCCGGGACAACCGCACGGGGCGGACCGCCCCGACCGGCCGGCAACGGGACCGGGCCGCCGCGCTCGGCGCCCGGGTCCGGTGGACCGACTTCGGCACCCCGGCGAGCCTGACCCCGACCGACCGCCCGCTCGCCACCGGTCTGCCCGCCGACCCGGCGACCGCCGCGCGGGCGTACGTGGCGGCCAACCGCGAGCTGCTCGGGCTGACCGAGGCGGGGGCCGCGGCGCTGGAGCAGTTGACCGTCGCCCCGATGGGCGAGGGCGCGACCGTGCTGTTCCGCCAGCGCTTCGGCGACCTGCCGGCCGCCGTGGACGGCGTGCTCGCGGTCGGCGTACGCGACGGCGCGGTGTGGCACGTCAGCTCGTCACTGGCCCGGGACGGCGCGGCGCCGGCCCCGGCTACGCTCAGTGCCGAGCAGGCGCGGCGGGCGGCCGCCGCCGACGCCGGCCTCACCGACCCGACCTTCCTGCGGACCACGCTGGTGGCGGTGCCGACCGCCGACCGGGGCGCGCGGGCGGCGTACGAGGTGACCCTGGGCGCCGACCTCACCGGCGCCGCGCCGGCCGCGTACGCCAGCTATGTGGACGCCCGCGACGGCACCGTGCTGGTCCGCGAGGACCTGGTGGACCACGACGCGGACAACCCGTCCTGGGAGGTCTTCCCGAACTCACCGCGGGTCGACAAGTCCTCCGCCGACACCCGGGTGCGCTGGTGTGCCGCGCCGGCCGCCGGCTGCGCCGAGGTGGTCGGGGTGCCCGGTTCGCCGGCCTGGGACGTCGACCCGGCGACCGGGGCGTCCACCGCCACGACCCGGGGCAACAACGCGATCGCCGTGCAGAACTGGTTCAGCAACGACCCGTTCAGCGTGGGCACCGAGACCGCGACGCCGCGCCCCGACCGGAACTACGCCTACCCGTGGACCAACCAGTGGTACGAGCAGCGGTGCAGCCCGGACACCTTCACCTCGCCGCAGGCCAACGACATCGACGCGGCCCGGGCCAACCTGTTCGCGATGCACAACCGGATGCACGACTGGTCGTACCACCTGGGCTTCACCGAGGCGACCTGGAACCTCCAGCAGGACAACCTCGGCCGCGGTGGGCTGGGCAACGACGCCGAGCAGGGCAACGCCCAGGCCGGCGGCGTCAGCGGCGGTCCGCCCGGCTTCGCCGCCCGGGACAACGCCAACCAGATCACCCCGGGCGACGGGATCGCCCCGATCACCAACATGTACCTGTGGCAGCCGATCGCCGGCTCCTTCTACGCGCCCTGCGTGGACGGTGACTTCGACATGTCGGTGATCGCCCACGAGTACGGCCACGCGATCAGCAACCGCATGATCGCCGGCCCGAGCACCGGGGTCAGCTCGCCGCAGGGGATGAGCGAGAGCTGGTCGGACCAGCTCGCCATGGAATACCTCTACGAGCACGGGTACGCGGCGCCGGGCCGGCGCGGCTTCACCATCGGCGAGTACACCACCGGCGACCCGGACGCGGGCATCCGCAACTACAACATGAGCCGCAGCCCGCTGAACTACAGCGCGATCGACTACGACTTCGTCGGTCTGCAGGTGCACGCCTCCGGAGAGGTGTGGACCGCCACCAACTACGACATCCGGTCGGCCATGATGCGCCGGTACGGCGCCGGGAACCGGGCCGTGCAGAAGTCCTGTGCCACCGGGGCGACGCCGGTGACCGCCTGCCCGGGCAACCGGCGGTGGATCCAGCTCGTCTTCGACTCGTTCCTGCTGATGGCGGTGGGCCAGGTCAGCATGGTCGACGCCCGGGACGCGATGCTGGCCGCCGACCGGATCCGCTTCGGCGGCGCCAACCAGGACCTGCTCTGGAACGCGTTCGCGGCGCGCGGGCTCGGCGAGGCGGCGGCCAGCGCCGGCAACGCCGACGCCGACCCGAGGCCCGACTTCACTTCCCCGTACGCCAAGGAGGGGGTGCTGCGCTTGCGGCCGGTGGACGCCGGGCTGGTGCCGGGGGCGCAGCTGTTCGTCGGCCGCTACCAGGCGCGGGCCGTGCCGGTCGCCGACACCGACGCGGCCACCCCGCTGACCGACGCGGTACGCCTCGTGCCCGGCCGCTACGAGTTCGTGGTCCGGGCGCCGGGCTACGGGCACGTCCGGGTCGGCCCGGTCACCGTCCGGGCCGGCCAGGTCCGTGACCTGCCGGTCAAGCTGCGCCGCAATCTCGCCTCGGCCGCGTCCGGCGCGACGGTCGGCGGGGACGGGGTCAACCTGGGCCTGATCGCCGACGACGACGAGAACACCAACTGGGCCTCGCTGGGCGCGCCGGTCGCCGGCCGGCAGGTCACCGTGGACCTGGCCGGCGGCGTGCAGCAGGTCCGGCGGGTGCAGGTCAGCGCGATGCTGCGCCCGCCGGTGGTGGGGGACGCGGACGCCGGCACGCAGAGCCGGTTCTCCGCGCTGCGCCAGTTCCGGGTCCTCGCCTGCACGGCGAAGGGCGCGGTGACCTGCACCCAGCCGGGCGACTTCCGGGCCGTCTACACCAGTCGGGCGGATGCCTTCCCGTCGGTCGCGCCCCGGCCGCGCGCCCCGGAGCTGATCATCCGGTCCTTCGACATCCCGCGGACCAAGGCGACCCACCTGCGGGTCGAGGTGGTAACCAACCAGTGCACCGGCGCGCCGGACTACGCCGGTGAGCAGGACGCCGACCCGCGGGCGGCGACCGACTGCGCCACCGCCAGCCCGCAGGCGCAGAACGTGCGGATCGCCGAGTTCCAGGCGTTCGCGCAGTAGGCGACGGGTGCGGGCGGGCACGGCCCGCCCGCACCCCTTGCCACGCATCGCCAAACATCACTACATTGGCCGACGGGCGCCGCCGTACGGCGGCTTGCACGTCCCCGCCCGAGCCGGGCAGGTCCGCGCGCGTTCCCGCGCGTCGGCACGCGAGGTCCCCGCAGCTTCCGCACCGCCGGTCCCGCGACCGGCGGTCCGTTGAGAGGACCCCGATGAGGATCTCCCACGCCCGTCTCGCCCCGGTGGTGGCGGTCGCCACCACCCTGGCCGCCGCCGTCGTCGTCACCCCGCTGGTGGCCGGTCCGGCCGCCGCCGCCCAGGGCTGCCAGGTCGACTACCTGCCCAACGTGTGGCCGGGCGGGTTCACCGCCACGGTCCGGGTCGCCCCCGGCGACACCGCCGTGAACGGCTGGACGGTCACCTGGACCTACCCCGGCGACCAGCGGATCACCGGCGCCTGGAACGCCGTGGTCAGCCAGTCCGGCGCCACCGTCACCGCCCGCAACGCCACCTGGAACGGCAGCGTGCCGGCCGGCGGCGCCACCGAGTTCGGCGTCCAGGGCACGGTCGGCGCGAGCGCGCCGGCGCCGACCGCCTTCGCGCTCAACGGCGTGCCCTGCAACGGCGCGCCGCCGTCGCCGACGACCTCTCCGACGACCTCGCCGACCGTCTCGCCAAGCCCGACCGTCTCGCCGAGTCCGACGGTGTCGCCGAGCCCCACGATCTCGCCGAGCCCGACCAATTCGCCGAGCCCGACGATCTCGCCGAGCCCGACCGGGCCGCCGCCGGCCGGCTGCGCCGGCGCGGTGCTCTGCGACGGCTTCGAGAACCAGACCGGCACCGCGCCGGCCGGCGACTGGAGCGTGGTGCACCCGGACTGCTCGGGCACCGGCACCGCCACCGTGGACACCGCCACCGTCCACAGCGGCACCCGCTCGGTGCGGGTCAACGGTGGCGGCAACTACTGCAACCACGTCTTCATCCGGGCCAACCGCGACCTGTCCGGGGTCGGCGCGGTGCGCTACGGCCGGCTCTGGGTCCGGCACAGCACGGCGCTCCCCGCCGACCACGTCACCCTGCTGGCCATGAACGACGCCGCGGACGGCAACCGCGACCTGCGGATGGGTGGACAGAACGGCGCCATGCAGTGGAACCGGTCCTCCGACGACGCCACCCTGCCCGAGCAGAGCCCGGCGGGGGTGGCGTTGAGCGTGCCGCTGCCCACCGGCCGCTGGTCCTGCCTGGAGTTCATGGTGGACGGCGGCACCGGGCAGCTGCGTACCTGGCTGGACGGGGCCGCGATCACCGGGCTGACCGCGGACGGCGTGCCCACCCACGACATCGACGGGCAGTGGTACGGGCGTACCTGGCGACCGGCGCTGACCGACCTGAAGCTGGGTTGGGAGAGCTACGGCGGGGCGTCGGACACCCTCTGGTTCGACGACGTGGCGCTGGGCAGCAGCCGGATCGGCTGCTGAGCGCGAACCGGGGCCGGGCCGCCGCGCCCGGCCCCGGGCCACCCACCCGGTATTCACCCGCCGGTGCGGCACCGTTTTCCCCCGGGACCTTCCGGTGGGCGGCGATCACCGCCAGACTGGGCGCGACCGACGCAAAGACGTCGGTCGATGTCGTCGTATCCGGACAGGGAGGACCCCTTGACCACGCCTACGACCCCGCTGCCCGCCACCGGCTCCCGCGTACGCCGCATCCTCGGCGCGCTCACCCTGCTCACGGCGATGGTCGCCAGCGCGCTCGTCGGCCCCTCGGTGGTGTCACCGAGGCTCGCCGAGCCCGCCCAGGCCGCCGTCTACAGCTCGTGCACGATGACCCGCTGCGTCGACGCCCGTACCGCCCGCTCCGGTTGGTCCGGCAAGAGCTTCCCGACCAGCCGGGGCTGGTACTCGTGGAGCGGCGGGCAGTGCAACTTCGCCGGTGGGCAGTTCTACAACCGGGAGGGGCAACTGCCCACCGGCGCCACCTACTACGAGTACGACGTCTATCCGCGCGCCTGCGGGGCGTCCCGCGACGCGTACCGGATCGTGGTGAACCGGAGCACCGGGGTGACCTGGTTCTCGCCCGACCACTACGCGAACTTCTACCGGCTCTGACCGGCCGCCGCCCGGGCCGGGCCGCCCCGCGCGGTCCGGCCCACCCGGCGGGAGAGGAGGCACCCAATGGCTGCCCACCCGGCGGGCTGGCTGACCATCACAGCCGGACCGGCCCTCGATCCGGCCGGACGGGCCCTCGATCCGGCCGGACCGGCCCCGGAGTCGGCCGGACCCGCCCCGGTGCCGGCCGGCGTGGCGCTGGCCGGGGCGGCCGCCCGGAACCGGGCCGGCCTCTTCGACGCGCTGACCGCCGCGCTGGCCCTGCCCCACTGGTTCGGCCGCAACTTCGACGCCCTGGCCGACGTGCTGGCCGATCGGCTCGACGCCGGACCGCTCACCCTGGAGGTCCGCGACGCCGGGCAACTGCTGGTCGACGAGCCGCCCGCGCAGCTCGGCATCCTGCTCGACGTGCTCGGCGGGGTCGCCTCCGGCGGGCGGTACCCGCTGCGGGTGGTGCTGCGCGAGCCGGCCGACCGGCTCCCGGCCCTGCACCGGCGGCTCACCGCGGCCCGCGACGGCCGCGACGCGCCCCCGCCCGCCGGCTGATCCCAGCCCGCCGGCTGATCCCCAGCCCGCCGGCTGACCCCCGGCCCGTTGACAACCCGCCCGCCGCGGCGGCGGTCAGTTCGGCTGGTCGAGGATGGCGCTGAACCGTTCCTCGGCGAGGTCGAGCTGGGCGAAGATGTGCCGCTTCACCGGCGCGGAAAGCGGCGTGTCCGGCCGGGCGATCAGGTCCCGGAACACCGGCACCAGCGGCCGGTACTTCGCCGCCGACCGGGCCACCTTCGGCCCGGTGGTGTGGATCACGCCAACGCCGTTGTCGGTGAAGTCGGACACCTTGATCACCCGGGCCCACGGCTCCCGGTCCAGGCTCGCCGCGACGTGCTCGCAGTACTGCACGTGCCGGTCCCGCCCCGGGTCGTACGCCGGGTTGGTGACCGCGCCGACCAGGCGGGCCACCCGTGGGCCGAACCGGTCGGCCAGCACGGCCAGCGCCGCCCCGGTCGGCTCGGCGGTCTCCGGCCCGGGGCCGGCCGTACCCAGCCCCGGGTCGGCGTCCGTCATCGGGCCGGCGGCGTCCCGCCCCGGGGTGGCGAGGTCCGTCATCCGGCCGGCGGCGGCCAGCTCCGGGTCGGCGCCGGACGGGCACCGCCGCAGGCCGGCCAGCTCCACCGGGTGGTCCTCCACCGTGTCGTGCAGCAGGCCCGCCACGATCACGTCCACGTCCCGCACCTGGTAGTGGTGCATCATCCGGATCGCCACCCGCAGCAGGTGGTTGAGGTACGGCTCGCGGACCCGGCGGTCGTCGCGGTGCAACGTGGCGGCCAGTTCCTCGGCGGCGGTCAGCCGGCCCCGCGCGGTCTCGTCGAACGCCTCGATCTCCAGCCGGAACCGGGCGCGCAGCCCGGGCTCGCCGTGGATTTCGGTGATCGCGTGCATCGGCATGGTCGCCAGGTAGGCGGGGAACTCCATGCGTCCCTTATAGCTGATCTTCGCTACCGGCGGGGCCGCGCGGTCGGCCACCCGACCGCCGTCAGCCGGCGCCGAGCCGCTTGACCAGGCGCACCGTCGTACCCTCCGGGGTGCCCTGGATGGTCGCCTCGTCCATCACCCGCGCCATGATCAGCCGCCCCCGGCCCCGGTCGGCGGTGTCCCCGCCGGCGTCCTCCCGCCAGCTGCCGTGGTCGCTGATCTCGATCTCCAGCAGGTCGCCGCGCAGCTCGGCGCGGACCGTGGTGATCCCCTCCGGGGCGAACCGGTAGCCGTGCTCGATCGCGTTGGCGCACGCCTCGCCGGTGGCGATGAGGACCGTCTCGACGTCCCACTCGTCGACGCCGAGCCCGTGCAGCCAGCGTCGCAGCCGCTCCCGGGTGGGGGCGAGCTGCCCCGGGTCGGCCGGCACGGTGAGGGTGAGCACCTGGCCGGATCGTGGCCGGGACGGTGCGACGGCGTCGCTGCCCACGACACCCTCCATCTCCGGCCCTCCTGTCCCCGTGTCCGCCGCCGTGCCCGGCCGCCCAGCGGCGCCGTCCGTGGCCCGTCCCCGGCTATTGTCCCCGGTCACCCTGGGCTTCATTCCCCGACCCGGCGGTTCGAACCGGGATCCGGCCCGGTGGACCCGCGCCGGGCCCCGGGCGGACTGGCCCGGGGCACAATCGGCGTATGGACCGGGTGCTGGACCTGCTCGTGGGGCTGCCGCCCGCGCTGGTCCTGGCGCTGGTCTTCCTGCTGCCGGCGCTGGAGGCGTCGACCTTCCTCGGCCTGCTCGTGCCCGGCGAGGTGGCGGTGCTGGTCGGTGGCGTGCTGGCCCACGAGGGGCGGCTGCCGTTGTGGGCGGTGATCATGGCCGCGGTGGCCGGCGCGGCGCTCGGCGACCAGGTGGGCTACCAGGTCGGCCGTCGCTACGGCCGGCGGCTGCTGGCGCGTACGCCCCGGCGCTTCGTCCGGAGCGGGGAGCTGCGGCGGGCGCTGGACCTGGTGCGCCGCCGGGGCGCGACGGCGGTGGTGGTGGGGCGCTGGGCGGCGGCGCTGCGCGCGCTGGTGCCCGGGCTGGCCGGGCTCAGCGGCATCCCCCGGCGCGCCTTCACGCTGGCGAACCTGGCCGGCGGGACGCTCTGGGCGGTGGTCGTGGCGGTGGCCGGCTACCTGGCCGGGGCGTCGTACCGGCTGTTGGAGCGGCGGCTCGGCTGGGCCGGGGAGGCGGTGCTGGCCGTCGTGGTGCTGGTGGTGGCCGCCCGGATCGTGGTCAACCGGCGGGCCGCGGCGCGGGAGCGGGCGGCACCCGCCGGCCGGCGCTGACCCGCCGCGCAGGGAGCAGGCCAAGAAGCTTGCCAAGCTCCTGCGGAGCACCGATCAGGAGGTGGCCCTGGCTTTGACCGCGGCGCCCTCGATGACCACCTCCAGACAGTCGCGGAACAGGTCGTCCACGGTGCGGCCGGGTTGGAAGTATTCGGTGATGGCAGCGACCGCGGTCGGGTGCTGTTCGGTGAAGGTGGCCATGTCGAAGTTCTTCAGGGCGTCCGCGTCCGGGCGGGGGGCCTGTTCTTCGAGGACGTGGCCGACCGTGAAGCGCTCGACGGTCAGGACGATCACGCGGGCCTGCCGCAGCGGGATGCCGCGTGCCACCAGGGTGCTCATGGCGAGTTCGGAGATCGCGGCCATGGTGCGGGAGAGCTGGGAGGCGGAGATGACGCGGGCGCCGTCCGGATGGGCGAGCAGTGCGCGACGCAGCCGCTCGGCGAGGCCGCGTAACCAGTCCTGCCAATGTTGATCCGGCTCGGGTGGTGACAGCTCGCCGAACTGCTGGTCGAGGATCGCGTCGGCAATCGCGGTGACCAGGGCCGCCTTGTTGGGCAGATGCCAGTAGAGGGTCGGCGATTGCACGCCCAGTCGCGCGGCGAGTTTGCGGGTCGTCACGCCGTCGAGGCCCTCGGCGTCCAGCAGGGCGACCGCCTCGGCGACGATCCGCTGTCGGTCTAGCGCCAATTTCGGTACCTCCCGCCGGCACTCTATCAGTGCTAGATTCCCTCTATCACTGATAGAGACGGAGGCGGCGATGACAGACAAGCGCTCGTTCGGCGGCCTGCTGCACTGGGCGACACATCGCATTCGCGGAGTGCCCAGGCACGCCGAGCGGCCGGCCGGACACCAGGGCACGGCGGTCCACGGCCGGGCGCGGCGCCCCGTTGGCGTCGCGGCTCACCCTTCGCTGAACCACCGGTGGAACCACTCGCCCGCCCGCCCTGCCCGGTTCATGCGGTCCTGGCAGCGTCGGGTCGCGACGTTCTTCGGCCGGGAGCTGTGATGAAGGCGGCGGTGTTGCACGAGGTCGGTGGCATCCCTCGTTACGAGGACTTCCCGGACCCCGTGGCCGCCGACGATGAGGTGGTCATCGACGTGAGGGCGGTCGCGGTCGAGAACGTCGACAAGCGCATCGCGGCCGGCGCGCACTACGCGAGCCGGCAGTACACCGCACAGCTGCCGGCGATTCCCGCCTTCGACGGCATCGGCGCGTTGCCGGACGGCACCCTGGTCGGGTTCGGCAACCCACGCCGGCCCTATGGTGCGCTCGCCGAAAAGACCGTGGTGCCCAAGGGCGCGTACGTGCCGATCGCCGTGGGCATCGATCCGGCGATCGCCACCGTGCTGGGTACGGCGATCACCGGCATGTCCATCAAGACCGCCGCTGGCTTCGTCTCGGGCGAAACCGTGCTCGTGCAGGGCGCGACCGGGGTCGCGGGGCGCCTCGCAGTGCAGGTGGCCCGGCTGCTTGGCGCCGGGCGGATCGTCGCGACCGGCCGCGACGACGACCAACTACGTGAGGTGCAGATCCTTGGCGCCGATGAGGTGATCAACACCGCCGTACCGGACGAAGCGCTGACGCAGGCATACCTCGATGCCAAGGGGGATGGCTACGACGTCGTGCTGGACTACCTCTGGGGCCGCCCCACCGAGATCCTGCTGCGGTCGCTGGTCCCGCAGACATTGGCGTTTTCGAAACCGACCCGGCTGATCCAGATCGGCGAGTCCGCCGGCGCTGCGCTCGTCCTCCCTGCCGAGAGCCTGCGCACCTCCGGGGTCGAGATCTACGGCGCGGCCAGAGGACTCGGCCCGCAGACCATGCATGAGGTGTATGAGCAGGTCGTGACGTGGGCGCTCGCCGGCGAGCTGACCTTCGACGTGGTGAAGGTCCCACTGAGCGATATCGAAACCGCCTGGCAACGTACCGATCTCCGGGGCAGCAGGCTCGTCATTGTGCCGTGACAGGTCCCTCGGCCGATCACTCGCTTCGAGGACTGCCCCAACTACGGTGGAAAACGGCAACGCGAGCGCCTTTCCGGACCCTGCTTGGGACTTCTATCTGACTCTTCTGCTGCCCGGCTGGCTCTGCCTGCCGGCCCGGGGTGGCGACCTGCCGGGCCGGCGTCCCGAACGGGACGCCGGCCCGGATCTCGCTTCGGTCGGTCAGCCGCTGATCCGGCCGGTACCGGCGCCGGCGGTCACCGTCGACTTCACCGTGCTGGCCGCGTCCAGGGTGTAGGCGTACGGGACGGCGGCCACGCTGCCGGCCGTCTGCGGGGTGCCCGAGTTGACGTACAGGTTGTTCCGCTCGACCAGGTTGCCGGCCGGCGAGGAGCCCTCGCCGACGTGCGTCGGGTCGGTCATGTTCTCGAAGGAGTTCCCCTCGACCAGCACCCCGGCGCCGCAGGTGGTGGCGATGCCGTAGCTGTAGGACGGGTTCGCGGTGTTCACGTAGTAGTTGTTGAACACGTGCACCGGGTTGCCGAAGCGCACCCGCGGGTTGCGCTGGAAGCAGTTGCTGAACGCGTTGTGGTGGTAGGTCACCTTCAGCTTGCCGGTGTCCTCGCCGGAGTTGCTGTCGCTGTGCCCGACCAGCGAGCACTTCACGTGGTCGTGCAGCCGGTTCCAGGAGACGGTGACGAAGTTGGACCCGTGGGTGATGTCGAGCAGGCCGTCGTAGTAGTCGGTGCCGCTGGTGGTGTCGCTGGACAGGTCGTTGTGGTCGATCCAGACGTTGGTGGAGTTGTCCAGGTGGATGGCGTCGCCGTTGCCGACGCCGGCGCGTACCTTGGCGATCTTCAGGTTGCGGATGATGATGTTGCGGGCGTCCCGCAGGTTGAGGCCGCAGCCGGTCAGCCCGGCGCTCGACCCGACGCCGATGACCGTCTTGTTCGAACCGACCCGGATCTCGGTGGCGCAGGTGAACGCGCCGTTGACCCGTACCGTGGTCGCGGTGTCGCCGGCCACCGCGTTGGCGAGCGCGGTCGGGTCGCTCACGGTGACGGTGCCGCCGCCGGCCCCGCCGGTGGTGCCGCCGTTCTGGGTGGCCCAGCCGACCAGCCCGGTGGTGGGCGGCGTGCTCGTCGGCGGCGGCGTGGTCGGCGGGGGCGTGGTGGGCGCCGTCGTGGTCGGCGCGGTGGTCGGTGCCGAGGTGGTCGGGGTGCCGCCGGCGCCGTCCACCACGACGTCGTCGAAGACCGCGCTCGCGTACGCGGTGACCAGCGCGATCCGCCCGGCCGAGTAGGCCGTGTCGGTGCCGGCGCCGATCCGGGCGCCGTTCACGAAGCCCGTGATCGTGCTGCCGGTGGCCTCGATCCGCAGCGTGTACCAGGTGCCGGTGGTGACGGCCAGCGCGGCGGAGCCGAGCACGCTGAGCTGGCTGCCGTTGACCATCTGGAGTTCGGCGCGGCCCGCGTTGGTCAGCGCCAGCCGGTACATCTTGGTGGAGCTGGTGGAGCGGGACGCCAGGCCGACCAACCGGTTGCCGCCGTTGAACGACAACGGCTTGACCCGGGCCTGCACCCGGTAGTCGGTCCAGCCGGTCTGGCCGGCGAAGGCGCGGGCCAGTTCGCTGGCGTTGTTGCCCTGCCGGTAGGCGGGGGAGCCGTCGGTGACCACCGACCAGTCCCCGCCGGACTTGGACCAGCCGTCGGCGTTGCCGTCGTCGAAGGTGTCGGTGAACAGGGTGGCCGCGGCGGCGTTGCCGGCCATGCCGACGGTGAGCAGCAGCGCGGTGAGGCCGGCGCCGGCCGTGGCCAGCAGACCTCGATGGTGGTGTCGGAGTCGCACGGTGCTTCCTCCTGTGCTGGTGGGCGCGAGGCCCGGGGACGGGGTGGGGGGGTGTCCCTATGGGTTT
>NZ_KQ058667.1 GCF_000982955.1 Micromonospora sp. HK10 | reverse complement strand
GCGGCGCCGGCCGCTGCGCCGGTCCCGGATGGTGCCCAGCAGCATCGGGTACCGCTCCTCGATGGTGTCCAGCACCTGACGCTGGGTGACCGGACCGGCCAGGTCGAGGCGTACCTCGCCGGTGACGTGGGCGAGGTTTCGCAGGTGGGCCGGGAGGACCACCCGGATCACGGCAGCACCTGGACTTCCACGGAGAGCACCGCCGGCAGGTCCCGCACGATCGGCGCCCAGCTGTCGCCGCCGTCGGCCGAGTGGTA
>NZ_KQ058666.1 GCF_000982955.1 Micromonospora sp. HK10 | reverse complement strand
TGACGTAGCAGTTGGCCTGCGGCAGGCCGTTGGTCAGCGGCTCCCACTGCTCGCCGCCGGTGCGGCTGCGGTAGACGCGCAGCTTGCCCTCCGGCGGGAAGTGCTCGGAGTCGCTCTTGATCGGCACCACGAAGATGGTCTCCGGCTCGTGGGCGTGCACCGCGATCGGGAACCCGAAGTCCGACGGCAGGTTGCCGCTGACCTCCCGCCAGTTGGCGCCGGCGTCGTCACTGCGCATCACGTCCCAGTGCTTCTGCATGAACAGGGTGTCCGGCCGGGACGGGTGCTGGGCGAGGCGGTGCACGCAGTGCCCGACCTCGGAATCCTCGTCGGGGATCTCACCCGAGCGCAGGCCCTTGTTGATCGGCAGCCAACTCGCGCCGCCGTCGTCGCTGCGGAACGCGCCCGCCGCCGAGATGGCGACGTAGATCCGGTCCCGGTTCGCCGGGTCCAGGATGATCGTGTGCAGGCACATGCCGCCGGCACCCGGCTGCCAGACCGGCCCGGTCGGATGGGTACGCAGCGCGGTCAGCTCGGTCCACTTCTGACCGCCGTCGGTGGTGACGTAGAGGGCGGCGTCCTCGGCCCCCGCGTACACGGTGTCGGGGTCGTCGCGGGACGGCTCCAGATGCCAGATGCGCTTGAACTCCCAGGGCCGGGGAGTGCCGTCGTACCAGAGGTGCTCGCCGACCTCGCCCGTGTAGGCGAAGTCGTTGCCGACCGTGGTCCAGCTCCGGCCACCGTCGTCGGAACGCTGGATGAGCTGGCCGAACCACCCGCCGGACTGGGACGCGTAGAGCCGGTCCGGGTCGGCCGGCGACCCGGTGAGGTGGTAGATCTCCCAGCCGCCGAAGTGCGGCCCGTCCACCGTCCAGTCGGCGCGCGCGCCGTCCGACGTCAACGTGAACGCGCCCTTGCGTGTGCCGACCAGCACCCGTACGCCGCTCATGCCCTCATCCTTCCGTTGGACGTTCCACTCGGTAGACGGTCCTCCGCGCCGAAAATCATCGGTACCGGTCAGTCGTACCGTGCGGTTACGACAATCAGTGGGACGCGGGTCGGAGGGGTGAGGTGGCGAAGATCGAGGAAAGTCGAGCCGAGCGGGCAACGACGGTCGTCAACCTGAAGGGCCACCGGGACGATCCGGCGTACGCCGACGTGGTCTACGTCGGGCGGGCCATGCACCGCGGCGGCTGGCGCCTCCCGCAGTCGCCGCTGTCCTGCCCGTACCGCCCGGGCCCGGACGGCAGCCGCGAGGAGGTCGT
>NZ_KQ058665.1 GCF_000982955.1 Micromonospora sp. HK10 | reverse complement strand
ACACCGGCCCCGCCGGTTCCCCCGCCTCCGCCCGGTCCGATGCCGGCCCCGCCGTTCCCTCCTCCGCCCGCCATGGCCAGCCCGGCGGGCGGGCCGGTTTCCGCGCCGCCCGTCGTGCCGGCCCCCGCGCTGCCGGTCTGGCCGCCGCCGGCCAGCCCCAGCGCGCCCGGCGCCGCGGCTGGCCGGACCTATTCGGCCGGCCGACCCGCGGACCGGGCGGGGCAGCAGGCCGCGCCGGACCTGTCCGGCACCCGGTACGGCGGGACGGAAGGGCCCGGCTTCACCACGGTCTCCTTCCCGCCGGGCAACCCGCTGGAGAACTCCGGCTCGCTGACCGGCCACATCCTGGCCCAGGGCTGGGCCGAGGACGGCCCGGCGACCCGGTCCAGCAACACCCGGGTGGTGATCGTGCTGGCTGTGGCCCTGAGCGTGCTGATCGCGATCAGCCTGCTGGTGGTCTTCCTGGCCAACGACGCGCTGCGCGGGTTGACCGGCGGGTAGGCGGCAATCGGGGTGAGCCCGCCCACTACGAGTTCGCGGCGCGATGCCGCGCCCGCCGAGCCGCCGTACACTTGTCGGGATCACTGACCCGGCGCGCCGTTCGCGCGCCCATGGGCGATCTTGCGGGCGAATCGGCGGCGTACGGAGCCGCGGCGGGCCATCGCGAAGATGCGCCCCGCTCGAAAGGCATTTCTTGACCACCTACGCTGCCCCTGGCACGTCCCCGTCCACCGACCAGACCCCCACGCCGGCGCTCCCGGTCACCGACCCCGTCGACTTCGCCGCCCTGGGCCTGCCCCGGCAGCTCGTCGACGCGCTGGCCCGGCAGGGCATCACCACCCCGTTCGAGATCCAGCGGGCCACCCTGCCGGACGCCCTCGCCGGCCGCGACGTGCTCGGCCGGGGCCAGACCGGCTCGGGCAAGACGCTGGCCTTCGGCCTGCCGGTGATAGCCCGGCTCGCCGAGCGCAACCGGGCCCGGCCGCTGCACCCCCGGGCGCTCGTCCTGGTCCCCACCCGCGAGCTGGCCATGCAGGTCAACGACGCGCTGGTGCCGCTCGGCAAGGCCGTCGGCATCTTCCTCAAGACCGCCGTCGGCGGCGTACCGTACGACCGGCAGATCGACGCGCTCCGGCGGGGTGTGGAGATCGTGGTGGCCACCCCGGGCCGGCTCGGCGACCTCATCGAGCGCGGCGTCTGCCGTCTCGAGGACGTCGAGGTCACCGTGCTGGACGAGGCCGACCAGATGGCCGACATGGGCTTCCTGCCGGAGGTCACCGAGCTGCTGGCGAAGACGCCCGCGGACGCCCAGCGGCTGCTCTTCTCGGCCACCCTGGACAACGACGTCGACTCGCTGGTCAAGCGGTTCATGACCGATCCGGTCACGCACTCCACCGCGCCGGCGACGGCTGCCGTGTCCACCATGGACCACCACCTGCTGCTGATCCCGCCGCACGACAAGTTCGCGGTGGCCGCGTCCATCGCGGCCCGGGACGGCCGCACCATGCTCTTCGCCCGTACGCAGCTCGGCGTCGACCGGCTGGTCGAGCAGCTCGCCGCGGTGGGCGTACGCGCCGGCGGCCTGCACGGCGGGAAGACCCAGCGGATGCGGACCCGGACCCTGGCCGAGTTCCGTGAGGGCCGGATGAACGTGCTGGTGGCCACCGACGTGGCGGCCCGGGGCATCCACGTCGACGGGGTGTCGCTGGTGCTGCACGTCGACCCGCCGAAGGACCCGAAGGACTACCTGCACCGGGCGGGCCGGACCGCCCGGGCCGGCGAGTCCGGCGCGGTGGCCACCCTGGTGCTGCCGAAGCAGCGCCGGACCACCCTGTCGATGCTGGAGAAGGCGGGCGTCGCGCCGGCCGAGACCCGGGTGCGCGCCGGTGACCCGGCACTGACCGAGCTGACCGGTGCCCGGGAGCCGAGCGGCGTCCCGGTCCGCCACGAGCCCGAGCCGCGCCGCGACCGCCCGTCCGGTGCCCGCCGCTTCGGCGACCGGGACGGGACGCGCCGCGAGCGGCACTTCGAGGGACGGGGCCCGGCCGACCGGGACCGCCGCTACGGCGACCGGGACGGACGCGGCGAGCGGCACTTCGAAGGGCGGGGCCCGGCCGACCGGGACCGGCGCTACGGCGACCGGGATGGGGCACGCCGCGAGCGCGCCGACGGCCCGGGCGAGCGCCGCTACGCCGACCGCGCCTCGGGTGACCGGGACCGGGGCACGTTCGACCGGGACCGGGGCGAGCGCCGCTACGCCGACCGGGGCCCCGTCGACCGGGACCGGCGTCCCGGCGACCGCATCTCCTTCGACCGGGACCGCGGCCCTGTCGACCGGGACCGCAGCTCCTTCGACCGCGACCGGGGCGAACGCCGCTACCCCGACCGGGGCACGTTCGACCGGGACCGCGACCAGCGCCGCTCCGGCGACCGGCCGACCGGCGACCGCCGCTACGGCGACCGGCCGACCAGCGACCGCCGCTACGGCGACCGGCCGGCCGACGAGCGCCGCTACGGTGACCGACCGACCAGCGAGCGCCGGTTCGGCGACCGACCGGCCGGCGGGCGCGGCTTCGCCGAGCGGCGGCACGACGACCGCGCGCCGGGCGAGCGGCGCCACGAGGACCGCGCCGGGGGCGAGCGGCGGCACGACGACCGTGGGCCGGGCGAGGGGCGCTACGGCGACCGGGACGCCCGGGGTGACCGGCGCTTCGGTGACCGGGGCGGGGACGTCCGGCCGGCGGACCGGCGGGGCGGCTTCCGGGCGGAGGGCTCCGGCCGGGACGACCGGCGCGGCTTCGGCGGGCGATCCCCGGCACGCACCCACTGAGCACTGACCAACGGACGGACGCCGCCGTCGGGCCCCGGCCCGGCGGCGGCGTTCGCGCATCCCGTGCCGGTGCCCGTCGGTTGGCGTAACGTCCGATTCATGCCGACCATGCCGAAGTCGCTCTTCTGGGCCCGGACCGACACCGCCGGCGCGGAACACGTCGTCCTCGACGATCGTCAGGGACTCAGCGCGCAGGGCGTGCAGCTGGCCGTCGACCCGATCCCCTACACCTGCCGCTACCGGCTGACGGTGGGCGCGGACTGGTCGACCAACCGGCTCGAGGTGGAGACCGAGGGGGCCGGCTGGTCGCGGAGCGTACGGCTGGAGCGCGGCGCGGACGGTTGGCGGGTGCGCACCGGCGAGGAGGGCGACCTGGACGGTGCCCTCGGCGCCGCCGGTCACCCGGCGGCCGGGCTGCCCGGCACGGACGATCCGGACCGGCTGGCCGCGGCGCTCGACGTCGACCTCGGCGGCTCGCCGCTGACGAACACGCTCCCGGTCCGGCGGCTCGGGCTGGGCCGGGCCCCGGCGGACCTGGCCCGGTCGGTGACCGTGGCCTGGGTGCTGGTGCCGAGCCTGCTGGTGGTCCCCGCCGAGCAGGTCTACACGTCGCTCGGGCCCGCCCGGGTCCGGTACGCCGGTGACGGCTTCACCGCCGACCTGGACCTGGACCCGGCCGGCTTCGTGGTGCGTTATCCGGGGCTGGCCGAGCGGATCGACCCGCGCTGACTCAGGCCGGCCAGGCGCCGGTGGTCAGGAACCGGTCGATGGTGGCGAGGTGCGGGGCGAGGTCGAGGCCCTGCCGGGAGACCCACTCGTCGTCGTAGTAGGTGTGCGCGTAGCGGTCCCCGGGGTCGCAGATCAGGGTGACCACCGAGCCGGTCCGGCCGGCGGCGAGCATCCCGGCGATCAGTCCGAACGCCCCCCACAGGTTGGTGCCGGTGGAGCCGCCGACCCGGCGGCCCAGCACGGCCGAACCGGCGCGCATGGCGGCCAGCGACGCGGCGTCCGGGACCTGGACCATCCGGTCGACCACGGAGGGCAGGAAGGACGGCTCGACGCAGGGCCGGCCGATGCCCTCGATCCGGGAGCCCCGCTCGGTGCGTACCGACCAGTCGGCGGCCAGCCAGGCCGGGTAGAAGGCGGAGTTCTCCGGGTCGACCACGCAGAGCTTGGTGGGCAGCCGGCGGTAGCGGGTGTAGCGGCCGATGGTGGCGCTGGTGCCGCCGGTGCCGGCGCCCACCACGATCCACGCCGGCACGGGGTGCCGTTCCAGCGCGAGCTGCGCGTAGATCGACTCGGCGATGTTGTTGTTTCCCCGCCAGTCGGTGGCCCGCTCGGCGTAGGTGAACTGGTCCATGTAGTGCCCGCCGGTGTCCTCCGCGAGCCAGCGTGCCTCGATCACCACCTTGGCCGGGTCCTCGACGAGGTGGCAGCGCCCGCCCTGGAACTCGATCTGGGCGATCTTCTCCGGCGAGGTGGACGCCGGCATCACCGCGATGAACGACAGCCCGAGCATCCGGGCGAAGTACGCCTCGGAGACCGCGGTGGAGCCCGAGGAGGCTTCCACGACGGTGGTCTCCGGGCCGATCCAGCCGTTGCAGAGGCCGTAGAGGAAGAGCGAGCGGGCCAGCCGGTGCTTGAGCGAGCCGGTCGGGTGCACCGACTCGTCCTTGAGATAGAGGTCGATCCCCCACGCCCGGGGCAGCGGGAAGGGCAGCAGGTGGGTGTCGGCCGAGCGGTTCGCGTCGGCCTCCACGGCCGCGATCGCCTCGGTCACCCAGCTCCGGCTGGCCTCGTCGCACCGGTCGAGATGAGTCACGTCGGCAACCTAACAAGCGAGGTCAGCTCGCCTCCGGGCGGACCCGGCGGGCCTGCCGCCGCTGGCCGGCCCGGCCGGCCGCCCGGACCACCGGGGTCAGCGCCAGGGCGAGCCGGGGGAACGTGTCGAGGAGGCGGACCTGGGCGCCGCGCCAGCGCGGCAGGCTCACCACCGGGCGCGGCCGGCGGGCCAGCCGCACGGCCCGCGCGGCGACCCGCTCGGGCGTGAGCAGCGTCCCGGTGAAGGAGGCCAGCGCCCCCGGGTCGTCCAGCTTGTCGTGCAGCATCGGCGTCCAGATCCCGTCCGGGCACAGGCACGACACGTGTACGTCCCGGAGGCCGGCCATCCGCAGGTCGTTGAGGGTGCCGAGGCTGAACGCGAGCAGGGCGTGCTTGCTGGCCGCGTAGACGGTCTCGCCGGGGGCGGCGATCAGCCCGGCCAGCGACACGACGTTGAGCACGTGCCCGTGGCCCTGCTCGCGCAGCACGGCGAGCGCCGCGAGGGTGCCGGTCATCGCGCCGAGCGCGTTCACCTCGACCAGCCGGCGCCGGGTCGCTGCGTCGTGCGTCCAGGACGGGCCGGTGGCCAGGATGCCGGCGTTGTTCACCCAGAGGCCGAGGCCGCCGGGCGTCCGGCCGGCCGCCTCCGCCGCCACGTCGGCGCAGGCCGCCTCGTCGCGTACGTCGAGGGTGCGGGACCAGCCGCCGAGCGGCGCGGCGGCGGCTTCGACCCCGGCGGCGTGCACGTCGGTGAGCAGCACCGGCCAGCCGTCGGCGTGCAGCGCGGCGGCGATCGCCCGGCCCAGGCCGCCGGCCGCCCCGGTCACCACGGCCGCGCCCCGCCCTCGTGTCGTCATCGGCGCACGGTAACGCCCCGGGCCGGTCGGGACCAGGGCCGCCGCCGGCGGGCGCGGTCACGAGGTGGCCGGCGCGCGGTCAGGAGCTGGCCGGCGGGCGCGGTCAGGAGGTGGCCGGCGCGATCGGCTGGGGGCGGTTCTCCCACTTCGTGGAGAGCGCGATGCCGGTACGGGTGGAGGCGACCCCGGCCGTCCGGTTCAGCCGCACGATCAGCTGCTCCAGCTCGGCGATGGTGCCGACCCGGGCCTTGAGCAGGAAGGACTCGACCCCGGCCATGAAGTAACAGGACTCGATCTCCGGCATCTGCCGGAACGCCTCCAGCACGTCGTCGGTGTCGGCGGTCGAGTCCTCCACGATGCCGATCAGCGCGGTCACCGCCAGCCCGACCGCCTCCGGCTCGACCTCGGCCCGGTAGGCCCGGATCACGCCGCTGGACTCCAGCTTGCCGACCCGCTCGTGTACGGCCGGGGCGGAGAGCCCCACCTGGCGGGCCAGCTCGGCGTACGACAGGCGGGCGTTGCCGCGCAGCAGCTCCACGAGACTCAGGTCGATCGCATCCACGGAGAGTGACCTTATCCGTTCGGCCGTAACGCGAGACGGTCGGTACCGGTTGAACATGACGTCGCGTTGCCATTCACAAACGGTCCGTCATGGGGGTTCTACGCCGGTACCATTTACTAACTTCTCAGTCCGTGCGTTTTTCGCGTTTGGCGGACACGCCAGGTCGCCGGTGCTGTAATTGCCATACGTCCCTCATGACGGCTCTGGGCTCGCACCGGCCGGGGGCAGTGTGTTCAGCCGGGGGCTTCGTCGACGCGAGGAGGGGGCTGTGGACACTGGAGATCGCCTGCTGACACCGGGTGAGGTCGCCGCGCTGTTTCGGGTTGACCCGAAGACCGTGACCAGATGGGCAGCGGCCGGCCGGATAGGCAGCATCCGGACTCCAGGCGGGCATCGCCGGTTTCGGGAATCCGAGGTGCGGGCCCTGCTTGAGGGGGAGGGCATGCTGGACGAGGCGGAGGACATGGGCAAGCCACGCAACATGGGCCCGACCGCCACGACCGGGTCCGGTCCGGCGAACGCCGGCATGTACTGACGCGACGCCGGCCGGGGCGCGGGGCCGACCGGAGGGCGGCCCCGCGCCCCGCCGGCCAGCAGCGGGACGGCCCGGCCGTCAGCGCTGCCCGGCACCCCGCCGGTCCGCCGCCAGCTCACCCGACCAGCGCCGGAACAGGGTGTGCGGTACGCCGAGCGCGTCGAGCACCTTGCCGGCCACGAAGTCGACCAGCTGCTGGGCGGAGGCCGCCGCCCCGGCGCCGTAGAAACCGGGGCTGGCCGGCAGCACGACGGCGCCGGCGTCGTGCAAGGCGATGAGGTGTTCCAGGTGGCTGCGGGTGACCGGGGTCTCCCGGGGCACGATCACCACCGGCCGCCGCTCCTTGAGGTTCACCTCGGCGGCGCGCTGCAACAGGTCCTTGGAGAGCCCGATCGCGATGCCGGCGCAGGCGGCCGTGCTGGCCGGGACGACGGCCATCCCGCGTACCCGGTAGGAGCCGCTGCTGGGGCCGGCGGCCAGGTCACCGGCCGGCCAGTGCCGCAGGTCGGCGCCGGTGAGGTCGCGGCCGAGCCAGGCCGCCAGGTCCTCGGCCCAGCGGCCGTCCCGGAACGGGCGGCCGGTCTCGTCGAGGATGGTCAGCCGGGCCGCCCGGGAGACGACGAGATCCACTGCCGCGCCGGCGTCGAGCAGGCCCCGGATGACGGCGGCCGCGTACGGCGTGCCGGAGGCCCCGGAGACGCCCACCACCCATGGTTCGCGCATGCCGTCCAGCCTGCCTGGTCGGGCGGCCGGGCGGGCGGCCACCCCCCGGGAACGGCTCGACCACGCGACCCGGGTCGATCGTCCGCCGGGGCGGCGGCCGGCCCGGCGACCTGCCATGCTTCCGTCGACCCAGTGCGTACGGAAGGGATCGGTGATGGCGGAGGCGGTGCTCCGGTCGCTGCGGGCGGACTGCCCGATCCCGCCCCGGCTCTCCCCGTACGCCGATCCGGTGCAGGATTGGCTGCTCGATCAGCTCGACCGGCTCGGGCTGCCGCTGGACGCGGCGGCCCGGCGGCGGTTGTCCCGGGCCGGCTTCGCCCGGTACGCCGGCCGGCTCTACCCGGACGCCGAGGAGCCCGACCTGCGCGTGCTGACCGCCCTGTTCACCTGGTTCTTCCTGGTCGACGACGCCTTCGACGGGCCGGGCCGGCCGGATCCGGGGGGCATCCGGGGGTTGCGGGACGGCACGCTGGCCCTGCTCCGGGAGGGGCCGCGCTCCCGGCATCCCGGATTCTCCGGTCCGCTGCGCCGGTTGCTGGTGCAGGCCTGGCGGGAGCCCCGGCAGCGGATGCCGGCCCGCTGGCGGCTGCGCTTCGCCGACGCGGTCGCCGACCACCTGGACGGGGTGTGGCGGGAGGCGGTCGCCCGGGCCGCCGGCCGGCCGCCGGGGGTGGCCGAGTACGTGGAGCTGCGCCGGACCACCTCGGCGGCGTACGTCTCGTTCCCGCTGATCGAGTTCGCCACCCGGCGCCCGCTGCCCGACCCGGTCTACTTCCATCCCGCGCTGCGCCGGCTCGCGGGCCTCGCCAACGACCTGCTCTCCTGGTTCAACGACATCGCCTCGCTGGACCGGGACCGGGCCACGGCCGGGGGCCACAACCTGGTGCTGGCGGTGGCCGCCGAGCGGGGCGTGCCGGTGGACACCGCGGTGGAGCTGGTGGCGGCGCGGTGGCGGGCGGAGATGGCCCGGTTCACCGCGCTGCGGGCGGCCGTGCCGTCGTTCGGGCCGGCGCTCGACGAGTCGGTCACCGCCCACCTCGACGGGCTGGCCAACGCGGTGCGGGGCACCGTCGACTGGACCCTGGAGAGCGCCCGCTACCCGGCCACCGCCACGCCCTGACCCCGGGCCGGCCGCAGCCGTGGCGCCGGCCGGCCGGTTGCCGGCTCAGCCGCGCAGGCCGAGGCGGATCACCAGGTCGAGCAGGGCGAAGACGAAGAGCGCGATGCCGACGAAGCCGTTGGCGGTGAAGAACGCCCGGTTGACCTTGCTGAGGTCGGTGGGGCTGACCACCAGGTGCTGGTAGCCGAAGGCGACGGCGGTGAACGCCAGCCCGATCCACCAGAGCCAGCCGAAGCCGACCAGCGCGCCGAACCAGATGAACAGCGCGAAGGTGATCACGTGCGCGACGGTCGAGGCGTGCAGGGCGAACCGGCGGCCGTAGCGGGCCGGCACGCTGTGCACCCCGATCTCCTGGTCGATCTCGGAGTCCTGGCAGGCGTAGATCAGGTCGAAGCCGCCGATCCACAGCCCGACGGCGGCGCCGAGCAGCCAGGCCGGCCCGGAGCCGGCGAGCGTGCCGGTGACCGCCAGCCAGGCGCCGACCGGGCCGACCGCCTGCGCGATCGCCAGGATGGCGTGCGGCCAGTTGGTGAACCGCTTGCCGTACGGGTAGACGACCAGCGGCACCACGGCGAGCGGGGCGAGCGCCAGGCAGAGCGGGTTGAGCAGGGCGGCCGTGGCGAGGAACACCACCAGCGCCACCACCGCGCCGGTCCACGCCGTCCGGACGCTCACCGCCCCGGTGACCAGTTCCCGGTTTGCGGTACGCGGGTTCCGCGCGTCGATCCGCCGGTCGAGGATCCGGTTGGCGGCCATCGCGAAGGTCCGTGCGCCGACCATCGCCACGGTGATCAGCAGCAGGTCGAGCCAGCGCACCCGGCCGCCGTGCACCTGCATGGCGGTCAGCGCCGACAGGTACGCGAACGGCAGCGCGAAGACCGAGTGTTCGATCGCGACCAGCTTGAGGAAGGACCTGACCCGGCCCGGGCGTTCGACGGGTTCCAGCACGGTGGTCATCAGATCCCGTACTCCTTCCAGCGCTTGTCGACCAGGGCCGCCACCTCGGGCGCCATGGTCATCTCTTCCGGCCAGCCCCGGGTGTAGCCCTCGGTGGGCAGCTTGCGGGTGGCGTCGACGCCCGCCTTGCCGCCCCAGAACTGCTGGTACGAGGCGTGGTCCAGGTGGTCGACCGGGCCCTCGGTGACGAGCAGGTCGCGGGCGTAGTCGACGTTGCCGAAGGCGCGGAAGGCGACCTCGTTGTAGTCGTGCACGTCGCAGTCCTCGTCGACGATCACGATGAGCTTGGTCAGCGACATCATGTGCGCGCCCCAGATGGCGTTCATCACCTTCTGGGCGTGCTTCGGGTAGCGCTTGCGGATGGAGACGATCGCGCAGTTGTGGAAGACCCCGGCGGCGGGCAGGTCGTAGTCGACGATGTCCGGGATCAGGAACCGCAGCAGCGGCGCGAAGATCCGCTCGGTGGCCTTGCCGAGGCCGTGGTCCTCCTGCGGCGGCTGGGACGTGACGATCGAGTGGTAGACCGGGTCGCGCTGCATGGTCATCGTCTCGATGTGCAGCACCGGGAACGGCTCGACCGGCGTGTAGAAGCCGGTGTGGTCGCCGAACGGCCCCTCGGGCAGCCGCTCGCCCGGCTCCAGGTAGCCCTCCAGCACGACCTGCGCGTGCGCCGGCACCTGCAACGGGACGGACAGGCAGTCGACCATCTCGACCCGCTCGCCGCGCAGGAACCCGGCGAACAGGTATTCGTCGATGTCGGCGGGGAGCGGCGCGCTGGCGGCGTAGGCGACCGCCGGGTCGGCGCCGATGGCGACCGCCACCGGCAGGCGCTGGCCGAGCCGCTCGGCGACCGCGTGGTGCGCGGTGGAGTTCTTGTGGATCTGCCAGTGCATGCCGAGCGTGTTCCGGCCGTGCTGCTGGAGCCGGTAGAGGCCGAGGTTGCGCTTGCCGGTCTCCGGGTGCTTGGTGTGGGTCAGCCCGAAGTTGTGGAAGATCCCGCCGTCGCCCGGCCAGACCTGGAGCCCCGGCAGCCGGTTCAGGTCGACGTCGTCGCCGCGGTAGACCACCTGCTGGCAGGGGGCGGTCCGGACCTTCTTCGGCGGCATCGACTTGAGCTGCATGACCTTGCCGAGGCCGCCCATCATGCCGGCGAAGCCCTGCGGCAGCTCCGGCTTGAGCAGCTCGCCGATCCGCTCGCCGATCTCGTCGAGCGTCTCGACGCCGAGCGCCATGGCCATCCGCTTCTCGGTGCCGAACAGGTTGATCGCCACCGGCATCTCGCCCCGGGTGGGCCGCTCGAAGAGCAGCGCCGGGCCGCCGGCGCGGACGGTCCGGGTGACCACCTCGCTGATCTCCAGCGTCGGGTCCACCGGGACGCTCACCCGCCGCAGTTCGCCCGCGCGTTCCAGGGCCGCGAGGAAGTCCTTGAGATCGGGGTACGGGAAGCCACGAGCCGCCATCCCACCAGTCTCCCGCACCGCCCCCGGTGCTGCCCCAGCCGGGTCGCCGGCCCGACCCGGTGTGGACTCCGTCACACCTCCCGATCGCGTTGCTGCCGCACTACCCGCGCGCCGTTCGCCGTGCTCGACGTGGCCGGCCACCACCTCCAGATCGAGCAGCCGGTCCTCTTCGACGCCCTACTGGGCGAGGGCTCGACCGCGCCGAGGGCCTGACCGGCGGCCGGCCACGGACCGGGGCGCGGGGCCCGGTCAGCGGCCGGGCGTCCAGGCGTACGCGGCCAGCGGCGGGTCGACCGGGGCGCCGGTGAGCCGGTTGGCGAAGGTGGAGATGGTGTACGCGCCGACGCCGAGCACCACGTCCAGGGCGTGTCGGGGCTGCCAGCCGGCGGCGAGGAAGGCGTCCAGGTGTTCGTCGGGGACGGCGCCCCGGTGGTCGAGGACCGCGACGGTGAGGCGGCGCAGCGCCTCCAGGCGGCGGTCGGGCAGCGCCCTGCCGGCGCGCAGCGCCTCGATCAGCTCGGGCGCCGCGTCGTGCCGGGTGAGCGTCGCGGTGTGCATGGCCACGCAGAGGTGGCACTCGTGGCGGGTGGCGACGGTCAGCACGACCACCTCGCGGGCGACCGGGTCGAGGTCGGTGGAGTCGAAGACGGCGACCGCGCCGAGGAAGCCCTTGAGCAGCTCGGGTGACTCGGCCATCAGGCCGACGGCGGTGGGCAGGTGCCCCTGTGTGCGCTCGATGGCGGTCATGGTCGGTCGGGCGGCGGCGGGGGCGCTGCCGGTGGTGTGGGCGGTGAAGACAGGTCGGGACATGAGGGAGCCCTTCGCGTAAGATAGTCAACGTGGTTGACCAAATAGTAAATGAGGTTGTCGAACGTGGCAACGCCTGACCGACCTGGATTCGTGCTCCCGCTGCTGCTGCTCGCCGGCTTCCGTACGCTCATCGACGACCTGCACGCCGAGCTGGCCCGGCAGGGGCACGCCGAGCTGCGCCCGGCCCACGGCTTCGTGCTCCAGGCCGTCGGCGCGGGCGGCACCACCGCCTCCGACCTCGGCCAGCGCCTCGGTGTCTCCAAGCAGGCGGCCGGCAAGACCGTCGACCGCCTCGTCGCACTCGGCTACCTGGAACGCGCCGACGACCCCGCCGACGCCCGCCGCAAGCTGGTCCGGATGACCGCCAAGGGGTACGACGGGCTGCGCCGCTCGGCTGTCGTCTTCGACGAGCTGCGCGACCGCTGGGCGGCCACCCTGGGCCCCGACCGGGTCGCGGCCATCGAGGACGACCTGCGCCGGATGGTCCCCGCCGACGTCTTCCGGCTCGACGTCCCCGGCTGGTTCGGCGGGTGAGCGGACCGCTCAGTCCCGGTAGAGCCGGGCCGGGTCGAGCAGCACCACGTCCCGCCGCCCCGCCGCCACCCGGACGAGTTCGTCGGCGAAGCCCTGGCCGCTCGTCAGCACCAGCCGGGTGGCCGCCGCGTCGAAGCCGGGGCGCGCCACGAGGAGCGACCTGATCCGCTCCAACCGGTCCAGGTCGGCGGGGCCGAGCTGTCGCCCCCACTTCGCCTCACCGATCGCCCGCAACGGCCGCGGGCCGTCCCCCAGTGGCGGTTCGCCGAGGGCGACCAGATCGAGTTCGTGACTCGTCCGACTGGCCGGATCGGTCACCGTGGCGGCGGTCGCCTCGGCGACCGGCCCACCCAGCACATCGGGGTCGGCGAAGCGCAGGGACCACTGGCGCACGATCTCCTCGAAGCGTGGGCCGAGGACCGCGCTGGCGTACCGGCGTTGTGACCGTCGCCAGACGTCCGCGCCCCGGCGCTGCTCGAGTGCCGTCCAGGCCGGTCGCATGATCGCCTGGTAGAACGTGATCAGCGGCTCGGTGATCCGGTAGCTGCTGCGGCCGCTCCGGAACGGATCCGGCTCGCGCACCAACAACCCGGCGTCCTCCAGCACGGTCAGCGGATGCTGCAGGTCGTTGGCCTTCCGCCCGATGTAGCCCGCGATGCCGCCCCGGCTGGCGTTGCCGTCCGCGACCGCCGCGAGCACCGAGTGGTACAGCGACGTGTCACGGAGGTCGGGGTCCTCGGCCAGCAGATACCGGGCCTCCCGGAACAGCGGACGGGCGGGATTGAGCACCGCCCGCACCACCCACTCGTCGAAGTCCCCCGGGCCGGCCGGTGCGTCGTCCTGGACGTACTCGCGCCGGTAGGCGGGCGTACCCCCCACGATGGCGAAGACCCTGGCCGCCAGCAGCGGGTCCTCGATCCCCCAGAACGCGGCGGCCGCCCGGTAGTCCAGCGGCTGCACCGGCAGCTCCAGCCCGGCCCGTCCGCGCAGCGGCGCCGAGCCGGCGAGCAGGCCCCCCATGAAGGAGAGCGCGGAGCCGCACAGGAGCAGGCGGGTCCGCGACCCGGTCCGCTGGGGCCGACCGGGCGTGAGCGCGTGCTGGATGATCGAGGGGAGGTCCCGGGCGGCACGCACCAGGTACGGGAACTCGTCCAGCACGACGGTCACCGGGCGGTCGCGCCCGAGCGCGAGCAGGGCGTCGACGGCGGCGTCCCAGTTGGCCAGGTGGACGGGGCCAGGAGCCCCCGTGTACGCGCCGAGCGCCTCGCCCAGCCGGCGCAGCGACTCGGTCGCCGTGGCCTCGGTCGCGCCGAAGTAGAAGCCGCCGTCGGCCCGGGCCAGCTCGTAGAGCAGCAGCGTCTTGCCCTGGCGTCGGCGACCACTGACGACGCCGAGGGTCGCCCCGGGCCGGGAGTCGGCGACGAACCCGGCCAGTTCGGCCCACTCCACCGTCCGATCGAAGATCCCGGCGGGCTTCTCCGGCAAGGGCATGCGCTCACCGCAATTCGTAGAACTACATTTCTTAGAAGTGTAGTCCTACATTTTGTGTCACTGACAGCTTCGCCACGGCGCGGCACGATGGGGCGCATGGACGACGCGTACGTGGTGGGGAATCCGGACGGGCTGACGCCGCTCCAGGCGGAGATCCGGGACGCGGTGGCCCGCGAGCTGCACGCCCAGTTCGCCCTGCGGGCCGACCGGCTCGACCTGGCCGACCTGCCCGAGGTGGCCTACCAGATCACCCAGCGGATCGACGAGGTGCTGACCGGCACGCTGGCCCGGCACGCGCGCCGGGCCCCGCGCTGACAGATCAGTTGACGCCGGCGTACGAGTGCAGGCCGGTGAAGAAGAAGTTGACCCCGAACAGGTTCATCAGCATGGTCAGGAAGCCCACCACGGCGATCCAGGTGGCCACGTTCCGCCTGATGCTCGGGGTGGCCCGGGCGTGCAGGTAGCCGGCATACACCACCCAGGAGATGAACGCCCAGGTCTCCTTCGGGTCCCAGCCCCAGGCGCGGCCCCAGGCCGCCTCGGCCCAGATCGCCCCGGCGATCACCGCGAAGGTGAAGATCGGGAAGGCGAAGGCGTGCAGCGCGAAGGTCAGCCGCTCCAGGCCGGCCGCCGCCGGCAGCCGCCGGGCCAGGGTGTACGGGAAGCTGCGCCGCCCCTGCTCCCAGCCGGCCCGCAACAGGTACGCCGCGGCCGGCACCACGCCCAGCAGGAAGATGCCGGAGGCGAAGATGATCGTCGACACGTGGATGATGAACCAGTAGGAGCGCAGCGCCGGCATCAGCGGCACCACCTCCACGTAGAGCTTCAGCTCCGCGAACGCCAGCAGCAGCACCATGACCAGGGTCAGGAAGAGCCCGAGCCGGCGCAGCGACGGCTGCTTCCAGAGCACCACGAGCCAGGCGGCGGCCCCGATGAGGGTGACCGTCAGCACGAACTCGTACATGTTTCCCCAGGGCATCCGCCCCGCGGCGATGCCCCGGGTGACCACCGCGCCCAGGTGCAGGGCGGCGGCGAGCACGGTGAGCCAGGCGGCGACCCGGCCGGCGATCAGCGCCCGGGCCGCCGATCGGCTGGGCCGTGCCTCGACCGCGGCGGCGACCGGCGTCTCGACCGCCCCGCCGGAACCGCCGACGCCCGCGCCGACCAGCTCCCGGGCCGGGGCGGTCCGGGCCGACCCGGCGCGGACGTTGCCGAGCGCGTACTCGACGGCGTGGCTGATCATCGCGACCAGGTAGGCCAGGATCGCGAACGTGACCAGCTGGTCGGAGAGTGCGGACATCACTCGGCTCCTTCTCGGGCCGGGCGGTCGGCCCGCCCGTCGTCGCTGATCGCGGCGACGAGCTGCGCGAACTCGTCGGCGAACCCCGGATGGTCGGTGCGCGGCAGCCCACCGGCCTCCACCAAACTACTACCGCTCGTCGGAGATCCACCCTCGGAGGGCGAAACCCGGAACCAGACCCGCCGGCGCCGGGCGAAGAGCGAACCCATCAGGCCGAGCAGCAGCGTCCCGCAGGCGACCAGCATCAGCGCCTGCCCGGGAGCGTGCCGCACCGAGATGGTGATGTACGGCTTCGTGCCGACGAACTCCAGCGTGCTGCCGTCGTCCAGGGTCCACTTCTCGCCCAGACCGAGCTTCTTGTCGCCGATCTGGGTGAGCTTGCCGCTGTCGATCTGCCGCTGGTCGAGCTGGTAGACCGAGCCGGGGATGCCGGCGTCCAGCCCGAGGTTGCCCCGGTACGCGACCAGCACCACCGCCGGGTTCCGCTCCGCCGGGAACTGCGACGCGACGAACGGCGCGGTCTCCGGCGCGGTCGGCAGGTAGAGCCCGTCGAAGGCGACCTGCTGGTCCGGGGCGCGGGCGCCGGTCTTCGGGTCGACGTTCGCGTCCGGGAAGGCGGCCACCCCCTCCTCCGTCGCGTTCTGGTCGCCGGTGCGCAGGAACGGCGCCACGCTGGTCTGGGTGCGGCCGTACCGGTCGGTGTACCTGAGGACCGGCGCGTAGCCGTTGCCGAGCAGGTAGACGTTGGCCGGGCCGAGCCGCAGCGGCGAGTTCACCGAGAAGCCGGCGGTCCGCGTCGAACCGTCGGTCTCGTCCACGGTCACCGTGGCCCAGTAGCGGGACGCCTGCCCGGAGGCCAGGTAGTCGGCCTCGAACCGGTCCAGGGTGAGGCAGAACGGCGGGAGGTCGGCGCTGTCCACGCGCGGGCCGAGCGACGCCTCCGCGTACTGCTGGCGGGTGTTGCAGAAGGCGTTGTCCGCGCCGGCCACCAGGATCCGGTTGCCGTGCCAGCCGTACCAGGAGCCGAGCGCGACCCCGAGCAGGACGGCGACCAGCGAGACGTGGAAGAGCAGGTTGCCGGTCTCCTTGAGGTAGCCCTTTTCGGCGGAGACCTCGTTGCCGCGCACGGTGACCCGCCAGCGGCGGCGGCGCAGCACCGCCGCGACCGCCGCGGGGTCGGCGGCGGCCGGCACCTCGAGCACCGCGTGCTGGGGCAGCCGGTCGAGCCGCTTCGGCGCGGCCGGCGGCCGCATCCGCAGCGCGCGGACGTGGTCGCGGGTCCGGGGCAGGATGCAGCCGACCAGCGAGGTGAAGAGCAGCAGGTAGATCGCGGAGAACCAGACCGAGCCGAAGACCCCGAAGAAGCCGAGCTGGTCCAGCCGGGGGGCCAGGTCGGGGTGGTCGATGAAGTACTGGTTGACCTTCTCCGGGTTGACTCCGCGCTGCGGCAGCACCGAGCCGGGAATGGCGGCGACCGCGAGCAGGAAGAGCAGGATCAGCGCGGTACGCATGCTGGTGAGCTGCCGCCACGAGTTGCGCAGCAGGGCCAGCACCGGGTTGACCCGCCGCCGGGGCGCGCCGGCCGGTGGCGCCGCCGGGCGGTCGTCCACGGTCGTCATCAGATGCTCACCTCGCCCGTGCCGACGTGCGTCTGCAGCCAGATCACAAAGCCCTGCCACCCGCCGGTGACCAGCGCCAGGCCGATCAGGATCAGCAGCGCGCCGCCGATCCGGGTGACCCAGCGGCTGTTGCGACGGACGGCGCGGAACACCCCGAGCAGGCGGTGGAAGCCCAGCCCGAAGACGACGAACGGTACCCCCAGCCCGAGGCAGTACGCCACGGCCAGCAGCACGGCCCGGTCCGACTTGCCCTCCACGGCCGCCATGCCGAGCACCGCGCCGAGCGTCGGGCCGGTGCAGGGCAGCCAGCTCAGCGCGAAGACCGCGCCGAGCACCGGGGCGCCGAGCAGCCCGGCGGCGGGCAGCCGCCGGATCCGGAACTCGCGTTGCAGCCCGGGGATCACCCCGAGGTAGCCGAGGCCGAGCAGCACCACCAGCGCACCGATGACGATCTCCAGCGTGCGCTCGTACTCGAAGAAGAGCCGGCCGACACCGGAGAAGAGGATCGCGGTGGCGACGAACACGACCGTGAAGCCGGCGATGAAGAGCAGCGTGCCGGCGAGCACCCGCCCCTTCACCGCGGCCGTCGTCCGGGCCGGCGCCGCCGTCCGTTCCGCCACGTCCACGCCGCCGCCCGGATTGGGCACGGGCTCCGCCGCCACCGGAGCCGTCGACCGGGGCCGCTCCCGGCCCTCCAGGTCGGCGCCGGCCAGGCCGGTGACGTACGACAGGTAGCCGGGCATCAGCGGCAGGACGCACGGGGAGAGGAAGCTGACCAGCCCGGCGAGCGCCGCCGCGCCGATGGCCAGCAGCAGCGGGCCGGACTCGGCGAGCTGGCGGAACGTCTCGCCCATCAGCGGGACCCGGACCTGGGCTGCTCGGCCGCGATCCGCTCGACGATCGGCCGCAGCCCTTCCTGGGTGACCGCCGCCCGGACCACGGCGGCGATCCGGCCCTCCCGGTCCAGCACCACGGTGGCCGGGATGGTGTTCGGCGGGATGTCCAGGGCCAGCGCCAGCCGGCTCGCCGGGTCGAAGAGGCTCGGGTAGCTGATCCGGCCTTCCTCGAAGGCGATCGCCTTGTCCTTGCTGTCCTGCACGTTGATGCCGAGGAAGGTCACCCCGGACGCCTTGGTGGCCTGGTAGGTGGCCTCCAGGTCGTCGGCCTCGGCCCGGCAGGGCGCGCACCAGGAGCCCCAGAAGTTGACCACCACGACCGTGCCCCGGTCCTGCGAGACGTCGTACCGGCCGCCGCTGAGCAGCTCACCGGCGAGCGCGGGGGGCGCCGACCGCTGGTCCGGGGCGCACTCGATGATGCCGCTCCGGTCCGCGCAGCGGCTCTCCTGGTTGCCGGAGGAGCAGCCGACCAGCGCCGTACCGGTGCTGACGGCGACCAGCAGGGCGGCGACGAGCCTCCGGGTACGCATCAGGCGCCCTTGGCCGTCCGGGCGCCGGGCGAGATGGCGATCAGGTGGGCGGCCGGCTCGGAGTAGCCGATGCCGACGATCTTGGCGCCGTCGAAGTGGAAGGTGGTGAGGCTGGCCAGCCCGCACTGCCGCCGGCGCGGGTCGTGCCAGAGCCGCTTGCGTTCGACGTGGCGGCGCAGGGTCCAGATGGGCAGCTGGTGCGAGACCAGCACGGCCTCCCGCCCTTCGGCGGCGATCCGGGCGGCGTGCAGCGCCGCGAACATCCGCTCCGCGATGGCCTGGTACGCCTCACCCCAGGACGGGGTGAGCGGGTCGCGGAGCACCCACCAGTTGCGCGGGTCCCGGAACGAGCCGTCGCCGGGCGAGACCTTCTTGCCCTCGAACCAGTTGGCGCTCTCGATCAGCCGCTCGTCCACCCCGACCGGGAGCCCGAACTGGGCGGCGATCGGCTCGGCGGTCTGCTGGGCGCGTTCCAGCGGGCTGGCCACCACGTGCACCACGGTCCGCTCGGCGAGCGCCTGGGCGGCGGCCTTCGCCATCTGGACGCCCAGCTCGGAGAGGCGGAAGCCGGGCAGCCGGCCGTAGAGGATCCCGTCCGGGTTGTGCACCTCGCCGTGCCGCAGCACGTGGACCACCGTCTCACTCACGCCTGAGCCCCTCTCGTCCGCGACCCGGCCCCGCTCGTCGCGCGCACCGTCAACCCCCGTGTCCCGCCACCGCCGCAGCGGTCGCCGCGCCGGGCAGCGCGGCGGCGATCTGGTCCAGGGCGGCGTCGTCGATCGCCGCCGACACGAACCACGACTCGAACGCGCTCGGTGGCAGGTAGACGCCGGCGGCGAGCATCGCGTGGAAGAACGCCTTGAACGCCGGCACCTGCTGGGTGCGGGCGGTGTCGTAGTCGACCACCTCGGCGTCGGTAAAGAAGATGGAGAACATGTTGCCGGCGGTCGACAGGCGGTGCGGCACGCCCGCGGCGGCCAGCGCGTCGGTGGCCAGCTTGCCCACCGTGGCGGCGGTCTCGTCCAGCTTGCGGTAGAGCGCGTCGTCGGCCAGCCGCAGGGTGGCCAGGCCGGCGGCGCAGGCCAGCGGGTTACCGGAGAGCGTGCCGGCCTGGTAGACCGGGCCGGCCGGGGCCAGCCGCGCCATGATCTCCGCGCGCCCGCCGAACGCCGCCGCGGGCAGCCCGCCACCCATGACCTTCCCGTACGTCCACAGGTCGGCGTCGGACGGGTCGAGGCCGTGCCAGCCGGCGCGGGAGACCCGGAAGCCGGTCATCACCTCGTCGACGATGAGCAGCGCGCCGTGCGCGTGGGCGATCCGGGCCAGCGCGGCGTTGAAACCGTCGCGAGGGGCGATCACGCCCATGTTGCCGGCGGCCGCCTCGGTGATGACCGCGGCGATGTGCCGGCCCTCGGCGGCGAAGACCTCCTCCACCGCGCGCAGGTCGTTGTACGGCAGCACGATGGTGTCGCCGGCGGCGGCGCCGGTGACGCCGGGCGAGTCCGGCAGGCCGAAGGTCGCCACGCCGGAGCCGGCGGCGGCGAGCAGCGCGTCGGAGTGACCGTGGTAGCAGCCGGAGAACTTGACGATCTTGGCGCGGCCGGTGAAGCCGCGGGCCAGCCGGATCGCCGACATGGTCGCCTCGGTGCCGGAGTTGACCAGGCGGACCTGCTCGACGGGGGTCCGCGCGATGATCTCCTCGGCCAGGTCGACCTCGCCGGGGGTGGGGGTGCCGAAGCTGGTGCCGAGCGCCGCGGCGGCGCGCAGCGCCTCGACCACCTCGGGATGGGCGTGCCCCAGGATCAGCGGGCCCCACGAACAGACCAGGTCGACGTACCGTCGACCGTCGGCGTCGAAGAGCCAGGGACCCTCCCCCCGGACCATGAAGCGCGGGGTGCCGCCGACGGCACGGAACGCGCGCACGGGTGAGTTCACCCCGCCGGGCACGATGGCCTTGGCGCGGTCGAACAGGGCCTCGGAGGCCGGCGCGTCGGCCGGGTAGCGGCCGGATCCGGCGGAAAAGGTATCGGTCACGATGCCGCCATTGTGTCAGCGCCGGACGGCGAATCGGCAGGCACCCCGCTGCGGGGGTTACCCGGCTCACGCCTTGGCGACCCGGCTCGGCACGACCGGGACGACGTGCCGCCCCGGTGGCCGCGGGGTGGTGGCCGTCGCCCCGCGG
>NZ_KQ058664.1 GCF_000982955.1 Micromonospora sp. HK10 | reverse complement strand
CCGGGTGAGCCGGGGCGCGAGCAGGGCACCGGCGCGGAGCGCGAGCTGCGGTTCGCCGGTGGCGACCGCCGCGGCGACGAGCCGTGGGTCGGCCTCGTCGGCGTCGATGACGGTCACCCGGTCCGGGTGTTCGGACTGGGCCGAGCGGACCAGCCCCCACAGCGCGGCGGCGGGCAGGTCGGTGACGTCGTCGTCGGGGCGGGCGGCGACCGCGCCCCGGGTCAGCACCACCAGCCGGCTGGCGTGCAGCCGCTCGTCGGCGAGCCAGTCCCGCAGCGCGGCGGCCACCCGCTCGGTCAGCTCGTGGGTCGCGGCGACCGGGTCACCGGCCGGCGCGGTCGCCGCGACGACCACCACCTCGGGCGGCGGCGCCTCCCCGGCGAGCAGCGCGTCGAGGTTGGCCAGGTCGGTGACCGGCAGGGGTTCCCGGGCCGGCCCGGCGTTGACCGGCCGCCACTCCACCTGGTGCAGCGAGTCCCGGACCGGGCTGGCGCCGCCGGCGCCGGCCGTGACGGGGGCCAGGGCCAGCTCGTCGACGGTCACCACGGGGGCGCCGGCCGGGTCGGCGGCCGTCAGCGTGACGGTGTCCGGACCGGTGCGGGTGATCCGTACGCGCAGGGCACGGGCGTCCACCGCGTGCAGGATGACCCCGGTCCAGGCGCGGGGGAGCTGCGGCAGGGCGGCGTCGCCGTCGACGGCCAGGGCGTGCAGGGCGGCGTCGAGGAGCGCGGGGTGGATGCCGTAGCCCTCGGCGTCGACCTCCTCGGGCAGGTGCAGCTCGGCGTACGTGGTGTCGCCGGCCCGCCAGACCGCGCGGACGGCGCGGAACGCCGGGCCGTACTCCCGGCCGGTCCGGGAGAGGTCGGGGTAGAGCCGGTCGGCGTCGAGCGGGTCGGCGTCGGCGGGCGGCCAGCCGGCCAGTTCGGCGTCCGGGCCGGTGCCCGGCGCGGTGCCGGCGCTGAGCCGGCCGGTGGCGTGGTGGGTCCACTCGGTGCCGGGGCTGATGCCGGTACGGGAGTGGATGGTGATCGGCCGCCGGCCGTTCTCGTCGCCCTCGCCGACCTCGATCTGGATGTGCACGGCGCCGTGCTCGGGGAAGGTGAGCGGCGTCTCGACGGTCAGCTCGTCGAGGCGGGCGTACCCGACGTGACTGCCGGCGTGCAGGCTCAGCTCGACGAAGGTCGCGGCCGGTACGACGGTGCCCGCCGCGACCACGCTGTCGGCCAGCCACGGGTGGGTGTGCAGGGAGAGCCAGCCGGTGAGCAGGTAGCCCTCCCCGTCGGCCAGTTCGACGGTCGCGCCGAGCAGCGGGTGGTCGGCGCCGCTGAGCCCCAGTTCGGCCGGCTCCCCGCCGCGGCTGCCGGCCGGCAGCCAGAACCGCTGGTGCTCGAAGGGGTAGGTGGGCAGCTCGACCGGCGGCGCCGCCGGCAGCAGCGCGGTCCAGTCCACGGGGAGGCCGTGGGTGTGTGCGGTGGCCAGCGCGGTGGCGAGTTGGTTGGTGGTGTCGCGGCGCAGGGTGGCCAGGGCGACGATCTCGTGCTGGTCGGCGGTGTCCTCGATGGGTTGGATGAGGACGGGGTGGGGGCTGACCTCGATGAAGGTGGTGTGGCCGTCGCGGAGCAGGGCTTGGGTGGCGGTCTGGAACTGGATCGGGTGGCGGAGGTTGTCGTACCAGTAGTCGGCGGTGAGCGTGTCGGTGTCGATGCGGTCGCCGGTGTAGGTGGAGTAGAACGCGACATCCGTCGTGGTGGGTTGTACGCCGTCGAGGGCGGTGTGGACCTCGTCGCGCAACGCTTCGACGTGGGGGGTGTGGGAGGCGTAGCCGACCGGGAGTACCCGGGCGGGGATGTCGCGCTCCTTGCAGTGGGCGACGACGGCGGCGATGGCGTCGGGGTCGCCGGCGATGACGGTGGCGTTGGGTCCGTTGACGGTGGCGATGTAGGCCCGTGGTTTGCCGTTGTGGCCGTTGGTGCTGGACCCGTTGAGGGTGGCGTTGGCTCCATCAGCTGCGGCTGCGGCTGCGGCTGCGGCTGCGGCTGCGGCGTTGGCGTTGCCGGCATTGTCGGCGTCGGTGTTGGTGGGCTGGTCGGCGTCGCGTGGAGTGGCGGCGCCGGCTGCCAGGGCGGCGAGCAGCTCGGTGACCTGATCGGTGGGTAGGGCGAGAGAGGCCATGTCGCCGTGCCCGATCAGCGCGCGGAGCGCCTGGGCGCGCAGGGCGACCACCTTGGCCGCGTCGTCGAGGGACAGGGCGC
>NZ_KQ058663.1 GCF_000982955.1 Micromonospora sp. HK10 | reverse complement strand
CGTCGGGGGTGATGCCGTGGTGCCGCCACACGGCGGCCAGGCCGGTCATCACGGCGAACAGGACCGGCTGGACCACGTCGACGCGGGTCAGCCAGTCGGGGTCGTCGTCGTGCAGGACGCTGTGCAGGTCCCAGTCCACGTAGGGCCGCAGGGCCGTCGCGCAGGCGTCGAGGTGGGCGGCGAAGACCGGGCTGTGTTGGGCGAGTTCGCGGCCCATGCCGAGCCACTGTCCGCCCTGGCCGGGGAAGACGAACACGGTCCGGCCGTGGTGGGTGGCGGTGTGTTGGAGCAGGGCGGGGTGTGGGCGGTCCTCGGCGAGCGCCCGCAGCGCGTCGACCGGCTCGTCGTCGGGCAGCACGGCGGCCCGGTGGTGGAAGGTGGCGCGGCTGCCGATCAGGGTCGCCGCGACCCGGTCCTGGTCCAGGTCGGGGCGCTCCTGCGCGTACCGGGCGAGGTTGGCGGCCTGCGCGCGCAGCGCGGCCGCGGTCTTCGCCGACAGCAGCCACGGCAGCGGCACCCCGGGCTGCGGTGCGGCGGCGGCCGCCTCGGCCGGGTCGGCCGGCTCGTCCGGGGTGGCGTCCTCACCGGCCTGCTCGGCCACCGGGTGCTGCTCGATGATCAGGTGCGCGTTGGTGCCGCTGATGCCGAACGAGGAGACCCCGGCGCGGCGCGGCCGGTCCCGCTCGGGCCACGGCGTCGGCTCGGTGAGCAGGGCCACCGCGCCGGCCGTCCAGTCCACGTGCGGGCTGGGCGCGTCGACGTGCAGGGTGCGCGGCAGCAGGCCGTGGCGCATCGCCTGGACCATCTTGATCACCCCGGCGACACCGGCGGCGGCCTGGGTGTGCCCGAGGTTCGACTTGACCGACCCCAGCCAGAGCGGCCGGTCCGCCGGCCGGTCCTGCCCGTACGTGGCGAGCAGCGCCTGCGCCTCGATCGGGTCGCCCAGCCGGGTGCCGGTGCCGTGCGCCTCGACCGCGTCCACGTCCGCCGGGCCGAGGCCGGACGCGGCGAGCGCCTGCCGGATGAGCCGCTCCTGGGACGGCCCGTTCGGGGCGGTGAGGCCGTTGCTGGCGCCGTCCTGGTTGACCGCCGAGCCGCGGATCACGGCGAGCACCTGGTGTCCGTTGCGCTGCGCGTCGGAGAGCCGCTCCAGCAGGATCAGGCCGACGCCCTCACCCCACGCCGTGCCGTCGGCGGCCTCGGCGAACGGCTTGCACCGGGCGTCCGGAGCCAGCCCGCGCTGGCGGCTGAACTCGATGAACATGCCGGGCGTGGCCATCACGGTGACGCCGCCGGCCAGCGCCATGCTGCACTCGCCCTGGCGCAGCGCCTGGGCGGCCAGGTGGATCGCCACCAGCGAGGAGGAGCAGGCGGTGTCCACGGTAACCGCCGGGCCCTCGAAGCCCATCGAGTACGCCAGCCGGCCCGAGGCCACGCTGGTGGTGCTGCCGGTGAGCAGGAAGCCCTCGTAGCCCTCCGGCGCCTGGTGCAGCCGGGGCCCGTAGTCGAGGAAGGTCGCGCCGACGAAGACGCCGGCGCGGGAGCCGCGCAGCCCGGTCGGGTCGATGCCGGCCCGCTCCAGGGTCTCCCAGGCGGTCTCCAGCAGCAGCCGCTGCTGCGGGTCCATCGCCGCGGCCTCGCGGGGGCTGATCCCGAAGAAGCCCGGGTCGAAGTCGCCGGCGCCGTAGAGGAAGCCGCCCTCGCGGACGTAGCTGCTGCCGGCGCGCTCGGCGCTCGGGTCGTAGAGCGCGTCGAGGTTCCAGCCCCGGTCCGTCGGGAAGCCGGAGATCGCGTCGACCTCCTCGGTGAGCAGCCGCCACAGCTCGGTCGGTGACTCGGCCCCGCCCGGGTAGCGGCACGCCATGGAGACGATGGCGATCGGCTCGTCGCTCACCGCGGCCGGCAGGTCGCCGGCGCCCGCCCGTGCCCCGCCGACCAGCCGGGTACGCAGGTGCGCCGCGAGCGCCTCCGGGGTGGGGTGGTCGTAGAGCAGCCCGACCGGCAGGCTCAGCCCGGTGGCGGCGGCCAGCCGGTCCCGCAGCTCCACCGAGAGCAGCGAGTCGAAACCCAACTCCTTGAAGGTGCGGCCGTCCGCGACGGTCTGCGCGGTGACGTGCCCGAGGACGATCGCCACGTGGGTGCGGACCAGGTCGAGCAGCACCCGCTGCTGGTCGGCCTCGGCGAGGCCGGCGAGCCGGTGGGCGAGCGGGTTGCCCGGCGCGCCCCCGGTGGGGGTGGCCGGCGCCGGTTCCGCCGGCACCGGGGCGGCCGGTTCGGCCGGCGGCGCGCTCCGGGTCGGGGTGGCCACCCCGTCCAGCCAGTACCGCCGCCGCTGGAAGGCGTAGGTGGGCAGCGGCACCCGGCGCGGCGCCGGGCCGCCCGGCCAGGCCAGCACGGCCGGCCAGTCGACCGGTACGCCCCGCACGTACGCGGCGGACAGGGCCAGCAGGACGGAACGGGTCTCCGGCAGCCGGGGCCGGAGCAGGGCCAGGAAGGTGGCGCCGCCCTCGGGCAGGCACTCCCGGCCCAGGCCGGAGAGCACCCCGTCGGGACCCACCTCGATGAAGGTGCGGACGCCCTGCTCGTGCAGGGTGCGTACGCCGTCGACGAAGCGGACCGCGTGCCGGACGTGCCGCACCCAGTAGCCGGGGTCGGTGAGGTCCGCCGGGTCGGCGACCGCGCCGGTCAGGTTGGACACGATCGGGATGGCCGGCGGGGCGAAGTGGAGCTGTTCCGCCACGGCCCGGAAGTCCTCGAGCATGGCGTCCATGTGCGGCGAGTGGAACGCGTGGCTGACCCGCAGCCGCTTGGTTCGCCGGCCGCGCTCCCGCCACTGCTCGGCGAGGGCGAGGACGGCGTCCTCGTCGCCGGCCACCACGGTCGAGGTCGGACCATTCAGGGCGGCCACGTCGACCCGCCCGCCGGCGGGCAGGCTGGCCCGTACCTCGTCCTCGGTGGCCTGCACCGCGACCATCGCGCCGCGCTCGGTGAGCGCCTGCATCAGGCGGCCGCGGGCGGCGACCAGCGCGGCGGCGTCCGGCAGCGACAGCACGCCGGCCACGTGCGCGGCGGCCAGCTCGCCGACGGAGTGGCCGAGCAGCAGATCCGGGGTGAGCCCGGCCTGCTCGACCAGCCGGTACAGCGCCACCTCGACGGCGAAGAGCGCGGGCTGGGTGAAGCCGGTCCGGTCCAGCAGCGCGGCGTCGGCGGAGCCCTCGGGCGCGGCGAGCAGCTCGCCGAGCGGCCGGGGCAGGTGCGGGTCGAGTGCGGCGAGGACCTCGTCCAGGGCCCGGGCGAACGCCGGTACGACGGCCCGCAGCTGCTGGCCCATCCGGACCCGCTGGCTGCCCTGCCCGGAGAAGAGGAACGCGACCCGGCCGGGGTCGGTGGCCGTGCCCCGCACCACGGTCGCCGCGGGCTCGCCGTCGGCGAGCGCGGCCAGCCCGGCGCGCAGCGTGTCCGGGTCACCGTCGTCGGCCACCAGCACCGCCCGGTGCGGGAACGCGGCCCGGGTGGTGACCAGGGAGTACGCGATGTCGCGCGGCGGGTCGGCGGGGCCGTCCGCCAGCCGGTCGAGCAGCCGGCGGGCCTGCCCGCCCAGCGCGGCGTCGTCGCGGGCGGAGAGCACCCAGGCGGTCGGTCCGGCTGCGGCGGGCGCCGGCACCTGAACCACGTCCTCGCCGGCCGCGCGAGCCGGTTCGGGGGTACGGCCGCGCCGCCCCCGGCGCTCGCCCGCGCCCCGCCGTGGCCGGTCCGGTCCGGCGGGCGCGGGCTCGGGCTCGGGGGCGGGCGGCTCGGTCAGCACCAGGTGGCAGTTGGTGCCGCCCATGCCGAAGGAGCTGACCCCGGCGACCAGTGGCGCGCCCGGGTGCGGCCAGTCGCCCAGCTCGGTCTGCACCCGCAGGCGCAGCTCGTCCAGCGGGATGTCCGGGTTCGGGGTGGTGAAGTTGAGGCTCGGCGGCAGTTGCCGGTGCCGGATGCTCAGCGCCGCCTTGATCAGGCCGACCACCCCGGCCGCGCCCTCCAGGTGGCCGACGTTGGTCTTGGCCGAGCCGACCGCCAGCGGCGCCCCGGTCCGCGCCGACCCGAGCGCCGCGCCCAGCGCGGCAGCCTCGATCGGGTCGCCGACCCGGGTGCCGGTGCCGTGCAGCTCGACGTACTGGACGGTGGCCGGGTCGACGCCGGCGTTGGCGTACGCCTCGGTCAGCATCCGCTGCTGGGCGGCGACGCTGGGCACGGTGAGCCCTTCGGTGGCGCCGTCGTTGTTGACCGCGCTGCCGCGGATCACGCAGTAGACCGGGTCGCCGTCGGCCAGCGCGTCGGCCAGCCGCTTCAACACCACCACCGCGCCGCCCTCGCCCCGCACGTAGCCGTTGGCGCGGGCGTCGAAGGTGAAGCACCGGCCGTCGGGGGAGAGGCCGCCGAAGCGGGCCGAGCGGATGGTGCTCTCCGGCACGATCATCAGGTTCGCGCCACCCGCCAGGGCCAGCGAGGACTCGCCGCTGCGCAGGCTGGCGCAGGCCATGTGCACGGCGACCAGGGAAGACGACTGGGCCGCGTCGATGGTGAGGCTCGGCCCGTGCAGCCCCAGCGTGTACGACACCCGGTTGGCGATGATGCTGCGGTGCGTGCCGGTGACGCTGTGCTGGCCGATCACCTCGGTGCCCTGCCGGGACAGCAGGGTGGCGTAGTCGTCCCAGATCGCGCCGACGAAGACGCCGGTGCGGCTGCCGCGCAGGGTGCCGGGCACCACCCCGGTGTCCTCCAGCGCCTCCCAGGCCAGCTCCAGCATGAGCCGTTGCTGCGGGTCCATGGCGCTGGCCTCGCGGGGCGAGATGCCGAAGAAGTCGGCGTCGAACTCGTCCACCCGGTCCAGGAAGCCGCCGTGCCGGATCGCGCCCGGGTCGTCCCAGCGGTCCGCCGGCGTCTCGCCGATGGCGCTGCGCCCGTCGCGCAGCAGCCGCCAGAAGGCCGACGGGTCGGGGGCCTGGGGCAGCCGGCAGGACATGCCGATCACGGCGATCGCCGCGCCGGCCGGGTCGGCGGGCTGCGGGACGACCGGGTCGTGGTCATGCTTCATGCGGATCACTGCCCCTCACTCGGCCTCGTACGGACGCCGTCGGCGCACCCGGGGGTGGCACCGGCGCCCGGCGCGCTGGACAGCGTGCCCACGGCCCCCAACGGCGGCCTTGTCGGTCGTTAAAGCCGTTCCTGACCGGCCCGGGCCGGGCCGGTCAGCTTTGCCTCCCCTTTAGTCGGCGCGCCGACGATGGCGGGATGACGCCGTCACCCGAGCTGAAGTCGAAACCCCCGAGCCTGACCGACGCCCCGGTCCTGGGGCGCACCGCGCCGGTGCGGCAGATCGCCCTCCCGCACGGCGCTCTCGCCTGGCTGATCACCAACGGCGACGAGGTCCGGCAGGCCCTCGCCCACCCGCACCTGATCAAGGACGGTCCGCTGGAGGGCGGCTATCCCGGCCTGCCGCCGGAGCTGGCCCTGGCGATGAGCAGCGACGTCCTGCACAGCAACCCGCCGGATCACGGCCGGCTGCGCAAGCTGGTCAGCGCCGCCTTCACCCGCCGCCGCACCGACGCGCTGGCACCGCGGATCCAGGAGCTGACCGACGGGCTGCTGGACGCGTTCGCCGACCGGGACGAGGTCGACCTGGTGCCCGCGTTGACCTTTCCGCTGCCGTTCCAGGTGATCGCCGAGCTGCTCGGCGTACCGGCGGCCGATTCGGAGATCTTCCAGGGCTGGGCCAACACCATCACCCAGGGCACCCTGGCCCGGCCCGAGGAGTTCATCGGCGCCGCCACCAGGCTGGTCGAGTACGCCCGCACGCTGATCGAGCGCAAGCGCCGGGAGCCGGCCGACGATCTGCTCTCCGGTCTGGTCGGGGTCAGCGACGGCGGGGACCGGCTCAGCGAGGACGAGCTGACCTCGATGGTGTTCCTGATGCTGATCGCCGGGCACGCCACCACCACCAACCTGATCGGCAACGGGGTGCACGACCTGCTCACCCATCCCGAGTCGCTGGCCGCGGTGCGGGCCGACCCGGAGCGGCTGCCCACCGCGATCGAGGAGTTCCTCCGCTACGAGGCGCCGCTGCGGATGGCCACCCCGCGCCGTGCCGCCGAGGACGTGTCGATCGGCGGGGCCACCATCCCGCGCGGGGAGATGGTGTTCATCTCGCTGGTCGCGGCCAACCACGACCCGGCGCTCTTCGCCGAGCCGGAGCGGTTCGACATCGGCCGGGAGAAGAACGGCCACCTGTCCTTCGGGCACGGGCTGCACCACTGCATGGGTGCCCCGCTGGCCCGGCTGGAGGCGCGGATCGCCATCGGCACGCTGCTGGCCCGGTTCCCGAAGCTGCGGCTGGCCGTGCCGGCCGAGCAGCTCACCCGGCAGACCAGCATCCTGATGAACGGCTGGGAGTCGCTGCCGGTCGCGTTGCGCTGACCGACCCCGCAACCGCCGAAGCCCGGCCCGGATCTCCCGGGCCGGGCTTCGACGTCGGATCAGGCGGTCGCGGCGGGGGCGCGCAGCGTCCCCAGGTACGGGTGCCAGAGGTGGTCGGGGTTGTTCTCCACCGCGGCCACCGCCTCCCGCATGGCCACCAGCGCCTTCGGCTCCTCGTCGTCGTAGACGTCGCCCTGGAGCATCTTCAGTACGTCGATGCGGTAGCGCGGGTCCTGGACGAAGGCGGTGAAGAGCACGTTGAGCCGGTAGTAGATGGAGATGAACTCGTACCAGTAGCGCACGCCCCGGCGCAGCTTCTCCTCGTACCCGGCGAACCGGGTCTTGGCGTAGTCGCCGGCCCGGTGGGCGGCGATGATGTCCTTGGCCGCGATCCGGGCGCTGTTCAGCGCCACGCTCACCCCGCTGGAGAAGATCGGGTCGACGAACCGGGCCGCGTCGCCGATCAGCACGAACCGGTCGCCGCAGATCTCCTTCATGGAGTAGCTGTAGTCGCCCTCGGCCTTGAACGGGCGGACCCGCTGTGCGTCCTGCAACGCCTTGTGCAGGTCCGGCCGGCTGGACAGGAAGTCCCAGAAGAACGCCTCCCGGTCGGTGTTGGCCTCGGCGAAGAGCTTCTTCTGGGTGACCACGCCGACGCTGGTGATGGTGTCGGTGATCGGGATCTGCCACACCCAGGTGTCCTTGATCGGCAGGAAGTGGACGAAGATGTAGTCCTCCTTCTCCGCCGACGGCGCGACCGCCGCCCGGTCCAGGCCCTCGAACCAGGTGTGCACGGCGTACTGGTTGAAGACCGGGTCGGAGACCTTGTACCTGAGCTGCCGGCCGAGCAGCGTGCTGCGGCCCGAGGCGTCCACCACCATGCCGGCCCGGAACGGCACCTCGCGGGGGCCGAACCGGACCGTCAGCGCCACCGCCTCCGGGTCGGCGAAGTCCACGTTGAGCACCCGCGCGCCGGAGAAGACCTTCGCGCCGCGGCTCTCCGCGTGCTTGAGCAGGATCAGGTCGAACTTGCCCCGGTCGACGTGGAAGGTGTAATCCCGGTCGACGCCCGGCTGGTCCCGCTCGACGAACATCACCTCGGCGGCGCGGAAGTCGTGGTCGAGGCCGGTGAAGCCGTTGTGCGGCACGTTGCGCGACTCGGCCGACGTCCAGGCCGCGCCGTACTTGCGCGGGAAGCCGGCCGCCTCGACGTCGTCCAGCACGCCGATCTCGGAGAGCACCGGGGTGGTGGCCGGCACCAGCGACTCGCCGACGTGTTCCCGGGGGAACAGCTCGCTCTCGAACACCACCACCGACAGGCCGGCTCCGGCCAGGTAGGAGGCGACGGTCGAGCCGGCCGGCCCGCCGCCGATCACCGCCACGTCGTAGTCCACGCTCATCTCCGGCCTCCTCAGTTCCGTGTGCTCGTCAGGCTGCCGACCAGCGCGGCGATGGTCCGGATGCTCCGGAAGTTGGCCGCGTCGATCAGCTGTGGCGGCACCGGGGTGCCGAGCCCGTCGCGGATGTAGTTGAGCAGCATCGCCGTCTTCAGCGAGTCGAGGATGCCCAGCTCCAGCAGCGGGGTGTCCTCGTCGATGTCGTACGGCGCGTCCTGCGCGAGGTTCTCCTTGATGAAGGTCGTCAACGCGGCGCTGACGTCGTCCTCGGACACGGTTCTCTCCTCTCCTGGGGGGTGCCGGTGGCGCCCCGGCGGGGCGGGCCGGGGGTCGGGGGCGGTCACGGCTCGGCGCCGGCGGAGGCGGCGCTGAGTGCGTCGACCAGGTGCTCGGCGATCGCCGAGACGGTGGGCTGGTTCCACAGCAGGGTGGCCGGCACCGGGCGGCCGAACCGCTTCTCCAGCCGCCGCCGGATCACCAGCGTCATCACCGAGTCGAGTCCCTGCTCCAGCAGCGACCGCCGCAGGTCCAGCTCGGACAGGGGCAGCCGCATCTCGGCGGCGATCTGGGTGCCCACCTCGGTCTGCACGGTGGCCCGCAGCTCCTCCGGCGGCAGGTCGGCGAGCTGGACCACGGACGCCCGGTCGGCCGTCCCGTCGCCGGCGTCCGCCCCGCTGGGCAGCCCGGCCAGCAGTGGCGGCCGGTCGGTGGTCGGACCGGCCGGCAGCACCCGCAGCACCGCCAGGTGCCCGCCGCCGTGCCGGTGGGCGTGCTGCCAGGCGGCGAACGCCTGCTCGGGTTCGATGGCGGCCACCGCGCGGGCCTTCAGCTCGTTGTCCACCACGGCGTTGACCGCCATGCCCTGCCCCTGCCAGGAGGTCCACCCGAAGCTGGTGGTGTCGTCGGCGCCGAGCGTGCGGCGGTGGCTGGCCAGCGCGTCGAGGAACGCGTTGGCCGCGCCGTAGCTGGCCTGCCCGGCCAGCCCGAGCAGCTGGCCACAGGAGGAGAAGAGGGTCAGGAAGTCGACGCTGCCGGGCGGGAAGAGCCGGTGCAGCGCCCAGGCCCCGTCGACCTTCGGGCGCAGCACCCGGCGCAGCGAGTCCTCGTCCAGGTTGGCGGCGAAGCGGTTGTCCAGCACGCCGGCGAGGTGCACCACGCCGCGCACCGGGGGCAGGCCCAGCGCGTCCGGGTCGAGCAGCGGGCGCAGCGCGTCGGCGTCGGCGACGTCGACGGCGAGCACGCGTACCGTGACGCCGCGCGCCTCCAGCGCGCGGACCCGGGCGATCCGGTCGCGGGTCGCCGGGTCCGGGCCGCCGTCGTCGGCCGGCCGGTCCCAGCGGGCCCGCGGCGGCAGCCCGGCCCGGCCGGCCAGCACCAGGCGGCGGGCGCCCTGGTCGGCCAGCCAGTCGGCGACGGCCAGGCCGAGGGTGCCCAACCCGCCGGTGACCAGGTACGTCCCGTCCGGCCGGCAGCGCAGCGGCGGCCGGACCGCGGGCCGGTCCAGCGGCGCCAGGCGGGCCACCGAGGTGCCGGTGCCGCGCGGGGCGAGCACGTCGTCTCCGGTGGTGGCGCCGAGCAGGCCGGGCAGTGCGTCCAGCCCGCCCTCGTCGGCCGGGTCCAGGTCGATCAGGCCGCCCCAGAGCTCGGGATGTTCGGTGGCCAGCACCCGGCCGAGCCCCCACAGTGGCGCGTCGGCCAGCGCCGCCGGGTCCGCGGCTTCCCGGACGCCCCGGGTCACCGCCCACAACCGGGGGAAGGCGCTCCCGTCGCCGCCGGCGAGGACCTGCGTGACCTCGGTGAGCAGCCAGGCCTGCCGGGCGGCCGCGGCCGGCACGTCGGCGTCGCCGCCGGGCAGCACCAGCACCACGCCGGACGGGTCCGGCGCCGGCGCGAGCCGGGCCAGCGCGGCGGCGTCGGCCACCGCGCGTAGCGGGACGCCCGCGCCGGTGATCCGGGCGGTGACCGCCCCGGCCAGCGGTCCGGCCCCGCCGACCAGCACCACCTCCCGGGGCGTCCGCTGCTCGGCCGGCGCCGGGTAGGGCGTCCAGGCGATCTCGTAGACCAGGTGCTCGGGCCGTACGGGCGCGGTGACCGGCCCGTCGAGGATCCCGAAGCGCACCCCGCGCAGCCGGGCCAGCACGGTGCCGGCGGGGTCGGCGACGGTGACGTCGGCCCGGTCGGGGGCGTCGCCGTCGACCCGCACGTCGATCCTCGCCTCCGCCGGCGGTGCGCCGCTGATCGTCACGGTGTCGACGCCGGCGACCACCCGCAGCACGGGCGGGCCGCCGAACGCGGCCGGCGCGGCGGAGAGCGCGGCGTCGAGCACCGGGGCCCAGGTCGCCGCCGGGGCGGGCTGGTCGACCCGGACCCGGGCGCGCAGCACGCCGTCGCCCTGGGCCAGCTCGCGCACCCGCCAGGAGAAGGCCATCGACGGTACGCCCACCGCGGCGAGATGGTCGGTGACCAGGCTCGGTTCGCCGGGCGTCAGCTCGCCCGGCCACCCGGCGGTGTCACCCAACCCGGCGGTGTCGCCCGGACCGGCGGTGTCGCCCGGACCGGCGGTGTCGCCCGGACCGGCGGTGTCACCCGGACCGGCGGCGTCGGCGGCACCGGTGGCAGCGGCGGCGGGGGCGGGCGCGGATGCCGGGCGGAGCGCCGCCGAGGCGTGCACCTGCCAGGCGGCGTCGTCCCCCGCGGCGGGCCGGGAGGCGAGCCGCACCGCGCCGTCCTCGGCGACGACCTGGATCTCCCGGGGGTCGGCGGTGGGCAGCGGGACGCGCAACGCCACGTCGCTGAGCACCGGCGGCCGGCCCTGGTCGGCGCCGGCCCGCAGGAACGTGTTCAGCAGCACGGCCGCCGGCACCACCTCGGTGCCGTGGATGGTGTGGTGACCCGGGTAGGGGCGGCTCTCGTCGTCCAGCCGGGTCCGCCACAGCCCCAGCGCGGCGCCGGCCACGCTCAGCGGCGTACCGACCAGGGTGTGGCTGTCCGGGTCGTGGCCCATGCCGCCGCCCGGCCCGCCGGACGGCGCGTCCCGCCAGTGCCGGCGGTGCTGCCAGGGGGTCAGCGGCAGGTCGACCAGGGTGCCGGCCGGCTGCAACCGGGCCCAGTCCACCGGGATGCCGTGGCAGTGCGCCGCGCCCAGGTTGGTCAGGAAGGTGGCCCGCTCGGGATAGTTGCGCCGCAGCGTCGAGCCGACGAAGGTCCGGTCGAGGTCGGCGAGGGTCTCGCCGATCGAGTGCGCCACCACCGGGTGCGCCGAGATCTCCACGAACGCCCGGTGGCCGTCCTCCGCGGCCGCCGCCACGGCGTCGCCGAGGCGTACCGGGTTGCGCAGGTTGCCCGCCCAGTAGGCGCCGTCCAGCGGCGCGGTGCCGCGCGGGTCGGCCAGTGAGGTGCGGTACATCGGCACCACCGGCACGGCCGGGGAGAGGTCGCCGAGCGCGGCGGCCAGGTCCGGGCAGAGCGGGTCCATCTGCGGGCTGTGGAACGCCACGTCCGAGTTGACCCGCCGGACCAGCAGGCCCTCGGCCTGCCACCGGTCCCGCACCTCGGCCACCGCGTCCGGGCCACCGGCGATCACGGTGGAGGCCGGCGAGGCGGCGATCGCGGCCACCACGTCGGTCCGGCCGGCCAGCCGCCGCTCCGCCTCGGCGAACGGGATCGCGGCCATCGCCATGGCGCCCGCGCCGGCGACCCGGCGCAGCAGGATCGACCGCCGGCAGCTCAGCCGCGCGCCGTCGGCGAGGCTGAGCCCGCCGCAGGCCACCGCCGCGGCGATCTCGCCGACCGAGTGGCCGATCACCGCGGCCGGACTCACCCCGTACGCCCGCCAGACCGCGGCCAGGCCGACCTGCGTCGCGAAGATCATCGTCTGGATCCGGTCCACCGCGCCGAGGTCACCGGAGCTGAGCACCTCGCGCGGGGTGAAACCGATCTCGGCCTGGAAGAACGGGGCCAGCTCGTCCATGACGGCGGCGAACGCCGGCTCCTCGGCGAGCAGCCCCTGCCCCATCCCGGACCAGTGCGAACCGTGGCCGGAGAAGACCCAGACCGGGCGGGGGCCCCGGTCGCCGGCGCCGGGCAGGGCCCGCCCGGTGGCGACGTGCTGCGCCTGTTCGCCGCGGGCCACGTGGCGCAGCCGGGCGACCAGCTCGGACCGGTCGGCGGCCACCACGGCGGCCCGGTGCTCCAGCTGGGCGCGGCGGCGGGACAGGGTGTGTCCGAGGTCGGCCGGCGACAGCTCGGTCCTGTTCTCCAGCAGCTCGACCAGGTCGCCGGCGTGCCGGCGCAGCGTCTCCGGCGACCCGGCGGAGAGCGGGAAGAGCAGCCCGGCCGGCCCGTCCGGTGCCGGTTGCGGGTCGGGCGCCTGCTCGAGCAGGACGTGCGCGATGGTGCCGCCGTACCCGAATCCGGACACGCCGGCCCGGCGCGGGCCGGGCCGGGCCGGCCACGGCTGGTGCTCGGTGACCACCCGCAGGCCGGCGTTCGTCCAGTCGATCGCCGGGTTGGGCGTCTCCAGGTTGAGGCTGCGCGGGATCTCGGCGTGCCGCAGCGCGAGGATCGCCTTGATCAGGCTGGCCACCCCGGCGGCGGCCTCCAGGTGGCCGATGCTGGCCTTGACCGACCCGATCAGGCACGGCTCGCCGGGCTGGCGGCCGGCGCCGTAGACCGCGCCGAGCGCGCCGGCCTCCAGCGGGTCGCCCAACCGGGTTCCGGTGCCGTGCGCCTCGACGTAGTCCACCGAGGTCGGTGCGACGCCGGCCTGCCGGCAGGCGCGGACCAGCAGCTGCTCCTGCGCCTCCCGGCTGGGCGCCATGATGCCGTTGGTCCGCCCGTCCTGCTGCACGGCGCTGCCGCGGATCACCGCCAGCACCCGGTCGCCGTCGCGTTGCGCGTCGGCCAGCCGCTTGAGCACCAGTACGCCGCAGCCCTCGCCGCGGCCGTAGCCGTCGGCGGCGGCGTCGAACGACTTGCACCGCCCGTCCGGCGAGGTCGCCCCGGCGGCGTCCAGGGTGAGGGTGAGGCCGGGGGCGAGGATCAGGTTGACCCCGGCGGCGATCGCCAGCGAGCTCTCCCCGGTACGCAGGCTCTGGCAGGCCAGGTGCACGGCGACCAGCGAGGCGGAGCAGGCGGTGTCCACGGCGAGGCTGGGCCCGCGCAGGTCCAGCGCGTAGGAGATGCGGTTGGCGACCGCGCACATGGCCGCGCCGATGCCGGTCCACGCCTCGATCCGGGGCAGGTCCTCGAGCAGCCGCCGCCCGTAGTCGTCGGAGCCGACCCCGACGAAGACGCCGGTGTCGCCCCCGGCCAGGCGGCGGGCCGGGATGCCGGCGTGCTCCAGGGCGTTCCAGGTGACCTCCAGCAGGATCCGCTGCTGCGGGTCCATCAGCTCCGCCTCGCGGGGCGTGACGCCGAAGAACTCGGCGTCGAAGCCCTCGACGTCGCGCAGGAACGCGCCGTGCCGGGTGGCCCGGCGCAGCGCCGCGGCGTACTCCGGCCCCAGCTCGCGGTAGTGGTCCCAGCGTTGCTCGGGCAGCTCGCCGATGCCGTCCCGGCCGTCGCGCAGCAACGTCCAGAAGCTGTCCGGGGAGTTGACGTCGCCGGCCAACCGGCAGCCCATCCCGACCACGGCGACGGCCGCCGCGGGCGGCGTGCCGCTGTTCGCATCGAACACCGGATTCCTCTCCTTCGGGGTGGACCGGTCGGCGGCGTCGGTCACTGCCAGGCCGGTGCGTGGATGATCTGGACGACGGCGCAGGAGACCGTGACGCCCGGCCCCACGCCGAGCATCAGCAGGTGGTCGCCGGGGCCGAGCTGTCCGGTGCCGATCAGGTGGTCCAGCGCGGCGACCTGGTCGCTGGCGCCGAGGTGCCCGAGCCCGCGCCCCCAGTCCCAGGTGGACGCCGACAGCGGCAGGCCGAGCGCGGCGGTGCAGCGCTGCTCGACGATCTCGCGGGAGTAGTTCATGTAGGCGACCCGGGTGACGTCGCTGATGTCGATGCCGGCCTCGGCGAGGGTGCGGTCGACGACCTGGAGGGTCTGCCGCTGGATGTCCATCAGCACGGCGGTGCCGGCGCCGCCCTGCAGGGCGGCCCGGCGGAACTCGGCGCTGCGGGCGGTGAAGTCCAGCGGCCGCGCGGCGGTGGGTCCGGGTGGGAAGAGCGGTTCGCCGGCCCGGTGCAGCTCCTCGGCGTCGGCGACGGTGACCGAACCGACGGCGAGCAGCCGGGCGAAGCTGGGCCGGGTGGTCAGCACCAGGGCGCTGCCGGCGTCGCCCATCAGGTAGCCGGGGCCGCCCAGCCAGCGGTCGATCATCGGGGTGCCGAAGTTGTCGGCGGCGACGAGGAGGGCGGTGTGGCGGTCGGGGTGGGCGTGCAGGTAGCTGGCGGCGAGTTCGAGGGCGGTGAACATGCCGTTGCAGCCGTGGTGGAGTTCGACGGCGAGGCAGGTGCCGCCGGTGAGGTGGTGTTGCAGGTAGTACTGGGGTTGCCAGCCGTCGGGGCCTTGGTGCCAGGAGTCGGCGTAGAGGAGCAGGTCGAGGTTGGTGGGTGGGTGGTGGGCGCGGGTGAGGGCCTGGGTGGCGGCGTGTAGGGCCATCTGGGGGGCGGGGGTGTCGCCGGCGACGGCGGCGCCGGTGAGGCCGTGCAGGTCGACCTGCTCGGCGGGGTAGTGGCCGTCGGCGACGGCCTGTTCGACGCTGACGATGTCGGGTAGCCAGACCCCGATCCCGCTGATGAACGTCTCCGGCGTACGCACCGTCCGGTCCCCTCCTGCGCCGTTCGTCGGTGGTGTCGGCGCCCGGTGCCCTCGGCCCGGGGCCGCGTGGTCAGTCGCGTCCCGGCCGCAACCGGTCGGCCAGCCGGGCGGCCCGGGCCAGCCCGCCGACCAGCACCCGGCGCGGCCCGCGTTCCCCGCGCAGCCGCAGCAGTGAGGCCAGCGTCCAGAGTTGCGAGCCGACCACGTGCCGGGGCGAGCCGTGGGTGTCGTCGTTCTCGACCAGGTGCAGCCGCCGTAGCCGCTCCGGCAGCCGGGCCGCCTCGGCCGGCGGGATGATCTCGTCACGCCGGCTGGCCAGGTACGCCACCGGGATCCCGACGGCCGCCAGCTGGGCGTCGGTGAGCGCCCAGGCGTCGAGCCCGGCGACCAGCTCCGCCCGCTTCGTGCCGGTCAGGTGGGCGAGGGTGTCCATGGTGATGTCCGGCACCCGGGCCTGCCAGGCCTGGTCGATGAAGAACTCCCGCACCGGCGCCCCGGCGGTCACGATGCCGGCCAGCCGCGGATCCTCGGCGGCGGTCCGCAGGGCCAGGTGCCCGGCGAAGCTGAAGGCGATGGCGTACGTGCGGGACACGTCGGCCCGGTCGGCGAGCCGGTCCAGCAGGTCGGGCAGCATCCGCCAGCTCTCCGCGCCGTAGCGCAGGGTGTTCTCCCCGGCCCCGGGCAGCTCGGTGCCGACCGCGGCGAACCCCAGCTTCGCGAAGAGCGGCAGGGTGGGCGCCCACTGCTCCTTGACGCTGACGATCCCGCCCAGCACCAGCAGCAGCGGACGCGGTGCGGCGGCGTCCAGGCCGGCGGCCCAGCAGCCGACCCGGCCGCCGTCCAGGTCCAGGTCGAGCCGCTCGATGCCCTGGCCGTCGGCGCGCCACCGGTCGAAGGCCGCCACACAGCGGCGCAGCGCCTCCGCCCGGGGCGGCCCGTCGACGTACGGGAAGCGGGCCATGGCGAAGTGCCGGGCGGCGTCGAGCAGCTTGCCGTCGCGCTCCAGCCGGTCGCCCCGGTCGCTCCACTCCCGGACCCAGGAGCCGGGCTCGTCGCCGGCGTCGGTGCGGATCCGGTCCAGCAGCGCGGGCAGGTCGGGGATCCGCTGGCCGCGGGCGTGCACGGTGATGTAGCGCTTCAGTTCGTCCAGGTCGTTCATGCCCGCTCCAGGTCCGGCTCGCGCGTCGGCTCGGCCCGGTGCGCCGGCGCGCCGTCCGGGTCGGCGGCCGGCGCGAAGCTCTCCAGGCCGCTCTTGATTTCGGTGAGGATGTCGGCCGCCTCGGCGCCGTCGATCACCCGGTGGTCGAAGGCGAGGCTGAGCCGCATGAGCGGGGCGATCGCCAGCCGGCCGTCGCGGGCCACCGGACGGTCGGCGACCTGGCCGACCCCGAGGGTGATGGTGGTGCCGCCCACCGAGTGGAAGCTGTCCACCGGGCGGTGGCCCAGCGAGGTGACCGCGAAGGTGCCGAACGCGTCGCCGCGCCGGCGCAGCGGCCGGGTGCCGAGCCGGAACACGGCCCGGCCGAGCAGCGTCGGCGCCCGGTGCAGCTTGCGCAGCAGGGCGAACTCCGGCATCTCGTCGGGGTCGCCGTCGCGGTAGTGGTCCACCTGGCGCTGGATGTCGTCCAGGCTCGCGGTGTGCAGGTCGGGCAGGACCGCCGCCAGTACCACCCGCTGCCCGTCGACGGTCTTGTCCAGGGTGAGCTTGCCGTTGACCCGGTCGTACCGGGCCACCCGGGCGCGGAGCCGGCCGCTGATGGCGGCGTTCGCGTCGGGGTGGGCGGCGAGCACCCGCCCGGTCACCCGCAGCAGGTAGCTGACCACCGAGTACCGGTGTCCGTCCGCGCGGGCCGCCGCCCGGTGCCGGCGTACCGCGGTCATGTCCACCTCGGCGTCGAGGAAGACCGGCGAGAAGTCCCGGAGCTGATCGAGGAAGAAGAACGTGTGCCGGCGCTGCCGGGCGACGGGGCTGATCCTCATGCCGTCACGGCCAGGTCGTAGATGTCGGCGAGGCTGCGGGCCGCCAGCACGTCGGGCAGCGCGAGGGTACGCCCGGTCCGCTGCTCCAGCACCGTGAGCAGGGTGAGCAGGTGCACCGAGTCCCAGCCGGCCACCTGGTCGAGGTCACCGCGGGCGTCCTCGGCGTTGACCGGGATGCCCACCTCGTCGGTGACGAGGTGCAGGAAGTCGTCGAGGCTGTTCATGCGGCGTCCACTCCAATGCGGTCGGTGAGGCGGATGTGCTCGGGCACCGCCGGGATGTCGTGCAGGTCGTGCCGGAAGCGGATGGCGTCGCCGTCCTCGCCGGCCGGCGCGAAGCCGTGCCGGGGCCACAGGTCCGCGACGACCCGGTTCTTGGCGGTCGGCCGGTAGCTGGCCAGCACGGCCGACGCGCCGCCGGCCCGGGCGTGCCGCAGCACCGCGGCCAGGCACGCCTGCTCGATGCCGCGGGAGAAGACCCGGCAGCTGAGCAGGAAGTTCTCGATCTGCACGAGGTCACCGTCGCGGCGCAGGAACAGGGCGCCGACCAGGCCGTTCTCGCCGAACCGGTCCCGGCTGCGCACGGTGAGCACCCGGGCGTACGGGTCGTCGAGCAGCTCGCTGACGTCCTGCGGCTGCAACCGGCGGGTGGTCGGGTTGAACTGGTTGGTGCGCAGCGACAGCTGGGACACCCGGGGCACCTGCTCGGGGCCGGCCTCGCCCAGCTCCACCTCGACGGCCAGCTCGGCCAGGTAGTCGGCGAGCGAGGTGAACGACTGGCGGAAGTCCTGCCGGGCCAGGTCGTCGCGGTAGCCGGCGGCCCGGTCCCGGTCCTCGGCGGTGAGCTGGCGGGTGGTGAACCAGCCGTCGCGCAGCAGCTTCACCAGGTGCAGCGCCGGCTCGGCGTCGACCTGCACGACGGCGGTGCCGGGCAGGGCGTGCCGGATCAGCCCGCACTCGAAGGGGCTGTCGTCGACGAAGACGAAGCTGTCCGGGTGCAGGTTGAGCGAGCCTGCCAGCTCGGTGAGGTTGTCGTGCTTGGGCGCCCAGTTGGCCACCACCCGGACGAAGTCGTCCTCGCGCAGCGTCATGTCGGGGTGCTCGCGCAACGCCTGTGCGACGGCGGCCGCCTCGTTCTTGCTCACCACGGTGAGCAGCACGCCCTGCGCGCCGAGCTGCTTGGCGACCCGCTGGAAGGCGCGGTGCGCCTCGCCGCGGTAGCTCTCCGCCACCTCGATGCCGTCGATGCCGTCGTCGCCGAGGATGCCGCCCCACACCGTGCCGTCCAGGTCCAGCGCCAGGCACTTCTTGGTCTGCCCGGCCAGGTTCCGGGCCAGGTGGCCGACCTCGCGGGCGTACCCGGCGAGCAGCGGCTCGGCCAGGTGCGCCTTGGCGTACACGGTCAGCCGCGGGTCGCAGGCGGGCGACCCCTCCGCGAGTAGGGGGTCGAGGTCGACGACCACCAGGGAGGGGTTGGCGGCGGACAGGCGCAGCAGCCGGGCGTTGGCCTCCCGCCAGAGCGCGCCCAGCTCGGCCCGGGAGGCCAGGTCGACCAGCTGGGCGGTGTGCCGCCGCAGCAGGGGCAGCGTGTTCAGCACCAGGGTGCCACGCGCGGTGGCGCGGAAGGTGGCGGCCAGGCGCTCGACCAGGTCGACCTTCTCGGCGAGCACCCGGGCCACGTCGGCGGGCCGCCACGGCACCGGCACCTCGTCGAAGACCACCATCGGGTCGAGCACGCAGAGCACCAGGTCCGGTTCGGCCCGGTACAGCTCGCTGTCGGGGTCGGCCAGGTCGAAGACGTACGAGTCGAAGGGGGCGAGCCGGGCGTGCAGCAGCAGGCCGTGCCGGGCCAGTTCGGCGGTGAGCGCCGGCAGCAGCGGGGCGAGGGTGCCGTGCCCGGTCACCGTGACGGCGACCGTGGGGACGTCCGGGTGCGCGGCGCGTACCTCGTCGACGTCGAGGCGGGCGAGCAGCCGGCCGGCCCGGACGAGTTCGGCGTCGTCCAGCCCGTCGAGCAGGGCGCGGACCTCCGGGTAGCGCGCCGCGAGCCGGCCCGACCGGTGCAGGTCGAGCAGCGTCTCGGCGGCGGGGGTCGCGGCGTCCACTCAGACCGCCTCCAGCGCGAACCCGGCCTCGATCCACTTGCTGGACTCGATGGCCACCCCGACCGCCCGGTCGCCCGCGGCCATTTTCGGCATGACCTGTTCGAGCTGGAAGAAGGGGAGCGCGTTGCCGGTGTTGCCGATGTCGGCCACGCAGCTCACCTCGTACGCCCCGGGCAGGCCGAGGGCGGCGGTGATCCGGGCGGTCATCCGGCCGGACAGCTGCGGCGGGAGCAGGTAGTCCACCTCGTCGTCCTGCCAGTCCAGCTCGTCCAGCACGCGGCGCAGGGTGCGCTGCGCCATCGGCGGCACCGACTCCTCGATCGCCTTGTAGTCCTCCACCACGGGTGCGGTGGGCGGGCCGTCGCCGGCGCCGAACCACTCGACGACCTGTCCCGGCGCCCGACCCCGGCCGACCAGGCGCAGCTCCACGTGGCGGACCTCGAGCGCGCCGGGCACCGGCTCGGTGCGCAGCACCGCGGCGCCGGCCCCGTCGCCGAAGAGCACGCCGTTGACCTGCTCGGCCGGGTCCGCGCCGCTGGTGTCCGCGTGCACGTCCAGGTGCTTGGCGCAGCTGTCCGCGCCGAGCACCAGCGCCGTGCGGCCCCGGCCGACCAGGAGCAGCTTGTGCGCCACGTCGAGGGCCTGCACCGCACCGGTGCAGCCGGACTGCATCTGGTACGTGGGGACGCCGTCGATGCCCAGCCGGTCGGCGACCATGTTGACGGTGGCCGGCATCAGCCGGTCCGGCGAGGAGGTGCCGAGCACCACCAGGTCGACGTCGTCCGGACCGACCCCGGCGGCGGCCAACGCCCGGGCGCCGGCGGTCTCGCACATGTCGGTGAGCGAGTAGCGGACCTCGCCGGTGTCCAGATCCCGCGCCAGGTGCCGGTTGCGGGTGCCGATGAAGGTGTCCACCCACTGCTCCCAGACGCCGGGCAGACCGAACCGGCGGGCCAGGTGGGCGTTCGACAGGGCCGGCCCGGGCAGCGCGGTGCCGACGGCGAGGAGATAGGCGGCACGGCCGTCCATGGGGATCCTTTCTGCAGGCGCGCATCCGGCGGCCATCATCGGCACGGCGGCTAAAGCGACGCTTTCCCCCGGCCGACATTTCCCGTGCTCGGGCGCATTGGCCGGGGCGGATCCGGACCCCGACCACAGGGGTATAGGGGTTGCCCCGCCCAGGGTTGTGGGGTTGGCCCCCTCAACCGCCGGTGGATATCTTTCTGCCGAGCCGATTCGGCGGGCGACGACAGGGACCGTCGCCAGCCCGACCAGCAATTTCCCGGATCACCGGAGCACGGCGTGCCGGAATTGGTCTGTCGAATTGGTGTTCGTCGGTGCCGTGTCCGGGGGAGGCCGTCGACCCACCCCTGCGTCGCGCCACCGGCCACGACGAAGAGGTGAACGCATGACGCTGTCCTCCACCCTGGCGACATCGACGTACCGACCGGTCGTCGACGTCAGCGCGATCCGCTACGGCCTGCTCGGGCCGCTGCGGGTGTTCGGCGGCGCGGGTGACACGACCATCGGTGCCCGCAAGATCCAGATCCTGCTCTGCGTGCTCCTGATCCGGTCCGGGCAGGTGGTCTCCATCGACCAGCTGACCGCGGAGCTGTGGGGCGACAACGCGCCGCGCCGCTCCACCGCCGCGCTCCAGGTCTACGTCTCCCAGCTGCGCAAGTTCCTGCACCGTCCGGAGGACGCGCAGAACCCGATCGTCACCCGGCTGCCCGGGTACGTGCTCAACACCGGCACCGACCAGGTCGACGTGCATGTCTTCCAGAACCTGGTCCGCCAGGGCCGGCAGGCGGCCCGCGACCAGGACCACGAGGCCGCCGTGGCGCTCTTCGAGGAAGGGCTGGCGCTGTGGCGCGGGCCCGCCCTGATGGGGTTGCGGGACAGCCCGGCGGTCAGCGTCTTCGCCACCTGGCTCGACGAGTTCTACCTGGAGTGCGTCGAGGCGATGGTCGAGTCGAACCTCGCCCTCGGTCGGCATCGCGACCTCATCGGCACCCTCCAGGCCCTCACCGCGGAACATCCGCTGCGGGAGGCGTTCTACCGCCAGCTCATGCTGGCCCTGTACCGCTCCGAACGGCAGGCCGACGCGCTGCGGGTCTACCAGAACGCACGCGCCGTGCTCAGTGACGAACTGGGCCTGGAGCCGTGTCGGGGCCTGCGCGATCTCCAGGCGGCGATCCTCTCCGCCGACGACCGGCTCGACTTCCGGCCGGCCGCCTGACTCGCGCGCTTCCGCTACCCCCTCGTAAGGAGGCTTCATGACCGACCTCAACAGCTCGGTGACCGGCCTGCCCGTCGCGCGGCGCTGCCCCTTCGACCCCCCGGAGGAGTTGGCATCGCTGCGGGCCCGGGGCCCGATCACCCGGATGCGCTACCCGGACGGCCACGACGGCTGGCTGGTCACCGGGCACGCGCTGGCCCGGACCGTGCTGGCCGATCCGCGGTTCAGCGCCCGGCACGAGTTGCGGCACTCGCCGGTGCCGACGCCGGCGAAGCCGATGGCCGCGATGCCGGGCGTGTTCATCGGCATGGACGCCCCCGATCACACCCGGTACCGCCAGCTGATCAACCGGCACTTCACCGTGCGCCGGGTCCGCGAGCTGGAACCGATGATCGAGCGGGTGGTGGCCCAGCGGCTGGACGCGATGGCCGCCGCCGGCCCGACCGCCGACCTGATGCGGGCCTTCGCCCTGCCGGTGCCGGCGCAGATCATCTGCGAGCTGCTCGGCGTGCCCGAGGAGAGCCACGAGGAGATCCAGCGGCACCGGATGGCCACCATCGACCCGGAGTCGGATCCGCAGGCGGCTCTGGCGGCCACCCGGGCCACCATGGAGTTCATGCTGGGGCTGGCCCGGCGCAAGCGGGCCGAACCCGGTGACGACCTGCTCAGCGGGTTGATCGCCGACGGCGGGCTGGACGACCAGGAGCTGGCCGGCATCGCTCTGCTGATGCTCATCGCCGGCCACGAGACCACCGCCAACATGCTGGGTCTCGGCGTCTACCTGCTGTTGCGGAGACCGGATCTGGCGGAGGGGATCCGTGACCGGGACGGCGTGCTGACCGAGACCGCCGTCGACGAACTGCTGCGCTACCTCGCGGTGGTGCAGTTCGCCTCGCGCGCGGCGCTCACCGACGTCGAGCTGGGCGGCATCACGATCGCGGCGGGGGAGACGGTCACCGTCTCGCTCTCCGCGGCGAACCGGGACGGGGCGCGGTTCGACGATCCGGCGCAGTTCCGGGCGGACCGTCCGAGCGGTGGGCAGCTCACCTTCGGCCACGGCGCCCACCAGTGCCTGGGCCAGCACCTCACCCGCGCCGAGCTGCGCATCGGGCTCTCCGCGCTGCTGCGGCGCTTCCCGGGCCTGCGGCTGGCCGTACCCCCGGCGGAGATCGGCTTCCGCGAGGCGGTGCCGACCGTCGGGGTGCCCCGCCTGCCGGTGCGCTGGTAACCCTTCGCCGGAACGGGCGGTCAGGCGCGGTGGACCGGTGCCACCGCGCCTGACCGCGCCCCGAACCCGGCCCGCCCGGACGGTACGGCGGCGCGCGGCGGCAGCCCGAGCACCGTGCGCAGGGTGGTGAAGAACTCGGTGCGCGCGTCCCGGACGAAGAAGTGCCCGCCCGGGACCCGGTGCAGCCGGAACCGCCCGTCGGTGTACCGCACCCAGCCGGCGGCCTCGGCCAGGGCCATCAGCGGGTCCCGGTCGCCGGCGAAGGCGTGCAGGTCGCAGGGGACCGGCACCGGTCCGGGCGTGTAGCTGTGGCAGACCAGCAGGTCGTCGCGGGTGAGCCCGGTGGCGGCGTCGCGCCACGCGGGGTAGCGCAGCACCAGGTCGGACATCCCGCCGATGCGCAGCAGCAGCTGGGTCAGCTCCTCCGGCGACATCCCCGGCACCTCGCGGATGAAGCGGTGCTGGTCCGGCGCCGGGTAGGCCCCGACCAGCACCTGCTCCGGCAGGGCGTGGCCCCGGGCGTGCAGGGCCTCGGTCAGGGCGTACGCCACCAGCGCGCCCATGCTGTGCCCGTAGAGCGCGTACGGCGGGCGCAGGTATCCGCCCAGCTCGGCGATCAGCTGCTCGACGAGGGTGTCCATCCGGCGCAGCCGGGGCTCCCCGATCCGCCCCTCCCGCCCGGGCAGCTGGATCGGCAGCAGGTCCACCTCGTCACCCAGCTCCCCGTCCCAGTCCGCGTACGCCGACGCCGCGCCGCCGGCGTGGTGCAGGCAGAACAGCCGCAGCCGGCGGTCGGGCGCCGGGGGACGGGTCAGGTAGCCGGTCAACACAGCACGATCGTCACGTCGTAGCGGGGCGACTCGTCGTCGCCCTCGGTGAGCACCAGGGTGCGGAAGCCGGTCCGGCCCGCGTACCGGCCGCTGAGTCCGGTGACCGGGATGGTGGCGGTGAGGCCCTGCACGATGGAGGTGGCGTCGACCACCCCGACCGCCTCCAGGCTGCCGTCGGGGAACTCGGTGACGTTGCGGTGCAGCTGCCACATGTGCGGCAGCATGTCGAGCACCACGGCCCGGCCGGTGATCGTGCCGACCCGCTGCCCCTCGGCGTCGAGGAGCGCGTCGGTGTACTCGGCGATGGTGCCGGGGCCGGGTCCGTCCGGACCGGCGTGGATGACCATCTTCTCCACGACCTCGGTCAGCCCGTCCAGGACGATGCACTCGGCGAGCACGTCCGCGCCGGCCACCTCGTGCGGTTCGATCCGGCCGGCGGCCACCGCCGCGGCCGTGGCCAGCGCGCGGGTGCTGATCGGGTTGGCGTCGGATTCCTTCTCCTGCTCCTTGGCCAGTTCGGCGCGGATGTCGGTCAGTTCGGTCTCGGGCATCGCGCGGTTCCTTCCCGCCGGAGCCGGCCGTGGTCGACCGGCCGCGCCGCCAGCCGGCGCGGGCCCATCGTCGGCGGGCGGGCCAAAGCCGTCCCAAACTCCGGCCGAGCCGGAGGTGCTCGGGGTGGAGCAGCTCACCGTGGACGCACGCCGTCCGATCTGGGGTGCTCGTGCCATGTGCCCGACGCGTGACGTTGGTGCCGCCTTGTCGGCGGTTCAGCCGGAGCTGCTGCGCTGGGCCTCCTCGCAGCCGCGCCGACCGAGAGGAGCCTCCCGTGCGCGTCCTGTTCCTGCCGATGGCCTGGCCCAGCCACTACTACCCGATGGTGCCGCTGGCCTGGGCATTCCGCGGCGCCGGTCACGACGTCCGGGTCGCCGCCCAGTCCACCGCGGTGGAGGCGGTCACCGCCTCCGGCCTGCCCGCCGTCCCGGTCGGCGGGTCGTACGACCTGATGGCCGGGCTGGCCCAGGTCAACGAGGCGGTACGCCGGCAGGGCGGCCAGCTGCCGTCGAGCTTCCAGGCGCTGCGCGAACTGCCGCCGGCCGAGCTGCGCCGCTTCATCGAGCTGCGCACCGCCCCGCACGTGCACGCGGCCGAGGCGATGGCCGACGACCTGGCCGCGCTGCTCCGGGTGTGGCGCCCCGACCTGGTGGTCGCCGACCCGATGGTGCTGGTGGCGCCGCTCGTCGCCGAGCTGGCCGGCGCGCGGCTGGTGCGGCACCTCTGGGGTCCGCAGGTGCCCTCGCTGCTCGGGTCGCCGGGTGCCGGGGCGCCGGTCGACCAGTGGCCGGAGGACCTGCGCAAGCTCTTCGACCGGTTCGGCGCCGAGGTGCGCGAGGAGTACAGCTCCGGCACCGTCGACCCGACGCCGGACAGCCTGCAGAGCCAGACGGTGCCGCTGCGGCAGGCCAGCCGGTACGTGCCGTACAACGGTCCCGGCGAGGTGCCCGACTGGTTGTTGCACCCGGCGGAGCGGCCCCGCGTCGGGATGTCCTGGACCACCGCCAACCGGGTCCAGTTGGGCGCCGACAGCTCGCCGGTACGCGACACCGTGCGCGCGCTCTCCGCGCTGGACGCGGAGATCGTGCTGACCGTGCGGGCGGCGGACCGGCCGGGGCTCGGCGAGCTGCCGGAGCGGGTGCGGGTGGTGGCGGAGGTGCCGTTGCAGCTGCTGATGCCGAGCTGTGTGGTGGCGGTGCACCACGGCGGGGCCGGTTCGATGCTCACCGCGGCCTGCTTCGGGGTGCCCCAGGTGATCGTCCCGCAGGCGCCCGACCAGATGCTGAACGCCGAGCGCCTCGCGGCGGCGGGCGCCGGGGTGACCCTGCCGGCCGAGGCGGCCGCCCCGGAGGCGGTGCTGGCCGCCGTGGACGGGATGCTGACCGAGGACCGCTGGGCCGCCGGCGCGGCCCGGCTGGCCGACGAGATCGCCGGCCAGCCGGCACCCGCCCAGGTCGTGGCGGAGCTCTCCGCCGAGCGCTGAGTCGGCACGTCTGCCCTGCTCAGGGCCGCCCGGCGCGCGGATTTGTCATCTAAGGTTGACGCCGCGCGCCGGCGCTCCTAAGCTGGGGCCATGGAAGTCACTCGGCTGGTGAGTCTCGTCAACGCCACCGACGACGACGACCCCCGGGTCGCCCTCGCCGCCACCGCGGAGGCGGCGAAGGAGTTCGAGCGCATCCAGACGGTCCTGGTCCGTCGGGCGCGCGCGCAGGGCGTGACCTGGGCGGAGATCGCCGCCGCGCTCGGCGTCAGCAAGCAGGCGGTGCACAAGAAATACGGCGGTCGGGGGCTGTTCCGCAAGGAGGACTGAATTCCCGGTCCCGCCCGGGCAATTCCTCGACGCTTCACCTGAAATTCACCGGTACGACGTTGTTCCGTGCGGCGAATCGCCGTCGTAACAAGCTGTCAATAAATTGACCATTCCCTGGTGCCGTGAAATGGCAGGGGCGGTCATTCCTGTCCGGATACGGGTCGCTCAGGCGGATCGGGACTATGACGAGGAGCAATGCGATGGGAAAGCTGTCAGTGGTCCGGGAGGCGGTCGCCGTGGCGGTCTCGGCGAACCTGCCGGTGATCCTGTGGGGTTCTCCCGGCACCGGCAAGACCTCGTCCGTGCTGGCCCTCGGCGAATCGCTCGGCCTGCCCGTCGAGGTGGTGGTCGGCTCCATCCGGGAACCCAGCGACTTCGCCGGGCTGCCGGTGCTGCGCGACGGGCACACCTGGTTCGCCCCGCCGCGCTGGGCCGAGCGGCTCGCCGCCACCGGCTCCGGGCTGCTCTTCCTCGACGAGTTGACCACCGCGCCGCCCGCCGTGCAGGCGGCCATGCTGCGCGTGGTGCTGGAGCGTACGGTGGGCGACCTGGTGCTTCCCGCCGACGTGCGGATCGTCGCCGCGGCCAACCCGCCGGGCGAGGCCGCGGACGGCTGGGACCTCTCCGCCCCGCTGGCCAACCGCCTGATCCACCTGCACTGGGAGGTCGACGCGACCGCGATCGCGGAGGGCTTCACGCACGGCTTCAGCGTGCCGGAACTGGCCCACAAGGAGCCGCCGGGCGCCGACGAGATCGCCCGGTCGCGGGCCCTGATCGGCGCCTTCCTGCGGATCCGCCCGGAACTGCTGCTGGTGGTGCCGGCCAGTCCCGACCAGGCCGGCCGGAGCTGGCCCAGCCCGCGTACCTGGGAACTGGCCGCGGTGGCGCTCGCCGCCTGCGCGGCCGCCGGGGTGGACGACGCGGTCCAGGCCCAACTGGTCGTCGGCGCGGTCGGTGAGGCGGCCGGCTTCGAGCTGCTCACCTGGATCCGCAACCTGGACCTGCCGGACCCGGCCACCCTGCTGGCCGATCCGTCCGTGCCGCTGCCGTCCCGGATGGATCAGCTGCACGCGCTGCTCGGCGCCGTCGTGGCGTACGTCCGGGCGGACGGCACCGCGCAGACCTGGCAGCAGGCCTGGACGGTGGTGGCCCGGGTGGCCGGCACGGCGCCGGACGTGGCGGCCAGCGCGGCCAAGGGGCTGGCCCGGTGCCGGCCCGCCGGGACCAGCCTGCCGACCACCATGCTCGACCTGGTGCCGATCCTGAGAGCCGCGGGGTTGCTGCGATGAGCCGGCCGGTCGCCCCGTACAGCGAGGAGCTGGCCACCCGCCTCGCCGCCGCCCGGGTCTGGGCCGCGCACCGGGCTCCGTACCTGGCGAACGCGGTCTTCTCGCTGGTCATGGAGCCGCTGACGCCGAGCGCGGCGGAGCGGACCGGCGAGCTGGTGGCCGACCCGGAGTTCGCCGCGTTCCCCACCGACACCCGCTGGGTGATGCACGTCGACCCGGGCACCGCGCTGGCCACCCCGGTCGAGCAGATCGGCTGGTGGATCCTGCACCAGATCGGCCACCTGGTCCGGGGGCACGCCCAGCGGTCGCCGGTCCGGCCGACCTGCGGGCCGGACGCGCCGCTGCACGCCGTCGGCTATGCCGGCGCCCGGGACGAGGACGCCCACCGCTGGAACCAGGCCGCCGACGCCGAGATCAACGACGACCTGGAGGCCGAAGGGCTGGACGGGCCGGCCGACGTGGTCTCCCCGGCCGCGCTGGGGCTGCCGTCCAACCGGCTCGCCGAGGAGTACCTGCCGATGCTCGACGAGCTGACGGAGCTGCTGCACGGCACCGGCCGGGAGCTCTCCGCCGGGCTGGACTGCGGCAGCGGCGCCGACGGCATCGACCGGCGGTGGGACTCGACCGGCGCCGGCGGCCTCGGTGAGCTGGAACGGGAGCTGCTGGAACGTTCGGTCGCCGTGGGCATCCAGGAGCGGGTCAGCGCCCGCAGCGAGGTGCCGATGGGTTGGCAGCGGTGGGCCGAGGAGCGGCTGCGGCCGCGGGTCGACTGGCGGGCCCGGATCGGCTCGCTGGTCCGCAAGACCGCCAACCGCAGTTCCGGCCGGGTCGACTACAGCTACCGCCGGCCGTCACGCCGGACCGCCGGGCACCCGGACGTGATCACCCCGCAGCTGGTCCGCCCGGTGCCCGACACCGTGCTGGTGCTGGACACCTCGGGCAGCGTACGCCGCCCCGAGCTGGAGCAGCTGGTCGCCGAGGTGGCCGAGATCCTGGCGAAGGTCGGCCGGCGGCGGCTGCGGGTGATCTGCTGCGACCTGCAGGCGCATCCGGCGCAGGAGATCCGCCGGATCGAGGAGCTGCGCATCGTCGGCGGGGGCGGCACCGACATGCGGGCCGGTCTGGCCGCCGCGGCGCAGCTGCGCCCCCGGCCCGACCTGGTGGTGGTGCTCACCGACGGGCACACCCCCTGGCCGGACCGCCGGCCTCCCTTCGAGTCACTGGTCTGCCTGGTGGGCCCCGACGGCGTGGCGCCGGAGTGGGCGTCGTCCGTGCACCTTCCGGAGATGGGAGCGACATCATGAGCGTCTTCGCCACGGGCGAGGAGGAGCCTCGCCCCAACCCGCTGCGCGAGTGGCTCGACCGGGGGTTCACCCTGGCCGAGGCGCGCCGCTGGCTGGAGGCCGGGTTCTCGCCGGAGGGCGCCGAACGGTGGCGGGTGGCGGGTGTCTACCGGCCGCGGACCGCCGCGGAGTGGCGTACCGCCGGGGCGAGCCCGGCCACGGTGGACACCTGGATCCGGGCCGGCATGTCGCCCCGGGACGCGGTGCGTTGGCGTGAGTTCGGGGTGTCGCCCGAGGACGCGGTGCAGCGCTACTTGGCCGGCGAGGAGCCGGGCCTGCGCAGCTTCGTCTCCCGGGTGCTGCACCACCGGTCGTTGCGCGCCGCCGGGCGGGCCCTGGAACCGAAGAAGTCCGAGGCGATCCGGCGGCTGCTCAAGGCCGGGGTCAGCGCGGAGGTGGCCCGGGGCTACGTGGAGAGCGGCTGGGACGGCAAGACCGCCCTGGAGTGGGCCCGGCGCGGCGTGGCGCCGGTCGACGCGGCCGTCCTGCACGCGCTCGGCTTCACCGCCGCGGAGGCGCAGCGGGTGCTGGCCGACGGGGTCGGTGCCACCGAGGTGATGACCGCCTGGTGGCGGGCGGGTGTCCCGATCGACGAGGTGGCCGCCTGGTGCGCGGCCGGTTTCACCGCCGAGGAGGCGGCCGAGCAGCGCGGCCAGGGTGCCGACGTGGAACGGGCCAAGGTGCTGCGGGCCCTGACCGAGGACGAGCAGTGAGCAGTTCCGACAGATCTTACGGCCAAGAGAAGGAGCAGACATGAGCACGGCACCGCAGCCCGCGGCCGGCGCGCCCCAGGCGTCGATAGCCAAGTTGGCCCTCGTCATCCTGCTGGGCGGCGTCATCGTCCAGCTCGACTCGACGATGACCAACGTCGCGATCAACCAGTTCATCCTGGACTTCCACTCCACCATCTCCACCATCCAGTGGGTCGGCACCGGCTACCTGCTGGCGATGACCCTGGCCATCCCGGCCACCGGCTGGGCGATGGAGCGGTTCGGCCCGCGTACCCTCTGGACCGCGACCGTGCTGGTCTTCCTGGTCGGCTCGGTCCTGGCCGGCTTCGCCTGGTCCGCGGAGAGCCTGATCATCTTCCGGATCCTGCAGGGTCTCGGCGGCGGCATGATCGTGCCGATCGCCCAGGCGGTGCTCGCCCAGGCCGCCGGGCCGGACCGGCTCGGCCGGCTGATGGCGATCATCGCGGTCCCGGCCATGCTCGCCCCGGTCCTCGGGCCGGTGCTCGGCGGCTGGCTGATCACCGACGTCAGCTGGCGCTGGATCTTCTTCATCAACGTGCCGATCTGCCTGCTCACCATCGGCCTGGCCTGGCGCTACATGTCGGGGGAGAAGGCGGTGGTCAACGGCCGGCTGTCCCGGTTGGACTGGATGGGCCTGGCGCTGCTCTCGCCGGCCTGCGCCGCGGTGGTCTACGGCCTGGCCCGCGCCGGTAACAAGGGCACCTTCGGCGAGGGCGGCGTCATCGCCTTCCTGATCGCCGGGGTGGTGCTGCTGGTCGGCTTCGTGCTGCACGCGCTGCGCGACGACGAGCCGCTGCTGGACCTGCGGCTGTTCCGGGCCCGCAGCTTCGCCGCCTCGGCGTCGGTGGTGTTCCTCTCCGGCATCGTGCTCTTCGGCGCGATCATCCTGCTGCCGCTCTACTACCAGCAGGTGGCCGGACTGACCCCGCTGCGGGCCGGCCTGCTGCTCGCGCCGCAGGGCCTCGGCATGGCGATCGCCCTGATCATCGCGGGCCGGCTCAGCGACAAGATCGGCCCCCGGCCGATCGTGCTGGTCGGCATCGCCCTGGCCGCGGCGGGCGCGCTCGTCTTCACCCAGGTCGGGGCCGACACCAGCCGGTTGCTGCTCAGCGTCGCGCTGGCGGTCAGCGGCGCCGGCCTCGGCGCGGCCACCGTGCCGGTCCTGGTCGGCGCGTACCGGGGGCTGCGGCAGGAGCAGATTCCCCGGGCGACCACCGCGATCCGGATCTTCCAGCAGCTCGGCGGGGCGTTCGCCGGCGCCGTCCTGGCGGTGGTGCTCCAGCACGCGAGCGCCAGCGCGGCGACCGCCGGCCGGGGCGGCCGACCGGACCCGGCGGCGCTGGCCGACGCGTACGGCCAGACGTTCTGGTGGGTGCTCGGCTTCGCCGCCGTGGCGCTCCTCCCGGCACTGCTGCTGCCCGGCGGGCCGCCGGAGAAGCGGACCCCGCCGCAGACCCCGGCCGCGGAGGAGGCGCCGGTCGCCAGCTGACCGGCCGGACCGCCGATGGGCCCCGCGACCGACCCGGTCGCGGGGCCCACCGCATACCAAGCCGGCCCAAATGCGGGCTTGGTACCGCTTAAGCCACCCGGACCACAGTGGGCGGACCCGAGCGGGAGGAGAGGTTGTGCGTACGCCGGAGACGTTCATCAGCGGGATCGGGGTCTGGCTACCCGACATCGTCAGCGTCGAACAGGCCGTCGCCGACGGCCACTACCCCGCCGAGCAGGTCGACCTGCACGGCCTCACCGGCGCCGCCGTCGCCGGCGACACCCCCGCCCCCCAGATGGCCCTACACGCCGCCACCCAGGCCCTCACCCGCGCCCACCACCCACCCACCAACCTCGACCTGCTCCTCTACGCCGACTCCTGGCACCAAGGCCCCGACGGCTGGCAACCCCAGTACTACCTGCAACACCACCTCACCGGCGGCACCTGCCTCGCCGTCGAACTCCACCACGGCTGCAACGGCATGTTCACCGCCCTCGAACTCGCCGCCAGCTACCTGCACGCCCACCCCGACCGCCACACCGCCCTCCTCGTCGCCGCCGACAACTTCGGCACCCCGATGATGGACCGCTGGCGGTCGGGCCACGAACACCTGATCGGGGACGCCGGCAGCGCCGTGGTGCTGACCACCCGGCCCGGCTTCGCCCGGCTGCTCGCGGTCGGGGCGATCGCCGTACCGGAGGCGGAGGAGCTGCACCGCGCCGGTGAGCCGCTCTTCCCGCCCGGGGCGACCCTCGGCCGGACCGTCGACTTCGTGGCCCGCGGCGAGGCGTTCCAGAAGCAGTTGGCCGACAGTCCCGACGCCGCCGCGATGGCGAAGATCGGCGGCAACCTGGTGGCATTGATCCACCGCACGCTGGACGAGGCCGGCATCGGCATCGCCGACGTCACCCGGGTGGCGCCGATGAACTTCTCCCGGGCGCTGATCGAGCGGCTGATGGGCGGGCTCGGGCTGACCATGGCCCACTCCACCTGGGCCTGGGGCAGCACGGTCGGCCACCTCGGCGCCAGCGACCAGGTCGTCGCGCTGGACCACCTGCTCGCCACCGGCGGCCTCGGCCCCGGTGACCACCTGCTGATGCTCGGCATCGGGCCCGGCGTGACCCTCTCCTGCGCGGTGGTCGGCATCGAACACCTCCCGGACTGGGTGGCGTGACCGGCGCCGGACCGGCCACGGCTCCCGGGACCGGCGGCGGCCCGGACGTGCTCGCCGCGGTCGCGCCGGTCCCCGTGCTCCCCGCCCACAGCCTGCTGGTCTTCCTGCTCGGGCTCGGCGCACTGCTGCTGGTGGCGTTGCTGCTCGGCCGGCTCGCCACCCGGTGCGGGCTGCCCGCCGTGGTGGGGGAGCTGGTCACCGGGATCCTGCTCGGGCCCACCGTGCTGGGCGCGGTGGCACCCGGGGTGTCCGACTGGTTCCTGCCCCGGCAGGCCGAGCAGTTCCACCTGCTTGACGCGGTCGGGCAACTGGGGGTGCTGCTGCTGGTCGGGTTGACCGGGGTGGAGGTCGACGTCGCGTTCGTCCGCCGGCGCGGCGGCGCCGCCGCCCGGATCAGCCTGGCCGGCCTGCTGCTGCCGCTCGGGCTCGGCGTCGCGACCGCGTACCTGCTGCCCGGCTCGCTGCTCGGCGCCGGCACCGATCGCGAGGTGTTCGCGCTCTTCCTCGGCGTGGCGATGTGCGTCAGCGCGATCCCGGTCATCGCCAAGACGCTGCTGGACATGAAGCTGCTGCACCGCAACATCGGTCAGCTCACCCTGGCCGCCGGGGTCATCGACGACATCTGCGGCTGGCTGCTGCTCTCGGTGGTCTCCGCCCTCGCCACCACCGGTGTCCGCGCCGGCACCGTGCTCTTCTCGGTCTGCGCGGTGCTCGGTTTCGTCCTCTTCGCCGCCCTGGTCGGCCGTCCGGCCAGCGCCGCGGTGCTGCGGGCCGCCGGCCGCGCGGACGGCCCCGGGCCGCTGGTCGCGACCACCGTGGTGCTGATCCTGCTCGGCGCGGCGGTCACCCAGTCGCTGGGCCTGGAGGCGGTGTTCGGGGCGTTCGTGGTCGGTTTCGTGATCGGCTCCGTGCCGGGCCTCGACCGGGAACGGCTCGCCCCGCTGCGCACCACCGTGCTGGCCGTGCTGGCGCCGATCTTCTTCGCCAGCGCGGGCCTGCGGATGGACCTGACCGCGCTGGCCGACGCCCCGGTGCTGGCCGCCGCACTGGCCGTCATCGCCGTGGCGATCCTGGGAAAGTTCACAGGCGCCTTCCTCGGCGCCTGGAGCAGCCGGCTGAACCGGTGGGAGGCGCTGGCGCTGGGCGCCGGGATGAACGCCCGGGGGGTCATCGAGGTGGTGGTGGCCACCGTCGGCCTGCGGCTCGGGGTGCTCAACACCGCGACGTACACCATCGTGGTGCTGGTCGCCGTCGTCACCTCGGTGATGGCTCCGCCGATCCTGCGCCGGGCCATGAGCCGGGTCGAGCAGACCGCCGAGGAGGAACTGCGCCGGCTCGGCACCGCCGACCATTCGGGCGCGGCCGACCTGCGCGGCGGCTGAGCACCGCGAATCCTGGGAGGATCCCAGGAACCTCGGTACCCCGTCCAGCTTCGTCCGGAAGGCTGTCGCCGTGATCGAGACGACCCACCTCACCAAGCGGTACGGCCCGACCACCGCCGTCGACGACCTCACCTTCGAGGTACGCCCCGGGCTGGTCACCGGCTTCCTGGGGCCCAACGGCGCGGGCAAGTCGACCACCATGCGGCTGATCCTCGGGCTGGACGCCCCGACCAGCGGCTCCGCCCGGGTCGGCGGGCGGCGCTACACCGACCTGCCGGCGCCCATGCGGCACGTCGGCGCGCTGCTCGACGCCCGGGCCGTCTACGGCGGCCGGACGGCGTACCAGCACCTGCTCTGCCTGGCCCGCAGCAACGGGATCCCGCGCTCCCGGGTCTCCGAGGTGCTCGGCCTGGCCGGGCTCGAGGCGGCCGCCGACCGGCAGGTGGGCGGCTTCTCGCTCGGCATGAGCCAGCGGCTGGGCATCGCGGCGGCGCTGCTCGGTGATCCGGCGGTGCTGATGTTCGACGAGCCGGTGAACGGACTGGACCCGGAGGGGATCGTCTGGATCCGTTCGCTGATCCGGGACCTGGCCGCCGAGGGCCGCACCGTCCTCGTCTCCAGCCACCTGATGAGCGAGATGGCGCTCACCGCCGACCACCTGATCATCATCGGACGCGGCCGGTTGATCGCCGACACCGGCGTCGACGCGTTCCTGCGCGCGCACACCGAGCAGAGCGTGCTGGTCCGCACCGAACGCGGCGCGGAGCTGGCCGCGCTGCTGGTCGAGGCGGGCGCGAGCGTGCGTACCGGCACCGAGGGGGCCCTGGTGGTCTCCGGGATGGACAGCGCCGCCGTCGGTCTGGTCGCCGCGGGCCGGTCGATCCCGCTGATCGAGCTGACCCCACAGCGCACGTCGCTGGAGGAGGCCTTCATGTCGCTGACCCGGGACAGCGCCGAGTTCAGCTCGGCCCGTACGGAGGAGCTGGTCTGATGAGCGCCGACATCGCACTCGCCCCACCGCCGGCCGGCGCGCCGGAGCGGCGGCCGACCCTCGCCGACGTGGTCCGTTCCGAGTGGACCAAGTTCCACACCATGCGTTCCACCCGCTTCGTCGTCGTCGCCGTGGTGGTGGCGATGGTCGGGCTGGGCGCGGTGATCAGCGCCGGCACCGCCCGCGGCTTCGTCCGGCTCACTCCCGAGGAGCAGGCCGCGTTCGATCCCACCCTGGTCAGCCTGCGCGCCTACTTCCCGGTGCAGTGGCTCTTCGGCGTGCTCGGCGTGCTGGTGATGACGGTGGAGTACAGCACCGGCATGATCCGGTCCACGCTGGCCGCCGTACCCCGGCGGGGGCGGCTGCTGGCCGCCAAGGCCCTGGTGTACGGGGTGGTGGCGGCCGTCCTCGGCCAGGCGGTCGCGTTCGGCGCGTTCCTGGTCGGCCAGCCGATGCTGGCCGGCCAGGGCGCACCGACGGCCGCCCTCGGCGATCCGGGGGTGACCCGGGCGGTCTGCGGCGCCGGGCTCTACCTGGCCGCGATCGGGCTGCTCGGGCTGGCGCTCGGCACCCTGGTCCGGGCCACCGTGGGCGCGTTCGCCATCCTGGTCGCGCTGCCGCTGCTGCCCACCGTGCTGCCGTTGCTGCCCGGCGGGATCGGGGACGCCGTCGCCGAGTACTGGCCGACGGTGGCCGGTGAGCGGGTGATGTTCGTGGTGGACACCGACGGCGGGCTGCCGCCCTGGCCGGGCATGGCCGTGCTGCTGGGCTTCGTCGCGCTGGTCTACGTGGCCGCCTACACGGCGCTGCGGGTCCGGGACGCCTGAGACCCGGCGCCGGCACTACGGTGGGTACGGAGCTTCGACGGTCGGGACGGTGGTGCGGGTGACCCAGCCGGAGCGCGGCCCCGGCCAGCCGGCGGACCGGCTGCTGGTGGTCGACGACGAGCCGACCCTGCGTGAGCTGCTCTCGGCGACGCTGCGGTTCGCCGGTTTCGAGGTGACGTCGGTGGCCACCGGCACCGAGGCCATCGAGGCCGCCCGCACCCGGCAGCCGGACCTGGTCCTGCTCGACGTGATGCTGCCCGACCTCGACGGCTTCGAGGTGGCCCGCCGGTTGCGCGCCGGCGCCCGGGACGCCGGCGGGCACCTGCCGCTGCTCTTCCTCACCGCGCGGGACACCACCGAGGACAAGATCAACGGCTTGACGCTGGGCGGCGACGACTACGTGACCAAGCCGTTCGACCTGCACGAGCTGATCGCCCGGATCCGGGCGGTGCTGCGCCGGGCCGGCTCCGCCGTACCGGGCCGGTTGGTGGTCGGCGACCTGGAGCTGGACCTGGCCGCCCAGCGGGTGTCCCGCGGCGGCCGGCCGGTCCGGCTCTCCCCGACGGAGTTCCGGCTGTTGCACCACCTGATGGCCAACGTGGACCGGGTGGTGCCCAAGGCGGAGATCCTCGCCCACGTCTGGCGGTACGACTTCGGCGGCGACCTGAGCATCGTCGAGACCTACATCAGCTACCTGCGGCGGAAACTGGACACCGGCCGACCGAAACTGATCACCACGGTGCACGGCGTGGGCTACGTGCTGCGCGCGACCGGGCCGTGAACCGCCGACCGGGGCGACTATCCCTGGCCGCCCGGCTGCTGCTGATCACGGTCACCCTGCTGGCGGTCGGGCTCGCGGTCGGCGGCGGGGTGGTCCTGCACACCCTGCGCGACCACCTCGTCGGCCAGGTCGACGCGCGGCTGGAACCGATCGCGCAGGCGGTCTCCCGGCTGCCGTCGGTGCCGGCCGACGACGTCGGCGCGCAGGCCGGCGCGGGCCGGTTGGACCTGGCCCGGGACCTGCACGTGCTCTATCTGGACAGTGCGGGCCGGACCACCCGGGTGATCACCCTCGGTCCGGGCGGGAGCGCGCCGGACGTCGGGGTGAGAGCGGCGGCGCACCGCGACGGCCGCCCGTTCGACGTGCGGCAGGGCGGCCGGGACTGGCGGGTGGTCGCGCTGCCGCACCCGGCCGGCGGCGACCAGCGCGGCACGGTCGCCGTCGTCGCCTCGCTGGACGACGTGACCGCCACGGTCGGGCAGAGCACCCGGGTCGCCCTGCTGACCGGGCTCGGGCTGCTCGTGCTGCTCGCCGTCACCAGTTGGGCGGCCATCCGGGGGAGCCTGCGGCCGCTGCGCCGGGTCGAGCAGACCGCCGCCGCGATCGCGGCCGGCGACCTGGCCCAGCGCGTGCCGGCGGTGGGCGGGCCGCGTACCGAGGTGGGGCGGCTGGTGGCGGGGCTGAACGGGATGCTGGCCCAGATCGAACGGGCGTTCACCGCCCGGGCCGAGTCGGAGGCGCGGATGCGCCGGTTCGTCGCCGACGTCAGCCACGAGCTGCGGACCCCGCTGTTCGGGATCACCGGCTTCACCGAGCTGTACCGGATGGGCGGCCTGCCCGGACCGGCCGACGTGGACCGGACCATGGCCCACATCGCCGCCGAGTCCAGCCGGCTGGCCCGGCTGGTGGAGGACCTGCTCCTGCTCGCCCGGCTGGACGAGTCGCTGGGCCGCGCCGCCGGAGACGCCGGGGACGGCCGCGCCGCCGGAGACGCGCGCGCCGCCGGGGACGCGCGGGACGGCGGGGCCGCCGGGGACGCCGGGGTCGGCGGGCTGCCGCTGCGGCCGGCGCCGATGGACCTGCGGACCCTCGCCGTCGACGCCCGGCACGACCTGACCGCGCTCGATCCGGGCCGGCCGATCACGCTGACCGGGCCCGGGGGTGGGCCGGTGGGCAGCGCCCCGGCACTCGGCGACGAGGCCCGGCTGCGCCAGGTGGTGCTCAACCTGGTCGGCAACGTGGTGGCGCACACCCCGGCCGGCAGCCCGGTGCGGATCGGCGTCGGCACGGCCGGCGGGGAAGCGGTGCTCGAGGTCGCCGACCAGGGTCCGGGGCTCTCCGCCGAACAGGCGGCGCGGGTGTTCGAACGCTTCTACCGCACCGACAGCTCCCGCAGCCGGGCCGGCGGCGCGGGCGCCGGGCTGGGCCTGGCGATCGTGGACTCGCTGGTACGGGCGCACGGCGGCCGGGTGGAACTGGTGACCGCGCCGGGCGCGGGGGCGACCTTCCGGGTCGTGCTGCCGGTGCTCGTGACCTGACCGCCGCCGGCCCGGCCCACCGGCGGCCGGTCCTCGCGCCGCTACCGGGCGGGCGGCCCGCCGGTCGCCGGCACGGCCGGGCTCGCGCACCGTCGGCGCGGGGGCGGTCCGACGACCCCGGGGGCGGGCGTACTGACGACGCCAACCCCCGGGTGCGGTCAGGCCTGCCGCCGTCGTCCGGCCGGATGCGGTCGGGGTGCCGGCGTCGTCCTGCCGGGGCCCGGTCCGCGTGCCGCCGTCGTCCCGCGGGGCCCGGTCAGCGTGCCGGCGTCGTCCTGTCGGGGCCCGTCAGCCGGCCGCCGATGCGCGGGCCGGGCCGAACCAGGTGGCCAGGGCGCGCCCCAGCCCTTCGGTCGGCTCCGTCCGGTCCGTTCCGGTCGGCTGCGCCCAGGCCACCCGGCCGTCCGGGCGCAGCAGCACCCGGGCCGCGTCGATCTCGTCGGACGGCGCCGCGGCCACCACGTCCACCCGGTCGTCCCAGCCGGGCAGTGCCAGCGGCCCGGCCCCGCCGGCCAGGTCGAGCAGCAGACCCCGGCCGGCGTGCAGCAGCTCGGCCAGCGAGGTCTCCCCGGCGCCGGTGCGCAGCGGCACATCCGGCAGCCGCCGGCCGAGCAGCGGATGGGTCTCGCCCGCCACCTGGTCGGCCGGGACCGGATAGTCCACGTCCAGCGCGTACGCCAGCTTGACCAGGAACTCGTTGACCTCGTCCAGCTCCACCATCTCGGACAGCAGCTCGCGCAGCGGCGCGACGTGCCCAAGCGGGTGCAGGAGCACCATCTGGGCCAGCGTGGTCCGGCCGGCCCGGGCGGCCACCGGGTACCGCTCCGCCTGGTAGCTGTCCAGCAGCCCGACGGGGGCGTGGCCGTGCACGGTGGCCGCGAGCTTCCAGCCGAGGTTCACCGCGTCCTCGATGCCGGTGCTCATCGACTGCCCGCCCAGCGGGAAATGCACGTGTGCCGCGTCCCCGGCGAGCAGCACGTTGCCCTCCCGGTACCGGTCGGCCTGCCGGGTCGCCGCGTCCCACCGGCCCAGCCAGCGCGGCGTGGCGTCGCCCAGCTCCGCGCCGTCCAGCCGGCGGATGCTGTCGCGCAGCTCGTCGGTGGTGACCGGTGCGGTCCGGTCCGCCGGGCGCAGGTCGAACTCGGCGGTGGCGATCCGTACCACGCCGGGCTCGAGCGGGCCGACGGTGAGCAGGCCACCGGGGAACTCGCCGGCACCGAGGTAGGCCAGCAGCGGATGGTCCTCGCCGACCTCCAGGTCCCCGACGATGCCGAGGAACGGCAGGTCCTGGCCGGGAAAGTCGATCCCGGCCAGCCGGCGCACCGCGCTCTCCGGACCGTCGCAGCCGACCAGGAAACGGCCGGTGAGGACCTCCTGCCCGCCGGGCGAGCGGACGGTGACCCGTACGCCGGCGTCGTCCTGGGCGAGGTCGACCACCTCCCGCTCCCAGCGGATCTCCGCGCCCTGCTTGGCGGCACGCTCGGCGAGCACCCGCACCAGGTTGGTCTGGCTGATCACGAAGTTGTAGCCGTGCCGGCCCGGCACCCGTACCGGGTCCAGCCAGATCTGCGCGAAGTGCGCCCGGGGGAACTCGAAGCCGTACTCGCCGACGTGGTCCATCAGGCCGCGCTGGTGCAGCAGGTCCACCACGGTCGCGTTGATGGCCATGCCGGGCAGCGCGTCCGTGGGACCGGGCCGGCGCTCGACCACCACCACCGGCACCCGCTGCAGGGCCAGCTCGTGAGCCAGCATCAGGCCGGTGGGGCCCGCGCCGGCGATGATGACGGTGTCGGTCATGAGGAACTCCCTGTCGGTTGTGGTGTCCGGTCGGATCCGGTGGTCTCGTCCCGCAACAGCCCGGTCAGGTGCCGGGCCAGGGCCAGCGGGGTGGGGTGGTCGTAGAAGAGTGCCGGCGCGAGCCGCAGGCCCAGCGCCTCCAACCGGTTGCTCAGCTCCAGCACGGTGAACGACGAGAAGCCCAGCTCCAGGAAGTTGCCCTCCGGATCGATCGGCTCGGGGTCGTCGTAGCCGAGCACCAGCGCGGCCTCCCGGCTCAGCAGCTCCAGCAGCACGGCGTGCTCCTCGCCGGCGGGTGCGGCGGCCAGCCGGGCGCGCAGGACGGCGAGCGCCTCGGCGGCCCCGTCGGCGTCCGGCTCGTCGGCCGCGCCGGCCGGCCCGTGCCCCGGAGGTGGCGGGACGCAGCGGCGGCGGTGCCAGCCGGCCAGCGACGGCAGCACCGCGCGCAGCGCCGCCCGGGCCTCCTCGTCCGCGCCGAGCAGGCTGGCCAGGGCCGCGGCGTCGGCGTCCTCCACCGCCGCCCAGAACGCGGCCTCCTCGCCGGTGCGGGCCGGTCCGGCCCCGGTCCCGGCGGCCGGCTCGTCCGGCCAGAAGCGCACCCGCTCGAACGGGTACGTCGGCAGTTCCACCACCGTGGCCGGGTGCGGGTGCAGCGGCGACCAGTCCACCGGCGCGCCCGCCACGTGCAGCTGGGCCAGCCCGGCCAGCACCGTACGGACCGCCGGCTTGCGCCGGGCCGCCAACGGCACCAGCGGCGGGCGGGCCTCCGGGGCGTGCGTACGCAGCCACTCCTGGCTGAGCGTGGTGAGGGTGGCGTCCGGGCCGAGTTCGACGTATCCGGTGGCGCCGAGGCGGTGCAGCGCCGCGGTGCCGTCGGTGTAGCGGACCGTGTGCCGGATGTGCCGGGTCCAGTAGTCCGGGTCGGACAGCTCCGCGTCGGAGGCGACCTGGCCGGTGAGGTTGGAGACGATCGGCAGGCGCGCCGGATGGTAGGTGACCGTGGCGGCCACCGCCCGGAACCGGTCGAGGATCGGCTCGGTGTGCGCGGAGTGGAAGGCGTGCGGCACGTGCAGCCGCCGGGTCCGTACGCCCTCCCCGGTGAGGCGGGCCGCGACGGCGTCGAGGTCCGCCGGGTCCCCGGCGAGGACCAGCGAGGTCGGGCTGTTGTGGGCGGCCAGGTCGACCCCGGGATGCTCGGCCAGGGCCGGCGCGACCCGGTCCAGCGGTGCGGTGACGGCGAGCATCGCGCCGGCCGGCATCTCGTGCATCAACCGGGCCCGGGTGGTGATCAGCCGGGCCGCGTCGGCCAGGTCGAGCACCCCGGCCACGTGCGCGGCGGTCAACTCGCCGATGGAGTGGCCGATCAGCAGGTCCGGGTGGATCCCGAACGCGGCGAGCAGCGCGTGCATGGCTGTCTCGTACGCGAACAGGGCCGGCTGGATGTAGGTGGTCTCGCCGAGCAGGTCGTCGTGCCGGCCGAACATCACCTCCCGCAGCGGCCGGTCCAGGTGCGGGTCCAGGGCGGCGCAGGCGGCGTCGAGGGCGGCCGCGAAGACCGGGAAGCGCGCGTACAGGTCGGCGCCCATGCCGGGGTGCTGCGCGCCCTGCCCGGTGAAGAGGAAGGCGAGCCTCCCGCCGGCGGCGGCCCGGCCCGTGACGACGTTGCTGGCCGCCTCGCCCCGGGCCAGGAAGCCGAGTCGCTGCCGGGCGTCGGCCCGGTCCTCGGCGATCACCACCGCGCGGTGCGGGTGCTGTGCACGAGTGGTGGCCAGGGTGTAGGCCACGGCCGCCGGGTCCAGGTCGGGATGCCGGTCGAGGTGCGCGGCGAGCCGGTCGGCCTGGGCGCGCAGCGCCGCCGCCGTCCTGGCCGACAGCAGCCAGGGCAGCGGTACGGCCGGCGCGCTCCCGCCGGTCGGTGCCGTTTCGGCCGACCCTTCGACGGGCGCTTCGGCGGGCGGCGCCTCCTCGACGATCAGGTGCGCGTTGGTGCCGCTGATGCCGAAGGAGGAGACCGCGGCGCGGCGCGGCCCGCCGTCCCGCTCCGGCCACGGGCGCGCCTCGGTGAGCAGGCCGACCGCCCCGCTGCTCCAGTCCACGTGCGGGCTGGGCTGCTCGGCGTGCAGCGTCTTCGGCAGCATCCGGTGGCGGAGCGCCTCGACCACCTTGATGATCCCGGCCACCCCGGCGGCGGCCTGGGTGTGACCGATGTTGGACTTGATCGAGCCGAGCCAGAGCGGTTCGCCGCCGGCGCGCTGCTGTCCGTACGTGGCGAGCAGGGCCTGCGCCTCGATCGGGTCGCCGAGGGTGGTGCCGGTGCCGTGCGCCTCGACCGCGTCGACGTCGGCCGGGGTCAGCCCGGCCGAGGCGAGCGCGGCCCGGATCAGCCGCTCCTGCGACGGCCCGTTCGGGGCGGTCAGCCCGTTGCTGGCGCCGTCCTGGTTCACCGCCGACCCGCTGATCACCGCGAGCACCCGGTGACCGTTGCGCCTCGCGTCGGAGAGCTTCTCCAGCACCAGCAGGCCGACCCCCTCGCCCCAACCCGCGCCGTCCGCGCCGGCGCCGAAGGACTTGCAGCGGCCGTCCGGGGCGAGCCCGCGCTGGCGGCTGAACTCGACGAACACCCCCGGGGTCGCCATCACGGTCACCCCACCGGCCAGCGCGAGGGTGCACTCGCCGGCGCGCAGCGCCTGCGCCGCCAGGTGGGTCGCGACCAGTGACGACGAGCAGGCGGTGTCCACCGTCACCGCCGGCCCCTCCAGGCCCAGCTCGTAGGAGATCCGGCCGGACGCCACGCTGCCGGCGCTGCCGGTGCCGACCTGCCCCTCCAGCCCCGCCGGGGCGAGGAACCGCAGCCGCGCGCCGTAGTCGCCGTACATCACCCCGACGAAGACGCCGGTGCGGCTTCCGGCCAGCCGCTGCGGGTTCAGCCCGGCGTGCTCCAGCGCCTCCCAGCTCGCCTCCAGCAGCAGCCGCTGCTGCGGGTCGATCGCCAGCGCCTCGCGGGGGCCGATGCCGAAGAAGCGGGCGTCGAAGTGGTGCGCGTCGTAGACGAAACCACCGGTGCGGGCGTAGCTCTTCCCCTCCCGCGCCGGGTCGGGGTCGTAGAGTTCCGCCACGTTCCAGCCCCGGTCGGTGGGGAACTCGTCGATGGCGTCGGTGCCCGTGCTGACCAGCTCCCACAGCTGCTCCGGCGACCGCACACCACCGGGGTAGCGGCAGCTCATCCCCACGATCGCGATCGGTTCCTGGCCGGCCGACTCGACCTCGCGCAGCCGCTGGCGGGTCTTGTGCAGATCCGCCGTGACCCACTTCAGGTAGTCGATCAGCTTCTCTTCGTTCGTCATGTCGCCACACTTTCCGTGAGCTGCGGCAGGTCAGCCTCGACCCAGGTCGTTGTCGATGAAGGCGAAGATCTCGTCGGCGCTGGCGCCGTCCAGCCGCTCGCGCACGTCGGCCGCCGCGGGCCGGTCCGCGCCGTCCAACCGGGACAGCAGCGCGCGCAGCCGGTTCGCGATCGCCGCCCGGTCGTCGCCGGCGGGCGCGCCCCCGGCGGCCAGCACCGCGGCCTCCACCTCGTCGAGGTGCCGCAGCGCGCCGGCCACGCCACCGTCGCCGGGCCCGGCGGTCCGCGTCACCAGGTGCTCCACCAGGACGGACACGGTCGGGTAGTCGAAGACCAGCGCGGCCGGCAGGCGCAGCCCGGTGGCCCCGGTCAACCGGTTACGCAGCTCGACGGCGGTGAGCGAGTCGAAGCCGAGGGCCCGGAACGCCTGGTCGGGCGCCACCTGCCCGGCGTCGGCGTGGCCGAGCACCGCAGCCACGTGGCCCCGGACCAGCTCGGTCAGCACCCGCCGGCGGTCGGCCTCGGCCAGCCCGCTCAGGTCGGGCGGCGGCGCGACCACCCGGGACCGGGCCGCCGGCAGCAGGGCGCGCAGCAGCGGCGGCAGGCCGCCGGCGTCGGCGTGGGCGCGCAGCCCCGCCAGGTCCAGAGCCGCCGGTACGAGCACCGGCTGCTTGTCACCGGGCAGGGCGGTGTCGAGCAGGTCCAGCGCCAGCTCGGTCGCCATCGGCCGGATGCCCCGGGCCAGCCGCGCCCGGTCCACCTCGCCGAGTGTCCCGGTCAGCGCGCTGGTCTCGGCCCAATGACCCCAGGCCAGCGCGGTCGCCGGCAGGCCGGTGGCCCGCCGGTGGTGGGCCAGCGCGTCGAGGAAGGTGTTCGCGGCCGCGTAGTGGGCCTGGCCCGGGCCGCCGAGGACGCCCGCGACCGAGGAGTAGAGCACGAACGCGGCCAGGTCGAGGTCGCGGGTGGCCTGGTGCAGGTGCCAGGCGCCGTCCACCTTGGGCCGCAGCACGTCCCGGATCTGCCGGTCGGTGAGGGTGTGCAGTGCCGCGTCGTCGAGCACGCCGGCGGCGTGGAAGACGGCGGTCAGCGGGTGGTCGGGCTCAACCGCGCCGAGCGCGGCGGCCACCGTCTCCGGGTCGGCGACGTCCCCGGCCACCACCCGCACCCGGGCGCCCCGTTCGTGCAGCCGCCGCAGCAGCTCCGCCGCCCCGGGCGCACCGGGCCCGCGGCGGCTGGTCAGCACCAGCCGCCGTACCCGGTGGCGGTCGACCAGGTGGGCGGCGAGCAGCGCGCCCAGGGTGCCGGTGCCGCCGCTGATCAGGACCGTGCCGTCGGGGTCGAGCGGGGAGACCACCGGTTCCACGTGGGAGACCGCCCGGACCAGCCGGGGTACGACCACCACGCCGTCCCGGACGGCGGCCTGCGGCTCCGCCAGCGGTACGCCGGTCGGCTCACCGTCGTGGTCGAGGAGCAGGAACCGGTCGGGGTGCTCCGACTGGGCGCTGCGGACCAGCCCCCACAGGGCGGCCGCCGCGAGGTCGGCGACCTCCTCGTCGGGCCGGGTCGCGACGGCCTGCCGGGTGAGCACCACGAGCCGGCTGTCGGCGAACCGGTCGTCGGCCAGCCAGGCCCGCAGCGCCCCGGCGGTGCGGGTCACCAGCTCCGTCACGGCCGCCGGCAGCGGCCCCTCGGGCACGCCGGGCGCGACCAGCACCAACGCCGGGGCCGGCCCGCCGGCGGCGAGGAGTTCCGCCAGGCCGGCGAGGTCCCGGACCGGTTCCCCGGTCAGCGCGGTGACCGGGGTGGTGCTGGGCTTCCAGTCGAGCTGGAAGAGCGCGTCGCGGGTGCTGTGCCGGCGCAGGTGCGCGGCGGGCAGCGGGCGGACGGTGAGCCCGTCGACGCTGACCACCGGCGCGCCGGCGGGGTCGGTGGCGTCCAGCCGCACGCTGTCGTCCCCGCTCGGGGTGAGCCGTACCCGCAGCTGCCGGGCGGCGGTGCGGTGCAGGGCGACCCCGTTCCAGGCGAACGGCAGCTTCAGCTCCCCGGCGGTCGCGGCGACCGGGTGCAGCGCGGCGTCGAGCAGCGCGGGGTGCAGGCCGTACCCGGTGACGCCGACCTCGTCGGGGAGCTGGACCTCGGCGTGCAGGCTGTCGCCGTCCCGCCAGACCGCCCGGACGCCCTGGAAGGCGGGGCCGTAGTGCAGGCCGGCCGCGGCGAGGGTGTCGTAGAGGCCGGTGGTGTCGACCGGGACCGCGCCGGCCGGTGGCCAGAGACCGGCGGGCCGCTCGCCGGCCGGCGGCGCGGCGGTGGCGAGCGTGCCGGTGGCGTGCCGGGTCCAGACCTCGTCGTCCGCGGGGCGGGTACGGATGGTGACGGTCCGCCGGCCGTCGTCGTCGGCCGCGCCGACCTCGACGTGCAGCCGCACGTCGCTGTCCGGGTCGAGGGTGAGGGGGACCTCGATGGTGAGGTCGTCGAGGTGGGGGTGTCCGGTGTGGTGGCCGGCGTGCAGGGCGAGGTCGACGTAGGCGGTGCCGGGCAGCAGGACGGTGCCGGTGACGGCGTGGTCGGCGAGCCAGGGTTGCCGGTCGAGGGTGAGTCGTCCGGTGAAGAGGTGGCCTTGCTGGTCGGGCAGTTCGATGGCGGCGGCGAGCAGCGGGTGCTCGGTCGGTGCCTGGCCGAGGTCGGCGGCGTCGCTGACGGTGGCGGCCGGGCGCAGCCAGTAGTGCTGGCGTTGGAAGGGGTAGGTGGGCAGGTCGACGGGGGTCCGCTGGGCCGGTAGGAGGGGCGTCCAGTCGACGGGGAGGCCGTGGGCGTGTGCGGTGGCCAGGGCGGTGGTGAGTTGGTTGGTGGTGTCCCGGCGCAGGGTGGCCAGGGCGATGATGTCGTGCTGGTCGGTGCCCTCTTCGGTCTGGTCAGCGGTGTCCTCGATCGGTTGGATGAGCACGGGGTGGGGGCTGACCTCGATGAAGGTGGTGTGGCCGTCGCGGAGCAGGGCTTCGGTGGCGCTCTGGAACCGCACGGGGTGGCGGAGGTTGTCGTACCAGTAGTCGGCGGTGAGTTCCGTCGGGTCGATGCGGTCGCCGGTGAACGTGGAGTAGAAGGCGACGTCGGTGGCGGTCGGGGTGATGCCGTGCAGGGCGGTGTGGATGTCGTCGCGCAGCGCTTCGACGTGGGGGGTGTGGGAGGCGTAGCCGACGGGCAGTACCCGGGCGGGGATGTCCCGCTCCTTGCAGTGCGCCACGATCGTCGCGACGGCGTCGGGGTCGCCGGCGATGACGGTGGCGTTCGGCCCGTTGATGGTGGCGATGTAGGCCCGGGTGCTGGCGTCGCCGTTGGTGCTGGCGTCGGTTCCGTCGGCGTTGTTGGCGGGGTGGCTGGTGTGGTCGGGCATCGCGGTGTCGCCGGTCAGCCGGGTGAGGAGTTCGGTGACCTGGTCGGCGGGCAGGGCGAGGGAGGCCATGTCGCCGTGCCCGATCAGCGCCCGCAGGGCCTTGGCCCGCAGCGCGACCACCTTGGCGGCGTCCTCAAGGGACAGGGCGCCGGCCGCGTGGGCGGCGGCGATCTCGCCCTGGGAGTGGCCGATCACCGCGTCGGGGACGATCCCGTGGTGCCGCCACACCGCCGCGAGGCCGGTCATCACGGCGAACAACACCGGCTGAACGACGTCGACGCGGGTGAGCCAGTCGGGGTCGTCGTCGTGCAGGACGGTGTGCAGGTCCCAGTCGACGTAGGGCCGCAGGGCGGTCGCGCAGGCGTCGAGGTGCGCGGCGAAGACCGGACTCTGCTCGGCCAGTTCCCGGCCCATGCCGAGCCACTGCCCACCTTGGCCGGGGAAGACGAACACGGTCCGGCCGTTGTGGGTGGCGGTGTGTTGGAGCAGGGCGGGGTGTGGGCGGTCCTCGGCGAGCGCCCGCAGCGCGTCGACCGGATCGGCACCGGGCAGCACCGCCGCGCGCCGGGCGAACCCGGAACGGGTCAGCAGCGTGGCGGCCACCGCGTCGGCCGGGACGTCCGGGTGCTGTCCGAGGTACGCGGACAGGCGGGCGGCCTGGTCCCGGAGCGCGGCCGGGGACCGGGCGGACAGCAACCACGGCAGCGGCGCGACCCCCGCCGGCTGGGCGCCGCCCGCCGCCCGCCCGGTGGAAGCCGGGGCCGGCCCGGTGGACGCCGGAGCCTGTTCCAGGATGAGGTGGGCGTTGGTGCCGCTGATGCCGAACGACGACACCCCGGCCCGGCGCGGCCGGTCCCGGTCCGGCCACGGGGTGTTCTCGGTGAGCAGCGCGACCGCGCCGGCGGTCCAGTCCACGTGCGGGGTGGGCGCGTCCACGTGCAGCGTCCGGGGCAGCGTGCCGTGCCGCAGCGCCTGGACCATCTTGATGATGCCGGCGACGCCGGCGGCGGCCTGGGTGTGCCCGATGTTCGACTTGATCGACCCGAGCCAGAGCGGCTGATCGCGGTCCTGCCCGTACGTGGCGAGCAGGGCCTGCGCCTCGATCGGGTCGCCGAGGGTGGTGCCGGTGCCGTGCGCTTCGACGGCGTCGACGTCGGCGGGGTTCAGTCGGGCGTTCGCCAGGGCCTGGCGGATGACGCGCTGCTGGGACGGCCCGTTGGGGGCGGTGAGGCCGTTGCTGGCGCCGTCCTGGTTGACCGCCGAACCGCGGATCACCGCGAGGACCTGGTGGCCGTTGCGCTGGGCGTCGGAGAGGCGTTCCAGCACCAGCAGCCCCACCCCCTCGCCGAGCGCGAAGCCGTCGGCGGCCGCCGCGAACGGCTTGCACCGCCCGTCCGGCGCGAGCCCTCGCTGCCGGCTGAACTCGGCGAAGATGCCCGGCGCCGCCATCACCGACGCGCCGCCGGCCAGCGCCAGCGTGCACTCGCCGTGGCGCAGCGCCTGCACGGCCAGGTGGGTGGCCACCAGCGACGACGAGCAGGCCGTGTCCACGGTGATCGCCGGGCCCTCGAAACCGAACGCGTACGCGACCCGGCCCGACGCGACGCTGGTCGTGCTGCCGGTCATCAGGTAGCCGGCCACCTCGGGGTGCGCGTCGACCGAGGCGGGCGCGTAGTTCTGCGCCACCACCCCGGCGAACACCCCGGTGGGGCTGCCCCGCAGCGCCGCCGGGTCCAGCCCTGCCTGTTCGAGCGCCTCCCACGCCGTCTCCAGCAGCAGCCGCTGCTGCGGATCGGTGGCGAGCGCCTCGCGCGGGTTGATGCCGAAGAACTCGGCGTCGAACGCGCCCGCGTCGGGCAGGAACGCCCCCCGGGTGGTGTAGGTGCGGCCCGGCTGCGGCTCGGCCGAGTAGATGCCGGCAATGTCCCAGCCCCGGTCGGTCGGCATCGTGGTGGTGGCATCCAGCCCGGCGTGGATCGCCGACCAGAGCTGTTCCGCCGACTCGGCGCCCGGGTACCGGCAGGCCATCCCCACGATGGCGACCGGCTCGTCCGGCCCGACCGCCGCCGCCCCGACCGCCGCCACCGGCAGCGCCGCGCCGCCGCCCAACTCGGCGGCGAGGAACCGGACCAGCGCCTCCGGGGTGGGATGGTCGAACACCAGCGTGGCCGGCAGCCGCAGCCCGGTCGCCGTGTTGAGCCGGTTGCGCAGCTCCACCGCGGTCAGCGAGTCGAACCCCAGCTCCTTGAAGGGCCGGCCGGGCGCCACCCCCGCCGGGCTGTCGTGGCCGAGCACGGCCGCCGCCTGTCCCCGTACCACCTCGAGCAGGTGATCGCGGCGGCCGGCGTCGTCGAGGGCGGCCAACCGGTCGCGCAGCGACGGGCCCCCGTCGAGCAGTGCGGCGGCCCGGCGGGCGGGAGCGCGTACCAGATCGGCCAGGACCGCCGGCAGCGCCGCGCCGGCGGCCTGGCGGCGCAGCCCGGCCAGGTCCACCGCCACGGGTACGAGATGGGGGTGCGCCCCGGCGAGCCCTTCGTCGAACAGGCGCAGCGCCTCCTCGGTCGCCAGCGGGCGCAGGCCGCGCGCCATCCGGTCGGTGGCCCGCTCGTCGAGCCCGCCGGTCAGCCCGCTGCGCTGCGCCCACGGGCCCCAGGCCAGGCTGACCGCCGGCAGGCCGCGGGCGGCGCGATGGTGGGCCAGCGCGTCCAGGAAGGTGTTCCCGGCGGCGTAGTTGCCCTGGCCGGCGTTGCCGAGCGCGCCGGCCGCCGAGGAGAACAGCACGAACGCCGCGAGGTCCAGGTGTGCGGTGGCCCGGTGCAGGTGCCAGGCCGCGTCGACCTTCGGGCGCAGCACGGCATGCCACCGGTCCGGGGTGAGCGAACCGATGGTGGCGTCGTCCAGCCCACCGGCGGCGTGCACCACCGCGGTGAGCGGGTGGGCGGCCGGGATGCCGGCGACGAGGTCGGCGACGGCGGCCGGGTCGGCGGTGTCGCAGCCGACCACGCTGACCGTGGCGCCGAGGTCCCGGAGCCGCTCGACCAGTTCGGCCGCGCCGGGAGCGGTGGCGCCGCCGCGGCTGGCCAGCACCAGGCGGGTGGTCTGCCCGGTCCGGACCAGGTGGGTGGCGACCAGCCCGCCCAGCGTGCCCGTCCCGCCGGTGACCAGCACCGTGCCGTCCGGGTCGAGCGGCCGGCCGGCACCGGCGCGCAGCCCGCGCGGCACGGTCACGGCCAGCTTGCCGACCGTGCGGCCCTGGCCCAGTTCGCGGAGGGCGGCCGGCGCGAGCCGTACGTCCCGGGCGGTCACCGGAAGCGGCCGCAGCCGGCCGGCGGCGAACAGCGCGGACAGCTCGGCCAGGATCTCCTGGATCCGGTCCGGTCCGGCTTCGGCCACGTCGAACGCCCGGTACCGCACCCCACGGTGGCGGTCCGCCACCTCGGCGGCGTCCCGCACGTCGGTCTTGCCCATCTCGACGAACCGGCCGTTCGGAGCCAGCAGCCGCAGCGACGCGTCGACGAACTCCCCGGCCAGGGCGTTCAGCACGACGTCGACGCCGCGGCCTCCGGTGGCGGCCCGGAACGCGGCCTCGAAACCGGTGTCCCGCGAGGACGCGACCCGCTCACCGGTCAGGCCCTGCCCGGCCAGCGCCGCCCACTTGCCGGGGCTGGCCGTGCCGTACAGCTCGACCTGCCAGAGCCGGGCCAGCTGCACGGCGGCCGTGCCGACCCCACCGGCGGCGGCGTGCACGAGCAGCGACTCGCCGGCCCGGACGTCCGCCAGGTCGCGCAGCGCGTAGTAGGCGGTCACGAACGCGACCGGCGCGCTGGCCGCCGCCACGTCCGACCAGCCCGGCGGCACCGGCGCCAGGAACCGCCGGTCCACGTCCGCGACCTGGGTGAGCGCGCCGGTGAACAGGCCCATCACCCGGTCACCCACGGCCAGGTCGGAAACCCCGGGCCCGACCGCGGTGACCACGCCGGCCGCCTCGCTGCCCAGCTCGGCCGTGCCCGGGTACGTCCCGAGCGCCACCATGGCGTCCCGGAAGTTCAGCCCGGCGGCGCGTACCGCCACCCGCACCTCGCCCGGTCCGGGCGCGTCCGGCAGCGCCTCGGCCGGGGCGAGCGTGAGACCGGTGTATGTACCCTCCGCCGCCACGGCCAGCCGCCAGCGGCCCGCCGCGGGCGCGACCAGCGCGGCCCCGGCGCGGGGCCGGCCCAGCCGCGGCACCAGCAGGGCACCCTGCCGGACGGCGAGCTGGGGTTCGCCGCTCGCCACGGCGGCGGCGAGCGCGTCCCGGCTCGTCGGCCCGCCGTCATGATCGACGAGGACGAAGCGACCCGGATGTTCGGCCTGCGCGGCCCGGACCAGGCCCCACAGCACCGACGCCGCCAGATCCGGGACGTCCTCCCCGGCGTACGCGGCGACGGCGCCGCGGGTCAGCACGACGAGCCGGCCGTCGTGCCCCCGATCGTCCGCGGACCAGGCCTGGAGCAGCCCGATCAGCTCCTCCCCGACGGCGTGCGCGGCCGCCGGTAGGTCCGGGTCGTCGGACGCCGGGGTGACGACGAGCACCTCGGGCGGCGGCCCGCCGCCGGCGAGCAGTTGCCGCGCCGCCCCGAGGTCCAGAACTCTGATGGCCGGGTGCTCCCCGGCGGGCGGGGCGATGGGCTTCCAGTCGAGCTGGAACAGGCTGTCCCGCAGGCTGCGGTCGTCGCCGAGATGTCCGGCGGGCAGCGGGCGGACGGTGAGGGTCCCGACGGTGACCACGGGAGCGCCGGCCGGGTCGGTGGCGTCCAGCCGGAGGGCGTCGTCGCCGGCGGGTTGGAGGCGTACCCGGAGGTGGCGGGCGCCGGTGGCGTGCAGGGTGACCGCGGCCCAGCTGAACGGCAGCTTCGGCGCGGTGGCGGTGGCGGCCATCGGGTGCAGGGCGGCGTCGAGGAGGGCCGGGTGGATGCCGTAGCCGCTGGTGTCCTGGTCGTCGGGGAGGTGGATGTCGGCGTAGCGGGTGTCGCCGTCCCGCCAGACCGCCCGGACGCCCTGGAAGGCGGGGCCGTAGTGCAGACCGGTGGCGGCGAGGGTGGCGTAGAAGTCGGTGAGGTCGACGGGGGTGGCGCCGGGTGGCGGCCAGGCGGCGTCGGGGTCGGGCTGGTAGGCCGGTGCCGTGCGGGTGAGGGTGCCGGTGGCGTGCCGGGTCCAGGTGTCGTCCTGGGCCGGGCGGGTGTGTACGGCGATGCTTCGTCGCCCGTCCTGGTCGGGTCCGACCTCGACGTGCAGGTGCAGGTCGCTGTCGGGGTGGAGGGTGAGGGGGGTTTCGATGGTGAGGTCGTCGAGGTGGGGGTGTCCGGTGTGGTGTCCGGCGTGCAGGGCGAGGTCGACGTAGGCGGTGCCGGGGAGCAGGACCGTGCCGGTGACGGCGTGGTCGGCGAGCCAGGATTGCCGGTCGAGGGTGAGCCGGCCGGTGAAGAGGTGACCTTGCTGGTCGGGCAGGTCGATGGCGGCGGCGAGCAGCGGGTGCTCGGCCGGTGCCTGGCCGAGGTCGGCGGCGTCGCTGATGGCCGGGGGTGCCTGGAGCCAGTAGCGCTGCCGTTGGAAGGGGTAGGTGGGCAGGTCGACCGGGGTCCGCTGGGCCGGTAGGAGGGGCGTCCAGTCGACGGGGAGGCCCTGGGCGTGTGCGGTGGCCAGGGCGGTGGTGAGTTGGTTCGTGGTGTCGCGGCGCAGGGTGGGCAGGGCGATGATGTCGTGCTGTTCGGCGGTGTCCTCGATCGGCTGGATGAGCACGGGGTGGGGGCTGACCTCGACGAAGGTGGTGTGGCCGTCGCGCAGGAGTGCTTCGGTGGCGGTCTGGAACTGGACGGGGTGGCGGAGGTTGTCGTACCAGTAGTCGGCGGTGAGTTCCGTCGGGTCGATGCGGTCGCCGGTGTAGGTCGAGTAGAAGGCCACCTCGGTCGGCGTCGGGGTGACGTCCCGCAGGGCGGCGTGGATCTCGTCGTGGAGGGCTTCGACGTGGGGGGTGTGCGAGGCGTAACCGACCGGGAGGATGCGGGCGGGGATGTCGCGGTCCTTGCAGTGGGCCACGACCGCGGCGACGGCTTGGGGGTCGCCGGCGATGACGGTGGCGTTGGGTCCGTTGACCGTGGCGATGTGGGCCTGGTCTTCGACGTTGTGCAGGAGGCCGGTGACCTGGTCGGCGGGAAGGGCGAGGGAGGCCATGTCCCCGCGGCCGATCAGTGCCCGCAGCGCTTGGGCGCGCAGGGCGACCACCTTGGCGGCATCGTCCAGCGTCAGGGCGCCGGCGGCGTGGG
>NZ_KQ058662.1 GCF_000982955.1 Micromonospora sp. HK10 | reverse complement strand
CGTGGTGTCGCCACACGGCGGCCAGGCCGGTCATCACGGCGAACAGGACGGGTTGGACGACGTCGACGCGGGTGAGCCAGTCGGGGTTGTCGTCGTGCAGGACGGTGTGCAGGTCCCAGTCCACGTAGGGCCGCAGGGCGGTGGCGCAGGCGTCGAGGTGGGCGGCGAAGACCGGGCTCTGCTCGGCCAGTTCGCGGCCCATGCCGAGCCACTGCCCGCCCTGGCCGGGGAAGACGAACACGGTCCGGCCGGCGTGGGTCGCGGTGTGTTGGAGCAGCGCGGGATGCGGCCGGTCCTCCGCGAGGGCCCGCAGCGCCTCGACCGGGTCGGTGCCGGGCAGCACGGCGGCGCGTTCGGTGAACGCGGTGCGGGTGGTGAGCAGGGCGGCGGCGATGGCCGCCGGGTCCTGGTCGGGGTGCTGGGCGAGGTGGTTGGCGAGGTTGGCCGCCTGGTCCCGGAGCGCGGCCGGGGTCCTGGCCGACAGCAGCCAGGGCAGCCGCACCGACACCGAGGCCTCCGGTGACGGACCGTCGGCCGGCGGACCCTCGGCGGGCGCATCCTCGCCCGCGGGGGCCTGTTCGATGATGAGGTGGGCGTTGGTGCCGCTGATGCCGAAGGAGGAGACCCCGGCGCGGCGGGGCCGGCCGTGCTCCGGCCACGGCGTGTTGCCGGTCAGCAGGGCGACCTCCCCGGCCGACCAGTCCACGTGCGAGCTGGGCGCGTCGACGTGCAGGGTCTTCGGCAGCACGCCGCGCTGGATCGCCTCGACCATCTTGATGATGCCGGCGACCCCGGCCGCGGCCTGGGTGTGGCCGATGTTCGACTTGATCGACCCCAGCCAGAGCGGCTGCCCACCGGTGCGCTGCTGCCCGTACGTGGCGAGCAGCGCCTGGGCCTCGATCGGGTCGCCGAGGGTGGTGCCGGTGCCGTGCGCCTCGACGGCGTCCACGTCGGCCGGGGTCAGCCGGGCACTGGCCAGCGCCGCCTGGATGACCCGCTGCTGCGACGGCCCGTTCGGCGCGGTCAATCCGTTGCTGGCACCGTCCTGGTTGACCGCCGAGCCGCGGATGACGGCGAGCACCCGATGGCCGTTGCGGCGGGCGTCCGACAGCCGCTCGAGCAGGATCAGGCCGGCGCCCTCGCCCCAGCCGGTGCCGTCCGCGGCCTCGGCGAACGGCTTGCACCGCCCGTCCGGGGCCAGCCCGCGCTGCCGGCTGAACTCCACGAAGGTGGTCGGGGTGGCCATGATGGTCACCCCGCCGGCCAGGGCCAGGCCGCACTCGTCGTTGCGCAGCGCCTGGATGGCGAGGTGCGTGGCGACCAGCGACGACGAGCAGGCCGTGTCCACGGTGACCGCGGGCCCTTCCAGCCCCAGCACGTACGAGATGCGACCCGACACGACGCTCGCGATGTTGCCGGTGGCCAGGAAACCCTCGGCGCCGGCGACCGCCCCGGAGAGGTGCTTGACGTAGTCCTGCCCGTTGGTGCCGACGAAGACACCGGTGCTGCTGTGGCGCAGCGCGGCCGGGTCGAGGCCGGCGCGTTCCAGCGTCTCCCAGGCCACCTCGAGCAGGATCCGCTGCTGCGGGTCGGTGGCGAGCGCCTCCCGAGGGCTGATGCCGAAGAAGTCCGCGTCGAACTGGTCGGCGTCGCCGACGAACGCGCCGGTGCGGACGTACGAGCTGCCGGGCCGGTCGGGGTCGGGGTCGTAGAGCCGGTCGGTGTCCCAGCCACGGCCGACCGGGAAGTCGGTCACCGCGTCCCGCCCCGCCACCAGCAGCTCCCACAGCCGCTCCGGGGAGGTGCTGCCGGCCGGGAACCGGCAGCCCATGCCGACGATGGCGATCGGCTCCCGGGCCCGCTCCTCGTACTCGCGCAGCCGCCGCCGGGTCTGCCGCAGGTCGGTCGTCGCCCGCAGCAGGTAGTCGTGCAGCTTCTCCTGGCTGACCGTGACCTCGGCCCGCTGGGTCCTCGCGTTCATCGCAGCTCACCGCCCTGGTGGAGTCCGAGTTCGTTGTCGAGCACGTCGAAGAGCTCCTCGGTGGTCGCCGACAACAGGTCGTCGTCGCCCGGTTCGGCGTGCCGGGCACCCACGTCCGCGAGCAGGGCGCGCAGCCGGGCGGCCACGATCTCCTGCCCGGCGTCGTCACCGGGGATCGCCGCGATCAGCGCGGCCAGCTCGTCGAGCTGGGCGAGGGCCCGGGTCGACGGGGCGACCACCGGGGGCGCCAACCGGGTGTGCAGGTGCGCGGCCAGCGAGCCGACCGTCGGGTAGTCGAAGACCAGCGTCGCCGGCAGGCGCAGCCCGGTCTGGTGGTTGAGCCGGTTACGCAGCTCGACCGCCGTGATCGAGTCGAAGCCGAGTTCCTTGAATGCCCGGTCGGCGTCGACCGACTGCCCGGAGGAGTGCCCGAGGACGGCGGCGACATGGTCGCGTACCAGATCCTGCAGGACCTGTTCCCGCTCGCCCTCCGGAAGCTCGGCGACCCGGTCGACCAGCGCCGCCGGGTCGGCGGCCGGCCCGGCCGGCGCGGCCGGCACCAGCGGGGCCAGCAGCGGCGGCAGCGACGCCCGCTGCTCCGGGTCCGACGGGGTGGACAGGTCCAGTCGCGCGGGCACCAGCAGCGGGGCACCGGCACCGGCGAGCACCGCGTCGAGGACGGCGAGACCCTGCCGGACCGGCAGCGGCAGGATCCGCGACCGGGCCATCCGGGCCCGGTCGGCGCTGCCCAGGTCGCCGGCCATCCCGGCGTCGTGCGCCCACACCCCCCAGGCCAGCGAGGCACCCGGCAGGCCCGCCGCCCGCCGCTGCCCGGCCAACGCGTCGAGGAAGGTGTTCGCGGCGGCGTAGTTGGCCTGGCCCGGGCTGCCGAGCAGCCCGGCCGCGGAGGAGAAGAGCACGAAGGCGCGCAGGTCCAGGTGCTGAGTCAGCCGGTGCAGGTGCCAGGCCGCGTCGACCTTGGGCCGCAGCACCCGCTCCACCTGCTCGCGGGTCAGCGTGGACGCCAGCCCGCCGTCGTGGACACCGGCCGCGTGGATGACCGCGGTGAGCGGCCGGTCCGCCGGGACGGCCGCGAGCAGCCGGGCCAGGTCCCGCTCGTCGGCGGTGTCGCACGCCGCCACGGTCACCTCGACCCCCAGCTCCCGCAGCTCCGCGGCGAGCGTCGCCGCGCCCGGCGCCGCCGTACCGCGCCGGCTGGCCAGCAGCAGGTGCCGGGCGCCGCCGGTGCGGGCCAGGTGCCGGGCGACAAGTTCACCGAGGGTGCCGGTGCCGCCGGTGACCAGGACGGTGCCGGCGCCGCCGGGCGCCCGCTGCGGCTCGGGTACGTCCAGGGCGGCGCGGACGAGTCGCGGCCGCAGCACCACCCCGGCACGCAGGCAGAGCTGCGGGTCGGTGCCGGCCAGCGCGTCGGGCAGGGCCCGCGCCGACGCCTCGTCGTCGTCCAGGTCGACGAGCGTGATGCGTCCCGGGTTCTCCGACTGGGCGGTGGTGGTCAGCCCCCACGCGGCCGCGCCGGCCAGATCGCGTACGCCCTGGTCGGTGTCGGTGTCGGTGTCGGTGTCGGTGTCGGTGTCGGTGGCGACCGCGCCGCGGGTGAGCACGGCCAGCCGGACGGCGGCCAGCCGCTCGTCCGTCGACCAGTCGCGCAGCAGGGTCAACAGCTCGTCGAGGACGCTCCGGACCTGCCCCGGCGGCGGCCCGTCCGGGGCGGCCGGGACCGGGACGATCACCAGGTCGGGGGCGGGTTCGCCGCGCTCCAGGCGGTCGCCCAGCGCGGCGAGCGAGTCCAGCCGGTCGGCGTCGGGCAGGACCGCGCCGGCCGCGCCACCGGACGGATCGAGCACCGCCCACCGGCCGGTGTCCGCCGGCTTCCCGGGCCGGCCGTCGACCGGTGCCCACTCCACGATGAAGAGCGAGTCCGCCGGGATCCGGGTGGCCGCCGCACCGAGCTGCGCGGCCGCCAGCGGCCGGGCGGTCATGGTCTCCACCGCCACCACCGGGGCGCCCGCCGCGTCCCACCCGGTGAGCCGGACCGCCTCGGGAGCCGGTCGCTGGACCCGCACCCGCAGCACCGTCGGGGCGTCTGCGGGCACGGAGACGCCCTGCCAGGAGAACGGCAGCAGGACCGCGTCGTCGCCGGCGACGAGCGCGGCGGGATGCAGCGCGGCATCGAGCAGCGCCGGGTGGATGCGGTGCCCGCTAGGGCTGGTGGTGGCCGGCAGTTCCACGTCCGCGTAGATGTCGTCGCCGAGCCGCCACGCCCGGCGCAGGTTCCGGAACGCCGGCCCGTACGAGATGCCGGCCGCGTCGAGCCCGTCGTACAGTCCGCCGGTGTCGACCGGGACGGCGTCGGCGGGCGGCCACGACGCCGGCGCGGGGTCCACCTCCGGGGGTACGCGGGTGAGCGTCCCCGTGGCGTGGCTGGTCCAGCCCGGCGCGGTTCCCGCCTTCGACCGGACGGCGACGGAACGGCTCCCGTCCGCCTGCTCGGCGCCGACCTCCACCCGCAGGTGCAGGTCGCTGTCGGGGTCGAGGATCAGTGGGGTTTCGATGGTGAGGTCGTCGAGGTGGGGGTGTCCGGTGTGGTGTCCGGCGTGCAGGGCGAGGTCGACGTAGGCGGTGCCGGGCAACAGGACCGTGCCGGTGACGGCGTGGTCGGCGAGCCAGGGTTGGCTGGTGGGGGTGAGTCGGCCGGTGAAGAGGTGGCCCTGCTGGTCGGGCAGCTCGATGGCGGCGGCGAGGAGGGGGTGGCCGGCCGGATCCTGTCCGAGGTCGCTGGCTTGCTGGATGGCCGGTGGCGCCTGAAGCCAGTAGTGCTGGCGTTGGAAGGGGTAGGTGGGTAGGTCGACGGGGGTGGTGTCGGTGGGTAGCAGCGGGGTCCAGTCGACGGGCAGGCCGTGGGTGTGCGCGGTGGCCAGGGCGGTGGCGAACTGGTCGGTGCCGTCGCGGCGCATGCTGGCCAGGGCGACGATCTCGTGCTGCTCGGCGGTGTCCTCGACGGGTTGGATCAGCACCGGGTGCGGGCTGACCTCGACGAAGGTGGCGTAGCCGTCGCGGAGCAGGGCTTGGGTGGCGGTGTGGAACTGGACCGGGTGGCGGAGGTTGTCGTACCAGTAGTCGGCGGTGAGTTCTGTCGGGTCGATGCGGTCGCCGGTGTAGGTGGAGTAGAACGCGACCTCGGTCGTGGTGGGTTGCACGCTGTCGAGGGCGGTCCGGATCTCCTCGCGCAACGCCTCGACGTGCGGGGTGTGGGAGGCGTAGCCGACGGGCAGTACCCGGGCGGGGATGTCCCGTTCCGTGCAGTGGGCCACGACCGTGGCGATGGCGTCGGGGTCGCCGGCGATGACGGTGGCGTTGGGCCCGTTGATGGTGGCGATGTACGCCCTGGGTCCGGTGTTGCCGGCGCGGGTTTCGCCGGCTTCGGGGGTGGCTGGCCTGCCGTTGGTGTGGGCGTTCGTGCCGTTGGGGCCGGCGTTGGTTTCGGCGTTTCGCGGGCCGTTGGGCTGGTCGGGTACCTCCGTGTTGGTGGTCAGGGTGGTGAGAAGTTCGGTGACCTGGTCGGCGGGTAGGGCGAGGGAGGCCATGTCGCCGTGGCCGATCAGTGCCCGTAGGGCTTGGGCGCGCAGTGCGACGATCTTGGCGGCGTCGTCGAGGGTCAGGGCGCCGGCGGCGTGGGCGGCGGCGATCTCGCCCTGGGAGTGGCCGATCACCGCGTCCGGGGTGATGCCGTGGTGCCGCCACACGGCCGCGAGGCCGGTCATCACGGCGAACAACACCGGTTGCACCACGTCGACGCGGGTCAGCCAGTCGGGGTCGTCGTCGTGCAGGACGGTGTGCAGGTCCCAGTCGACGTAGGGCCGCAGGGCGGTGGCGCAGGCGTCGAGGTGCGCGGCGAAGACCGGGCTGTGCTCGGCCAGTTCCCGGCCCATGCCGAGCCACTGCCCACCCTGACCGGGGAACACGAACACGGTCCGGCCGCTGTGGGTGGCGGTGTGCTGGAGCAGGGCGGGGTGTGGCCGGTCTTCGGCGAGGGCGCGCAGCGCGTCGATCGGCTCGGGACCGGGCAGGACGGCCGCTCGGTGTCCGAATGCGGTGCGGGTGGTGAGTAGGGCGGCGGCGACCGCGCTGGAATTCAGGTCGGGGTGCTGGTGGAGGTGGCTGGTCAGGTTGGCGGCCTGGGCGCGCAGCGCGGCCGGCGTCTTCGCCGACAGCAGCCACGGCAGCGCCACCGCCGGCCTCCCGGCCGCCGACGCGGCAACGCCCGCCGGCTCCCCGGCCGCGGAGGCGGCAACGCCCGTCGGCTCTCCGGCCGCCGCGGCGGCAATGCCCGCCGGTTCCCCGGCCGCAGAGGCGGCAACGTGCGCCGGTTCTCCGGCCGCCGAGGCCGCAACGCCTGTCGGCTCCCCGTCCGCCGCGAGCGCGCCGGCCGCCGGCTTCTCGCCCGTCGCGGGCTTCCCGACGGTCGTGTCCGGCGCGCCCGCCGGGGCCTGTTCGATGATGAGGTGGGCGTTGGTGCCGCTGATGCCGAAGGAGGAGACCCCGGCGCGGCGCGGCCGGTCGTGCTCCGGCCACGGCGTCGGCTCGGTGAGCAGGGCGACCGCGCCGGCCGACCAGTCCACGTGTGAGCTGGGCGCGTCGACGTGCAGGGTCTTCGGCAGCACGCCGTGGCGGATGGCCTGGACCATTTTGATGATGCCGGCGACGCCGGCGGCGGCCTGGGTGTGGCCGATGTTGGACTTGATCGAACCGAGCCAGAGCGGCTGGTCGCGGTCCTGGCCGTAGGTGGCGAGCAGGGCCTGGGCCTCGATCGGGTCACCGAGGCTGGTGCCGGTGCCGTGGGCTTCGACGGCGTCGACGTCGGTGGGAGCGAGTCGGGCGTTGGTGAGGGCTTGCTGGATGACGCGTTGTTGGGCGGGGCCGTTGGGTGCGGTGAGGCCGTTGCTGGCACCGTCCTGGTTGACCGCCGAGCCGCGGATGACGGCGAGCACCCGATGGCCGTTGCGGCGGGCGTCCGACAGCCGCTCCAGCAGGATGAGGCCGGCGCCTTCGCCCCAGCCGGTGCCGTCCGCGCCCTCGGCGAACGGCTTGCACCGCCCGTCCGGGGCCAGCCCTCGCTGCCGGCTGAACTCCACGAAGGTGGTCGGGGTGGCCATCACGGTGACGCCACCGGCCAGGGCCAGACTGCAGTCGCCGTTGCGCAGCGCCTGGATGGCAAGGTGCGTGGCGACCAGCGACGAGGAGCAGGCCGTGTCGATGGTAACCGCCGGGCCCTGCAGCCCGAGCGTGTACGCCAGGCGTCCGGAGGCGATGCTGCCGGCGCTGCCGTTGCCGAGATAGCCCTCGTACCCGGCCGGTGCCTGGTTCTGCAGGCGGCTGGCGTAGTCGTTGTACATGACGCCGGTGAAGACGCCGGTGGGGGTGGCGCGTAGGCGGTCGGGGTCGATGCCGGCGCGTTCGAGGGTTTCCCAGGCGGTTTCGAGGAGGAGCCGTTGTTGGGGGTCGGTGGCTGCTGCCTCGCGGGGGCTGATGCCGAAGAAGTCGTTGTCGAATTCGTCGGCGTGGTGCAGGAACCCGCCGTGCCGGGCGTACGTGGTGCCGGGGTGGTCCGGGTCGGGGTCGTACAGGCCGGTCAGATCCCAGCCCCGGTTGGTGGGGAACCCGGTGATCGCATCGACGCCGCCCGCGACGAGTTGCCACAGCTCCTCGGGTGAGCCGACCCCGCCCGGATAGCGGCAGGCCATCCCGACGATCGCGATCGGCTCGTCGGTGGCCGCGGTGGTGGCCGGCGCGGCCGGGCCGGACGTGCGCGGCGCGAGCTGGGCCAGCAGGTGCTCGGCGAGGGCGT
>NZ_KQ058661.1 GCF_000982955.1 Micromonospora sp. HK10 | reverse complement strand
CTGCCCGGCCAGCGCGGCCGCGCGGGCCCCGGGCGCCGCGCGGTTCTCGCCCCGCAGCGCCGGGTTGCGCTCGCGCAGCCGCCGGTAGTGGCTCTCCACCCGCAGGCCCGTCCCGGTGGACCAGGAGTTGCGCTCGCAGCTCATCAGCACCAGGCAGGAACCGAAGCCGGTGGTGATCGAGTCGCCGAGCGCGGTCAGCACCGCCGGGGTGCCGGGCGGGGGCGAGCCGGACGGTCGGGGCGAGGCGGAACCGGCGCCGTCACAGGCGAGCGCGACCAGCGCCGCCAGGCAGGCCAGCGCGGTGACCCCACGTCGAGACATCGCGAACCCCGTCCGACGGTGTGCAGCAGCGCGTCGACCCTACGTACACCGAATGTGACGGCGGTGGTTCTGTCGGGCTTCCGGCATCGACGACCATCGTTAACAATGCCCTGGTAGCCTCCCCGCCGGGTGCGCCGGTGGCAGCCGGTGCCGGTTGTGCGGTTAGCCCGGCCCGAGCCGGGGTAGCCCGAAGGGATGACGCGATCACAGCCCCGGCGTGCCCGCGGCACGGTCGGCCACGCGTACAGCGCGCTCAACCTGCGGCTCGCGCTGGCCCTCTTCGGCCTGGTCGTGATGACCGTCTTCGCGGTGCTCGCCTTCCGGGCCGACGTGGTCTTCCTCGGCGTCGCCTGCGCGATCCTCGCCGTGGTGGCCGTGGTCGACCTGGTCGTCATCCAGCGCCGCCGCGCCGCGCGCCGCCGCGAGGAGCCGGGCGTGCGGCACTCGCTGTTCGAGTGACAGGAGTACGAGATGCCCATCGCCACCACCAATCCCGCCACCGGACAGGTGCTCAAGACGTACGACGAGATGTCGGACGAGCAGGTCGACGCCGCCATCGACCGCGCCGACCTCGCGTTCCGGCAGCTTCGGGAGACCACCATCGCCCAGCGCGGCCGCTGGCTCACCGCCGCCGCCGACCTGCTCGAGGCGGAGCGGGACGAGACCGCCCGGCTGATGACCACCGAGATGGGCAAGACGTACGCCGCGGCGAAGGCCGAGGTGACCAAGTGCGCCACCGCCTGCCGGTTCTACGCGGCCAAGGCCCCCGAGATGCTGGCCGACGAGCCGGCCGACGCCGCCGCCGTCAAGGCCAGGCGGGCCTACGTCCGCTACCAGCCGCTCGGCCCGGTGCTCGCCGTGATGCCGTGGAACTTCCCGCTCTGGCAGGTCATGCGCTTCGCCGCGCCGGCCCTGATGGCCGGCAACACCGGGCTGCTCAAGCACGCCTCCAACGTGCCGCAGACCGCCCTCTACCTGGAGGACCTGTTCCGCCGGGCCGGCTTCCCCGAAGGCGCGTTCACCACCCTGCTGGTCGGCTCCGAGACGGTGGACCGGATCCTCAGTGACCCCCGGGTCCGGGCCGCCACCCTCACCGGCAGCGAGGGCGCCGGCCGGTCGATCGCCGCCAGCGCCGGCCGGGAGCTCAAGAAGACCGTGCTGGAGCTGGGCGGCAGCGACCCGTTCGTGGTGATGCCCTCGGCCGACCTGGACAAGGCCGCCGAGGTGGCCACCACGGCCCGCTGCCAGAACAACGGCCAGTCCTGCATCGCCGCCAAGCGGTTCATCGTGCACACCGACGTCTTCGACGCCTTCGCCGAGAAGTTCGCCGCCCGGATGTCCGCGCTGCGCGTCGGTGACCCGATGGACGAGCACACCGACGTCGGCCCGCTGGCCAGCGAGCGTGGCCGGGACGAGATCCACGCCCAGGTGCAGGACGCCGTCGACAACGGCGCCACCATCCTCTGCGGCGGCGAGAAGCCGGCCGGCGACGGCTGGTACTACCCGCCGACGGTGGTCACCGACCTGCGGCCCGGCATGCGGATGTGGTCGGAGGAGGTCTTCGGCCCGGTCGCCGGCCTCTACCGGGTCGCCTCCTACGAGGAGGCCATCGAGGTGGCCAACGGCACCAGCTTCGGCCTCGGCTCCAACGCCTGGACCGAGGACCCGGCCGAGCAGGAGCGCTTCGCCACCGACCTGGACGCCGGCAACGTCTTCATCAACGGCATGACCACCTCCTACCCGGAGCTGCCCTTCGGTGGGGTGCGCAACTCCGGCTACGGCCGCGAGCTGTCCGCCGTGGGCATGCGGGAGTTCTGCAACACCAAGACCGTCTGGGTCGGCGAGGGAGAGGCCGGCGCCGGCGCCGGGGCACACGCCGAGTGAGCTGGGCCGGGGCCCGCCGGCGCCGGACGCGGCGCGGGGCCCCGGCTTACACCCCCGGCCCGGTGGGTAGGAGTGCCGGACATGACGGAGTTCGGCTTCCACGCGTCCCACGAGCAGATCCACCCGTCCGAGCTGCTGGCGGCGGTCGTCCACGCCGAGCGGGCCGGCTTCGACGCCGCCATGTGCTCGGACCACTTCTCGCCGTGGAGTGCCCGGCAGGGCCACTCCGGCTTCGCCTGGTCCTGGCTGGGCGCCGCGCTCCAGGCCACCAGCCTGCCGTTCGGCGTGGTCAACGCTCCCGGGCAGCGCTACCACCCGGCGATCATCGCGCAGGCCATCGGCACCCTCGCCGCGATGTACCCGAGCCGGTTCTGGGCCGCGCTGGGCACCGGTGAGGCGAGCAACGAGCACATCACCGGCGCGGGCTGGCCGCGCAAGGACGTGCGCGCCGCCCGGCTGCGCGAGTGCGTCGACGTCATCCGGGCGCTGCTGGCCGGCGAGGAGGTCAGCCACGACGGCCTGGTCACCGTCGACCGGGCGAAGCTGTGGACCCGGCCCGAACGGCCGCCCGCCCTGATCGGGGCGGCGGTGAGCGTGGAGACCGCCCGCTGGTGCGCCGAGTGGGCCGACGGGCTGATCACCGTCAACGCGCCCGTGCCGCACCTGCGCCGGATGATCGACGCCTACCGGGACGCGGGCGGGCGCGGACCGCTGCACCTGCAGGTGCACGTCAGTTGGGCGCCCGCGCAGGCCGACGCCGAGGCCATCGCGTACGACCAGTGGCGCAGCAACGTGTTCGCCCCACCGGTCTGCTGGGATCTGGAGCTGACCGAGCACTTCGACGTGGTCAGCGCGGACGTGCCGCCGGCGAAGGTCGCCGAGGTGGTGAACATCTCCGCCGACCCCGGCCGGCACGTCGGCTGGCTGGAGGAGTACGTCGGCCTGGGCTTCGACCAGATCGCGCTGCACCACGTCGGGCAGGAGCAGCGCGCCTTCATCGACACGTTCGGCGCGGAGGTGCTGCCGAAACTGCGGACCACCGCGTGATCACGCCGGCACCGCCGGCCGCCTAGGCTCGTACCCCATGGAAGCTCTGTTCGAGGTGGTGGTCATCCTGGCCATCGCGACCTTCGGTGCGGCGCTGGCCCGGCGACTGGGCCTGCTGGCGCCGATCCTGCTGGTGGTGCTCGGCCTCGGCCTGTCCTTCCTGCCGTTCGTCCCGCACGTGCGGCTCGACCCCGAGCTGGTGCTGGTCGGGATCCTGCCGCCGCTGCTCTACGTGGCCGCCCTGAAGACCTCGGTGCCGGCGTTCCGGCTCAACCTGCGGCCGATCCTGCTGCTCGCCGTCGGGCTGGTGATCTTCACGGCGTTCGTCGTGGGCACCGTCCTCTACCTGCTCCTGCCCGGCCTGCCGTACGCCATCTGCCTGGCGCTCGGCGCGGTGGTGGCGCCGCCCGACGCGGTCGCCGCCACCGCGGTGGCCCGGCGGGTCGGGCTGCCCCGGCGGATCGTGACGATCCTGGAGGGGGAGAGCCTGGTCAACGACGCCACCGCGCTGGTGCTGCTGCGGGTGGCGGTCGCCGCGGCCACCGTGGCCGGTGGCCATGTCGGGTTCGGCACGGTGGCGCGCGAGGTGGTCGTGTCGGCCGGCGGCGGCATCCTGGTCGGGCTGCTCGGCGTGGTCGTCTTCGGCTACCTCCACAAACGGATCACCGACCCGGTGCTGGACAACGCGCTGTCGCTGATCGTGCCGTTCGCGGTGGTCTTCGCCGCCGAGCAGATCCACGCCTCCGGGGTGGTCGCCGTGGTGGTGACCGGCCTGGGCATCGGGCACAAGCAGCCGCTGCTCATGTCGGCCGCCTCCCGGCTCCAGGTGGGCGCGTTCTGGCGGCTGATCCAGTTCCTGCTGGAGGGCCTGGTCTTCCTGCTGGTCGGCCTGCAACTGCGCGAGGTGCTGCGGGACCTGGAGGAGCCGGTCGGCCGGCTGGTCGGGATCACCGCCGCCGTGCTGGCCGCCGTGGTGCTGGCCCGGTTCGTCTGGCTGCTGCCGGCCACCTACCTGGGTCGGCTGGTGCCCCGCGCCCGCCGCCGGGAGACGCCCGTCCCCGTGCAGGTCCCGCTGGTCATCGGCTGGGCCGGCATGCGCGGCGTGGTCACCCTCGCCGCCGCGCTCGCCCTGCCGCTCACCCTCGCCGACGGGCGGGAGTACCCGCGACCGCTGTTCATCTGGCTGGCCTTCGCGGTGATCGTGGTGACCCTCGTCGCGCAGGGCGCCACCCTGCCCGCCGTGGCCCGGGTCGCGAAACTGCCACCGGACGACCCGGTGCAGGACGCGCTCTCCGCCGCCGCCGTGCAGCAGCAGGCCGGCCGCGCCGCCCGGGAACGCCTGGAGGAACTCGCCGAGGGGGCGCCGGAGGCCGTCGTCGAGCGGCTGCGCGGCCTGGTGCAGAGCCGCACCAACCTGGCCTGGGAACGGCTCGGCGGCGACGCGCGGGAGACCCCCTCGCGGGCGTACGGCCGGCTGCGGCAGGAGATGATTGACGCGGAACGGGAGGTGTTCCGGGCCGCCCGCGACTCCGGGAGGATCCCGGAGGAGGTGCTCGTGCGCGCCTACCGTGACCTGGACCTGGAGGAGTCGTTGCTGCGAGTGGAGGCCGACGAGTGAGCTGCCAGCACCTGACCGAGGCCGGCGACGCCGAGCCGAGGACCACGACCGAGTGCCCGGACTGCGTGGCCATCGGCAACCCCGACTGGGTGCACCTGCGCGCCTGCCTGAGCTGCGGGCACGTCGGCTGCTGCGATTCCTCGCCGTACCAGCACGCCACGAAGCACTTCGAGTCGAGCGGGCACCCGGTGATGCGCTCGGTCCAGCCGGGGGAGGACTGGCGCTGGTGCTTCGTCGACGAGGAGATCGGCTGAGCCGTCAGCCGAGCCGGCGCTCCAGCACCTGCCCCGGCCACGGCTCGCGCCCCGGGCGCTCGACGGCGAACCGGTCGGTCGCGGTGAAGCCGCAGCCCTCGTAGAACCGGACCAGCGCCCGGTCGTCCCCGCCGTAGCAGTCCACCCGCAGCAGGCCCACGCCCCGGTCCCGGGCCAGCTCCGCCGCGTACGCCAGCAGCCGCGCGCCGATCCCGCGGCCGGCGTACGCCCGGTCGGTGACCAGCAGGTTGACGTACAGCTCCGGCTCGACGGCCGGCGGCACGTACCCGGTGGCCTCGCCGACCACCAGCGCGCCGACCACGGTGTCGTCGAGCGTCGCCAGGTGCAGCCCACCGCCGCCGGCCCACACGTCGGCCTGCGCGATCCGCCGCGGATCGGTCGACGCCGGCCCGGTGCCCCACTGGCCGGTCCGGCCGCGCGCCGCCAGCCAGGCGGTGGCGCTGTCGAGCAGCCGCAGCACGGTGGTCGCGTCCTCCGGGCCGCCCCGGCGGACGGCGATGGTCTGCTGGTCCGTCATGCCGGCCATGCTGCCATCCGGCGCCCGCACCTGCTCGTCCCGGTCATCCCGTACCGGCCGCCGGACCGGCCGGGGTGCGGGCCGCCGCGGCGGCCTCGGCGACGCCCGGTTGGCCAGCGCCCACCGGGTCAGCGCCGGGGTGGCCAGGCCGACGCCGCCGAAGAGCGCCCCGATCACCAGCCAGCCGGGCGCGCCGCCGTCGAGCACCAGCAGGGTGAGCAGCGCCGGACCGACCGCCCGGACAGGCCGGCCAGCATGCCATCCACGCCCTGGTAGGCCCCGATCGCCGCCGGCGGGGCGGAGCTTTCCGGCGGCCACGAGGCCCGGTGCGGAGATGGGTGGCCTCCGCACCGGGCCCCTTCCCGGCACCCCCGCACCGGTGATCGTGGCCGGTCGCCGTCCGCCGCGAACGGCGACCGGTGGCGGAGCCGTCAGCTCGCCGTGCAGGTGAGGGTCGGTGTGCTGTTCGTGCCGGCGAACGACCCGAGGAACCCGAAGGTGGTGCTGGCGCCGGCGGCGAGCGAGCCGTTGAACGGCGCGTTGCGGGCCGTGACCGCCGCGCCCTGGCTCGTCACGGTGGCGTTCCACGCCTGCGTGACCGCCTGGCCGTTGGCGAACGTCCAGGTCACCGTCCAGTTGCTGATCGCCGACGGGCCCGCGGTCACCCGGACCTCGGCCTGGAAGCCGCCGGGCCACTGGTTGCTCACCGCGTACGTCGCGGTGCAGCGACCCCCGGGCGGCGGCGTGGTCGGGCCCGGTGGGGGCGTGGTGGGCCCGGGCGGCGGCGTGGTCGGGGTGGTGATCGGCCCACCCCAGCCGGCGGTCGAGTCCAGCCAGGCGGCCCGGCGCAGCATCCAGTCCCGCATGTCCTGGACCTGTCCCTGCCAGGTGGGCGACGTCGAGGTGACGAAGAAGCCGATCGTCCGGGTGGTCAGGTTCGGCCAGCGCTGGAAGTTGCGCTGCGCACCGTTGGTCAGCGGCGCGGCGAGGGCGTCGATCCGGGCCTGCAACGAGGCGTCGGAGAGCAGGCCGCGCCGCAGGCTCTGCCAGCGCGCCCGGACCTGGTCCACGAAGGCCGGATCCCGCATCAACTGGGTGTACCAGTCGTTCGCCAGCGGCTGGCGCAGCTGCTGGTACTGCCAGCCGGCCGCCTGGTCGTTCTGGAAGAAGCCGCCCACGCCGAAGGAGAGGTCGAAATCCCAGAGCGGACCGGCGAAGATCTTGGTGTCCCGGTCCTTGTAGAAGTACTCGCTGCGGATGTACGAGTCCATCTCCCGGCTCAGCTCGCCGATGACGAGCCGGTCCACGAAGGAGTCGACGTCGAGGTACGCCCGGTAGCCGGTGACCGGATCCGCGAAATTGGCCGAGTGCAGCACGTCGTGGAACGCCTGGATGTGGTTGCGCAGCCAGTCCCGCTGTTCCGGTTGCAGCGGCGACGGGTCGACGACCTCCAGGTAGTTCCAGCAGGTCGAGGCCGCTCCGGTGCACGGCAGGGTCGGCTCCTCGGCGGCCATCCACTCGAATTTCCAGATGTAGCCGCCGGTGATCTTTGGCAGGGTCCGGTCGTCCTCGTCCAGCTGCTTGAGGTCGAGCCGGTTCTTCGAGTTCTTGATCGTCTCGACGATCATGTAGACGCCCTGGTAGTCCTCTGCGCCGACCGGGGTCGCGTCGGTGTTCAGATAGAGCTCCACGAACCGGTAGCGCGGCGCCGGCAGGCCCATCTCCCGCCCGAGGTCGTAGACGAAGGCCTCCCGGATCAGCGCCTTGTCGGTGAACGGCCCGCGCAGCACCCAGTCGGAGTCGGCAGGCATGCCCAGCACCGGGTAGTCGGCGTCGTCGTCCTCGTTGTCGCGGAACTCCAGCCGGTACGGGGCCTTCTCGAACGTCGCCGACGACTGCCCGCGCAGGTGGAAGCCGGCCCGGGTGGCCACGGTGGGCGCGCCGGCCAGCGAGGTCGTGCCACCCGCCGGGTCGAAGATCATGGCGGCGGCGTCGATGTACTCCCGGCCCGGCCGGCCCGCGCCGTACGAGTCGAGCACGACCAGCGGCAGATCGTGCGTGGTGGCGCTGCCGCGGGCCACGTACAGGGCGGTGCCGGGCGCGCCGGAGGCTGTCTGCCCGACGAAGGCCTGGGCCCGTAGCTGGGTGGTCCGGGTGAACCGCAGCGGGGAGCCCGGGTAGAGCGGCGACTGGGCGGTCGGCGGCCGCCCGTCCGTGGTGTACCGGATCTGCGCGTCGCTGACCGTGGTGCTCAGCGACACCGCCACCTCGTTCTGGAAGGTGCCGCTCGGCACCGAGAAGGCGATGTCGCCGGCCAGGTCGGCGGCCGAGGCGGTGGCGGCCGAGGCGTCCGCGGCGGTGGTGGCGACCCGGCCGGCCCACCGGTCCGCGGCCACCGACCCGCCGTGGGCGTCGCCGGCGGCCGGCGGCTCGGCGCCGGCCGGTGCTGAGTTCGGGGTGAGCAGCGCGGCGACCAGCACGGCCACCCCGGCCATGCGCAAGATGGTCGTCGCGGCGGCGGTCCTGGGCGCGGTCAGACGCACGATGCCTCCTGTGCGGATCGGTGGATGGTGGCGGGTGAGGGCACCGACGGTGCGATGCCGTGGAAGTGGCGGCGCAGCGTCCGACGCCACGGCCCGTCCGGCAGCTCCGGGCGGAGGGCGGCCAGGCCGGTCGCGTACTTGGAGATGCGGACGGGCCGGATGCCGCGCCGCCACAACATCCGGTCGACCGGCGCGGCGCGGGCGCCGGTCTTGGTCTCGACCACGGCGAGCCCGGGCAGGCGGAGCACCCGCTCGCCGTGCCGCCAGCTCAGGTCGGTGTCCACGGTGACCCGGCTGGCGCTGTCCGGCAGCAGCAGGGTGGCGCGCCGGTAGTCGGTGACCAGCACCGGCGCCAGCGCGGCGGCGCTGCCGGCGCAGATCGACTCGCGGCGCAGCGTCTCCTCCACGAACGAGCGGCCCGGGTGCACGCTGCCCCGGTCGGCGGGCGGGTGGGGCAGCCGGTGCTTGGTGATGCTGCCCCGCGCCCCGCTGAGTTTGACCTCCAGCCAGCAGTGGTCGGAGTCGAGGTAGGTGCGGGTGCGCACCTTGAAGCGGCGGCGCCGCCGGTACGCCGCACCGTGGAAGCTGGCCAGCCGGGGCGTGTCGAAGTACACCGACTCGTACCGGAACGTGCGGCGCCCGTCGATGTCGAGCACCCGCGCGTGCGGGACGAGCTCGGTCAGCAGGGCGGGTAGCTCCTCGACCGGGACGACGTACTTGCGGTCGACCCGGGTCAGCAGCGCGGCCCGGTCGACGAGTTCGACGAGCCCGACGGACGGCATCTCGCGCAGCGCGGCGCCGATCGACGGCGCGCTCATCGGTGCGCTCCCGCCCGGGCCTGGGCGCCGGCGCCGGCTGCCGCGCCGGGCCCGGCCGACGAGTACCGGACGTCCACCGTGGTCGTCTCGTTGACCAGGTCGAGCCGCTGCACGGTGGCGACGTGCACCCGGGCGCCGAGCAGCTGCTCCAGGTGCGCCACGAGCGCCACCGGATCGGTGACGGCCGAGTCGAGCACCATGATCTGGTGCCGGTAGTGGCGCAGCAGCCGGGGATGGTCGCCCACGAACATCACCGCGATGAGCAGCCCCATCAGGCCGGCGCTGAGCCAGACCGAGGTGGTGGTCAGCGCGCCGAGGATGCCCAGTGCCAGGGCGCAGAAGTAGTAGGCGACCTCGTGCTGGTCGAGTTCGGTCGAGCGCAGCCGGATGATGGAGAGCACGCCGAACAGCGCGAGGCCCAGCCCGAGCCCCGCGCCGGCGTTGCTGGCGCTGAGCGCGCCGGCCACGGCGAGGACGCCGACGTTGACCCCGAGGAACGCGACGACGAGGTCACGGCGGCGGTGCCGGGGGAAGTAGAGCCCGAAGACGAGCAGCACCACCGCGCAGATGTCGATCGCGAACAGGACGAGCTGCGACATCTTCTCCGTTCCTCCTGGCGGTCGGGCATCCGGTGCACCGCGAAACCGTCGGCGGCCGAGTGCCACACAAATTTCCGGTAAACTTTCCGGAACTACCGCCAGAAGAGTACCGACAGAATCGACCGATGTCGATTGGCGGAGCCGTTCCTGAGGCCAGCTCCCGCCACCCGGTCCAGCCACAGGCGCGCTGAACAGGGCCTCGGTCGGGCGGGCCGGGTGATGCTCGTGGCGGCCGCGTCCCACTAGGCGGACGGGCCCGAAACTTCCGGAACAGCACGGGGCCGGGGCGGGGACGCCCGATCGATCGTGACCGCCGCGGTCTCATCCGCACCGGCGGAGCGGCGTACCGCTCAGTGCGCCCCGCCGAGATTCAGCACCACCACGCCGGCGATCACCAGGCCGGCGCCGACGACCTTCGCCAGGCCCAGCGGCTCACCCAGGAAGGCCGCGCCGATCGCCATGATGGCGGCGGTGCCGAGGCCGGACCAGATCGCGTACGCCACCCCGACCGGGATGTCCCGGACCGTCAGGGAGAGCAGCCCGAACGACGACAGGTAGGCGACCGCCACGCCGAGGGTCGGCCAGAGCCGGGTGAAGCCGTCGGTCGCCTTGAGCAGGCTGGTGCCGATCACCTCGGCGGTGATCGCGCCCAGCAGGAAGAGGTACGCCACCGGGGGACCGTACCGGGGCGCCGGCCGGGCGTGCCGGAAGTCAGCATGCGGGCGGGCCGGGTCCTGCTGGCCGGCGGGCCGGGTCGTGCTGGCCGGCGGGCCGGGTCTTGCCGGCTGGCGGGCCGGGTCTTGCCGGCTGGCGGGCCGGGTCTTGCCGGCTGGCGGGCCGGGTCTTGCCGGCTGGCGTGGCGCGGATCGTGCTGGCTGGCGGGCCGGGTCTCGCCGGCCCGGCCCAGCTTGGCACTCCGACCGCCGGCATGGGTTCAGGGACGCTGTCGACCTGATGTCACAACCGACTCAACCACGGTGACGCGACGCCTTGTTCGCCCTCCTCCGGGTGGCCTGACCACGGCGACGACGGGCCCGGTCGGCGGCACGGTTGAGTCGCTGACGACATCAGGTCGACAGCGTCTCAGGGAACCATCGCCGGCTGGCTCGGGCTGGCCCGCCGACGCAGCTGACCTGGTTGACCTTTTGGCCCGGCTGGCCCGCTGACCTTTTGGCCCGCTGGCCCTGCTGGCCCTGCTGGCCCTGCTGGCCCTGCTGGCCCTGCTGGCCCTGCTGGCCCTGCTGGCCCTGCTGGCCCCGCTGGCCCTGCTGGCCCGCTGGCCCTGCTGGCCCGGCTGACCCGCCCCAGGGCCGATCCGCTGGCCCGGCCGGCCGGCGGGAAAGACGGCGAGGAAGCGCGGTGGGAAGGGCGGCGGGGAGGTGGCGGGGAGGTGCGGCGGGGAAGGGTGGTCGCCCGGTGTGGGCGGCCACCCTTCCCCCGGGTCCTGGCTCAGGACAGGGTGCAGGCGGAGCCGTTGAGGGTGATCAGGTTGGGGTTGGGGTTGGGGCCGCCGGCCGTCAACCCGTTCAGGCCAAAGGTGATCGACGCGCCCGGCATGATCTTCGCGTTGTACGACTCGTTCTTCGCCGTGACCGTGGCGCCGGACTGGCTGACCTTCGCCAGCCAGGCCGTGTCCACCTTCTGGTCGCCGGTGAACGCCCAGCGCAGGCTCCAGCCGTTGACCGCCGTGGGGCCGGTGTTGCGCACGGTGACCTGGGTGGTGAAGCCACCCGTCCAGCTGCCGTGGGTGGTGTAGGTGACGGCGCAGCGCGCCGCCGGCACCGCCCCGGCGTCACCCTGGTCGGCGAGGAAGGACGCCAGCCAGGCCAGCGCCGAGTTCCAGTTGATCGCCACCTCGTTGGTCGAGTACGAGTTGATGTCGTCGACGTAGCAGAACATCGGCTTGCAGCCGGCCAGCAGGTTGGCCACGAACGGGTCTTGGAGGGCGGCGTTCGCGCCGCCGGCGAGGGAGCCCGCGGGCGGGTTCGGCAGGTTCGGGTCCAGCTGGTGGGCGAAGATCCGGCTGTGCTGGTTGCGGGCGTGCTGCTCGCCCCAGCCGGTCACGTACGACATGTTCAGCGCGTTGCGGCCGAGCAGGTAGTCGGCGCTCTGCACCGCCCCGTCCCGGTAGCGGGCGTCGCGGGTCAGGTCGAAGGCGGTGCCCAGCACGATCGCGTTGTTCACGAGGTTGCTGTTGCCGCCCCAGACGTACGAGCCGGCGTCGCCGGGCAGCGGCAGTCCGTACGCCTGCTCCCGGACGGTGGCCAGGTAGCGGTCGGCGGCGGCGGTCACCGACGCCCGCACCCGGGTCCGGTCGGCGGCGGGCAGCGCGCTGGGCACGGTGGCCAGGTCGAGCCGGCCGAGCGCGGCGACGCTCTGCCAGCCGAACGCGCCACCGGCGGCGAAGACGTCGGCGGTGTGCAGCGGCGAGGCGGTGACGTCGGTCAGGTACGCCTGGTCCCCGGTGCTCAGCCACAGTTCGGCGGCCGCCCAGTAGAACTCGTCGGTCACGTTCGAGTCGTCGTACGAACCACCACCGTTGCCGTCGGCCGCCGAGGCGTAGACCGCCGGGTGGGCCTTGGCCGCCGCGTACGCGGTCTTCGCGGCGGTGCCGCAGCGGGTCGCGAAGGCGGCGTCGTAGGGGGCGTACAGCCGGGCGCACTGGGCGGCGACGGCGGCCAGGTTGAGGGTGGCCGCGGTGGACGGCGGGTGCAGCTCGCGCGGCTGCGGGTCGTCCTGCGGGGCGAGCGGCAGCCCGGTCCAGTTGCGATCGTGGATCTTGTGGTGCACCATCCCGGCGAGCGGCTGGCCCGCCGGCACCTGCATGCGCAGCAGGAACTCCAGCTCCCACCGCGCCTCGTCGAGGACGTCGGGGACCTGGTTGCCCCGCTCGGGCACCCGCAGGGTGGCGTCGCCCAGCCCCGCGCCGCCGGCGGCGGTCTCCGCGGTCTTCGTCCGCTCGAAGGTGTTCAGCAGCTGGTAGGTGGCGATGCCGCCGTTGACCACGTACTTGCCGTGGTCGCCGGCGTCGTACCAGCCGCCGCGCACGTCCAGCCGGTAGTCGCAGACCCCGGCCTGGCAGGGCACGTCGGTGTCGCCCTGGTTGGGGGCCACCCCGAGGTGGCCGGCCGGGCGGGCGTACGCCGCGCCGAGCAGGTCACCGTCGATCGGGGTGCCGCTGCGCTGGGCGTAGAAGAACTGGAGCGAGTCGGCGCGCAGCCGGTCGTAGAGGGCGCCGGAGATGTCGAACGGGTGGCTGGTCTCGCCGTCGACGGTGAGCGTGTAGCCGGTGCCCGGGGTGCGGAAGGCGGAGAAGTCGACGGTCTGCACGTTCTGCCCGGAGGCGGCGTCCACGCCGCGCGGGGCGCTCTGCCCGTCGGCCACCACCGTGCCCCCGGCCGACCGCAGCTGCCAGGGCAGCGGGTCGGTGGCGTCGGTGACCACCGTGGCGTGCTTCGGCCCGCCGGGCAGGTAGCCGACCTGGTTGACCCGCACCCGTGGCCCGGTGTCCGGCTCGTACGGCGGGGCGGCCTCGCCGCCGCGCAGCGAGACGTTGTCCAGGCAGATGGTCTGCGCGTCGGCGCTGCCGCCGACCTGGAAGATCAGCTGGGCGGACGGGTTGTCGGCCGGCGCGGTGAAGGTCTTGTCCACGTGCACCGACCCGGGGGTGGCGGTGGCGCCGGCTTCGGCGTACGTGGTGTAGGGGGCGCTGCCCAGTTGCAGGACCGCCTTGACGGCCGAGCCGGGGGTGGCGGAGACGTCGAAGGAGAGTTCGTACTCGGCGCCGGCGATCAGCGACACCGCGTCCTGGCCGATGCCGGCGTCCCAGAGATTGGCCAGGCCGCCGGGGACGGTGGTGCAGAGCCGGCCGTCGGTGACCGCGAGCGCGTCGGTGCCGTAGGAGAACCAGGGGGAGGTGCCGTCGCTGAAGTCGCCGTTGCGGATCTGCTCGGGCGCGTCCGGTGGCACCTCGGCATGGGCCACGCCGGCGGTCGCGGTGAGCACCAGGGTGGTGGCCGCGGCCAGCGCGGTGAGGCGGCGTCGGGATGGGGTCACGGAGGTTCCTTCCGTGCGGGGGTGGTGGGGGAACGCGAGGCGGCAGCGCTGGGAGCGCTCCCACCTGTCCGGGCAGATGTTTCCAGCGCGTTCCTCCGCTGTCAATTGACGCCGTCCGATGGGCCGGCGACCGGTCGCGCGAGTGAGATTCGCCGCGCCACGCAGCCTCGTCCTGATCTCCTAGAGACAACTGCGCCCTTCGCCTGGCAGGCTGCCACCCATGACCCTGAAGCTTCGTTCCGTCGGGGCGAGCGACCGAGGGCTGATCCGCAGCGGGAACCAGGACGCGCTCCACGCCGGCAGCTGGCTCGTCGCCGTCGCCGACGGCATGGGCGGGATGGCGGCCGGTGATCTGGCCAGCCGGATCACCATCGACGCGATGGCCCCGCTCGACCTGGAGACACCCGAGGACGCGTTGGTCGCCGCCCTGCAGGGCGGCATCGAGGTGGCCACCACGCGGATCCGGCGGGCCGTCGAGGAGGACCCGGAACGCCAGGGCATGGGCACCACCCTGACCGCGCTGCTCTTCGCCCGTACCGGCAGCTGCCTGGCCCTGGCCCACGTCGGCGACTCCCGGGCCTACCTCTACCGGGAGGGCGTGCTCAAGCAGGTCACCCGGGACGACACCTTCGTGCAGATGCTGGTCGACCAGGGCGTGATCACCGCGGAGCAGGCCAGCAGCCACCCCCGCCGGGCGGTGGTGACCCAGGCGTTGCAGGGCGACGAGGTCTCCCCGGCGTACGCGACGATGGTGCCCTGGGCCGGCGACCGCTGGCTGCTGTGCAGCGACGGTCTGTCGAACGTGGTGCGCGCGGACACCCTCGCCGAGGTGCTCGGCGGTTACCCGGACCGCGAGGCGTGCGCGGCCAAACTGATCGACCTGGCGCTGCGCGCCGGCGGCCCGGACAACGTCACCGTGCTCATCGCCGACGTGGTGGAGGAGGAGCCGGCCTGATCAGCGCCGCCGGGGTGTGGCGTGTCGGGTCGGCTCGGCGCTGGTCGGGTCCTCCGGCCACGGGTGCCGGGGATAGCGGCCGCGCAGCTCGGCACGGACCTGCGGGTAGCCGGTCCGCCAGAAGGAGGCCAGGTCGGCGGTGACCGCCACCGGCCGGCCGGCGGGGGAGAGCAGGTGCAGCAGCACCGGCACCCGCCCGTCGGCCAGCCGCGGCGCGTCCCGCCAGCCGAAGGTCTCCTGCACCTTCACCGGCAGCACCGGGGCGGCCGGGTCGGTGTAGTCGACCCGGATCCGCGAGCCGCTGGGCACCGGGAGCCGTTCCGGCGCCAGCTCGTCCAGCCGGGCCGCCTGCCGCCAGTCGAGCAGCCGGCGTAGCGCCACCGCCACGTCGATCCGGGCCAGGTCGGCCCGGCGCCGGGCGCGGGCCAGCTCGGGCCCCAGCCAGCTGGGCGCGGCGGCGAGCAGCGCCGGGTCCGCCACGTCGGGCCAGTCGTCGCCGAGCGCCTGCCGGCAGAAGGCGAGCCGGCGACGCAGCGCGGTCGCCTCCGGCGTCCAGGTGAGCAGGCCGAGCCCGGCCTCGCGCAGGCCGGTGAGCACGGCGGCGGCGACCAGCTCCGGGTCCGGGGTGGACAGCGGCCGGTCGACCAGCTCGATCGCGCCGAGCCGGAGCACCTCCCGGGCCACCACGTCCCCGTCTGACCAGGCGACCTCGCGAGCGTCACGCAGCAACGGCCCGCCGGCCTCCCGGGCGGTCGCCTCGTCCACCGGCGTGGCCAGTCGCACCCGGGCGGTGGGCGCGCCGGGGGAGCGGTCGGCCACGGCGACCGCCAGCCACGCGGCACCGGCCAGCCCCGAACCGGCCGCCAGCTCCGCCGCGGTCCCACCGGCCATCAGGTACGCGGCGCCGCCGGCCCGCCGGGCCCGGGCCAGCCGCTCCGGGTACGCCAACCCGACCAGCAGCCCGGCGGCCAGGTCATCCCCGAGGACCTCGGCCGCCGCCCGGCGCCCGGGCCCGTCGGGCCCATCGGGCCGGCGGGCCGCGGGATCGGCGCCACCCGTCCGGGCGCCACCCGTCCCGCCGCCACCCGTCCGGCCGCCGCCACCCGCCGGGTCGCGAGGGCCGATCGCGGCCCGTAGCCGGCGGACCTCGGCACGCCAACGGCTGGTGGCCGCGGGGTCGGTGCCGCCGCGCAGGCGGCGCCAGAGGGCGGTGAGGTCGTCCGTGCCGCCGGGCAGCGTGTCGTCGGCGAGCAGTGCGACGATCTCGGCGGCCCGGTCCGCGCCGACCCGCTGCGCCCCGTCCAGCAGCGCGCGGGCCAGCCGGGGATGCGCCCCGACCGCGGCGACGGCCCGGCCGCGGGCGGTGATCCGGCCGTCGGCGTCCACCGCGCCCAGGGTGGCCAACGTCTCCCGGGCCACCGTGAGGGCGGCCGGCGGGGGCGGATCGGGCAGCGCCAGGCCCGCCCCGTCGGGGTCGCCCCAGGCGGCCAGTTCCAGCGCGAACCCGGTCAGGTCGGCGGTGGCGATCTCCGGTTCCGGCTGCGGGGCCAGCCGGGCGTGCGTCGCCTCCGACCAGCACCGGTAGACCGCCCCGGGGGCCTCCCGGCCGGCCCGGCCGGCCCGCTGGGTGGCCGCGGCCCGGGACACCGGCACGGTGACCAGCGCGCCCAGACCGCGGGCCAGGTCGGTGCGGGCCACCCGGCTGAGTCCGGCGTCGACCACCACGCGTACCCCGGGCACGGTGAGGCTGCTCTCCGCCACAGCGGTGGCCAGCACCACCCGGCGCCCCGGTGACGCACCGGCTGTGGCCGGGCGCAGCGCCGCGTCCTGGGCGGTCGCGGACAGCCGGCCGTGCAGCGGCAGCACCGCCACGCCGTCCCCCAGGCCGGTCAGGCGGGCCGACACCGCGGCGATCTCGCCCGCCCCGGGCAGGAAGACCAGCACGTCCCCGTTCCGCTCGCGCAGCGCCCGGCGCACGGTACCCGCCACGTGGTCGAGCAGGGCCGGGTCGACCCGGCCGGCCCCGGGGGCGGCGACCGGCCGGGGCGGCGGCGCCCAGATCCGGGTGACCGGGTGCAGGGCCGCCTCGGCCCGGACCACCGGCGCCGGCCGGTGGGCCCCGCCCAGCAGCGCGGCGAACCGGTCCGCCTGCGGCGTGGCCGACATGGCCAGCAGCCACAGGTCGGGCCGGAGCGCGGCGCGGGACTCCACGGCGAAGGCCAGCGCCAGGTCGGCGTCGAGGTGCCGCTCGTGGCACTCGTCGAGCAGCACCGCGCCCACGCCGGGCAGCTCCGGATCCCGGTGCAGCCGGCGGACCAGCAGCCCGGTGGTGACCACCTCGACCCGGGTCCGCGGGCCGGTGCGGCGCTCGCCGCGCACCGCGTACCCGATCCGGCCGCCGACCGGCTCGCCGAGCAGGGCGGCCATCCGGCGCGCGGCGGCCCGCGCGGCGACCCGGCGGGGCTGGGCGATCAGCACCGTGCCGGGCACCTCGTCGGCGACCGCGAGTGGCGCCAGGGTGGTCTTGCCGGTGCCGGGCGGGGCCACCAGGACCGCCGTGCCCGCCCCGTGCAGGGCCCGGACCAGCGCCGGCAGCACCGGCCGGACCGGCAGGTCGAGGGGGACGTCGGCAAGCACGCCCCCACTGTCGCACCCGGGCCGGCGGGCGGCCACGCGCCTACCGCCGCGGCGGGCAACCGGAACGGCCCGGCCGGCGAACCGCCGACCGGGCCAGCGTGGACACGACGGTGGCCGGGCCCGCCGACCCGGCCACCGTCACCACCCCCTAGTACGTTCCGTCCAGCTGCCCCCGCAGCTTGTTGAGCGCCCGGGCCAGCAGCCGGGACACGTGCATCTGGGAGACGCCGATCTGCTCGGCGATCTGCGACTGGGTCAGGTTGCCGTAGAAGCGCAGGGTGAGGATCTTCTGCTCACGCTCGTCCAGCGTGGCCAGCGCCGGGCCGAGGGCGACCCGCAGCTCGGCCAGCTCGAACTCGCCGTCCTCGCCGCCGAGCAGGTCGCCCAGCTCGGTGGCCCGGTCCCCGTCTCCGGTGGGCGTGGACAGCGACACCGCGTTGTACGCGCGGGCGCCCTCCAGCCCTTCCAGCACCTCTTCCTCGGTGAGGTTGAGGTGGGCGGCGATGTCGGCGACCGTCGGCGAGCGGCCCAGGGTCTGCAGCAGCGTGCTGTTCGCGTCGGAGATGGCCAGCCGCAGCTCCTGCAGCCGGCGGGGCACCCGGATGTCCCAGGTGCGGTCCCGGAAGTGCCGCTTCAGCTCGCCGATGATGGTCGGGATGGCGTAGCCGGCGAAGTCGACACCGCGGGACGGGTCGAACTTGTCGATCGCCTTGATCAGGCCGACCGCGGCGGTCTGGGCCAGGTCGTCGGTGGGCTCGCCGCGACCGCTGTAGCGGTGGGCGAGGTGGTTGGCCAGCGGCAACCAGGCCTCGATCGCCCGGTCCCGCAGCGCGGCGCGGGACGGGTGGTGCGCCGGCAGGGCGGCCATCGCGTGCAGCAGGTCGGTGGCGCTGTCGGTCAGGCTGCGCGGGTCAAGCCTGGTGGTGGCCGGCGCGGTGGCCGGCCCGTGCACAGTCCTCGCGGTCATGGGTGGTCCTCCCTGCACCTCGTCCGCGGAAAATGACGTGACGCTTAGGTTTAGCGGGTTGTCGTACGTTCGGAAGTCACCTTAGCCTGATCGGCTTGCAGAAATCTAGCCGAAAGTACGATGTACTTACCGGGCATCAAGCGTGGTAAAGGGTGGAAACGCGCGAAACGGTGGTCGGCCCCTGGGTCTGACGAGCCGGATGGCGGGTCCGCTTCGGTGGAGTCGGTGACGCCGCGCGGTCAACGCAAAATCCGACAGCCGGCTCAGAATGTCGGCTTTCCGTCGTTGTCCTGCGGATGGGACCGCCGTAGCGTCCCTGGTGAACACATCGACGGAGGCACCGTGCTCGATCCCGCCGCTCCGCAACTCGTCGTCAACGCCCGGACGCTGCTGTTCAGCTGGCTCCCGGCGGACCCCGACGCGGTCGCGGCGCTCCTCCCGCCGGGCCTGCGCGCATGCCCCGACCACCAGGTCTTCATGAACCAGTACGTCGTCGACGACGAGACCCAGACCTCCGGCTTCGGCGCGTACTCCTGCACCTATCTCGGGGTGTGCCTCGCCGACATCGAGCCACCGATGGTCGGCGACGCCCCCGGCGGCTGGTGGTGCCACTACCTGACCTCCAGCCCCCGGGTCCGGGCGTACGCCGACGCGCGCGGAGCGCCGGCCACCGTCGGGGAGACCCGGGTGGACGTCCGGGGCGACCGGCTGGTCGCCGAGACCCTCGTCGACGGGGTGCCGCTGATCCGCTCGGTGGCCCGGGTGGGTGACACCGGCAACCGGGTGTTCAGCGGCCACCACCGTTACCTGACCGTCCGGGACGGCGAGCGGATCGCGGTCGACTACCCGTTCGTCGCGGAGCCGGTCACCCCGTTCGAGATCGAGTCGCTGGAGTTCCTCCTCCCCGGCCACCCGGCGCACGCGCTACGGCCGGCCAACCCGCTCCGCATCGGCGGCGGGTTCTACTCGCCCCGGGTCTCCTTCGCCTACCCGGCCCGGCCCGGCGCGCTCGACGACCCCTCGGCGGCCGCCGCCGTCGGGCCGGCTCACCACGTGCCGGCGCGGCGGGCGCGCAGCGGCCTGCCGTCCGGGTCGTAGACCAGCCGGTAGATCGGCAACGCCCAGAGCCGGGTGTGCCAGGCCAGCCGCTCGGCGCGGTGCGGCCGCAGCCGGCCCGGCGGCCGGGGTCCGGTGCGCCCGCCGGCGTGCCAACGGTCCAGCGCCTCGGCCGTCGAGGTGAGTGCGGCCACCGCGTCCGCCGGGTCCAGCAGATCGGCGTCCTGCCCGCCGTCCGGGTCCCGGTCCAGGTGCTCCCGCCACAGCCGCAGCCGCAGGTCCCGCGCGAAGACCCGGGCGCCGTCGCCCAGCCCGGCCGGGTCGGCGGGGGCCCGCTCGTCGCGGGTCTCGTCCAGCACGGCGCAGGACAGCTCGCTGTCGTGCGTCCAGGACCGGCGGTTGAAGTTGTCGCTGCCCACGCTCGCCCAGACGTCGTCGACCACACAGACCTTGGCGTGCACGTAGACCGGGGTGCCCTCGTGGTTCTCCACGTCGAAGACGTGCACCCGGTCCGGGGCGGCCCGGTGGCACAGCGCCAGCGCCTGCTCGCGACCCACCATGTTGGGCGGCAGCGCCAACCGGCCGTCCACGTCCGGGTGCCGGGGCACGACCGCCACCAGGTGCAGCTCCGGCTGCGCGCGCAGCGCCTCGGCGAAGAGTTCCGCCACCTCGGTCGACCAGAGGTACTGGTCCTCCAGATAGATCAGCCGGCGGGCCCGGCGGATCGCCTTGGTGTAGCCGCGGGCCACCGTCCGCTCTCCATTCGGGGCGAACCGGTAGCGCGGCCGGACCGCCGGGTAGGTGCGCAGCACCTGGATCCGGTGCGGCCCGCACGGCGGCGGATCGGCCGGCTGTTCGGGCAGCGGATCGGGGCTCAGGTCGGCGCCGCGCAGCCGGTCGCGCAGGTACGCCATCGGGTTCTCCGAGTCCAGCGGCATCGGGTCGGTCCACCGCTCCCGGAAGGTGGTGTCCAGGGCGCCGACGACCGGCCCGCGTAGCGCGAGCTGCACGTCGTGCCAGGGTGGGCGCCCGCCGTAGCGCGGGGACATGGCCACCGGCTGCGGGTCGCCCCGGTGGGTGGCGTCGTCGCGCCGGCTGTGGCACAGGTCGATCCCGCCGGCGAACGCGATGTCCCGCGCCGGGTCGTCCGGGTGGCGCAGCACCACCAGCTTCTGGTGGTGCGAGCCGCCCCGCCGGACCCGCTGGTCGAGCAGCACCTCGCCGCCGGCCGCGCAGATCGCCTCGCTGAGGCTGCGGTTCTCCGCCTCGCTGTAGGAGAGCTTGTCCAGGTGGGAGCGCCAGATCAACCCCTTGACCAGCACGCCGCGCTGGGCGGCCTGGGCGAACAGCTGCACCACGGTCGGGCCGTCCGGGCGCATCCGCTGATCGGGGTCGCCCCGCCAGTCGGTGAAGAAGAGGTGGTCGCCGGCCTTGAGCGCGGAGACCTCGTCGACCAGCCGGTCGAAGTACGCGGACCCGTGAATCAGCGGCTCGGCGAGGTTTCCCGTCGTCCAGACGGGTAAAGCAGAGCCTGGGTTGGCACGTTCCTGTGCGGTGAGGAACCACTCCCGCGTCGTCACGTTCCAGCCTCCCGAGGTCGACAACGTCCTCACGGTAGGACCCCCGGGACCGCCCCGCACGCCGGCCGACCGGCGGTGGGCTCCCCGGTGGGCCGCCGCCAAACATCCAGACGAGGAGGCCGCACCATGCCCGCCGAGACGACGAACACCGCCGGGACCGAGTACCGCGAGCAGGCGGTCGAGGGGGAGCGGGGTGCCGTGGTGGCGGTCTTGGTGATGGTGCTCCTCGGCGTGGCCGGCATCTTCGCCGTCTCCTGACCCGGCGGGCGCCCCGGGGGACCCGGGACGCCCGTACCCGCGGTGCCGGGGGTCAGGGCCGGGCGGCCTCGCCGCCGGTGTGCGGCAGCCGCGCGGCCGGGATCACGCCGAGCCGGCCGGCCTGGTAGTCCTCGAACGCCTGGACCAGCTCGGCCCGGGTGTTCATCACGAACGGGCCGTAGTGCGCCACCGGCTCCCGGATCGGCAGCCCACCCATGATGTACAGCTCCAGCGCCGGCGTGTTCGAGTCCTGCCGGGGGTCGGCGGTGACCCGCAGCGCGTCACCCGGGCCGTGCACCGCGAGCTGGCCGAGCTGGATCGGCCGGCGCTCGGTGCCGACGGTGCCCCGGCCGGCCAGCACGTAGACCAGCGCGTTGAAGTCCGGCCGCCAGGGCAGGCTCAGCTCGGCACCCGGCTGAAGCGTCACGTGGGCGATGGTGATCGGGGTGTGGGTCGAGCCCGGGCCGCGGTGCCCGGCGACCTCGCCCGCGATCACCCGGATCAGCGCGCCGCCGTCCGGCGTGGTGAGCAGCGCCGACTCCCGGCCGCGGATGTCCTGGTAGCGCGGCGGGTTCATCTTGGCCGCCCGGGGCAGGTTCACCCAGAGCTGCAGGCCGTGGAACAGCCCTCCGCTCATCACCAGGTGCTCCGGCGGCGCCTCGATGTGCAGCAGGCCGCTGCCGGCCGTCATCCACTGGGTGTCGCCGTCGGTGATGGTGCCGCCGCCGCCCTGCGAGTCCTGGTGGTCCATGATCCCGTCGATCATGTAGGTCACCGTCTCGAAGCCGCGGTGCGGATGCCACGGGGTGCCCTTCGGCTCGCCCGGGGCGTAGTCCACCTCGCCCATCTGGTCCAGGTGGATGAACGGGTCCAGCTCGGTCAGCGGCACCCCGGCGAAGGCCCGGCGGACCGGGAAGCCCTCTCCCTCGTACCCGCTCGGCGCGGTGGTCAGCCGGCGGACCGGGCGGAACGTGGTGTTCTCGGCCAGCTCCGGCAGGCGGGGCAGGACGAGGACGTCGTCGACGGTGATGGCGGGCATCGGGGGCTCCTTAGTTGTCGGCCGGGGTGGACGACGCGTCGCGGTCGGCGCGCAGGCGCCGGCCGAGCCGCTCGAAGACCCGGGTGAGGCAGGCGACCTCGGCGTCGTCGAGGTCGTCGATCAGGTGGGTACGCACGGAGCGCAGGTGGTGCGGCGCGGCCTCGCGCAGGGTCAGCAGGCCGGCGGCGGTGAGCACCGCCTCGCTGCCCCGGCGGTCGCCCGGGCAGGCCTCCTTGGCGACCAGGCCGCGTTTCTGCATCGAGGTGATCTGGTACGTGAGCCGGCTGGGGGAGAAGACCAGCCGGTCGGCCAGCTCGCCCATCCGCAGCCGCTGCCCCGGCGCCTCGGAGAGCAGCACCAGCACGTGGTAGTCGGCGAAGCTCAGCTCGCTGTCCGCGCGCAGGTCGTCCTCGAGCTGGGTGAACAGCCGCTGGCTCGACTCGATGTACGCGCGCCAGCAGGCCAGCCGCTCCGCGTCCAGGCTCTCCGTCATGGCCACGACAGTAGCACTATTTAAAATTTAAACAAGCGCTCGGTCAGCGGTGTGAGCAGCGGTACAACGATCGTTGACGGTGAGCCTTTTCAAAACCGAACTGAGCCGGTCCCAGCGGCGGGCTAGGGTCGAGGGGTGGATGATCTCGACCTGCTGGACTGGCGCGAGCGGATGGCCCGGCTCTACCTCTCCGACCTCGACCTGGCCGGCTTCCGGGCTGCCCGGGACGAGCTGTTCCGGACCCACCCGAGCAGCCCGCTGCCCGCCGCCGAGCGGTCCGGCGTCGGCCTGCGCTGGTACCCGCCCGACCCGGCGGCCGTCGTCGAGGCGCCGCTGCGACCCGCCTCGGGCACCGCGAGCATCGACACCGGCGGCCCCGACGGGGTGGTCCGGTACCGCCGGGTGGGCATCGCCGAGACCCCCTGGGGTCCGCTCACCCTCTGGTGGATCGAGGCGTACGGGGGCGGGCTCTTCCTGCCACTGCACGACGCCACCTGCGGCGACGGGAGCTACGGCGGCGGGCGCTACCTCACCGACACGGTCAAGGGCACCTTCGGCCGGGGCCTGACCCTGCTGCCCGGCCGCCGGGTCCGGCTCGACCCGAACTACCTCTACAACCCCAGCTGCGCGTACGACGACCGTTGGGCCTGCCCGCTGGCACCGGCGGAGAACCGGGTCGCCGTGCCGATCCGGGCCGGGGAACGGGCGTACCACTGAGCGCGCCGCCGCCCCGGCGCGGCGGGCGCACCGGGGCGGGGACGGACGGTGCGGTCAGCGGGCGGTCGCGCCGGTCGGGGTGAGATGCATCCGGCCGAGCAGCTGGCGGGCCCCTTCGGCCACGTCGGCGTCCACGGTCACCGCGTACTGGCCGGCCCGCAGCGAACTGGCCGAGGTGAAGTCCCGCTGGCCCCCGGTCATGGCGTGGGCCACCGCGCCGAACACCGCGCCCCAGATCGCGCCGATCACCAGCCCGGCGAGGATCACCGCGACCCAGTTGCCCGCGGTGAAGATGCCGAAGAGCAACCCGATGAAGAGCCCGAACCAGGCGCCGGTGCCCGCACCGAGCAGCGCGGCCCGGCCGGTGGTCAACCGGCCCAGCACCGTCTCCACGAGGGTGAGGTTGGTGCCGACGATCGAGGTCCGTTCCACCGGGAACCGGTTGTCGGCCAGATAGTCCACCACCCGCTGGGCGGACGGATAGTCCGGGTACGAGCCGATCGTGACGGTCGGCGCGCCGGCCTGCGGCCCGTGCCCGTCCCCGCTGGGTGCGGCCGGGCGACCGCCCGGACCCGACGGGAGGTTGTCGCCGCCCGGCATGCCGGGCCGCCAGGCGGCGGTCGGTGTCGAGGGTCTGGTCATGAGCATCCTCCTTCGTCAACCCGCCGGGTTCCCTCCGCTGTCGAGCGGTAACCCGTCGCCACCCGCCCATCGGGCCCCGGCCCGCGGGTGTACGCCGGCCGGCCGTGGGTAGTCACCCCGGTTCGGACGCGGATCGACCCCCGACCGCTCCCGCCCGCGCCCGGCCATGTCCGCCCGCGCCCGCCCGCATCCGCCCGTGGCGGTGCGCCAACGCGTGGCGGTGCGCCGGCCCGTGCCGTGCGCCTGCGCCCGGCGGCGGCGGTGCGCCCGGCGGACGGGGACGGGTCCGGTGGGGGAGGATCGGCGGGATGGAACTGGTGATGGTGGCGGACACGCACGTGCCCAAGCGGGCGCGGGACCTGCCCGCGCCGCTCTGGGCGGCGATCGACGCCGCCGACGTGGTGCTGCACGCCGGGGACTGGGTGGACGTGGCGCTGCTCGACGCGCTGGCGGCCCGGGCCCGGCGGCTGGTCGGGGTGCACGGCAACAACGACGGGCCCGAGTTGCGCGCCCGGCTGCCCGAGGTGGCCCGGGTCGAGCTGGCCGGGCTGCGGGTCGCCGTGGTGCACGAGACCGGGCCGAAGACCGGCCGGGAGGCGCGCTGCGCGGCCCGGTTCCCCGACGACGACCTGCTCGTCTTCGGCCACTCGCACATCCCGTGGGACACCGTGGCCCCCGACGGGCTGCGGCTGCTCAACCCCGGCTCACCGACCGACCGGCGGGCCCAGCCGTACGCGACCTACCTGACCGCGCGGGTGGCGGCGGGGCGGCTCGACCGGGTCGAGCTGCACCGCCTCCCCCCGCGCTGAGTCAGGCGCCCCGTCCGGTCTCCGCCTGGAGCTCGTCGATGCGCCGGGAGGCCTCCGCCTTGGTCAGCCCCTCCGGCACCTCCTCGCCCGCCTCCCGGGCCAGGGTGCGCAGGTACGACTCCTGGGCGGCGGTCGGCGGCTCGTCGCCGGTGACCCACTCGTCGGGATCCTTCACGGCGGCGTCCGGGTTGCCAGCGGTCCGCGTGTCGTGGCGCTCAGCCATCGTCATCCCCTCTCCTTCGAACGGGTGTACCACTACCCGGGTGCCGCCGGCTTCATGCCGGCCGGCACATACGATCACCGGGTGACGTCGGGTGTCGTGGTGGTCGGCGCGGGCATCGCCGGCGTGGCGTGCGCCAACGAGCTGGTCCGGGCCGGCATCCCGGTCGAGGTCCGGGAACGGGCCCGGGTGACCGGTGGGCGGATGGCCAGCAAACGCTTCGACGGCCGGCCCGCCGACCTGGGCGCCGCCTACCTCACCGTGGACGATCCCGACTTCGCCGCGGTGGTCCAGCGGTGGCAGGCCGCCGGGCTGGTCCGGGAATGGACCGACACCTTCCTGGCGTACGGGCCGGACGGGCGCCGCGCGGTGCCCGGGCCGACCCGCTGGGCCGCGCCGCGCGGCCTGCGCTCGCTGGTCGAGCACCTGGCCGGTGACCTGCCCGTGACGCACAACCGGCTGGTCATGACCGTCGAACCCGGCCCGCGGGTGGACGGCCGCCCGGCCGAGGCCGTGGTGCTGGCCATGCCCGGACCGCAGGCGGCCCTGCTGCTCGACCCGGCCCTCGCCGCGTCCACCCGGGCGGCCGGCACGCAGCGCTGGTCGTCCACGCTGGCCGGGGTGCTGCGCTTCCCGGCCCGGCGCTGGCCGCCGTTCCCGGGCGCCTTCGTCAACGACCACCCGGTGCTCGCGCTGGTCTGCGACGACGGCGACCGGCGCGGAGACCGGGCGCCGGTGCTGGTCGCGCACACCACCCCGGCGTTCGCCGCCGGTCACCTGCTCCAGCCCACCGCCGCCGGCCCGGCCATCGAGCAGGCGGTCCGCGACCTGCTCGGGCTCCCCGAACCGGCCGAGCTGACCCACGTGCACCGGTGGACCTACGCCAAGCCCACCGCCGGCGGCGACCGGACCTACCACCTCGACGAGGACGGGATCGGCCTGGCCGGGGACGCGTTCGGCCGACCCCGGGTGCAGAGCGCCTGGCGCTCCGGGCGGGACCTGGGCCGCGCGCTGGCCGCCCGGCTGCACGCCGCCCCGGGCTGACCGCCCGGCTGCACGCCGCCCCCGGCTGACCGCCGCACATCGGGCCCGCCAACCCGCCGGAGGGCCCGATGCCCGCGCCCGTCTCCCGGCCCGGCGGGGACGCCGGCCGGTCGCGCCGGTCAGCCGGGGACGCCGGCCAGTCGCGCCGGTCAGCCGGGGACGCCGGCCAGTCGCGCCGGTCAGCCGGGGACTCCGCCCAGCGCGGGTTCGTCCGACCGGTCCCGTTCCGAGCTGTCGCGCGTCCGCTCCTCCGCCCGGTCCAGCAGTTGCATCACCGGGGTGGCCGCGATGCCGTGCACCACCACCGAGACGGTCACCACCAGCCCGACCGTGGCCCACACCAGCTCGGCCTGGGGGAACGATGTCTCACTCGTCGCGTACGCCAGGTAGTAGAACGAGCCGACGCCGCGGATGCCGAACAGGGCGATCACCCAGTGCTCGGCCGGCCGGCCCGGCGCGCCGCGCAGCGACAGCCAGGCCACCCCCGGCCGGATCACGAAGACCAGGGCCAGCCCGACCAGCGCCGCCGGCCAGGTCAGCGGGGCGAGCAGGCCGGAGATCACCGCGCCCCCGAACAGCAGCAGCAACAGCACGGTCAGCAGCCGTTCGATCTGCTCGGCGAAGTCGTGCAGCACCGAGTGGAACTCGTGGGTGCGTTCCGCCGCCCGGATCGCCCGGGCGGCCACGAACACGGCCAGGAAGCCGTACCCGCCGACCACCTCCACCAGGCCGTACGCCAGGAACGTCGCGGCCAGGGCGAGGAAGCCCTCGGCGTGCCGGGCCAGCCGGAGCGTTCTCGGCGCGCGGAAGAAGAGCTTGCCCAGCAGCCAGCCGATGAGCAGGCCGCCGCCCACGCCCACGGCGAGCTTCCAGAGCACGTCCACGGTGACCCAGTGGGCCAGCCAGTCCCGCGGGGCCAGGCTGGTGGTGGCGATGGCGATGGCCGCGTACACGAAGGGGAAGGCCAGCCCGTCGTTGAGGCCCGCCTCCGAGGTGAGCGCGAAGCGCACCTCGTCCTCGGAGTCCTCCGCGTCGGTCGGCTCGCCGACCTGCACGTCGGAGGCGAGCACCGGGTCGGTCGGGGCGAGCGCGGCGCCGAGCAGCAGCGCCGCCGCCGGCACCAGGCCGGCCCACCAGCAGCCCAGCAGCGCCACGGCGACGATGCACACCGGCATGGCGATGGCCAGCAGTCGCCAGGTCGACGACCAGCGCGCCCAGCTCAGCGGCCGGTCGATCTTCAGGCCGGCGCCCATCAGCGCCACGATCACGCCGATCTCGGTCAGGTGGGTGGTGAGCTCCGGCCAGCGCAGCGGGTCGGGGGCGGGCAGCCCGGTGGGGAGCAGGAAGACCAGCATGCCCAGCCCGAGGAAGGCGATCGGCATGGACAGCGGCCGGCGTTCCAGCAGGCGCGGCAGGATCCCCGCCAACAACGCCCCGACGCCGAGCAGCGCGAACGCGACATCCACCGGTTCCACGGCACCACCCCTCCGCCGCCCGCGGACCGGGCAGGTGGTCCCCTGTGCCCCGGGACGGAACCCGCTATGCCTCGGTGTCCGTCTTCTCCCCAGTGGGACCGGTCACCGTGTCACCGGCCCGCCTCGGGGCGCGTACCGACCGCGACGGATCGGTGAGGGCGGCGATCACGCTTTCCGCGAGACCGTCCAGCAGGGCGGCCGGGTCGTCGTAGACCGCCACCGCGCCCGAGCCGGCCAGCTCGCCCCGGCTGGTACCGCCGCACGTGAGACCGATGCAGGGCACGTCCAGCTTGCCGGCGGCGGCCACGTCCCAGACCGAGTCGCCGACGAACACCACCCGCTCGGCGGTCAACCCCGACTGGGCCAGCGCCGCCTCCAGGATGTCCGGCGCCGGCTTGCTCTCCGCCGCGTCCGCCGAGGAGGTGACCGTGTCGATCACGTCGTCGGCGGCGAGCGCGGCGCGCAGGGCGGCCACCTCGTGCTCGGCCGCGGAGGTGGCCAGCACCACCCGCAGCCCGCGTGCGGCGCAGGCGCGCAGCAGGTCCGCCGCGCGGGGCAGCGGCGTCAGCCGCTCCCAGTACTCGGCGTAAAGGGCGTCGTGCGCGTCGCGCAGCTTGCCGTCGCCGGCCCGGTCCCGCTCCGGGCCGAGCAGATGGTCCAGGAGCTTGTCCGAGCCCATCCCGATGGCCCGGTGGATCCGGGCCATCGGCACCTGGTGGTCGCCCTGACGCAGCGCCTCCCACCAGCTCACGGTGTGCAGGTAGGTGCTGTCGACCAGGGTGCCGTCCACGTCGAAGAGGACGCCGCAGCGGTTGTCGGTGGCCATGGCACCCCTCCTACCCGGCCGGGCCGGTGCCGACGCGCCCTTTCACCCGCCGGGAATGAGGATCTCGAACCAGACGGTGGAGCCGCGCACCGTGGGATCCGTGCCCCAGGCGTCGCTCAACTCCTCGATCAGGCCGAGGCCCCGGCCGCGACTGCTCAACGTGTCGGTCTGCGCCCGGGTGACCTGCCCGCGGGTGCCCGAGTCCGCCACCGAGACCAGCAACCGCTCCGCGCTCAGGTCGATCTCCACCCGGGCGGCCGTGCCGGCGTGCAGCAGCGCGTTGGTGGTCAGCTCGCTGGTGCAGAGCACCGCCGCGCCGATCACCCCCTCGGGCACCTGCCACTCGGTGAGTTGGGCGGTCAGCCAGTGCCGCACCCGGCTCGGCGCGGTCGGCTCGGCCGGCACCCGCATCCCGGCCGAGCGGCTGGGGCGTACCGCGTGCTCGACCGCGAGCACCGCCACGTCGTCCTCGGTGGCGCCCGGCACGGCCGCGGTGGCCACCGCGCAGAGCGCCCGCGGGTCACCGCTGGTGGCCGCGGTCACCGCCGCGCCGAGCCCGCTCAGGCCGGCGGCGAGATCCTGCCAGCGGCGCTCGACCACCCCGTCGCTGAACAGCAGCAGGGTGTCGCCCGGGTGGAACGGCACGGTGGCGGTCGGCGGCCGGTGGCCCAGGCCGAGCGGCGGGCCGGGCGGTACGTCGACGTACTCGGCGTAGGGGGTGCCGTGGGCCGGGGCGCGGCGGATCAGGGGGGCCGGATGGCCGGCGCTGGCCAGCGTGATCCGCTGCTGCTCGGCCTCGACCACCCCGAACACCACGGTGACGAAGAGCTCCTGCGTCCCGCCCTCCAGACCGAGGCTGGCGACCAGCCGGTCCAGCCCGGCGAGCACCGCGTCGGGGCGCGGGTCGGCCAGGGCCAGCGCGCGCAGCGCGGCCCGTACCTGGCCCATTCGGGCGGCGGCCTGCACGTCGTGCCCGGCCACGTCGCCGAGCACGATCCCGAGCGCCCCGCTGGGCAGCACGAACGCGTCGTAGAAGTCGCCGCCGGCGGCGTTGCCGTCCACACCCGGGTCGTAGCGGGCGGCGATGCGCAGCCGGGACAGGTTGGGCAGCCGCTCGGGGAGCATGCTGCGTTGCAGAAGCTGAGCGGTGCCGTGCTGGGTCTCGAACCGGCGGGCCCGCTCGGCCGCCTGACCGACCAGCTCGGCGGCGGCGGCCAGCAGCGCCCGCTCGGCCGGAGACCACGGATGCGCGGCCTGGTAGCCGACGGTCAGCGCGCCCCGGATCACCGAGGAGCGCAGCGGCAGCGAGGCGAGCGCCCGGATCTTCTCGTCGTGCCGGTCCGCGGCGGTGTCCCGCAGCGGCTGCCCGTCGCCGATGAAGGAGGGCACCCCCGAGCGGGCGGCCACCCCGACCGGGATGGGGGAGTCGGCCGCGATCCGCCGCCACAGCGGCGGCAGCCGTTCGTCGGCCTCGTCGAGCAGCTCGCCCCGCACCCGACGGACCAGCCGCCAGGCCGTCCCCTCGTCCACCAGGACGGAGACCCGGTCGGCGTCGAACGAGTGCAGGAAGTAGCGCAGGGTGACCCGGGCGACGTCGTCCAGGGTGAGCGTGCCGGAGAGCGCGGCGGCGAAGTCGCTCAGGCTCTGCAACTGCTGCGTGAGCTGGGTGGTCTGCGCGGCCACGCTGAGTACGCCGATGACCGTGCCGGTGCTGTCCCGGATTGGGGAGTAGCCCCGGGTGAATACCGCCGCGTCGGCCCCACCGGGCCGCCGGTCGGCCGGGAGCACCGCCTCGCGCTCCAGGAAGGGCTCCGCCCGCCGGTACGCCCGCTCCAGCATCTCCCCGGCGCCCGGCTCCTGCCAGACCTCCGCGAACACCTCCGCGGCCGGCCGTCCCAGCGCCTGCGGGTGCCGGGCGCCGATCAGCTCGGCGTAGCCGTCGTTGTAGAGCAGGCTCAGCTCGTCGCCGTAGAGCAGGGCCATCGGCACGGGCGAGGTGAGCACCAGGTCGACCACGGCGCGCAGGGCCGGATCCCACCCCTCGGGCGAGCCGAGGACGCCGGCCCACGGGTGGCCGGCCGCGGCGGTGACGCCGCCCGGGTCCGTGGGCCCTGCGGCGGCGGGAGCCGACGGCGTGGGAACCCGTCCGACGGTGCCTGGCATGACCGCAGCCTATCCGGAGCGTGGCGCGCGGGTTGCGATCACGTGACCCGCCGCCTGCCCGGCTCCCGCCGGCCAGGGTGTCCGGGCAGGTCAGGGCCGGTTCGGCGGGGCATGTCGGGAAATTGCCGGGGTCCGGCTCGGCGTGCGGTCGATAGCAGGGGGTATGCGGGCGTCGCAGTTCACGCGACAGGAGGGACATCATGCCGAAAACCCTCGCGGTCGGGCAGGCCGACATCGGTGCCGCCCTGACCGACTTCTGGAGGTCGGTGCTGCTCTTCATCCCGAGGGCGATCGCGTTCATCGTGATCCTCGTGGTGGGTTGGCTCATCGCCCGAGCCGTCCTCAAGATCGTGGATGCGGCACTGGAACGGGTCGGATTCGACCGGGCCGTCGAACGCGGCGGCATCAAACGCGCGCTCGAACGAACCAAGTACGACGCGAGCGACATCCTGGCCAAACTCGCCTACTACGCGGTCCTGCTGTTCACCCTGCAGTTCGCCTTCGGGGTGTGGGGACCGAACGCGATCAGCGACCTGATCCGCGGGGTGGTCTCGTGGCTGCCACGGGCGTTTGTCGCGATCGTCATCGTGGTCATCGCCGCCGCCATCGCCAACGCCGTCCGGGAACTGGTTTCCGGCGCGCTGGGCGGGCTCTCCTACGGGCGGGTGCTGGCCGACCTCACGGCGATCTTCATCCTGGCGCTCGGTGTGATCGCGGCGCTGAACCAGGTTGGTATCGCCACCACCGTCACCACTCCGGTGCTGATCGCGGTGCTCGCCACGGTGGCCGGCATCCTGGTGGTGGGCGTCGGCGGTGGTCTGGTGAAGCCGATGCAGGCGCGCTGGGACCACTGGCTCGACCGGGCCGCCCAGGAGTCCCGGGCGTTCCGGGAGCAGCGCCAGGGTCAGGGGGCAGGCCGCAGCGACTACGAGCGGCAGATGGCCGACCGGGGCGGACAGCCCGCACCGGTCACGCCCCAGTCCTCGATGTCCGGCACCGGGCAGGGGGCGTACCGCTCCGGCGGGATGGGCGACGAGACCCAGCAGTTCCGCCGACCGAACGGCTGAGGCCGGACAGGGCGACGGGGAGGGTGTCCGCAGGGCGATCGCGGGCACCCTTCGCCGTGTCTCAGGCCAGGTCGCGGGGGTCCAGCGAGCGGGCCAGCAGGCAGACCGCGAGCAGCCGGGTGAGCGCCCAGTCGGGCTGGGCCCAGTCCACCGGACCGGCCGGTGGCCGCCATCCGTGCTCGAGCGCGGCGGCCCGGACGCCCTCGGCGTACCCGGCCAGCGCGGCCACGGTCAACGGCCGGTGGTCGCCGTGCAGGCTGTCCCGTACGCCCGCGGCGTGCTGGTCGACCGCGGCGAGCAGACCTGGCTCGGCGGCGGCCGCGGCCAGCCCGGAGGTGCCGACGGCGGCGGTGAGGGTGGCGAGGGTGGCTCGCGCGGAGAGTGCCGCGGAGGGGGTCTCGGCCCGGTGGTTCGGCGCGCGCATGGTGACCGAGGCTAGTCCCGCGCCGACCGGGGCGGCCTCGGCCGACCGGACGATGTCCGGGTCGTCCGGGCGCCACCGGGCGGTGGCCCAGCGGATTGAGCCGGTCGCCAGGGGGCAGAAGGAAACCGCGCGAACCGGCGCGACCGACCCCGCGGAGGAACGGAATGGGACAGCAGGCGGACGACGGACCGGACACCGCGCACCGCCGGCCGGCGGGCGTGAATGACGTCACGGTCGAGGCGCTCGGGAAGCTGAGCGAGGCGCTGGAGACCGTGGAGCGGGCCCGCGGTCACCTGTACTCGCTGCACCAGCTGATCGGCCACGCCGACCTGATGCTCGACGACGCGGTGGCGCGGTTCCGCGCGGCCGACCAGCCGGCGCTGGCCGACCGGATCGAGCAGGACCTGCTCGGCCGCAACGTCATCGCCGGCCGGTGGACGTTCCAGATCGTCGAGGACTTCGACGACGGGTACTACGCGCTCTTCCGCGAGCTGGACCGGTACGCCCGCGACACGCTGGTCGGGGGCCGCCGGCACCTGTTCGAGGCGGAGCTGAAGGAACGCCGCCGCACCTCGGGACGGCCGGGGCACGAGGCGCGGCCGGGGCACGAGGGCTAGTCGGAGGCCGAGGGCTGGCCGGAGGCCGAGGGCTGGCCGGAGGCCGAGGGCTAGTCGGAGGAGCCGGCCCCGGCCCCGGCCTGGCGGCGGGCCGTGTCGTCGGCGATGATCACCGTGGCGATCATGAGCGCCACCACGAGGCTGAACAGCCACGAGCTGTCGTCGACGAGCTTGGCGGCGACCGGCGCCTGGACGGCGGCGAGCAGGAAGCCGAGCCAGGCCAGGCGGCGGTGACGGGAGCTGAGGAAACCGGAGCCCTGTTGCATCCCGAAAGTCTTACGCGGCACCGGGGTATCGCCGTCACCCGTTCGGCCGATTCTGGATGGGCTGTCCGTTATCTCGGCCGTCCGTATCGCGCTTTTTGTCCGTACGGTGGAGCCGGTCGACCGACCCCGCCGGGCCTCCGCGCCGCACCCGCGGTACGGCAGGATGGGAAGCCGTGTCCCGCACCCCCGCCGCGCCCCGGGCCTCCCTGCTCCTCCTCGCCTACCTGGCCTTCGTCAGTCTCGGTCTGCCCGACGGGTTGATCGGCGTCGGCTGGCCGTCGATCCGCGTCGACCTGGGCGTGCCCACCGAGGCGGTCGGCGTGGTGCTCACCGCCGGCACGGTGGCCTACCTGACCTCCAGCGTGCTGGCCGGGTTCACCCTGGCCCGGCTCGGGGTCGGCTGGCTGCTGGCCGGCAGCACCCTGCTCGCCGCGGTGGCGCTCACCGGGTACGCGCTGACCCCGGCGCTGGCCGTGCTGGTCGGCTTCGCGCTGGTGCTCGGGATCGGCTCCGGCGCGATCGACGCCGGCCTCAACGCGTACGCGGCCGGCGCCTTCGGCCCCCGGCACATGAACTGGATGCACGCCTTCTTCGGACTCGGCGTGGCGCTCGGCCCACTGATCATGACCGGGGTGCTCGGCGCCGGCCTGAGCTGGCGCTGGGGGTACGCCGCGGTCGCCACCGCCCAACTCGCCCTGGCCACCGCGTTCGCGCTCACCGTGCGGGCCTGGCGGGACCGGGGCGCCAACCTCCCCAGCCGGCACGCCCCGCCGGCGGCCCCGGACGAGGCGACGTCCCCGGCCGGCGCGGCGGGCAGGAGCGGCGGCGCAGAATGCGGCATGTCGGCGCTTCCCGCGCCCCGGAAGCCACAACATGCCGCATCCGTCACCCTGGCCGCCGACCCGGACGACGCCGACCCGGACGACGCCGACCCGGACCACGCCGACCCGGACCACGCCGAGCCGCGGCCGCGGCCCACCCCGATCCGGGAGACGCTGCGCCTGCCGGCGGTCTGGCTCGGCGGGGCCGCCTTCGCCGTCTACGTGGCGATCGAGGTGACCACCGGGCTCTGGGCGTACCTGCTGCTCACCGAGGGGCGCGGGATGGCCGGCCCGGTCGCCGGGCTCTGCGTCTCCGGCTACTGGGGGAGTCTCTTCCTCGGCCGGGTGGTGCAGGGCCTCGTCGCGGAGCGGCTGGGCAGCGGCGGGGTGCTGCGCGGCAGCCTGCTCGGCATGGTGGCCGGCACGGCGCTGATCGCCCTGCCGGCGCCGGCCTGGGTGACCGTGGCGGGCCTCGTCGTGGTCGGGTTCGCCGCGGCGCCGGTCTTCCCGCTGCTCACCCTCACCACGGCGGAACGGGTCGGTCCGGCCCACGCGGACCGGACCATCGGACTGCAGATGGGCGCGGCGGGGGTGGGCGCCGCGCTGGTGCCCGCGGGCGTCGGGGTGCTGCTCGCGCGTACCTCGGTGGTGCTGCTCGGCTCGACGCTGGTGCTGCTCGCGGTGGCCCTGCTCGCGCTGCACGTCGTCGGCGCCCGGCGGGCCGCGCCGGCCGCCTGAGGACCGCTCCGGGCGTCCGTGGCGCCCGGAGCCCGGCTCAGATGTTGTCCGGGCCGGTACGGCCGGTGGTCGACGGGCGGTACGCCCGGTCCGCGTCGGTCATCTCCCGCCGCTCGGCCTCCGGTCCGGCGCCCCGGTCCACCGCCTCCGGCCCATGGCCGAAGGTGGCCTCTTCGCCGGCGTCGTTGCCGGTGGCGTCGTCGGCCTGCCCGTCGAGGGTCGACCGGGCGATCGCGCGGTCCAGCTCGTGCAGGGGGGTCCGGTCCTCGTCGCGCCACACGTGGCGGTCGTTGTCGGTCATTCCCCTGCGGTACCCGGGCCGGATGATCGCAAACGGCCGGCGGGCCGCCCCCACCCGCTCCGCGATGACTGTTGAGCCGCCCCGCACGGCGGCGCCCCCGGCCACCATCGGCGGGAGCGCGGGACGACCGACGGCCGGTGGCCCGGGAACGCCGGCGGCCCGGGCACCGGAAACGGCGATGGCTGCCCGGGAAGGGCGATGGCTGCCCGGGAAGGGCGATGGCTGCCCGGGAACGGCGATGACCGCCGGGAACGGCGATGGCCGCCGGGAACGCCGGCGGCCATCGGGGTCGGGTGTGCCCGGGGGAGCTCAGGGGGTGGGTCGGTCGACCGTGCCGCGCCAGGCACCGGTCTCCTGGCCCCGCCGCTCGATGAACTGCTTGAACCGGGTCAGGTCGCCCTTCGCGCGGTGGTCGACCACGCCGAGCTTCTCGCCGGCCTTCTCCACCATGCCGTGCGGCTCGAAGTCCATCTGCAGGGTGACCCGGGTGTGCCCCTCGTCGAGGCGGTGGAAGGTCACCACGCCGGCCTGCGCGGTGCCGCCGGTGGAGCGCCAGGCCACCCGCTCGTCGGGCAGTTGCTCGGTGATCTCGGCGTCGAACTCGCGCTTCACGCCGGCGATCTCCACCGTCCAGTGGGTCATCGTGTCGGAGAGCTGCCGGACCTCCTGGACGCCCTCCATGAAGTGCGGGAACTCCTCGAACTGCGTCCACTGGTCGTAGGCGGTGCGGATCGGGACGGCCACGTCCACGTGTTCCATAACGCCGCTCATGCTGGGTTCCTCCTGTTCCGCGGTGCGGTCGCGCGGCCGGTGGGCCGCGCGCCGGTCACCAGCGCGTCGTCTCGTTCTTGTGCCCCAGCGCCGCCCACACCTCCGAGACGGTCTGGTAGCGGGTGCCCTCGGGCAGGCCTTCCAGCGCCGCCACGATGTCGGCGGGCGCCTGGTTCTCCCGCGCGTTGGCGACCAGCGCCGCCCGGTCGCCCGGCAGGGCGGTCATGGTGATGAAGCGGCCCAGGCGGCTGCGCGCCTCCACGTCCTGGGAGCTCATCCCCTGCGGGGCGCCGCTGCGCAGCTCGCCCGCCGGGGCCGTGGTGGCCTCCGGCTGGTCCTCCCCGGCCGGTTCCGGCACGCGGAACTCGTCGACCCGGGAGCCTCCGGTGCCCGGCCCCTGGACGAGGCCGTTCACCTCGCTGCTCATCTGCTCGTCGACCCTGGGTGAGTGCTTGCTGCTGGCACGTTCCATGCCCACAGACATGCCCGAGGGGGCCGCCGGTAAACCGGGGCCGGCCGGCTGATCCGGGCAACTCGCCACGAACCTCCCAGGCCGGTCAGGACTCGGCCGGGGCGCGCGGCGGCAGCACCGGCTCGCCCGGGTCACCGGCCCCGGCCTGCATCACCCGGCCACGCTGGAGTTCCGCGTTGACCTGCACGCCGAGCATCAGCGCGCAGTTGGACAGGTAGAGCCAGACCAGGAAGGCGATCACCGCGCCGAGGCTGCCGTAGGTGACGTCGTACGAGCCGAAGTTGGCCACGTAGAGGCCGAAACCGAACGAGGCGAGCACCCAGGCCAGCAGGGCCAGCGCGCCGCCCGGGGTGAGCCAGCGGAACCGGGGCTGCCGGACGTTCGGGGCGATCCAGAACAGCAGCGACAGCAGCGTCATCGCCACCAGGGCGAGCAGCGGCCACTTCGCCACCGTCCACGCCGTGCGGGTCAGCCCGCCGGCGTGCAGCCGGTCGCCCACGAAATCGGTGACCGGACCGCTGACGATCAGCCCCAGGGCCACCACGGCGAGCAGCACCAGCGACACCGCGGCGAGGCCGATCTGCACCGGGCGCAGCCGGTAGAACGGACGCCCCTCCTCGACCCCGTAGATCGCGTTGGACGCGCGGGTGAACGCGCCGATGAAGCCCGACGCGGACCAGAGCGCGCCGAGCAGACCGAAGCTGAGCAGCACCTTCGCCGGCCCCTGCTGCTCCACCACGTTGCGCACCACGGTGACGAACGCCTCGTTGCCGACCACCGAGCCGGCGCCGATCTCCCGGGCCAGGTCGATCACGGTGTCCACGGTGCGCGGCCCGTCGGAGACCAGCCCCACCAGGGCGACCACCACGATGGTCGAGGGGAAGAGCGCCAGCACCCCGTAGTAGGTGAGCGCGGCGGCCCAGTCGGCGCAGTTGTCCTTGACGAAGTTGCGCCCCGCGCGGACCAGCACGCCGCGCCAGGTCACCCAGCTCAACTGGCGCATCCGCCGGGGGAGCCGGGCCCGCTGCCGGCCGCCGGTCGCCGCATCCGTCGCCGTCATGACGCCTCCTCCGACCCCGCCGGGCGCACCGCCGACGGGTGGCCCGGGCGGTACCCGGTGGGGGAAGCCGACAAACCGGTGCGGTTTGCCGGGCCCCGGGGCGGGCATTCATCGAGGATCCCACGGAGACGGAGGAGGACGAGATGCCCGGGCGCGAGGTACTGCCCAGCACGCTGCGGCGCTCCCCGGCGAAGGCGCAGCGGACCTGGGAGAAGACGCACGATTCGGCGGTCGAGACGTACGGCGAGGGGGAGCGGGCACACCGCACCGCGTTCGCCGCCGTCAAGCACGAGTTCGAGAAGGTCGGCGACCACTGGGAGCCCAAGGGACGCAAGGGACCCAGCGACCGGCAGGCGGCCGGGGGCGGACCCGCCCGGCGGGCGCCCACGGCCGGCGGGGTGGACGCCAACGCCACCAAGGACCACCTCATGGAGGTGGCGAAGAAGCTCGACGTGCCGGGCCGGTCCCGGATGACCAAGCCGGAGCTGGTCAAGGCGATCGAGAAGGCCAACAACAACGCCACCCGCAAGGCGCGCGGCGGCCGCTGACCGGTCGCCGACGACACCGGAGCCCGGGACCGCGCAGGTCCCGGGCTCCCGTCGTGCCGCTCACCAGTGACCGCCGCCCGGCGCCTCGATGTGCACGGCCTTCACCGTGCTGAACTCGTCGAGCAGTTCCGGGCCGTACCCGAAGCCCTGGCCGCTGCCGCGGCGCGGCTGCGCGGCACCCCCCGGCGCCCCGCCGAACACCGCGTTGATCTTCACGGTGCCGACCGGCAGCTCCCGCCAGGCCCGGTGGGCGTGGCTCATCGAGCCGGTCAGCACGGTCGCGGCCAGCCCGTACGGCGAGTCGGCGGCGCAGCGCAGCCCCTCGCTGAACGAGTCGACCACGATGACCGGGGCGACCGGACCGAACGTCTCCTCCCGGACCAGGGCCATCTCGTGGCGGCAGTCCGCGACGACGGTCGCCGGGTAGAACGTCCCCGGCCCGTCCGGGATGCCGCCGCCGGTGCGGACCCGGGCCCCCTCGGCGACCGCGGCGGTGACCTGCCCGTGCACGTGGTCCCGGTGCCGCCGGTCGACCAGCGGCCCGAGCTGCGTGCCGGGCTCCCGGCCCGGCCCCGTGACCAACGCCTCGGCCCGCTCGACCAGGGCGTCGACGAAGTCCTCGGCGATGTCCCGGTGCACGTAGACGCGTTCCACCGCGACGCAGATCTGCCCGGCGTTGGCGAAGCAGCCCAGCGCCGCCTGCTCCGCCGCCCAGACCGGGTCCACGTCGGCGTCGATCACCAGCGGGTCGCTGCCGCCATTCTCCAGCAGCACCTTCGCGCCGGTCCGGGCGCCGGCCGCCGCGATGGCCCGACCGGTGGCGGTGGAACCCACGTGGGCCACCACGTCGACCTCCTGGGCGGCCAGCGCCGCCCCCACCTCGGCCCCGCCGGTGAGCAGCGAGAGCACCCCGGCCGGCAGCGCGGAGTCCAGCGCCCGGGCCAGCAGCCAGCCGGTGGCGGGCGTCCGCTCGCTCGGCTTGTGCAGCACCACGTTGCCGGTGACCAGCGCCGCGCCGAGCAGCCCGCAGGAGACCGCCACCGGGTCGTTCCACGGGGTGATCGCGGCGACCACGCCGCGCGGCTCGGGGGCCATGAAGTCCAGCGCCGACCCGGCGCCGTGCAGGGTGCGGCCACCGCGCACCGGGCCCAGCTCGGCGTACTGCCGCAGGGTGCCGATGCCGGCCGCCACCCCGCCGCGGGCGTCGTCCAGCGGCTTGCCCATCTCCGCCGTGGTCGCCTGCGCCAGCTCCTCGGCCGCGGCCTGCACCGCGTCGGCGGCCCGGTGCAGCGCCGCCGCCCGCTCGGCCGGCGCGGTCGCCGCCCACTCCGCCGCCGCGCCCCGCGCGGCCTCCACCGCCTTGGCCACCTCGTCGTCCGTCGCCATCGGCACGGTGCTCACCGGGGAACCGTCCGCCGGGTCGTGTACGACCAGCTCGCCTCCCGTGCCACCCGCGCCCCACACTCCACCTATGAGCTGCGCAACCGTGTACATGCGGCAGTGGATGCCCCGACCCCGGGCGGACAAACGCGTTTCGCCCGGTAACCGGCCGGGTAGGCGGATCGGATGATTTCGACCGCGGACGCCGTCGTCATCGGGGCCGGCCACAACGGGTTGGTCGCCGCGAACCTGCTGGCCGACGCGGGCTGGGACGTGCTGGTGCTGGAGGCGACCGCCGCCCCCGGCGGCGCGGTCCGCTCGGCCGAGGTCACCGCGCCCGGCTACCTCAGCGACCTGTACAGCTCCTTCTACCCGCTGGGATACGCCTCCCCGGTGCTGCGCGACCTGGACCTCGGCCGGTACGGGCTGACCTGGACGCACGCCCCCGACGTGCTCGCCCACCTGCTGCCGGACGGCCGGGCCGCGGTGGTCAACCGGGACCTCGACGTCACGGCCGCCTCGCTGGAGACGTTCGCGGCCGGCGACGGGGACCGCTGGCGGCGGGCGTACGCGGACTGGTGCACGGTGGCCGGGCCGATGCTCGACACCATCACCAGCCCGTTCCCGCCGGTACGCGGCGGCCTGACCCTGCTGCGCCGGCTGCGGGTGGGCGGGGCGCTGCGGCTGGCCCGCCGGCTCGTCGTGCCGGTCCGCAAGCTCGGCGCCGAACTCTTCGCCGGTGAGGGCGGCCCCGCGCTGCTGGCCGGCTGCGCGCTGCACACCGACCTCTCCCCGGAGGAGGCCGGCTCCGGGGTGTACGGCTGGCTGCTCGCCATGCTCGGCCAGCAGGTCGGCTGGCCGGTGCCGGTCGGCGGGGCCCAGCGGATCACCGACGCGCTGGTGGCCCGGCTCATCGAGCGGGGCGGCCGGATCGACTACGGCGCCCGGGTGGACCGGGTGCTCACCGCGCGGGGCCGGGCCATGGGGGTACGCACCGTCGGGGGAACCGCCTGGCGGGCCCGCCGGGCGGTGCTCGCGGACGTGCCGGCCCCGGCGCTCTACCTGGACCTGGTCGGCGCGGCGGCGCTGCCGCCCCGGCTGGTGGAGGACCTGGCGCACTTCAAGTGGGACGGCTCCACCCTGAAGGTGGACTGGGCGCTGTCCGCGCCGGTGCCCTGGAAGAACCGGGCGGTGGCCGGCGCGGGCACCGTGCACCTGGGCGCCGACCTCGACGGGCTCACCACGTACGCGGCCGAGCTGGCCCGGGGCGAGGTGCCCCGCAACCCGTTCCTGTTGGTCGGGCAGATGTCGGTGGCCGACCCCCGGCACTCCCCGCCGGGCACCGAGTCGCTCTGGTCGTACACCCACCTGCCGTTCCGCCGGCACTGGCGGGGCGACGAGGTGGTCGCGCACGTGCAGCGGATGGAGGACGTGCTGGAGGAGGCCGCGCCCGGCTTCCGGTCGCTGATCGTCGGCCGGCACGTCGCCGGCCCGGCCGACCTGGAGGCCGCCGAGCCGAGCCTGGTCGGCGGCGCGCTCGGCGGCGGCACCGCCGCGGCGTACCAGCAGCTCTTCCTGCGGCCGATTCCCGGGCTGGGCCGGGCGGACACCCCGGTCGACCGGCTCTTCCTGGCCAGCTCCTCGGCCCATCCGGGCGGCGGGGTGCACGGCGCGCCCGGCGCGAACGCCGCCCGGGCCGCGCTGGCCCGCGACCGGGCGCTCACCGGTGCGGCGTACCACGGAATGATCGGGGCGGCGCACCGGGCGCTCTACCGCTGAACCGCGACCGACCCCGGTCGCCGGTGGCGGCCGGGGTCGGCGGTGGCGGTGCGGTCAGCTGTCCAGGTTGCGGTGCTTGGCCCGCAGCTTGAACGGCATCAGCGCGCTTTCGATCTTGGTGGCGGTGGTCATCTTCGAGGCGCCCTCCCGGCGCTCCTCGAACCGGATCGGCACCTCCAGGATGGTGTGGCCGAGCCGGGTGGCCAGGTAGTGCATCTCCACCTGGAAGCTGTAGCCGTTGGACTGCACCCGCTCCAGGCCGATGTCGCGCAGCGCGTCACCCCGCCAGATCTTGAAGCCGGCCGTCAGGTCGCGGATGCGGACCCGCAACAGGGTGTGCACGTACAGGTTCGCCCAGCCGCTGAGCGCGCGCCGGTACAACGGCCAGTTCTCGTCCAGCTCGCCGCCGGGCACGTAGCGGGAGCCGATGACCACGCCGGCCTGGGTGGAGAGCAGCGCGCCGAGCATGCCGGGCAGCGCCTCCGGCGGGTGCGACAGGTCCGCGTCCATCTGGGCGACGTACTCGGCGCCGTCGGCCAGCGCCCGGCCGAGCCCGTCCACGTACGCCCGGCCCAGGCCCTCCTTGCCCGGGCGGTGCACCACCGTCACCCGCTCCGGGTGCTCGATGGCCAGCTTGTCGGCGACCTCGCCGGTGCCGTCCGGGGAGTTGTCGTCCGCGACGAGCACCTTCAGCCCGGGCAGCGGCAGCGCGAGGAGCCGCTCGACCAGCACCGGGAGGTTGCCCGCCTCGTTGTAGGTGGGCACGACGACGGTCAGGCGTGCGTCGCGCCACGGGGCGGGCAACTGCACGGGTTCGATCATCAATGACATCCTCGGTCGCACGGCAGGTTTCACCTGAGAGGGTAGCCAGTACTCCCGGCCGGGTCCGCACGGACGCCCGCCCACGCGCGCCGCGCCGGCCGACGGGCCGGGCGGGCGTACCCCCTCAGCGCTGCGACTTCTGCCGGGTGGCGATGTCCGAGAGCCGGTTCAACGTCTCCCGGTTGCGCAGGTGGAGCACCAGATCGTTGAGCTTGTTGCGGACCCACCGCAGCGGGCCCGCGGCGAACTCCTCGCCGATGGTGACCCGGGTCCGGCCGTCGTCCAGCGGCTCCAGGGTGAACGCCACGGTGGCCTCGCCGGCCGGCCACAGGCCGGCCTTCAGCACCAGCCGGTGCGGCGCGTCGCAGACCAGCACCGTCGAGGCGTCCTGCAGGGAGAACGGCCACGGCCCCGCCCGGTGGTGCAACCGGCTGCCCACCCGGGGCCAGCTGTCGTCCACGTCCCGCACGTGCGCGGTGCCGACCACCCAGTCGCTGTACGTCCACCCGTCGGCGAGCACGTCGAAGACCTGCTGCGGGGACGCGTCGATCACTTTCTCCACAATCGCCACCTGCTCCCGGTACCCCCGCCCCGTCCGCCGCTAACGACCACCGGGTTAGCTTCTCGGGAGCGGCGGGTATCGCCGGACCGTGCCCGGTGCGCGGCGGCGTTGGTCCGGCCGGCGGGCGCCGGCGGAGGCGGCTCCGCCGAAGTTGATGTTTACTCCTCGGGGGGTCGGGAACCCGCCGCCCGTGCGACGGGACCACGAGCGGGATCAGTGCAGGTCAGCCCGGGTTCAACCGGGTACTGGCCGGATCCCGTCGGGCCTGTACGACGCGGTGCTGCTGGACCGGGACGGCACGCTGGTCGAGGACGTGCCCTACAACGGCGACCCGGAGAAGGTCCGGCCGGTGCCCGGCGCGCGGGAGGCGTTGGACCGGCTCCGTGCCGCCGGGTTGCGGCTGGCCGTGGTGACCAACCAGTCCGGGCTGGCCCGGGGCTACTTCACCGCCGACGACCTGCGCCGGGTCAACGCCCGGGTGGAGGAGCTGCTCGGGCCCTTCGACAGCTGGCAGATCTGCCCGCACGGCGAGCCGGACGGCTGCGCCTGCCGCAAACCCGCCCCCGGCCTGCTGCACGCCGCGGCGCGGGCGTTGGGCACCCGGGCGGAGCGCTGTGTGCTGGTCGGTGACATCGGTGCCGACATGGCCGCCGCCGCGGCGGCCGGCGCCGCCGGGATCATGGTGCCCACCCCGGCCACCCGGGCCCGGGAGGTGGCCGCCGCGCCGACCGTCGCCGCCGACCTGCCCGACGCGGTCGCCACCATCCTCGACCGGAGCCGGCTGGTGGCCGCGCCCGACGCCGCGCCCCGGCGCGGCGTGGTGCTGGTGGTGCGCAGCGACGCGGCCGGGGACGTGCTGGTCACCGGCCCCGGTATCCGGGCCGTCGCCGCCGGCGCCCGGCGGGTCGTGCTGCTCTGCGGACCACGCGGCCGGGCCGCCGCCGACCTGCTCCCCGGCGTCGACGAGATCATCGAATGGCCGCTGCCCTGGATCGACGCCCCCGCCCCACCCGTCGACCCCGCCGACATGCGCGCCCTCATCGACCGGCTCAGCACCGTCGCCGCCGACGAAGCCGTCGTCTTCACCTCCTTCCACCAGTCGGCGTTGCCCCTGGCCCTGCTGCTGCGGATGGCCGGGGTGGGCCGGATCAGCGCGATCAGCGACGACTACCCCGGCGCGCTGCTCGACGTCCGTCACCGCGTCCCCGCCGGCGTACCCGAACCCGAACGCGCCCTCTCCCTCGCCGCCGCCGCCGGCTTCACCCTGCCCGCCCACGACGAACCCCGACTACGGCTCCGCACCGACCGGCTGCCCCCCGCCCCGCCCGAAACCGGCGCACCCGGCTACCTGGTGCTGCACCCCGGCTCGTCGGTGGAGACCCGGGCCTGCCCGCCGGAACTGGCCACCCGGATCGTCCGGGTGCTCGCCGCCGCCGGCCACCGGGTGGTGGTGACCGGGGGACCGGACGAGCGGGAGCTGACCGCGCGGGTGGCCGCGGCGGGCGGCATCGACCTGGGTGGCCGCACCGGCCTCGCCGAACTGGCCGCGGTGATCGCCCGGGCCGGGGCGCTGGTGGTCGGCAACACCGGACCGGCGCACCTGGCCGCCGCGCTGGGCATCCCGGTGGTGAGCCTCTTCGCCCCGACCGTCCCGTTCGGACAGTGGGGGCCGTACCGGGTGCCGACCGTGCGGCTCGGCGACGCCGGGGCCGCCTGCCGGGACACCAGGGCCACCCGCTGCCCGGTGCCCGGCCACCCCTGCCTCACCGCGGTGGAACCGGGGCGGGTGCTGGAGGCGCTGCGGCTGCTCGGCGTGCCGGCCGGCGTGCCCGAGCCGCTCGGCGGCGTGCCGGTGACCGGCGGGGTGGGCCGATGAACATCCTCGTCTGGCACGTGCACGGGTCGTGGACCACCTCGTTCGTGTACGGCAAGCACCGGTACCTGGTGCCGGTCACCCCGGACCGCGGACCGTACGGGCTGGGCCGGGCGCGCACCTATCCCTGGCCGGACAGCGCGGTCGAGGTGACGCCGGAGGAGCTGCGCCGCGCCGACGTCGACCTGGTGCTGCTTCAGCGGCCGGAGGAGTTCGACCTGGCCTGCGAGTGGCTGGGCCGCCGTCCCGGCCGGGACCTGCCGGCGATCTACGTCGAGCACAACACCCCCAAGGGCGACGTGCCGAACACCCGGCACCCGATGGCCGACCGGGACGACCTGCTGCTCACCCACGTGACCCATTTCAACGAACTGTTCTGGGACAACGGCGGCACCCGCACGGCCGTCGTCGAGCACGGCGTGGTCGCTCCGGCGGTGGAGTGGAGCGGCGAGCTGGACCGGCTCGCCGTGGTCATCAACGAGCCGGTCCGGCGCTGGCGGGTCACCGGCACCGACCTGCTGCGCCCGTTCGCCGAACTCGCCCCGCTGGACGTCTACGGCATGAAGGTGGCCGGCCTGGCCGACCATCTCGGCCTGCCCGCCGACCGGTTGACCAGCCACGACGACGTGCCGCAGCACGCCATGCACGCCGAGCTGGCGAAGCGGCGCGCCTACCTGCACCTGTGCCGGTGGACCTCGCTCGGGCTGAGCCTGATCGAGGCGATGACCATGGGCATGCCGGTGGTCGCGCTGGCCACCACCGAGGCCGTGGAGGCGGTGCCGCCGTCCGCCGGCGCGCTCTCCACCCGGGTCGGCGTGCTCGTCGAGGCGGCCCGGGGCCTGCTGGACGATCCGGCGGCGGCCCGCCGGGCGGGCGCCGCGGCCCGGGTTGCCGCCCGCGACCGCTACGGCCTGGAGCGGTTCCTCGCCGACTGGGACCGGCTGCTGGAGGAGGAAGTATGCGCATCGCGATGATCTCGGAGCACGCCAGCCCGCTCGCCGTCCTCGGCGGGGAGGACGCCGGCGGCCAGAACACGCATGTCGCGGAGCTTTCCGCCGCGCTCGCCGCCGCCGGCCACGACGTCCGGGTGCACACCCGGCTCGACGCCGTAGACCTGCCGGTGACGGTCCGCGCTCCGGACGGGTACGACGTGGTGCACGTACCCGCCGGGCCGGCCGAGCCGGTCGCCAAGGACGACCTGCTGCCGTACATGCCGGCGTTCGGGCAGTGGCTGGCCGACCGGTGGCGCTCCGGCGACTGGCAGCCCGACGTGGTGCACGCGCACTTCTGGATGAGCGGCCTGGCCGGCCTGGCCGCCGGGCGGCGGACCGGGGTGCCGGTGGTGCAGACGTACCACGCGCTGGGCACGGTCAAGCGGCGTCACCAGGGCGCGCAGGACACCAGCCCGCCGGGGCGGGTCGAGCACGAGCGGGAACTGGGTCGCGCGGTCGACCGGGTGGTCGCGCAGTGCCAGGACGAGGTGGCCGAGCTGGTCCGGATGGGGGTGCCCCGGTCCCGGATGACGGTGATCCCGTCCGGGGTGAACCTCTCCACGTTCGGCCCGCTCGGCCCGGTCGCCGAGCGCGACGGCGCCCGCCCGCGCATCCTCACCGTCGGCCGGCTGGTGGAACGCAAGGGCTTCCAGGACGTCATCCGGGCCACCGCGCTGGTCCCCGACGCCGAGTGCGTGGTGGTCGGCGGGCCACCCGCCGGGCTGCTGGAGACCGACCCGTACGCGCTGCGGCTGCGCGCCCTCGCCGAGTCCTGCGGCGTCGCCGACCGGGTCAAGCTGATCGGCGCGGTGCCCCGGGAGGAGATGGGGCGCTGGTACCGCTCGGCGGACGTGCTGGTCGCCGCGCCCTGGTACGAGCCGTTCGGGCTCACCCCGCTGGAGGCGATGGCGTGCGGCGTGCCGGTGATTGGCACGGCCGTCGGCGGTCTGATCGACACGGTGGTGCCGGGGCGCACCGGTGATCTGGTGCCGGCCCGGGACCCGGCGGCGCTGGGCGCGGCTCTGCGTGGCCTGCTCGGCGACCGGATCCGCCGGTACGCGTACGCGACGGCCGCGCTGGAGCGGGCCCGTGGCCGCTACTCCTGGTCGACCACCGCCGAGCGGCTGGCCGAGCTCTACGGCGAGGTGGCCGCCGTGCGCCGGCCCAGCCGGGTGGTCGCCTGATGGCGGCGCCCGGGCCGGGCGTGGGCGGCACGGTGCTGGAGGACCACCTCACCCGGCTGGCCGCCGCGCTGCTGCCGCTGCGCGACGCGGAGCAGCTGCTGGCCCGCTGGGGCGGCGAGCTGGCGCACCGGCTGGCCGGCGGCGGGCGGCTGCTGGTGGCCGGCAACGGCGGCAGCGCCGCCGAGGCCCAACACCTCACCGCCGAACTCGTCGGCAAACTCCGCGACGACCGCGAACCCC
>NZ_KQ058660.1 GCF_000982955.1 Micromonospora sp. HK10 | reverse complement strand
CGGGGCGCAGCGCGGCGGCCCGCGCGTCGAGCGCGTCGAGCCGGTGCCGGAGCGGACCGGTGAGCGCCCGCCAGGCCGCCCCGGCGGCCGACCAGCCGCCCGGGTCGGCCCGCCACAGCTGGGCGTACCCGACCGGGGTGGCCGGGCCGGTCACCGGGGGATCCCGGTCAGCCGGGCGGCGGCCCGCTCGTCCACCGCCTCGTAGCCGTCGGCGGCGGCGCGCACCGCGTCGGCGGTCCGCGCCAGCCGGGCGGCCAACGACCCGCACCAGCGCTGCACCGCCGCCTCCAGGTCGGCGAGCGCGGCCCCGGCCCGCCACCCGTCCGCCGGGACGAGCAGACCCGGCGCGGCGGCCAGCCCGTGCGCCAGCCGGTACCCGTCGTCGCCCAGCTCCCGGGCCACCGCGCGGAGCAGCTCCAGCTCGACGGTCAACGGCTCCTCGGACATGGCAGCCCTCCCCGGGGGCGACGGGCCGCCGGCGGGGCGGCCGGCGGGGGCGGAACGGACACCGGGGACGTTAGGTGGCACGGGAGCACCCCGACCGGCCCTGTGGACGGCGGCCGGCGGCCGTACCGGCGGTTCTCCACAGGACGTTGCCCCCGGCGTGGCCGGCGGCTAATGTGCGGCCCCCGCCGCCGGTAGGGTGAGCCTCGTGATCGTGGCTGTCGGCATCGACGTGGTGCTGGTGGACCGGTTCGCCCGGTCCCTGGCGCGCACGCCGCTGCTCGCCGACCGCCTGTTCACCGAGACGGAGCGCTACACCCGCACCGGTCACCCGCGCTCGGCGGAGTCGATGGCCGCCCGGTTCGCGGCCAAGGAGGCGGTGGCCAAGGCGCTCGGGGCGCCGGCCGGGCTGAACTGGCACGACTGCGAGGTGGTGGCGGACCCGGCCGGCCGGCCCTGGCTGACCGTCGCCGGCACGGTGGCGGCCGCGGCGGCCGAGCGGGGGATCAACCACTGGCATCTGTCGCTGTCACACGACGGCGGGATCGCCTCGGCGATGGTGGTCGCGGAACGCTGAGTCGACCGGCGGGCCGGCCGGCCCGACCGGGGGATACGGACGGGACGGGGTGGCATGGGACCGGTGTGGCGGGTCGCGGACGTACGTGCGGCGGAGGCCGGCCTGATGGCCACCCTCCCGCCCGGGACGCTGATGCAGCGGGCCGCCGCCGGGCTGGCCCGCCGGTGCGCGTTGCTGCTCACCGACCGCTTCGCCGCGCAGCGGCCGGATCGTGGTGCCGCGAGCGGGGTCTACGGCGCCCGGGTGCTGCTGCTGGTCGGCTCCGGGGACAACGGCGGCGACGCGCTCTACGCGGGCGCGCGGCTGGCCCGGCGGGGCGCGGCGGTCGCCGCCCTGCTGCTCACCCCGGGCCGGGCACACGCCGAAGGGCTGGCCGCGTTCCGGGCCGCCGGTGGGCGGGTGGTCGACCGGCCGCCGGCCGTGGTGGACCTGGTGCTCGACGGCATCGTGGGGATCGGCGGCACCGGCGGGCTGCGGGAGACCGCCGACCAGCTCGCCGCGAGCCTGGCCGGGCGGATCGGGCGGGACGGCGCGCGGGCCACCGTGGTCGCGGTCGACGTGCCCAGCGGCGTGGTGGTGGACACCGGCCACGTGCCGGTGACCGACTCCGGCCGGCCCTGCGCGGTGCACGCCGACGTGACCGTGGCCTTCGGCGCGCTGAAGCCGGCCCTGGTGGTGGGCCCGGCCGCCGCGCTCGCCGGCCAGGTCGAGCTGGTCGACATCGGCCTGGGCCCGTGGCTGCGGGCGGCGCCGGCGCTGCGCGTCGTCGAACGGTCGGACGTCATCGACTGGTGGCCGCGGCTCGGCCCGTCGTCGGAGAAGTACAGCCGGGGCGTGGTCGGGGTGGCGACCGGCTCGGCCACCTATCCGGGTGCGGCCGTGCTCTCCGTGGGCGGCGCGCTGGCCGGCCCCACCGGCATGGTCCGGTACGCGGGCGGCGCCCGGGCGGAGGTGCTGCACCAGCATCCCTCGGTGATCGCCACCGGGCGGGTCGCCGACACGGGCCGGGTGCAGGCCTGGGTCTGCGGCTCCGGGCTGGGCACCGGCGAGGAGTCCGTCGCCGAGCTGCGCGCGGTGCTCGCCGCGCCGGTGCCGGTGGTGCTCGACGCGGACGCGCTCACCCTGCTGGTCGACGGCAAGATGGCCGACCGGCTGCGGGACCGGGACGCCCCGATCGTGGTGACCCCGCACGACCGCGAGTACGCCCGGCTCTGCGGCGAGACGCCGGGGGCGGACCGGGTGGCGGCGGCGCAGCGGCTGGCCGCCTGGATGAACGCCGTGGTGCTGCTCAAGGGGGACCGCACGATCGTCGCCACCCCGGACGGCCGGGCGTACGTCAACCCGACCGGCACCCCGGCGCTGGCCACCGGGGGCACCGGGGACGTGCTGGCCGGGCTGCTCGGCTCGCTGCTCGCGGCCGGGCTGGCGCCCGAGCGGGCGGCGGCCGCGGCGGCGTACCTGCACGGGCTGGCCGGCCGGGAGGCGGCCCGCGGCGGCCCGGTGACCGCGCCCGACGTGGCGACCGCCCTGCGTCCGGTGATCGCCGGTCTGGGCTGACCGCACCACCGGCCGCGCGGCTCAGGGCCACGGAGATCACCGGCGGAAGTAGGCTGGGGGCATGTGGCAGTCGGAGGTGCGCGTCGACCTGGACGCGATCCGGGAGAACGTGGCCCGGCTCAAGTCGGGAACGAGCGCCGAGCTGATGGCGGTGGTGAAGGGCGACGGCTACGGCCACGGCATGGTCCCGGCCGCCCGGGCGGCCCTCGACGCGGGCGCCGACTGGCTCGGGGTCTGCACCCTCGACGAGGCGCTCGCCCTGCGCCAGCAGGGCGTCAGCGCGCCGGTGCTGGCCTGGCTGCTCGACCCGGGCCTGCCGCTGCACGACGGCGTCGCGGTCGGCGTGGACCTGGGCTGCGCCAGCCTCACCCAGCTCGACGAGATGATCGAGGCGGGCCGGCGGGCGGACCGCCCGGCGCGGATCCACCTGAAGATCGACACCGGGCTGGCGCGCGGCGGCGCCACCGTCGCCGACTGGCCGGCGCTGCTGGAGGCCGCCGCGAAGGCCCAGGCCGACGGTCTGGTCGAGGTGGTCGGGGTGTGGAGCCACTTCGTGTACGCCGACTCGCCCGGGCACCCCACCACGGACCGCCAGCTGGCGGTCTTTCACGAAGGGCTGGAGATGGTGGAGCGGGCCGGCCTGCGCCCCCGCTACCGGCACCTGGCCAACTCGGCCGCCACCCTGACCCGCCCGGACACCCACTTCGACCTGGTCCGGCCCGGCCTGGCCGTGTACGGCCTGTCACCGATCGCGGGCGAGCAGTTCGGGCTGCGCCCGGCGATGACCGCCCGGGCCCGGGTGATGCTCACCAAGCGGGTTCCGCCCGGCACCGGCGTCTCCTACGGCCACACCTACCTCACCGAAGCCGAGAGCAACCTGGCCGTGGTCCCGCTCGGCTACGCCGACGGGGTGCCCCGGCACGCCTCGAACACCGGCCCGGTCCAGCTCGCCGGCAAGCGGCGGACGATCTCCGGCCGGGTCTGCATGGACCAGTTCGTGATCGACTGCGGCGACGACGAGGTGGCCGCCGGGGACGTGGCGACCCTCTTCGGCAGCGGTGCCGACGGCGAGCCCACCGCCGACGACTGGGCCGAGGCGGTCGGCACCATCAACTACGAGATCGTCACCCGCTTCGGCGGCGTACGGGTGCCCCGGGTCTACGACGGCGAACGGCCGCGAGCACAGGTCGCACCGTGAGTCCGAGGTTCCGGGTGCCCCGGCCGCGGACCGCCGCCGGCCGGGTCGCCGGGGTGGTCGGCGCCGCCGTCGGCGTCGCCGCCGCGGGGCTCGCCGCGGGCGTGGTGAGCGAGCGGGTCCTGGTCCGCCGGTTCAAGAACGACCCCACCGACCGGTACGCCGGCGAGGTCTTCGACCAGCAGCCGTACGACCGGGCGTTCGAGGTGGAGATGCCGGACGGCACCGACATCCACGTGGAGGTGGTCGAGCCGACCCGACCGGTCGCCGGGCACCCGACGGTGGTGCTGGTGCACGGCTTCTGCCTGGACATGGGGACGTTCCACTTCCAGCGCAAGATGCTCGCCGCCCGGGGCGACTACCGGGTCGTCGCGTACGACCAGCCCGGGCACGGCCGGTCGGGGCGGTTGGAGACCGGTGACTACGACCTGGCCACGCTGGGCGGGACGTTGCGTCGGGTGATCGACGAGGTGGCCCCGGAGGGTCCGTTGGTGCTCGTCGGCCATTCCATGGGCGGGATGACCATCATGGCGTTGGCCGAGCTGTACCCGGAGCTGTTCGGCGACCGGGTGGTCGGCACCGTGCTGATGGCCACCTCGGGCGGCCTGCTCGCCGAGACCAAGCTGGTCGCCCCGGCGCTGCTCGGCCGGGTCGGCGCGCCGGTGCTCTACATGATGAGCAACGCCGCCCGGTACGGCGGCACGGTGATCGACAAGGCGCGGCAGTCCACCTCCAACGTCGCCTGGCTGCTCACCCGCAAGTACGGCTTCGGCACGCCGAAGCCGAGCGCCGCCCTGGTCTCCTACGTGGAGACGATGAACTCGCGCACCTCCGCCGACACGGTCACCCGGTACCTGCGGACCCTGGCCACCCATTCCCGGTTCCCGGCGCTGGCCGCGCTGGCCGGCACGCCGGTGCTGGTGATCGTGGGGGACAAGGACATGATCACGCCGGTGACCCATTCCGAGGAGATCGTCCGGCGGCTGCCGCACGCCGAGTTCGTCAAGATCCACGACAGCGGGCACGTGGTGATGCTGGAGCACGCCGACGAGGTGAACGCGGCGCTGCAACGGTTCCTGGAGGCGTTGTGACCGCGTTGGTGGAGCTGAAGACGCTCGACGACACCCACGACTTCGGCCGTCGGCTCGCCGGACTGCTGCGCGCGGGGGACCTGCTGCTGCTCAGTGGCCCGCTGGGGGCGGGCAAGACGGCGCTGACCCAGGGCATCGGCGCCGGCCTGGGCGTACGCGGCGACATCACCTCGCCGACCTTCGTGATCGCCCGGGTGCACCGGCCCGATCCGGCCCGGGGCGGCCGGGTGACCCTGGTGCACGCCGACGCGTACCGGTTGGGGGAGTCCACCGATCCGCGCGCCGAGATCGACGACCTGGACCTGGACGCCTCGGTCGACGAGGCGGTCACCGTGGTGGAGTGGGGCGAGGGCATGGTGGAGCAACTGGTCGACGCCCACCTACGGATCCGGATCGACCGGCGGGACGACGACACCCGGGTGGTGAGCCTGGAACCGGTCGGTGGCGACTGGGCGCGCCGGCTGGCCACCCTGGACTGAGGGCTGTCGTACCGGCTGCCTACAGTGCCGGAGACCGATCCGACCGGTGAAAGGCTGCCGATGCCCGACGACGCTCCCACCCTCGACCTGCTGGCGCTGCTGCCCGACGCCTGGCGCGCGGTGCTCACCCCGCACCTGGATCCGGCGCGCACCGCGGCGCTCGCCCAGTTCGTCGCCCGGGAGTACGCCGTCCGGACCGTCTTCCCGCCGGTCGAGGACCTGTTCTCCGCCTACCGGCTGTGCGACCCCGCGCAGACCCGGGTGCTGATCCTCGGGCAGGACCCGTACCACAAGGCGGGGCAGGCGCACGGGTTGAGCTTCAGCGTGCGCGAGGGGGTGACGGTGCCGCCGTCGCTGCGCAACGTCTTCAAGGAGCTGGCGGAGGACCTGGGCGTGCCGAAGCCGCGCAGCGGCAACCTGAGCGGCTGGGCCGCGCAGGGCGTGCTGCTGCTCAACTCGGTGCTCACCGTCCGGGAGGCCACCCCCGGCTCGCACGCCAACCAGGGGTGGGAGGAGTTCACCGACGCGACCATCCGGGCGCTGGACGGCCTCGACCAGCGGGTGGTCTTCCTGCTCTGGGGCGGGTACGCCCGCAAGAAGGCCGCCCTGGTCACCAACCCGCGGCACGTCGTGCTGGAGGCGGGCCACCCGAGCCCGATGAACCCGCGCGGCTTCCTGGGCAGCCGCCCGTTCAGCGCCGCGAACAAGGCCCTCGCCGACGCCGGCCTGCCCACCGTCGACTGGGAGCGCTCAGCCGGCTGACCCCGCGTCGGCTGGCGCTGTCCCTGCTGGCGTGGTGTGGGCAGGCCTGGTGTGGGCTGGCGCTGCCTCGGCTGGTGTGGTGTGGGCGGGCCCGGTGTCGGCTGGCGCTGCCTCGGCTGGTGTGGTGTGGGCGGGCCCGGTGTGGGCTGGCGCTGTCCCGGCTGGCGTGGCGTGGCGGCGCTGCCGGTGGCGGTGGAGCAGGTCGGCGGCGCGCCGGTCGGTCAGCTCCACCTCGATCAGCGGCTCGACCCGGTAGCTCCGGTCGCCGTGCCGGACCTCAACCGACTCCGGCAGCTCGTCGCACATGCGGGCCCGCAGCTCGCCGAGGCGGGTCTGCCAGCGGTGCTCGCCCGGCTCCTCCGGCTCGATCCGGAGGCCGCCCCAATCCTCCCAGCGGGCGTTCCACCGCAGCCCGTACTCCCGTTCGAGGAAGGCGGTGAGACGGGCCGCGTCCCGCCAGCGCACCGCCACCTCGACGGCGGCCACGGGTAGCGGGGCGCCCTGGAGCAGCGCCGCCGTGGCCCCGGTCAGCACATACGGCAGCTCGCCCAGCGCGTCGATCATCCGGTCCAGGCCCAACTCGTCGAGCCGCTCCACCACCGGCTGTCCGGCCAGGCCGTCGAGCGCGGCGTCGAGGTGGCTGTCCAGCGGCTCCACGGTCAGCCGGAGCTGCCGCCCGAGCGCGGCGAAGAGCCGCTCCACCACCGGCAGGCTCGGCACCCGGTCGCCCCGTTCGATCCGGGCGACCGCGCCCTGGCTCAACCCGGCCAGGTCGGCCAGGCGGCGCTGGGTGAGGTCCCGGCGCTGGCGTTCGTCCCGCAGCGCGGCGGCGATCTGCCGGGTCAGTCTGCTGTCAGGCATCCCCGAATGATGGACGACCACTTTTCCGCGATATGCCTCTCAGTCATCTTTATGCCTCTGCGGCATATCGACAAAAAGCTGGGTGTCGTCCCGGTGCCCGCCACGCTCCGCAACACCCGACCCCCACCGCCGATCCTGGCCGCGGCGCCCGCTCAACCCGCCGGCTTGCGGCCCTGCTCGGCCGCCGGCTTGGGCTCTGCTCGGCCTGCCGCCTTGGGGCTCTGCTCGGCCTGCCGGCCCGCCTGCTCGGCCCGCCGGCTTGGTCCGCCTGCTCGGCCTGCCGGCCCGCCGGCTCGGTCCGCGGGCTTGGTCCGCCGGCTCGACGGGTGGGTGAGCTTGGCTCGGCGCGGGGTGCAAGCCGGGGCGGTGGGGCAGCAGCTCACCGGTGGGTGTCTCGCGGGGACAGGCCGTGACCGGTGGTGGCCGCAGGGCGGCTACTCTGGCTTACCGTGCTCGTACTCGTGGTGGACTCCTCGACGCCCGCGGTGACCGCGGCCCTGGTCGAGGTCTCGGCGGACGGCGTGGTGGCGCGCGCCCAGCGGTGCACCGTCGACGCCCGGGCGCACGGCGAACTGCTCGCCCCGCAGGTCGACGCGGTGCTGGCCGACGCCGATGCCCGCCCGGCCGACCTGGCCGCGATCGTGGCCGGGCTCGGCCCGGGGCCGTTCACCGGGCTGCGGGTCGGCCTGGTCACCGCCGCCACCATGGGCCAGGTGCTCGACGTTCCCACCTACGGGGTCTGCTCGCTGGACGCGATCGGTCACCCGGCGGCCGCCGGCGAGCCGGTACTGGCCGCGAGCGACGCGCGCCGGCGCGAGGTGTACTGGGCCGTCTACGACGGCGCCGGCCAGCGGATCGCCGGCCCGAACGTGGACACCCCGGCGGTCGCCGCCGAGCGGGCCCGGGAGCTGGCCGTCACGGTCGCGGTCGGCGACGGCGCCCACCGGTACGCGGACGTCCTCGGTCTGCCGGTCCGCGCCCAGCCGCGGTACCCGGCCGCGACGGCGCTGGCCCGGCTCGCCGCCGAGCGGGTCCGCGCGGGTGCCCCCGGTGAGCCGCTCACTCCGCTCTACCTGCGCCGCCCGGACGCCGTCGCGGCCACCAGCCACAAGCCGGTCCTCCCGTGAGCGCGAGGAGTGAGCCGGGCCTGCGAGCCCCGCAGTCGCGAACAATGGTGGCGCCGTGAGCGCGAGGAGTGAGCCGGGCCTGCGAGCCCCGCAGTCGCGAACGGTGGTGGCGCCGTGAGCGCGAGGAGTGAGCCGGGCGTGCGACTGGCGCGGTTCCGCTGGTGGCACATCGAACAGGTGCTGCCGATCGAGGCGGACGCCTTCGGCGCCGAACAGTGGTCCCCGGCGATGTTCTGGAACGAACTGGCCAACGGGCACTTCTACCGGGTGGCCGTGGACGACGACGGCACGTTGCTCGGCTACGCCGGGCTGACCGTGGCCCTGCCCGACGAGGCCTGGGTGCAGACCATCGCGGTCCGCCGGGACGTCCAGCGGCGGGGCATCGGCCGGCTCCTGCTGGAGGCGTTGCTCGCCGAGGCGGCCCGGCTCGGCGCGCGCAGCACGCTGCTCGAGGTGGCCGCCGACAACGCCCCGGCCCAGCGGCTCTACGCGACCTACGGCTTCGAGCCGATCGGCGTGCGTCGCGGCTACTACCAGGCAAGCAACACCGACGCGCTGGTCATGCAGCGCAACGAGGGCTGAGAGCATGGCTGACGAACCGCTGATCCTCGGCATCGAGACCTCCTGCGACGAGACCGGGGTGGGCATCGTCCGCGGGCACACCCTGCTCGCCGACGCGCTGGCATCCAGCGTCGAGGAGCACGCCCGGTTCGGCGGCGTGGTGCCCGAGGTGGCCAGCCGGGCCCACCTGGAAGCCATCGTGCCGACCATGCAGCGGGCGTTGACCGAGGCCGGCGTGACGATCGCGGACATCGACGCGATCGCGGTCACCGCCGGGCCGGGCCTGGCCGGCGCGCTGCTCGTCGGGGTCGCCGCCGCCAAGGGGTACGCGGTCGCCGCCGAGAAGCCGGTGTACGGGGTCAACCACCTGTCCGCGCACGTCGCGGTGGACACCCTCGAGCACGGCCCGCTGCCCGAGCCGGCGATCGCCCTGCTGGTCTCCGGCGGGCACTCCTCGCTGCTGCGGGTGGACGACCTCGCCCGGGAGGTCACCCCGCTCGGCTCGACCATCGACGACGCGGCCGGCGAGGCCTTCGACAAGGTGGCCCGCCTGCTCGGCCTGCCCTTCCCCGGCGGCCCGTTCATCGACCGGGAGGCCCGCGCCGGCGACCCCGCGGCGATCGCCTTCCCGCGCGGGCTGACCGCCGCCAAGGACCTGGCCGGGCACCGGTACGACTTCTCCTTCTCCGGCCTGAAGACGGCGGTGGCCCGCTGGGTGGAGGCGCGGCAGCGGGCCGGCGAGCCGGTCCCGGTCGCCGACGTGGCCGCGTCCTTCCAGGAGGCGGTCTGCGACGTGCTGGTCGGCAAGGCCCTGGACGCCTGCCGGACCAGCGGCATCGATACCCTCGTGATCGGCGGTGGGGTGGCGGCCAACTCCCGGCTGCGGGCGATGGCCGGGCACCGGGCCGCGAAGCACGGCATCCGGGTGCGTACGCCCCGGCCGGGGCTCTGCACCGACAACGGGGCGATGGTGGCCGCGCTCGGCTCGCACCTGGTCGCCGCCGGCGTCGCGCCCAGCCGCCTGGACCTGCCCGCCGACTCGGCGATGCCGCTGACCGTGGTCAGTGTCTGAGGCGGAAGGGAACGACGTGATCGTCCGGATGTGGGAGGCGAAGGCCGAGCCGTACGGCTTCGCCGACCTGATCACCTGGGTCTGCGAGACCGCGCTGCCCGAGTTCGAGCATGACCCGCTGCACCTGTCCAGCGAGGTGTTCTCCTCCACCGACCACCGGCTGGTGGTCATCTCGAAGTGGCGGAGCAGCCCGCAGGCCCTGCCGGATCCGCCGCCCACCCTGGTCACCCGCCCTCCGCACAGTTGGGACTTCACCCAGGTCGACCGCTGATCCGACCGGCCGGGTCAACGGAAACTGGTTGGCGCCCGTCCCGGCCCGGCACCTAGCGTCGGGTGGTCATGCGCTTCGCACCGGCCGGTGATCCCGGCACCCCCGACGTCCGGTCCGCCACCCGCTACCTGGTCTGGCTCGCCGGACGGCAGCCGCTGATCTTCGGCGGCGCCATCGCCCTCGGGGTCACCTGGATGGTGGCCCAGGCCCTGATGCCGGCCGCGGTCGGCCGGGCCGTCGACGCCGGCCTCACCCAGCGCGACCCGGACGCCCTGCTCCGCTGGGGTCTCGTGCTGCTCGGGCTGGGCGTCGTCCAGGCGATCGCGGGCATCCTGCGACACCGCTGCGCGGTGCACAACTGGCTCGCGGCCGCCTACCGGACCGTGCAGCTCACCGTGGAGGCCACCAACCGGTTGGGCGCCGCGCTGCCCCGCCGGGTGGCCGCCGGCGAGGTGGTGAGCATCGGTACGGCCGACATCGAGCACATCGGCAGCGCGGTCGACATCACCGCCCGGGGCGCCGGCGCGGTGGTCGCCATCGGCACCGTGTCGGTGATCCTGCTCACCGCGTCGGTGCCGCTCGGCCTCGTGGTGGTGCTCGGGGTGCCGCTGCTCATGGCGCTGGTGGCGCTGCTGATCCGGCCGCTGCACCGGCAGCAGGCCGCGTACCGGGAGTCGACGGGCGAGCTGACCGCCCGGGCCGCCGACATCGTCTCCGGGCTGCGGGTGCTGCGCGGGGTGGGCGGCGAGCCGGTGCTGGGCGCCCGCTACCGGGAGCAGTCCCAGGCGCTGCGCGCGGACGGCCTGCGGGTGGCCCGGGTGGAGTCGCTGCTCCAGGCGGCGCAGATCCTGCTGCCTGGCGTCTTCGTGGTGCTGGTCACCTGGCTCGGGGCGCGGTTCGCGCTGCGCGGCGAGATCAGCGCCGGCCAGCTCGTCTCCTTCTACGGCTACACCGCTTTCCTGGTCAGCCCGCTGCGCAACCTCACCGAGACGGCCGACAAGGTGGCCCGGGGGCACGTGGCGGCCCGCCGGGTGGTGCGGCTGCTCCGCCTCGCCCCCGAGTTCACCGACCCGGCCCGCCCGGTGCCGCTGCCCGCCGGGCCGGGCGAGCTGGCGGACGTGCGCTCCGGGGTGGTGCTGCGGCCGGGCCGGCTCACCGCGCTGGCCGCCACCAGCCCCGAGGACGCGGCCGAGATCGCCGACCGGCTCGGCCGGTACGCCGACGGGGACGTGACGCTGCACGGCGTACCGCTGCGGGACGTGGCGCTGGCGACGGTGCGCGAGCGGATCCTGGTGGCCGACAACGACGCGCAGCTCTTCAGCGGCACCCTCCGCGCCGAGCTGGACCCGCACGACCGGGGCGACCGCCCGGCGGTCGAGGCGGCGCTGGTGGCGGCGAGCGCCACCGACATCGTCGAGGCGCTTCCGGGTGGCCTGGACGGCGCGGTCGCCGAGCGCGGCCGGGAGTTCTCCGGCGGGCAGCGGCAGCGGCTGCGGCTGGCCCGGGCGCTGGTCGCCGACCCGGAGACGCTGATCCTGGTCGAGCCGACCAGCGCGGTGGACACCCACACCGAGGTGCGGATCGCCGACCGGCTGCCGGCGGCCCGACGCGGCCGGACCACGCTGGTCTGCACCACCAGCCCGCTGATGCTGGGCCGCGCCGAGCACGTGATCTTCGTGGAGGACGGCAAGGTGGTCGCCGAGGGCCGGCACGACGAGCTGCTCGCCGCCGAGCCCCGGTACCGGGCCACGGTGAGCCGGGAGGAGGAGCGGTGAGCAACGCGCTGCCCGTCGCCGACGCGCGGCAGGTCCGCCGGTACGCGCGGGAGCTGGCCCGCCGGCATCCGCGCGGCCTGGCCGCCGCGCTCGGCCTGCACGCGCTCGCCGCGGCCGCCGGACTGGTCGCGCCCCGGCTCCTCGGCGACCTGGTCGAGGGCATCTCGCGCGGGGTCGGCGCGGTCACCGTCGACCGGATCGCGCTGGCCATCGCCGGCTTCGTGATCGCCCAGTCGGTGCTGGTCCGCTTCGCCCACCTGGCCTCGGCCCGGCTCGGCGAGCGGGTCCTCGCGGAGCTGCGCGAGGAGTTCGTCGACCGGGTGCTGGCCCTGCCGCTCTCCACCGTGGAGCGGGCCGGCACGGGTGACCTGCTCACCCGCACCTCCCGGGACGTCGCGGCGCTGTCCCGGACGGTCCGGTTCGCCGCCCCGGAGACGCTGATCGCCGCGGTCACCGTGCTGCTGATCCTCGGCGCGCTGGTGCTGACCGGTCCGCTGCTGGTGCTGCCGTGCGTGCTCGTGGTGCCGCTGCTGGTGGCCGGCACCCGGTGGTACCTGCGCCGGGCACCGGCGGGGTACCTGCGGGAGAACGCCGCGTACTCCGACATCACCGACGGGCTCAGCGAGACGGCCGAGGGGGCCCGGACCACCGAGGCGCTGCGCCAGCAGGCCCGCCGCCGGGCCCGCACCGCCACCGACATCCGCCGGTCGTACGCGGCCGAGTACTACACGTTGCAACTGCGGACGGTCTTCTTCCCGATCGCCGAGATCGGCTACCTGCTGCCGGTGGCCGGCACCCTGCTGCTCGGCGGCTGGTTCTACCTGAAGGGCTGGGCCAGCCTCGGGCAGGTCACCGCCGCGACCCTCTACGCCCAGCAACTGGTCGACCCGGTCGACCGGCTGCTCTCCTGGCTGGACGAGTTCCAGGTCGGCGGCGCCTCGCTGGCCCGGCTGCTCGGGGTGGCCGCCGAGCCCGCCGACCGGCCTGCGCCGGCCGGCGCCCCGTCCACCGTGCGGCCGGCGGCGACCGACGGCCGGCTGGCCGCCCACGACGTCCGGTACGCGTACCGGACCGGCCACGACGTGCTGCACGGGGTGACCCTGGCGCCCCGGCCGGGGGAGAAGCTCGCCATGGTGGGCCCGTCCGGGGCGGGCAAGTCGACCCTGGGCCGGCTACTGGCCGGGGTGCACGCGCCACGGTCGGGCGCCGTCACGGTGGACGGCCGGCCGCTCACCGAGCTGCCCCTGGCCGACCTGCGCGGGCACGTCGCGCTGGTCAGCCAGGAGCACCACGTCTTCATCGGCACCCTGGCCGAGAACGTGGCGATGGTCCGCCCGGACGCGGACCCGGCCCGGATCCGCGCCGCGCTGGCCGCGGTCGACGCGCTGGACTGGGCGGCGGCGCTGCCGGACGGGCTGGACACCCGGGTGGGCGCGGGCGGGCATCCGCTCTCCCCGGCCCAGGCGCAGCAGCTCGCGCTGGCCCGGCTGGTACTCGCCGATCCGCACACCCTGGTGCTCGACGAGGCCACCTCGCTGATCGACCCGCGGGCCGCCCGGGCCCTGGAACGTTCGCTGGCCGCGGTGCTGTCGGGCCGGACCGTCATCGCGATCGCGCACCGGCTCTTCTCCGCACACGACGCGGACCGGGTGGCGGTGGTCGAGGAGGGCAGGATCACCGAGCTGGGTTCGCACGACGAGCTGGTCGCGGCGGGCGGCTCGTACGCGGCCCTCTGGCGTTCCTGGCACGGCTGAGCGAGGTGGGCCGGCGTCCCCGGTCGACGGGGTCCCTCGTGCCGGGGCGCCGGCCCGCCACGTCAGGTGCGGCGCAGGATGCGCCAGGTCGCGTAGCCGCCGGTGACCAGGGCGAGCAGGAAGACCGCCCAGACCACGGTGGTGCTGACCTGCACTCCGCCGCCGCTGCCCACGTTGGCCGCGGCGGCGGCGACCAGCGAGTCGCTCTGTGCCGGGGGCAGCGCGGCGGGCGGGAGCTGTTGCCAGCGGACCAGCCCGGTGCTCTCCAGCATGGTCATGTGGTCGTTGACGAAGGTGTTGGCCTGCTCGGCGAGCTTGCGCACGATCGGGTCCCGGGTGCTGGCCCGGACCGCGCCGATCACCGGGAAGATCTTGCCGTGGGCGACCCGGAGCCGGGTCACGAAGATCTGGTCGAACCGGGCGCCGGTGGCGTTCTGCATCTCGGTGAGCCACCCCTTCTGCTCGGCCGTCGGATCGGTCGGCAGGGTGGCGCCCAGCTTGTTCGCCGCCTGGACCACCAGCTGGTCCAGCACGCCGTGCTGCCGGGCGATCTCGGCGCCGATCTGGCGTACCCGCTTGGACTGGCCCTTCTCGGCGGCCATCTGACCGGCCGGCATCTCCCAGAGCCCGGCCAGCCGTACCCCGTTGAGCAGGGTCATGTCGGCGGCGTTGAGCTGCTGGCCGGGCGCGGGGGCGGCCAGCGCCGTTCCGGGCAGCACGCCGACTCCCGCGACGAGCGCGAGCAGCAGCAGCGCCAGGCGGCGGCGGACGGATTCCAGCGGTGCCATGGTGGGGGTGCCTCCTCGGTCCGGACCGGTACGCGGATGTCGTGGACGGCCGCACCCGCCGGCCGCCCGTCCGCACACTGGTACGGATCACGGCCCCGATCAGTTCAGCCGGCGTCCAGGGGGTCGGCGAGGAGGCGTTCGAAGGCCAGCTCGGCGGCCCCGATGAGGGCCGCGTCGTCGCCGAGCAGCGGGGTACGCAGCCGGACGTGTTCGAGGCAGGCGGGCAGCCCGTTGGAGTTGAGCCGGCTGCGTACCTGGGCGGCGGCCGCCAGGTAGAGGTCGCGCATGGTGCCGCCGAAGATGACCATCTCCGGGTTGAAGATGTTGACCAGGTTGGCCACCCCGAAGCCGAGCCAGTCGCCGGCCTGCCGGACGGCGGTCTGGGCCCGGGCGTCGCCCCGGTCGGCGGCGTCGAAGACGCCGAGCAGCGCGTCCCGGCCCCGGGCGTCGCACCGGCCGGCGGCCCGGAGCAGCCCGTGCTCGCCGATCTCGGTTTCCCAGCAGCCGCGCCGGCCGCAGTCGCAGCGCACCCCGTCGCGGACCACCACCATGTGGCCGACCTCGCCGCTGTATCCGCCGTGCCCGGTGAGCCGCCGCCCGCCGGCGATGATGCCGGCACCGACGCCGACGTCCCCGTAGAGGTAGATGACGTTGTCGCAGCCGGCGGCGACGCCCCGGGCGTGTTCGGCGTAGGCGGCCACGTCCGCCACGTTGCCGACCGTGATCGGCACGTCGATGCCCAGCTCGGCGGCGAGGGCCGCGCCGATCGGCTCGTCCACCCAGCCGGTGGTGGGGCTCAGCCGGACCAGCCCGTCCTCCCGGCGGACCATGCCGCAGACGGCCACCCCGGCGCCGACGCAGATGGAGCCCGGCGGCACCGAGTGGTGCATCTCCTTGACCGCGCCGGCCAGCAGCGGCGCGGCCTCGCCGGCGACCAGGTTGCGCGGCCGGTCCAGCTCCCGGCGGTCGAGCACCTCACCGCCCAGTCCGACCCGCGCGGCCCGCAGCCGGTCCACCTCGACGCTGTACGCGTACGCGTACACCCGGGCCGACTCGGGCCGGACGACCAGCGACGGTCGTCCGGCCCGGCCGGTCTCCTTCGGCGTCCCCTCGCTGACCAGACCGGCATTGGCCAGGTCGGCGGTCAGCGCGCCGATGGTGCTGCGGTTGAGTCCGAGCGCGGTGGTCAGCTCGGCGCGGCTGGTGGCACCGTGCACGTGGACGTAGCGGAGCAGTGCGCCCAGGTTCTGCCGGCGGATCTCGTCCTGGCTCGGGCCCGCGCGCATCGCCAACGCCATGTCCACCCCGGGTTCAGCGGTTGCCGGTGGCGGCGGCCCGGCGCCGGGACAGCGCGTCGATGGTGGCGGCGGCGAGCAGGACCACGCCGGTGACCACGTACTTCACGCCCGAGCTGTAGCCCATCAGTCCCATGCCGTTGTCGATGACCGCGACCACCGCACCACCGAGCACGGCGTCGAGGATGCGGCCCTTGCCGCCGAAGAGGCTGGTGCCGCCGATCACCGCGGCGCCGACGGCGTAGAGCAGCACGTTGCTGCCGCCGGTGTTGGGGTCCACCGAGTTGGCCCGGCTGGCCGCCACGATGCCGCCGATCGCCGCCATGGTGGAGCAGATGACGAAGACGGAGGTGCGGATCCGGTCGACGTTGATGCCGGCCCGGCGGGCGGCCTCGGCGTTGCCGCCGACCGCGTAGATGTGCCGGCCGTAGCTGGTGCGCTGGAGCACGAAGGTCCAGAGGATCAGCAGCAGCGCGATGATCGGCACCACGATCGGCACGCCCTTGAGCGAGACGACCAGCACGTTGCGGCTGCGCTCCAGGTTGAGCACGTAGACCGCGGCGCCGAGGATGACGGCGAGGCCGGCGATCCGGGCCAGCACCACCGCGATCGGGTCGGTGAGCAGGCCGCGCGCGGCCCGGTTGCGGTACCGCAGCAGCTGGGTGGCCGCGTACCCGGCGACGGCGACCGCGGCCAGCGCCCAGCCGAGCGTGGGGGGCAGGTTGCGGTTGGCGATGGCGACCAGGACGTCGTCCCGCACCGAGATGTTGGAGCCCTCCTTCATGAGCATCAGCACGACGCCCTGGAAGGCGAGGAAGCCGGCGAGGGTGACCACGAAGGACGGAATGCCGACCTTCGCCACGAGCAGGCCGAGCCCGATACCGATCACCACGCCGGTGACGACGGCGGCGAGCACCGCCACGTACCACGGGTAGCCGAGCACGGTGACCACGTTGGCCAGGATCGCGGCACAGACGCCGCTGGCGAAGCCGGCGGAGAGGTCGATCTCGCCGAGCAGCAGGACGAAGACCAGTCCCATCGCGATGAGCGTGGTCGCCGCTCCCTGGGTGAACAGGTTGGCGAAGTTGCCGGCCGTGAAGAACGACGGGCGGGCGATCGAGAAGCCGATCGCCAGCGCGAGGAGCATGAGGACCGCCGGCAGCGCGCCGATGTCGCCACCGCGGACCCGCCGCAGGTAGTTGCTGAAGTGGGTGCCGACGGTGGGCGCCGGCGCGACCGCGGCGGGGCCCTCCTTCTTCACGGCGGTGGTGGTCATCGGGCGGCTCCTGGGGTGGTGTCGGCGGGCGCGGCGCCGGTGCCGTTGCTGCCCGGGTCGGCGAGGCCGAGGTTGCCGGAGCGGCCGGCCGTGATCAGCTCGACCACCTGCGCGTGGGTGATGTCGGTGGTCTTGACCTGGGCGACCATCTGGCCGAGGTAGAGCGCGGCGACGCGGTCGGAGACCGCGAAGACGTCGTTCATGTTGTGCGAGATGAGCACCACGGCCAGGCCGTTGTCGGCCAGCCGGCGGACCAGCTCGAGCACCTGGGCGGTCTGCGCGACGCCGAGGGCGGCGGTCGGCTCGTCCAGGATGACCAGCCTGCTGTTCCAGAGCACCGCCTTGGCGATCGCGACGGTCTGCCGCTGCCCGCCGGAGAGGCTGGCCACGTGCTGGCGCAGCGACTTGACGGTACGCACGCTGAGCCCGGCCAGGGTCTCCGCGGCCATCTGCTCCATGGTCGGCTCGTCGAGCACGATCCCGCTGCGCTTCTCCCGGCCGAGGAACATGTTCTGCACGATGTCGAGGTTGTCGCAGAGCGCGAGGTCCTGGTAGACGACCTCGATGCCGAGCGCGGCCGCGTCGCGCGGGCTGTTGATGCTCACCGGCCGGCCGTCGAAGTGGAACTCGCCGCCGTCGGTGGGGTAGATGCCGCTGATGCACTTGACCAGGGTCGACTTGCCGGCGCCGTTGTCGCCGACCAGCGCGGTCACCTCACCGGGGTAGGCGGTGAAGGCCACGTCGCGGAGCACCTGGACGGGACCGAAGCTCTTGTCGATCCCGCGTAGCTCCAGCAGGGGGGTAGCGGACACGGGGTTCTCCTTTGGCACGGAGGGGAGGGCTCGGAGCCCGTCCGGGCGTGGGCGCCGCCCGGCACGGATATCCGTGCCGGGCGGCGCCGCCTGAAGCGGGATGGGTCAGCTGATGCCGGCGTCGGTGCAGAGCTTCGCGAAGTTGCCCGTGCAGAGCGCTTCCTTGGTGATGTAGCCGTCGGCCACGACGTCCTTGACGCTGTCCTTGTAGATCGCCTTCGGCTCCAGCAGCACGGACGGGACGTCCCGGCCGCCCTCCGGGTCCTTGACCGTCTGACCGGTCTCCTTCTTCTCCCCCTTGGCCAGCGCGATGGCCAGGCCGGCGGCGGCGTCCGCCTCCTTCTTGACCGCCTTGTAGACGGTCATGCACTGGTCGCCGACGAGGATGTTCTGCAGGCCTTCCTTGGTGGCGTCCTGGCCGGTCACCGGGACCTTGCCGTTGAGCTTGTTCTTCTTCAGCACCGAGATGGCCGCGTTACCGAGCGCGTCGTTGGCGGCCAGCACGCCGTCGATCTTGCCGCCGGCCTTGGTGAGCTGCTGCTCGAAGATGGTGGTGGCCTGCGCGGCGTCCCAGGCGGGCACCGAGTCGTCGGCGACCTTGGTGTACTCCTTCGAGTCGAACTTCGGCTTGAGCACCGAGTCGTACCCGTTCTTGAACAGGGTCGCGTTGTTGTCGGTCGGCGCGCCGTTGAGGTAGGCGATCGCCGGGTTCTTGGCGCCCTTGTCGGTGAGGCACTTGGCCAGGCCCTCGCCCTGGAGCTTGCCGACGGCCTCGTTGTCGAAGCTGACGTAGTACTGGGCCGAGCCGCCCAGGGTCAGCCGGTCGTAGTCGATGGTGGCCACGCCCTGCGACTTGGCCTTCTCGAGCACGGCCTTGCCGGTGCCGGAGTCCAGGTTGACGATCATCAGCACGTTGACGCCGCTGGTGATCATCTGCTCGGCGATGGTCTGGAAGGCGTTCTTGTCGTTCTGCGCGTTCTGGATGTCGGACTCGACGCCGGCCGCGTCGAACGCCTCCTTGAGGTACTTGCGGTCCGCGCCCTCCCAGCGGGCGGAGGACTTGCTGTCCGGCAGGATGACGCCGATCTTCGGCTTCTTGTTGGCCGAACCGCCGGCCTTGTCGGAACCGCCGTCGTCACCGCAGGCGGCCATGCTGCCCGCCGCGAGCAGACCGACGGCCGCGAAGGTGAGGAAGCCCTTGCGCATCTGCATGGGTCCTTTCGGGGGTTGGGGGAGTCGTTGTCGGTGTTTTGTTGTGCCCGGCAACGTATTCCGCCCGTCCCGAGCCGCGCAAGGGAGCCGAGATCGGAAGTTTGTTGGCAGCGGTAACAATTCAGCAACGCGATTGTCGCCCGGTCGTCATCCCGCGGCCAGCCCTCCCGGGAAGACCTGCGAGAACGCTCCCGGCACCCGCCGACGGAGCGGCGTGGACCCGGACTCAGCCGGTGGCGATCGGGGCGGTGACGGCGCCGGTCAGCGCCACCAGGTCGGCCGGGGCGAGTTGCAGTTGCAGCCCGCGCCGACCCGCCGACACGTAGACCGTCGGGTGGTCCAGCGCCGACGCGTCCACCACCGTGGGCAGCCGCTTGCGCTGGCCGAGCGGGCTGATCCCGCCCCGCACGTAACCGGTGGCCCGCTCGGCCACCGCCCGGTCCGCCAGGGCGGCCCGCTTACCGCCGACCGCGGCGGCGAGCGCCTTGAGGTCCAGCTCGCCGGTGACCGGTACGACCGCCACGGTCAGGCCGCCGTCGACCGCGGTGACCAGCGACTTGAACACCCGTTCCGGGGGTACGCCGAGCGCCGCCGCGACCAGCCCGCCGTAGTTCGGCGCGTCGGGTGGGACGTCGTACGGGTGGGTGCTGTGGGAGATCTTCCGCCGGCTCAGCAGCGCCGTCGCCGGAGTGCCCTGTCCCGCCATGCCCGCCAAGCTAGCCGTCGCCGGGCCGGCGGGCGAGCGGAAACCGTCAGGCGGGAACCGGGCGGCCCAGCAGCACGGTGGGCGCGCCGGCCACCCGGGTCAGCACCACGCTGGCCGAGCCGTCCCCGGCCAGCCGCAGGTCCCGGCGCAGTTGCTCCGGCTCGAGCGCCGAGCCGCGCTTGAGGATCTCCACCCGGCCGACCCGGCGCTCCCGGAGCAGGGCGCGCAGCCGCTTCAGCGAGAACGGCAGCACGTCGGTCAGCTCCAGGCAGCGGGCGTACGGGGTGGGCCGGGCCCGATCGGCGTAGAGGTAGGCGATGCTCGGATCGGCCAGGTTCCCGCCCAGCGTGTCGGTCAGCTCGGCGACCAGGTGGGCGCGGACCACCGCCGGGTCCGGGTCGTACAGGAAGCGGCGGGTGGGCCCGACCGGTGCCGCCTCGGCGCCGGAGCCGGTGAGGTGCCGGGCGGGGGCCGCCCCACCGCCGGAGCCCTTCTCCCGGAGCACGGTGGCGCGGCGGGGCACCTCGGCCAGCGCGCCGCACCAGAGCGCCGCCTCGACCAGGTCGCCGTCCACACTGACCCACTCGGCCTCCGCGCCGGCCGGGATGAGCGCGTGGTCCAGGCCGGGCGCCACCTTGACCACGGTGTACGGCACCCGCTCGGCGAGCCCGGTGACGAAGTCCCAGGGTGGCGCGTAGGCGTTCGGGTCGAAGACGCGCCGTCCCGTGCCGGCCCGGCGCCGGGCCGGATCGCAGAAGACCGCCTCGACCCGGGTCACGTCGAACGCCGTGGCGTCCCCGCACTCGACGGTGAACAGCTCCGCCAGCCCGGCGGCCTCGGCGTTCGCGGCGGCCATCGCGGCGGTCACCGGGTCGGCCTCCACCCCGTACACCCGGATGCCGGCGCGGGCGGCGGCCAGCGCGTCGGCCCCCAGGCCGCAGCCGAGGTCGGCCAGGGTGCCGATCCCGGCGGCGCGCAGCCGGGCGGCCCGCCGCTCGGCGACCACCCGGCGGGTGGCCTGCTCCAGCCCGGGACGGGTGAGGAACATGCCGGCGGCCGCCGGCCCGAACTTGCCCACGGCCCGGCGGCGCAGCTCGGCCTGGGTGAGCGCGGCGGCGGCGAGCCCGGCCGGGAGTCCGGCGGAGCGGAGCGCGGCCGCCGCGGCCAGCGGGTCGCCGCCGGCCAGCCGGGCCGCCGCGTCGAGGGCGGCCGACCCCTCGGGGGTACGCAGCGCGGCGAACTGTTCCAGGTCCACCCGGGCATTCTCCCGGTCGTCGCCGGGCGCGGGGCTGTGGCCCCGGCGGTTTCTCCGGCGACACGAAGGGCGGCGCGTTGGCACTCTCCTTGACGGAGTGCTAGCCGAGGAATAACCTGCGATTAGCACTCTCGCCCTGAGGGTGCCAACGCCCGGGCCCTGGTGCCCGGGGGTTGAACGCCAGGCGGACCGGCACCCGCGACGACGGCCCCGCCCGGTGGCATGTGGCAGATTGACGCCGGTCGGCTCGCCGACCGGCAACGACACCAAGTACCCCAGGAGGGTATGCCCGTGACTACCGCGACCAAGGTTGCGATCAAGCCGCTCGAGGACCGCATCGTGGTCCAGGCGAACGAGGCCGAGACCACCACCGCCTCGGGCATCGTGATCCCCGACACCGCCAAGGAGAAGCCGCAGGAGGGCACCGTCCTCGCTGTCGGCCCGGGCCGGATCGACGACAAGGGCAACCGCGTGCCGATCGACGTGAAGGTCGGCGACACCGTCCTCTACTCGAAGTACGGCGGCACCGAGGTCAAGTACGCCGGCGAGGAGTACCTGGTGCTCTCCGCCCGCGACGTCCTCGCGGTCATCGAGAAGTAAGCAACCGATCAGTGTCGTTGCCCCGGTCCGGCTCGCCGGGCCGGGGCAACGTCGCTTCGAAGGGATACAGATGGCGAAGATCCTGAGCTTCTCGGACGACGCCCGGCACCTGCTGGAGCACGGTGTCAACGCCCTCGCGGACGCGGTCAAGGTCACTCTCGGCCCGCGCGGGCGCAACGTCGTCCTGGACAAGAAGTTCGGTGTGCCCACGATCACCAACGACGGCGTGACGATCGCCAAGGAGATCGAGCTCACCAACCCGTACGAGAACCTCGGCGCGCAGCTGGTCAAGGAGGTGGCGACCAAGACCAACGACGTCGCCGGCGACGGGACCACCACCGCGACCGTGCTGGCCCAGGCCATGGTCCGCGAGGGTCTGCGCAACGTGACCGCCGGGTCCAACCCGACCGGCCTGAAGCGGGGCATCGACGCGGCGGCCGGCAAGGTCTCCGAGGCGCTGCTCGGCCGGGCCGTCGAGGTGGCCAGCAAGGAGTCGATCGCGAACGTGGCGACGATCTCCGCGCAGGACGCGACCATCGGCGAGCTGATCGCCGAGGCGATGGAGCGGGTCGGCCGCGACGGTGTCATCACCGTCGAGGAGGGCTCCATGCTCACCACCGAGCTGGAGGTGACCGAGGGTCTCCAGTTCGACAAGGGCTTCATCTCGCCGAACTTCGTCACCGACGTGGAGGCGCAGGAGGCGGTCCTGGAGGACCCGTACATCCTGATCACCACGCAGAAGATCTCGGCGATCGAGGAGCTGCTGCCGCTGCTGGAGAAGGTCCTCCAGAACAGCAAGCCGCTGCTGATCATCGCCGAGGACGTCGAGGGCCAGGCGCTCTCCACCCTGGTGGTCAACGCGCTCCGCAAGACCATCAAGGTCTGCGCGGTCAAGGCCCCCGGCTTCGGCGACCGCCGCAAGGCGATGCTGCAGGACATGGCGATCCTGACCGGCGCCGAGCTGGTCGCCCCGGAGCTGGGCTACAAGCTCGACCAGGTCGGCCTGGAGGTGCTCGGCACCGCCCGCCGCGTGGTGGTCGACAAGGAGAACACCACCGTCGTCGACGGTGGCGGCCAGGCCAGCGAGGTCACCGACCGGGTCGCGCAGATCCGCAAGGAGATCGAGGCCTCGGACTCCGAGTGGGACCGGGAGAAGCTGGCCGAGCGGCTGGCCAAGCTCTCCGGCGGGGTCGCCGTGATCAAGGTCGGCGCGGCCACCGAGGTCGAGATGAAGGAGCGCAAGCACCGCATCGAGGACGCGATCGCCGCGACCAAGGCGGCGGTCGAGGAGGGTACGGTCCCCGGCGGCGGTGCCGCCCTGGCCCAGATCCTGCCGGTGCTCGACGACGACCTCAGCTTCACCGGTGACGAGAAGGTCGGTGTCTCGATCGTGCGCAAGGCGCTGGTCGAGCCGCTGCGCTGGATCGCCCAGAACGCCGGCCACGACGGCTACGTGGTGGTGCAGAAGGTCGCCGCCAAGGAGTGGGGCAATGGCCTCGACGCCGCCACCGGCGAGTACGTCGACCTGGTCAAGTCGGGCATCCTCGACCCGGTGAAGGTGACCCGCAACGCGGTCACCAACGCCGCCTCCATCGCCGGCCTGCTGCTCACCACCGAGAGCCTGGTGGTGGAGAAGCCGGAGCAGCCCGAGCCGGCCGCCGCCGGTGGGCACGGCCACTCGCACGGCCACGGCCACCAGCACGGCCCGGGCTTCTGATCCCGCGCCGTACGGCCTGACGGTCAGGGCACACCGCCGACCCGGCGGTGTGCCCTGACCCGTCTCTGCTTACGAAACCCTGACGAGGTTGGCGGTCGTCGGCTCCGGGCGGGGAGACTGGTCGCCGTGAGCAGCATGTCGCGCGGCCGGGCCGCGCTGGCCGGGGTCACGGCCGCGGCCGTCGCGATCGGTGTCGCCGAGCCGGTGGCCGTCCTCACCGGTCCCCGGTCCGCCCCGCTGATCGCGGTCGGGGGGCTGGTCGTCGACGCGGTGCCGGAGCCGCTCAAGCAGTTCGCCATCGCGGTCTTCGGCCGGTACGACAAGATCGCTCTGCTGGTCGGCACGGCGGTGCTGCTGGCCGGGATCGCGGCGTTGATCGGCGTGCTGGCGGCCCGGCGGCTGCGGATCGGGCTGGCCGGCATCGCCGCGTTCACCGCCCTCGGGGTGGCCGCCGCGCTGACCCGGGCCGGCGCGGACACCTTCGACGCGCTGCCCTCCCTGGTCGGCGGCGCCCTGGGCGCGCTCACGCTCTGGGCGTTCGTCGCGGGCCCGCTGCGCGAGGCGGCCAGCCCGGGTCC
>NZ_KQ058659.1 GCF_000982955.1 Micromonospora sp. HK10 | reverse complement strand
CGGCCGGCCGGGTCACCGCACCTGCGGCGCGGCCCGCGCTCCGGCCCGGCGGTGCCGGTCGGTCGGTGGCACCCCCCGCCACCCGGCCGCGCTGGCCCCGGGCGAGCTGACCCGCTCGCCGGTCACGGCGCCGCTCCGGCGCGGCGCGGACCGCCGGGCACGGGCGGTACGCCCGGGGTGCACCGGCGGCGGCCCGGCGCAGGGAGCCCCCACCCCCTGCGCCGGGCCGCCGTCGGCCTCCGGTCAGCCGACCTCGCAGTCCGGGGCGGACCAGCTCCGCGAGTTGCTGGTCCGGTCGCTGTTGTTCTCCCGCCGGGAGTCCACGTGGACGTGGTCGTCGTGGTCCGGGTACCCGGGGCCGAAGATCCCGCTGAAGCCGTGGGTGCGGGCGGTCCGGGCGACCCGGCACAGGGACGAGGTGCCGGACTTCACGTCGGCCGCGGTGCCGTAGAGGTGCTGGCTGTCCGACGCGCCGCCGACCTGCTTGTTGCAGGCGATGTTGCGGAAGCCGCTGGTGACGTAGAGCGGTTTGTCGCCGAGGCCGCGGCGCAGCGCCTCCAGCTTCCACATGGTGCGTAGCGCGTTCTCCCGAGTGGCGCTGGACGAGAGCGGGCCCCCGCTCCACCCGCCCTTGCCGCAGCCGTTGTCCAGCTCGGTGTAGCTGAAGTGCTTCGGCGTGCAGTCGTTGTCCTGCAGGTTGTAGATCTTGGCGAAGGTCTGCGGACCCGCGACGCCGTCGGCGCGCAGCCCGTACGCGGACTGGAAGCGCTTGACCGCACCGGCCGTCTCGGGGCCGTACCGGCCGTCGATCCGGACGATGGCACCGTAGGCGGCCCAGCCGGCCACCCGGATCTGGAGTTGCCGGACGTCTTCGCCGGAGCGCCCCTGGTAGAGGTTGCGGGTCCAGGTGTAGCAGCCGTCGGCATGGGCCGCCGGCGCGGCGACGACGGTAGCGATCGCGGCCCCGGGCAGGGCCAGCGCGAACGCGACGGCCGCCCGCTTCAGGGTGTTGACGCGCACAGAAGTCCTCCTGGTCGGAGCGAATTGGGGTTGGCGACGAGACTTCGTACGAGTAGTCCCGTCCCATCCACCGTGACAGCCTCCCGGATACTTCGCGGGCAATAGCGCAAATTGTTCTCACATTCGCCGTTGGCTGAGCATTAGCTGTGAATTGCCGTCATTGCGAAACGGCCAGCCGGCTCGCTTCCGGCCCGACCGGCCCATAACCTCGCGGCCGTGACGGAACCCGGCCGACGGCCACCCGGAGGGTCACGTCACCTCGCGCCACCCGCCCGGTAACGTCTGCCTCCGGGGCCGGCACGGGCTCCCGGGCGACCTTCGCGGGCGGGGAGGTGGGCGTTGGCGCGTGGCGGCGTGTTCTGTGTCGAGGGGCAGTGGCACCGGGACCTCAACGAGCGCGGCTCCGTCCTGCCCACCCTCGAACTGCTCGAACGGCTGGGCAAGATCCGCTTCATCCACAAGGACGCGGCCACCCGCGACGAGCTGTTCTACTTCCTCGACCGCTGGCTGCTCAAGCAGTACGCCGACTACCGGGTCGGCTTCTTCGCCATGCACGGCGAGCCGAGCCGGCTCTGCCTCACCGACTGGGACTCCGTCGAGCTGGCGGACGTCGCCGAACGGATGGCCGGGCGCTGCGAGGGGCGCCGGCTCTACTTCGGCAGCTGCTCGGTGCTGCGCGCCTCCGACGCCGCGCTGCGGGACTTCCTCGACGTCACCGGCGCGGCGCTGATCTGCGGTTTCACCCGCGACGTGGACTGGGTCGAGTCGGCCGCCTTCGAGACGGTGCTGCTCGACGTGCTGGCCAACGGCCAGCGGCACAACGCCGCCGAGCTGCGGATGGGCTCGGCGCACTGGGCGCCGCTCGCGGCGTACCTGGGCTTCCGGGTGATCTACGCCAACGGCCGTGCCTGGCGGCCCTCCGTGCCGACCCGGGTGCCCGCCCAGCCCACCGCCCGCCGGGTCGCCGAGCGCCCCCGCTGACACCGGCCCGGCCGCCGGCACCGGAGCCTGGTAGAACCGAGGGCATGGCACGCAGCATCGCGACCAACACCCGGGTCGACCGGGCCGCCCTGATCGACTTCCTCCGCCCCCGACACCGGGTCATCCTGATCACCACCCGCTCCGACGGCCGCCCGCAGTCCTCCCCGGTCTCCTGCGGCGTCGACGCCGAGGGCCGCCTGGTCATCTCCACCTACCCGGAGCGGGCCAAGGCGGCCAACATCCGCCGCGACCCCCGGGTCTCCGCCTGCGTGCTCTCCGACGACTGGAACGGGCCGTGGGTGCAGGTCGACGGCACCGCCGAGGTGCTCGACCTGCCCGAGGCACTGGAGCCGCTGGTGGACTACTTCCGCAGCATCTCCGGCGAGCACCCGGACTGGAACGAGTACCGGGCGGCCATGGTGCGGCAGGGCAAGTCCCTGATCCGGGTCACCATCGACGGCTGGGGCCCGATCGCCACCGGCGGCTTCCCCGCCCGGCTGGCCGACTGAGATCAGTACGCCGCGGTGAACCGCGCGTCGCGGAACCGCGGTTCCTCGATCTCGTCGACGATCGCCACCGCCAGGTCCTCGTAGGTGAGCACCGACCGGCCCTGCGCGTCCGTCACCGGGTGGTCGGTGCCGGTGCGGTAGTGGCCGGTGCGCTCGCCGGGGTGGAACTCCAGCGGCGGCGGGGAGACGTAGGTCCAGGTCACCCCGTCGGCGGCGGAGCGGTAGAACTCCAGCGCGTCGGCCTGCCCCTCGGCCGAGTCCCGGTACTCCGGAGGGAAGTCCGGCTCGTCCAGGTACCGGGTGCCCTGCGGGGTCAGCAGGGTGGCCCCGCCGCCCACGTGGATCACCCGGGGCGGGTCGGGCAGCTCGCGGAGCGTCCCCACGAGCGTGCGGGCGGCGTCGCGCCACAGCTCCCGCTCGCCGCCGCCGATGGCCACCACGAACACGTCGGCCTCGCCGGCCAGCTCCCGCACGCTGCGCTCCGAGGTGGCGTCGCCGGTCACCGTCCGTACCCCGGCCGGCAGGTAGCTGGTCGCCTCCGGGCGGCGGACCGCCGCCGTGACCCGGTGCCCGCGCTGGACCGCCTCGGCGGCGATCCGCGACCCCGCGGTGCCGCCGGCGCCGAACACGACGATGTTGCTCATGGCTGACCACCCCCCGCCCGACGTGCCTCGCCCCTCAGGCTAGGGAGCGGGCCGCCCGCCCGGTGCCGTAACGGCGATCCCGGGCGCGGCTCAGTCGACCAGCGCGGAGTAGACCAGCTGGCGCAGCTGGGAGCGGAGCGGGTACGTGCTGGAGGGCATCAGCTGGGTGAAGAGCAGCGCGGTGACCTCCTCCACCGGATCCACCCAGAACGCGGTGCTGGCCATGCCGCCCCAGTAGTACTGGCCCACGCTGCTGGGCACCCGGGCCGGCACCGGGTCGAGCACCACGGCGAAGCCGAGGCCGAAGCCGATGCCGTCGAGGACCGTCTCGGCGAAGCCCTCCGGGGAGAAGGACGCCAGGTCCCGGTCGCCGGGCAGGTGGTTGCGGGCCATGAAGCGCACCGTCCGCGGGCCGAGCAGGCGCACCCCGTCGAGCTCGCCGCCGCGCAGCAGGAACTGGGTGAACCGGTGGTAGTCGGCGGCCGTGGAGACCAGCCCGCCGCCGCCGGAGAACCAGCTCGGCTCGGCCAGCGCGGCCCGGCCGATGGCGTCAACGCGGACGGCCCGGCCGGTGGCCGGGTGCGGGGCGTAGAGGGCGGCCAGCCGCTTGGCGTCCGGCTCGTCGACCCACCAGCGGGTGTCGGTCATGCCGAGCGGGCGCAGGATCCGCTCGGCGAAGAAGGCGTCCAGCGACTGCCCGGAGACGACCTCCACGAGCCGGCCGAGCACGTCGGTGGAGACGCCGTAGTTCCAGCTGCTGCCCGGCTGGAAGAGCAGCGGCAGCCCGGCCAGAGCCGCCGAGGCCGCCGCCAGGTCGGCGCCCGGCGGCACGCCGAGGTCGAAGCCCGCCTTGCGGTAGAGGCCGTCGACCACCGAGACCTGGGCGAAGCCGTACGTCAGGCCGGCGGTGTGGGTGAGCAGGTGCCAGACCCGGATCGGCTCGACCGCCGGCACCGTGTACGGCTTGAGCACCGAGCCCCGGTCGTAGACCCGGACGTCGGCGAACTCCGGCAGCCAGCGGCTGATCGGGTCGGTCAGCTCGAACCGGCCCTCCTCCCAGAGCATCATGGCGGCGACCGAGGTGATCGGCTTGGTCATCGAGTAGATCCGCCAGAGGGTGTCCGCCTCGACCGGCGCCCCGGCCTCCCGGTCCCGCAGCCCGTACGTCGAGGAGTGGGCGATCTCGCCCCGCCGGGTCACCACGATCTGCCAGCCGGCCAGCTGGTCGTCGTCGACGTACCGGGCGAAGTGCTCGTCGATCCGCGCCAGCCGCGCGGGGTCGAAGCCGATACGGTCCGGGTCGGTGCTCACCGCGACGCTCACGCCGCCGAACCTACCGTCCGGTAGGCGTACCGGGAAGTGTCGGCGGCCCCCACTAATCTGGTCCGCATGCCGGAGCCCGTCGAGGACGTCACCTACCGCCAGCAGGACTGGTACGCCGAGGAGCTGGCCGACCGGCACTTCGTGCGCTGCGAGTTCTTCCACGTCGACCTCACCGAGGCGGTCAGCCAGGGTGCGGTCTTCACCGACTGCGTCTTCGGCAACGTGGCCTTCAACGCCTCCCGGCACACCGACTCGGCCTTCAGCCGCTGCACCTTCAAGCGGTGCAACCTCTTCGAGGCCGAGTTCACCGGCTGCAAGCTGCTCGGCAGCAGTTTCGACCAGTGCGACCTGCGCCCGCTGCGGGTCGACGGTGGCGACTGGTCCTTCGTCGGCCTCGCCGGCGCCGACCTGCGCGGGGTGCGGTTCACCGACGTACGCATGCGCGAGGTCGACCTGACCGGGGCGGACCTGACCGGGGCGACCGTTACCGGCGTCGACCTCTCCGGCGCCCAGCTGCACGCGGCCAAGCTGGTCCGGGCCGACCTGCGCGGCAGCGACCTGACCGCGCTGGACCCGACGACGGTGCAGCGGGCCGGCGCGATCATCGACGCGGAGCAGGCGATCGTGCTGGCCCAGACGTTGGGCTTCGAGCTCCGCTGACCCGGTCCGGAAAGGCGACGTACCCTGTCAGGTTTTCCTGCCATGCTCACCGGCATGGCTTGGTGGTCCGACCTGGTGGCGTCCGAACCCGACTTCGCGGCCCGCGTCCGGGCCCGCTTCGCGGTGCGCAAGCACGGCACGATGGCGACCCTGCGGCGGGACGGCTCGCCCCGAATCAGCGGCACCGAGTTCGACTTCGGCGACGACGGGCAGCTCCGGCTGGGCAGCATGGCCGGCGCCCGTAAGGCCCACGATCTGCTCCGGGATCCCCGGGTGGCGCTGCACTGCCCGACCGAGGACGCCCCCGAGGCGGATCCGGCGGCCTGGGCGGGCGACGCGAAGATCGCCGGTCGGGCGCATGAGGAGCCGCCGGGAGAGGACGGCTCGCACCGGTTCCGGATCGAGGTGACCGAGGTGGTGCTGACCCGGGTCGGCGATCCGCCGGACCATCTGGTGATCGAGAGCTGGCATCCCGACCGGGGGTTGGTGCGGCGCCGGCGGCGGTGAGCCGGCCGCGCTGTCGGGAAAATGCCTCACGTCGACGGCTTCTCGGAGATCGGCAGGTGTGTCATCCTCCCTGCGGCGGTCCCCGGCGCGACCGCGACGCCGAGGGAGGGGTCGGTGGCTGAGGAGGAGCTCACGCAGACCGGTATCCGGGTCGGGCGGTGGCTGCCGGCCGTACCGGCCCAGCCGCGACCGGCGCCGCACCCGGCCGGCGGGCCACGCCGGCTACCCGGCGACCCGGACGACCCGACCCCGGACGACCCGGCCCCACGCACGCCCGGTCCGGCACCGCACCGCCCCGGGCCGGCACCCCACGATTCCGGGCCGGCACCGCACCATTCCGGGCCGGCGTCGCACGCTCCCGGGCCGGCGTCGCCCGGTCCCGGGCCGGCACCGCACGATTCCGGGCCGGCGTCGCCCGGTCCCGGGCCGGCGTCGCCCGGTCCCGGGCCGGCGTCGCACGGTCCCGGGCCGGCGTCGCACGGTCCCGGGCCGGCACCGCACGATTCCGGGCCGGCACCGCACGGTCCCCGGCCGGCGTCTGCTCTGGGGCCGGGAACCGCCGCCGGGCCCGTGCCCGGGTCGGCCGGTGCCCGGGGTACGGGCCCGGCGGCCGGGGCGGAGCCGGACGCCGCCGCGCCCGCCAGGCCCCGCCCGGTCGAGCCGGTCCGGCACTCCTCCCGGGAGAGCGCCACGGGCCGGTTCGCCGAGCTGGTCGGCCCGGCCGCCGCCAAGGTCCGGGTGGCCGTCGGGGCCGCACCGGACGGCCCGGTCACCCGCGTCGGCGTGGGCCGGGCCCGGCGCCGGCGCCGCCGGGTGCTGCTGGGCGTCGCCGGGTTGGTCGTGCTGGTGCTGACCACCGGATACGTCGTGCGGGAGCAGGGCGCCGGCCGCGCGCCCGCGGTGTCGGCGGTAGTGCCGGGCGGCGGCGCGTCGGCGTCGGACCCGGTGGCGCCACCGCCCACCGTCGTGGCGGTCACCGGGAATCCCGCCCTGCCCGGCGGGCCCCTGCTCAGCGTCGGCCAGGAACGGGTCCCCACGCTGGTGGACCTGACCGTGCTCGGGGCGCGGGACTGGATCCACTGGGGTGGCAGCGGTGGCGACAGCGTGCAGCGCAAGCAGGTCGGCACCGGGGAGATCCGCGACCCGGGCGGGGCGCGGCTGGAGCACGCCGCCAGCGGCTCCGGATTCGCCTGGACCGACGGCACCCCGGCGGCCCGGCAGGACGGGACCCGGTCCGGGGTCTTCCAGCGCGGCGCCGGGAAGAGTTTCGCGGTGGCCGTGGCCGCCAGCAACGACCTGCGGACGGTCCGGCTCTTCGTCGGCGCCTTCTCGGCGGGTGCCCGCCTCGACGTCCGGCTCTCCACCGGCGGCGACCCCGCGGTCCGCGAGGTGCCGCTGGCCGCCGGGGACCGGTTCTTCCAGTACGTCATCCAGTTCCGTGCCCCGCGCGGGGCCCAACTGCTGGTCACCTGGCGGGCATTGACGGTGGTCGGCAGCGAGAACGACGGGGTGACCATGGAGGCGTTGGCCGTCAGCTGAACGCCCCGACCTGCCGCAATCGGTGCCCTGGTGGCGGTGTGAGGCCCCGACGTGCGGCATTCGGTGCCGGCGTGCGGCGATGCGGTGCCGGCAGGGTGCGGGGAGGCGCCGATATGCCGCAATCGGTGCCGTGGTGGCGTGGGGAGGCCCCGACACGCCGCAATCGGTGCCGTGGTGGCGTGGGGAGGCGCCGACGTGCGGCATTCGGTGCTGGCGTGCGGTATGCGGTGCCGCCAGGGTGCGGGGAGGCCCCGACACGCCGCAATCGGTGCCGGCGTGGCGCGGGGAGGCGCCGACGTGCGGCATGAGGTGCCGTGAGGGTGCGGGGAGGTGCCGAAATGCCGGCGACGGTACGGTGTCGCCACGAAGGGCGAAACTTCCTTCCGCCGACATATGGCGCACCGCGGGCCATCGTGGAATCGTGAGGCGCGGTCGCGCCCTGCTCGTCCCGGCGGTCGGGGCCGGGCGGGAGCGGGAGGTCACGTGGGTCGGGAAGACCACCGTCCGGCGGGCGGCCTGGCGTCGCACCGGTATGCGCGGACGCGATCGGCACTGCGTCGCGTGATCCGGAGCCGGCAACGCCGCCGCTGGCTGCTGGAGGCGGCGGTCGCCGTCGCCTGCCTCGCCGCCGTGGTCAGCTACCTCGGCACCGAGCAGCATCCCACGCCACGTCGGGAGCAGAGCGTGCTGCCCGCCGCGCCCAGTGGCCGGCCGGTCCTGCCGTCCCCGGGCGGACCCGGGATCGAGGACGCGGCGGTGACCCCGGGGCTGCACCCCCGGCAGCGCACCCCGTCGGCGTCGCCGTCACCCTCACCCGACCCCGCACCGTCCACCGCCCGTCCCGCGCCGAGCCTGGCGGTCAGCCAGGCCGACGTGCCGGCCCTGGTCGATCTGACCGCGGCCGGCCCGACCGACTGGGTCCACTGGGGGCTGCTCGACTCGGGCGCGCCGGTGCACAAGCGCCGGGGCTCCCGGGAGATCCGCGACGAGGGCGGCCGGGGCCGCCGGGTCGCCTACCGGAACAACCCGGAGGAGTACGCCTGGCAGGACGGCAGTCCGGTCGGCGCGGCGCGCGGCACCCAGGCCGGGGTCTACACCTGCGGCGCGGGCCACGGCTTCAGCCTCTCGGTGGCCGGTGACGGGCAGCAGCGGACCGTACGCCTCTTCGCCGGGCTCTGGATGGCCCAGGCCCGCCTCGACGTGCGGCTCTCCTCCGGCGGCCCGACCAGAACCCTGCGGTTGGCGGACCCGCACACCGCCCGCACCGCCGAGTTCACCGTCCGGTTCCGGGCCGCGCGGGGCGCGAAGCTGCTGCTCAACTGGACGGTGGAGCAGGCGCTGGGGGACTGCGGCAACGTCAGCCTCCAGGCGGTCGCGCTGCGCTGAGACGAGGTTCGCCCGGTGCTCTGGCCGCCCCGGGGGTAGCGTGGCCAGGATCGGAGGATCCGGAGGGAGTGCCGATGACGGCGAGCGAACAGGTGCTGGACAGCCCGCAGGGTTGGGTCGCCGACCACATCCGGCGGTACGTCGCGACCGACGGCGCCGAGGGGCACGAGTGGCGGCCCGGCGTCTTCACCCTGCTGCTGACCACCCGGGGCCGGCGCTCCGGGAAGCTGCGGCGCACCGCGCTGATCTACGGCCGGGACGGTGACGCCTACCTGGTGGTGGCCTCCCAGGGCGGCGCGCCCCGGCACCCCGCCTGGTATCTGAACCTGCTCGCCGATCCGTTGGCTGAGGTGCAGGTCGGCGCGGAGACGTTCACCGTCCGGGCCCGCACCGCGACCGCGGAGGAGAAGCCCCGGATGTGGCGGACCATGACCGCCGTCTGGCCGGCGTACGACGAGTACCAGACGAAGACCGACCGGGAGATTCCGGTGGTGGTGCTGGACCGGGTCTGAACCGTCGGGACAGTTTGTCCGTCGCGGCCGTCGTGGGGCGTTCTACGGTTCCGATGTTCCCGTCCGACCATCCCCTGTGGAGGCTCGACCGATGAGCAGCAGTGCGCCCGTCGCCCGTCCCGTCGCCCCGTCCGGCGTGGGTGACCCCTCCGGCGACGTGCTGCGGGAGATCCCGCTGCCGCCGTACGTGACCGGCGAGGACGCCCAGTTCGCGGTGCGCGCGGTGGTCGTGCACGCGCCGCGCCGCTGGTCCGGCGGGACGATCTGCCGCAACGACGCCAGCCCGCACCCGTGCCGGCTGCACCGTTGGGGTCGCCGGGTACTGGCGCTGCGTGGCCTGCCGCCGGCCGAGATCGACGCGCTGATCGAGCGGGGTGACCCGGCCGCCGTGCCGGGCCCGACCCGGCCGGGCGCCTGAGCCGGCGCGGCGCGCCGGGCCCCGATCCCCCCTCCCGACCGGGGCCCGCCGCCGCTCAGCAGAGGATCGGCTTCACCCACGCGCACTCCAGGCCCTCGGGGACCCGCGGCGACTCCGGCGCCGCCGGCACGGCCAGCCGCGCCGTGCTCGTGCCCTTCTCGCTGTACGACGCGAGCGCGATGGCGATCTGATCCTCCAGGCCCTTGACCGACGAGGTCAGGTAGTTGTTGAGCACGACGGAGAAGGCCAGCAGGTGCCCGTCCGCGTCGGTGACGTAGCCGGAGAGGCTGGACGCGCCGGTCAGGCTGCCGGTCTTGGCGTGCACGTTGTCCGCTGCCGGGGTGCCCCGCATCCGGCTGCGCAGCGTCCCGCCGACGAACCGTTCCGGGTTGCCGGCCACCGGCAGGGCGGCGTACCAGGTGTCGAACCAGGGTTCGGCGCGGACGGCCGACAGCAGCGTGACGAACTGGGCCGGCGGGATCATGTTGCGCCGGGACAGCCCCGAACCGTCGCGCTGGCGCAGCGTGCCGGTGTCCACTCCGGAGTCACCGACGTACTCGCCGATCGCGGTGAGCCCGGCGTCCCAGGTGCCGGAGCCGGAGAGCACCCGGCCGAGTTCCTTGGTGAGCACCTCGGCGTGGCCGTTGTTGGACAGCTTCAGGAAGGGCACCAGCAGCTCGGAGAGTGGCATCGAGTCGTGCCGGGTGACGATCTTCGCGGCGTCGGGGGTGGACCGGCCGAGCACGGTCCGGCCGAGGACCCGTACGCCGTGCCGCTGCAGCGCCGACCGGAAGATGTCGGCGGCGTACCCGGTCGGCTCCCACACGGTCATCCAGTCGCTGGCGGGGTCCTCGCCGACGGCGATCTGCCCGGTCACCACGATGGTGTTGCCGCCGTGCTCGCGTTCGAAGGAGATGGTCGTCTCGCCGGTGGCGACGGTCTCGGCCCGGTTGTCGATGCGCAGCCAGCCGTTGGCCGGGGTCATGGTGATCGCCGGCCGGGCGCCGGCCTGGCCGGCCGGTGCGGCGTGCACGATCACGGTGCCGGCGTCGTAGTCGGTGTCCGGGGCGACGGTCAGCGCGGACACCTGAGCCGCGTAGTAGTAGGACTCGTCGTCCCAGGTCCAGTCCGGGCCCAGCCGGGTCCGGTCGTAGCGGGTGTCGTCGGCGACCAGGTTGCCGGTGACCACCCGGACGCCCTCGGCGGCGACCTGGGCGGCCAGCCGGTCGTAGTCCTCGGCGAGCATCGTCGGGTCGCCGCCGCCGCGCAGGTACAGGTTGCCGGCGAGCAGCCCGGCCCGGCGTACGCCGTCGCTGGCGACGTCGGTGGTGAAGCGGTGGCCGGGGCCGAGCAACTCCATCGCCGCGGTCGAGGTGAGCAGCTTGGTGTTCGAGGCGGGAACGAGCCGCCGGTCGCCGTTGCGGTCGTAGAGGGTCTGGCCGGTGCGGGTGTCCACGACCACCACGCCCGCCTGGGCCCCGGCCAGCCGGGAGTCGGCCAGGACGGCGTCGATGGTCGCGTGCAGCCGGGTCTGCGCGGGGGTGGGCGCTTCGGCGGTGGCGGTGGTGGCGCCGGCGGTGGTCGCGGTGGCGACCAGGGCCAGCACCGTCAGTGCCCCGATGGAGAGACGACGATGCATGCGTCGATGCTGCCACGGCGCTTTCTGCCGGAGAAGAGCCAACGATGAAAACTTATTTCCGAACCGCTCCGATTACCCGCCTCGGGGCCGGGCAAACCGCTGGTCAGCCATTCGTGGTCGGCCGCGCCGGCCAACGGTGTCAACTGATCCGGCTCTATTTGACGGATGCCCGGGCAGGGGGCAACGTAGGCCGTGAAGGGCTTTCGACCTGCCCTGGTTTGCGCGGCGAAGACCGATTCGCCTTCCCGGGTGCGTACCCGGCCGCGCGGCGACGAACCGGCCGCGAATCCAACCCAGCCATGAGGAGTTCCGCCATGCTGACCATGACCGAGAACGCGATTCTGGTGATCCGCGACCTCGCCAACCAGGAGGACGTCGGCGAGGCGGGCGGGCTGCGGATCGCCGCCGACACCGACGCCGGCTCGCTCTCCATCGAGCTGGTCCCGGAGCCCACCCAGGGCGACCAGGTGGTCGACAACCAGGGCGCCCGGATCTTCCTCGACCCGGACGCCGCCGAACTGCTCAACGACACCTCCGTCGACGCGGTCGTCGACGAGGAGGGCGTGGTCCAGTTCGGCTTCACCGGGCCGGAGTGACTCACCCCGCGCGGCGGGACTCGCCGCGCGGGGCCCGGCCAACGCGCCGCTGCGGCCCGTCCGGGCCGGCCGGCGGCCCGCCGCGCTGCTCCCGG
>NZ_KQ058658.1 GCF_000982955.1 Micromonospora sp. HK10 | reverse complement strand
CGGCCTGCGCGGCGGCCGCGGCGCGCATCCGCGCGGTGAGTTCCGCGGCGGCGGTGGCCCGCTGCTCGGCCTCGGCGCGCAGCTCCCGCTCGGCGCGTACCACCCTCGCCAGCTCGTCGTGGGCGGCTCTGGCCCGGGCGTCGGCGGCCGCCTTCGCCTGTTCGATGTGGTGGCGTTCGATGGCCAGCGCCGCGGTGCCGGCGAAGACCCGGGCGAGGGCGAGGTCGGCGTCCTGCGGCACCCGGGGGGTGCGGTGGTACATGGCGAAGGTGCCCAGCAGGCTGCCGTCGCGGGCCAGGATCGGCGTCGACCAGCAGGCCGCCACCCCGGCCTGCTGTGCGAGGTCCCGGAAGTCGTCCCAGAACGGGTCGGTGGCGATGTCGGTGACGATGACCGGTTCCCGGCGATGCGCCGCGGTGCCGCAGGAGCCGACGCCCTCGCCGGTGGCGATGCCGTCGATGGCCTCGTTGTAGAAGTCGGGCAGGCTGGGTGCGGCGCCGTGGCGCAGGTGCCGGCCGTCGGCGTCGGCCAGCAGCACCGACACGAGCACCTGGTGCGGGGCGAGCTGCTCGATGCAGCGGGCCATGCCGTCGAGCACCTCGGCCAGGGGCGCCTGCCGGGCGATCTGCTCCACCAGGGCGCGGTGCTCGGCCATCAGCCGTTGGGCCTGCTTGACCTGGGTGGTCTCGACCCCGATCACCCGGATGCCGCAGACCGTGCCGTCGGCGGCGCGGCGCGGCTCGTAGGTGAAGTCGAAGTACGCCTCCCGGGCGTGCAGGCCGGAGCCGAGCAGGACCCGGACGTCCCGGCCGGTGTAGGGCTCGCCGGTGCGGTAGACCTCATCCAGCAGCGCGATGAAGCCCTGGTCGGCCAGTTCGGGCATGAGCTCGGCGAGGGCGACTCCGGTGCGGGCCCGTTCCTCGCCGATGGTGGCGAAGAACGCCGGGTTCGCGGTCTCCACCCGGTGCGTCGGCCCGGTCAGTGACGCGAACACGGCGGTGGACTGCCCGAACAGGGCCCGCAGGTCCTCCTCCGCGCCGGGCTGGTCAGCGGCCGGATCCGCGGCGGCACGCCGCTGGCCTGACACCGCTGTCATGTTGTCCTCTGCCTCTCGTGCGCGACCGGCCGGGGCGGTGACCGCAGGTGGATCGGGACCCCGGTGCTGCGGATGAGGGTAACGGATGAACCGGGCCCACCGCACAACTCGCCCCGGGCTCCGCCGCCGGGTCGACCCGGCCCCGGAAACGGGCCGGTCAGGTCGGCTGGACCTGGTCGAAGACGGCGAGGGCTTCGGCCGGGTCCGGGCTCACCAGGCGGTCCAGGCCGGCCGCCGTGATCCGCGCCCACCCGCCGGCCCGCGCGCACATCTGTTCCTCGAAGGCACGCACCACCTCGTCGAGGTCCGCGGGGTCGGCGGCGGCGACGGACTCGGCGAGTTCGGCGCCCTCCAGCATCGCCAGGTTGGCGCCCACCCCCAGCGGGGGCATCAGGTGGGCGGCGTCGCCCAGCAGCGTCACCCCGGGCACATGCGGCCAGGTGTGGCCCACGGGCAGGACGTAGAGCGGGCGGTGCACGAACGCGCCGCCGTGGCGGAGCAGGTCGAGGACGGGTGCCGCCCAGCCGGGAAACAGCGCCAGCAGGTGCGACCGTACGGCCTCGACGTCGGCCAGGTCCAGGCCGGTGTGCCAGTCCAGCGGCGCGCGGAACCGGGCGTACACCTTGACGTGGCCGCCGCTGTTGCGCTGGGCGACCAGCGATCGGTTCACCCCGTACACGCCCACCGAACCGGCGCCGATCAACCGGGCCAGCTCCGGGTGGCGGGTGTCGACGTCGTCGAGGGAGGTCTCGACCGAGGTGATGCCGGTGTAGTGCGGTGTCGCCGGGGAGACCGCCGGCCGGGTCCGGGACCAGGCCCCGTCGGCGCCGACGACGAGGTCGAACGTCTCGGCGCGCCCGTCGGCGAACCGGACCAGGACGCCGTCCGGGGTTCCCGGCAGGACCTGCGTGACGGCCCGCCCCCACTTGACGTCGAGGGGGCCGAGCAGCAGGTCACGCAGCTGCCCGCGGTCGATTTCGGGATTGGCCCGCTCGTCGGGACGGGGTTGCCAGTCGCGCAGCACGGTGCCGTCCGGGTCCAGGATGCGCAGGGCCTGCCCTTCGGGGCGGGCCAGCGCCTGGAAGCCGGCCAGCAGCCCGGCCTTGTCCAGCGCCCGCTGGCCCAGCCCTTCGTGCAGGTCGAGGGTGCCGCCCGGGGGCCGGGCGTCGCGGGCGGGGTCGCGTTCGAAGAGGGTGACGGGGTGGCCGTGGCGGTACAGGACCCGGGCGAAGGTGAGGCCGGCGGGGCCGCAACCCACCACGGCGATACGATGTCTCATGCCGATACACCGTATTGGCTGGGTCGAGGTGCGGCCAGCAGAGGGGTGACCATGAGCGTCTGGGACCGGCCGGAGCCACCGGCTCCGCCCGTGCCGCTGGACCGGCAGCGGATCGTCGCCGCCGCCATCGCGCTGGCCGACGAGGGCGGCCTGGACGCGGTGTCGGTGCGCAAGGTCGCCGCCCGGCTCGACGCGGGCCCGATGCGCCTGTACGGCCACATCGCCACCAAGCAGGAACTGTTCGACCTCATGCTCGACGAGGTCCAGGCCGAGATCCTCCCCGAGGAGCAGCCCGCAGACTGGCGGGAGGCGCTGTCCGTCCTGGCCCACCGCACCCGGCAGGCGGCGCTGCGCCACCACTGGCTGGCCGACCTGCTCGGCGGCCGCCCGAGCCTGGGCCCGCACGGCCTCGCCGTGACCGAGGCCACCCTGGCCGCCCTCGACGGGCTGGCCGACATCGACACCGTGCTGCGCGCGGTGGAGACCGTGGCCGCCTACTTCACCGGCGCGATCCGGCGCGAGATCGCGAACCTGCGGGCCGAGCGGGCCACCGGCCTGTCCGAACGCGACTGGCAACGCGCCCACGGCCCGCACGTGACCAGGATGCTGGCCACCGGCCGCTACCCGACCCTGAGCAGGGCCGTACACGACGGCACCGACGTCGACCCCGACGCGTCCTTCGCCACCGGCCTGGACTGGATCCTGGACGCCGTGGCCGCCAAACTCACCGGCCCACCGGCGTGACCGGCACCCGCTGCCGGCCCGGGGTGCGGCGGGCAACGGTGGACCGGAACGGAAATCGGGGCGCGGCTCGCGCCGCGCCCCGATGCTCCCAGGCCCTTCCCGGCCGGTGGGGCGAGGAAAAGCGACGGCGACCTTCGGACCGACCCGACGTGGACTGGCTGCCCCCGCCTGGCCGTTGTCTACTGGCCGTGCCGCTCATCCTGCCCGTACACCGGTAACCGCGGCCGGTCCGCGCCGCCCCGCCGACCCCCGCCCGCTGGACCTGGCCGCCGCAACCTTTTCGGTCACTCGGCCAGCAGGCGAAGGGACGAAGCGAACAACAGCCGCTTCCCGTAGTAGGACTCAAAGACGGTACGGCGTCGACCCCCGCCGCTGTCAACCCACCCCGGCCTGTCGTGTGGTGCGCCACGGCGTGTCGCGTCGGCGCGTCTCGATGCGTGGCCGCGCGGGCGGCTCAGCCGCCGAGGTGACGACGCAGCAACGCGGCCGCCGCCCCCGGATGATCCGCCGCGAGCAGACCACCGGCAGCCAGCACGTAGTCGACGTCGACGACCGGGCGGGCGGCGCGCGGCAGCGGCCACCCGCCGGCGTGGTCGGCGAGCACCGCGCCGAGCACCCCCGCGGCGTCACCCGGGTCGGCGTGCCGCAACACCCCGCCCGAACCCACCATCAGCCGCACATCCCGCAGGTCCCGGCCGGCCCGCTCCCCTGTGGCGGCGCCCCGCGCGTGCCGACGCAGCGCCACCGTCGCGGCGAGCGCGGCGATGCGCCGCTCCGCGGCCCGCTCGGCCGCGTCGGCGGGCAGGAACGCCGGATCCGCGGCCCGCACCGCCGCCGCGGCCGCCAACCCGTCCTGCTCGCCCGGCGCCAGCAGGCGTTCCTCGACGGCGGCCCGGACCACCCCGGGGGCGCTCCACCGCATGCCGAGATCCCCCTCCACGGTGCGGGCCCGCCACAGCGTGCCCGCCACCTCCTGACCGGGGCCGCTGTCCCGCTCATCGGGGGTCAACACCGAGTACACGTCGGTGGTCGCCCCGCCGACGTCCACCACGGCCAGGTCACCGCCGAGCGCGTCGGCGAGGACCTCCACCCCGGTGAGCACCGCGTCCGGCGTGGCGGCCCGCACCAGGCGGGCGAACCGCCCACCCCGGGACAGCCGCTTACCACCGATGACGTGCCGCAGGAACACCTCCCGGATCGCCGCCCGGGCCGGCGCCGGGGCCAGCACCCCGATGCGGGGCAGCACATTGTCCGCGACCGTGACCGGCACCCCCGCCGCCGCGAGCAGCGCCCGCAACTCGTCGCGAACCTCGACGTTGCCGGCCAGCACCACCGGCACCCGGAACCGGGCCCGGGCCAACCGGGTCGCGTTGTGCGTCAACGTCTCCGCGTCACCGCCGTCGGTGCCCCCGACCAGCAACACCACGTCCGGGCGGGCGGCGCGCAACGCGGCCAGCCCGGCCCGCCCGAGCCGCCCACCGGCCACATGCACCACGTTCGCCCCCGCCGACAGGCCCACCCGCCGGCCCGCCTGCGCGGTGACCAGCGGCTCATAGCCCACCACCGCCAGACGCAGACCACCGCCGGCCGACGAACAGACATACCACGGCACGTCGCGCCCACCCAGCCCGGCGGTGGCCGCCGCCACCGCGGCGTCCAGGCCGTGCAGCACGTCGCTGCCCACCGTCGTCGGCGCCGACGCCGCCGCGACCAGCCGGCCACCGTCGAGGTCCACCACCGCGGCCTTGGTGTACGTCGACCCGACGTCGGCGCAGACCGCGACGTTCACGCCGCCGGCGGCACGACCACCGTGCCCGTCGCGGTGACCGCCACGACCGGCTCGGCCAGCACCTCCGCGGCCGACTCACCCCGCTCCGGCCGGCCCCGACACACCACCCGCGCCTCGAAGTCCAGGGTACGGCTGCGCGTGCCGACCCGGGTGACCGTGGCCACCACCTCCAGCACGTCCCCGGCCTTCATCGGCGCCCGGAACTGCACGTCCGAATAGGAGGCGAACAACCCCTCGTCGCCGTCGGTACGGATACACACCTCCGTGGCCACATCCCCGAACAGGCCCAACGCGTACGCCCCGTCGACCAGGTTGCCCGCGTAGTGGGCGTGCGAGTACGGCACATACCGTCGATGGGTGACCGTCACACCCAGCCGCGCGTCGCTCATGCTCCCGCCTTCTTCTCCGTGATCAGCGCATGGACCAGATACGACGCCACCTCACCCGGCGTGGTGCCCCGGCCGAAGATCCGGTCCACCCCCAACTCGCCGGCCATCGTCTCGTCGAAGCGCGGCCCACCCACGATCAGCAGCGGCCGCCGACCGGCCGGCATCGCCTCCCGGAACGCCGCCGACATCTCCCGGGTGTTGTGCAGGTGCGCGTCGCGCTGGGTGACCACCTGCGACACCAGCACCGCGTCGGCCCGCTCCCGCCGGGCCGCCTCCACCAGCTCCGGCACACTCACCTGCGCACCCAGGTTCGTCACCGTCAACTCCCGGTAGTACTCCAGGCCCTTCTCCCCGGCGATGCCCTTGACGTTCAAAATCGCGTCGATGCCGACGGTGTGCGCGTCGGTGCCGATGCACGCCCCCACCACCGACAGCTTGCGCCGCAGCCTCCGCTTCACCACCGCGTTGACCTCCTTGGCCGACAGCAGCGGAAAGTCCCGCTCCACCACCTGCACCGCCGACAGGTCCACCAGGTGGTTCACCCGGCCGTAGACCACGAAGAAGGTGAACCCGTCACCCATCTGCCTGGCATGCACCAGCATCGCCGGGTCCAGACCCATCTTGTTGGCCAACTGCACCGCCGCGCCCTCGGCCCGCTTGTCCAACGGCACCGGCAGCGTGAACGACACCTGCACCATGCCGTCACCGGTGGTGTCCCCGTACGGCCGGACAACCGTCTTCTCCCCCGCCGCCGTCACGCCCGGTCCCCTTCCAGGATCTCGGTGGCCGGGTTGTAGTAGTCGGCCTCGTGCCGCGCCACACCGTCCAGGCCCTTGCCCCGGTCCGCCGGCCGCTTCATGATCCCGAAGGTGCCCTCGGCGATCGCGGTCAGCAACGACTGCTCCCCGATGCGATCCAACAGCTCCACCGCCTCGCCCAGCACCCGGTGCGCCCGCTGCTGGATGAACCCGCCCGACGCCGGCACGAAGTCCTCGTGCAACCCACCCGCCGCGCCCAACACGTACCGCACGTTCTGCAGCGCGATGTCCCGGTCCGACAACCACGGCGTCACCACCGCCTCGGTCATCATCCCCACCAGCAGGATGCCCTGCCCGGTCATCGCACCCACCAGGTTGAAGAACCCGTCGAGCAGGTTGCCCCGGAACACATCACCGGTCATGTGCTTCGTCGGCGGCATCCACTTCAACGGCGCGTCCGGGAACAACTCCCGCGCCAGCAACGCGTGCGCCAACTCCAACCGGAACGACTCCGGCAGATCCGGGTTGATCTCGAACGCGTGCCCCAACCCCAACTGCCAGTCCGCCAACCCCGCCTCGTGCGCGAAATACTCGTTGAGCAACTGCGACACCGTCACCGTGTGCGCCTCGTCCACCGCGTCCGCCGTGGTCAGGTAGTTGTCCTCACCGGTGTTGATGATGATCCCCGCCCGCGCGTGCACCTGCCGCGAGAACCGCTGGTCCACGAACGTGCGGATCGGGTTGATGTCGCGGAACAGGATCCCGTACATCGAGTCGTTCAACATCATGTCCAGCCGCTCCAGCCCCGCCAGCGTGGCCATCTCCGGCATGCACAACCCCGACGCGTAATTCGTCAACCGCACGTACCGGCCCAACTCCTTCGACGACACGTCCAACGCCGCCCGCATCAGCCGGAAGTTCTCCTGCGTCGCGTACGTGCCCGCGAACCCCTCCCGGGTCGCCCCCTCCGGCACGTAGTCCAGCAACGACTGCCCCGTGGACCGGATCACCGCGATCACATCCGCCCCGGCCCGCGCGGCCGCCTGCGCCTGCGGAATGTCCTCGTAGATGTCGCCCGTCGCCACGATCAGATAGATCCACGGCCGCTGCTCCGGGTCCCCGTACCGCTTCACCAGCCGGTCCCGCTCGGCGCGACGCCGGTCGATCTGCCGCACCCCCGCCGCGACCGCCTTCCGCGCGGCCCGGCGCGCCGCGGTGGCGGCCCTACCGGTCGGCTGGCCAAACCGCACCGACCCGGCGGCGGCCTTCTGCGCCAGCAGCGTCACGTCGCCCAACTCCTCCCGGGCCAGGGCGTCGAACACCGGCACGGCCACCCCGTGCCCGAGACCCACGTCGGCGACGACCGCGTCAACGAGCCGGTTCACCCACGGAATGCCGTCCGGGTCCGCGCCGGTCACCCCGGCCAACCGCAGCACCGCCCGCTCCACCGACACCGTGGTGTGGCTACGCGCCAGATCCACCACCGGCTGCCCCGCCCGGCGCGCCAACTCCCGCGCCCGCGCCACCAGCACCGGATCCAACCCAAGCTTGCCCGTCACGCCGCCACCCTCGCTCCGCTCCGCGACGCCGCGCCGACGCCACCCCGTGCCGATCGTCCGCCCGCCCGCCCGCTCACGAACCGCCCTCCTGATAGATCACGTCACCGCGCAGCACCGTCGCCCGGCACACCGGCAACGGCGTCGGATCGTCCGCGCCGCGCGCCTCCGGATCCTCGGCCTGCAACACCGGCAGACCCCGCTCCACCCCGGCCGGGCTGTCCCACACCGCGAACGTCGCCGGCGCACCCAACGCGAGCACCCCCTCGTTGTCCAGGTGCACCGCCCGCCACCCGCCCCGGGTGTGCGCCGCGAACGCCGACCGCACCGTCATCCGCTGCGCCGGATTGTGGTGCGCCACCGCCGCCCGCACCGACCCCCACGGATCCAGCGGCGTCACCGGCGAGTCCGACCCGAACGCCAACGCCACCCCCACCGCGTGCATCGCCCCCATCGGGTTGGACTCCAACGACCGCGCCAACCCCAACCGCGACTCGTACATCCGGCCCGCCCCACCCCACAGCCGGTCGAACGCCGGCTGCACCGACGCCACGATCCCGTACTCCACGAACCCGGCGATGAGCCGCTTGCTCATGATTTCCGCGTGCTCCACCCGGTGCCGGGCCGCCCGCAGCCGATCCACCCCCACCGTCCGCGCGGCCCGCGCGAACCCCTCCAACACCGTCCCGATGGCCGCGTCACCGATCGCGTGGAAGCCGCCCTGCAGCCCGTGCGCCGCACAGTCCAGCAGATGCTCACCCACCTGCTCGGCGGTCACGTAACCGTGCCCGCACGCCCCCGGCTCCCCGTCCAGGTAGGCCGCCGACACGTGCGCCGTGCGCGAACCGAGCGCCCCGTCGGCGTACAGGTCACCGCCGGCACCGACCGCACCCAACTCCCGGGCCTTCGCCGCGCCCAACAGCTCACCCCAGTACCCGTACACCTCGGGCACACCGTCGCCGGAGATCGCCAGCAGGCCGGTGAAGTCGCTCTCGTCAGAAGTGCCCGGGCCGCCGCACTCGTGCACCGCGGCGATGCCCAGCGACGCCGCGTGCCGCAGCGCGGCACGCTGGGCGGCCACCCGCTGCGCCGCCGTCACCGACCCCAACGCCGCCGCCCGCACCACATGGTGGGCGTCGCGGCGCAACCAACCCGACGGGTCGTAGCCGGCCGCGCCCGCCACGTCCGGACAGGCGGCCAGCAGCGCCACCGACACCAACGCCGAATGGATCGACGCCTGCGACAGGTACACCCGGCGGCCCCCCGCCGCCCGGTCCAGCGCGGCCGCGTCCGGCAGCGCCGGCCGCGACCAGCACGACTCGTCCCAACCATGGCCCAGCACCACCGCGTCCGCCGGCAGGCCGGCCGCGAACGCCGCCACCGCGTCCAGCAGCTCGGCCGCGGACCGCACCGCCGACAGGTCCAGCCCCGACAGGGCCAATCCGGTGTCGGTGGCGTGCACGTGCGCGTCCACGAACGCCGGGGTCACCAGCGCCCCGCCCAGCTCCACCACCCGGTCGGCGGCCGGCGCGTCGGCGTCGACGCCCAGCCAGGCGATCCGCCCGTCACGCACCAGCAACGCCGTCGCGCTCGGGTCGGCCGGACAGTGCAGCACTCCGCCGCGGTACAAGGTCGAGGGGTTCGTCATGACGCTCAGTCTGCCGCCAGCCGGGCCTCGAACAGACGACGCACCCCCGGCTCGCCGCGCAACAGGTCCAGCGCCAGCGCGGCATGCCCCGGCACGTACCCGTTGCCGACCAGCATCGTCACGTCCGCGGCCAGGCCCTCCGCGCCCAGCGCCGCCGCCGCGAAACTCGTCGCCATCGAGAAGAAGATCACCGTGCCGCCGTCCTCGGTGGCGAGCACCGCCCCGTGCTCACAGCCCGGCACGTCCACGCAGACCACCGTGACGTCCGCGGGCGCGTTCAACGCCGTGGTCACCGCCGTGGACAACCCCACCGGATCCCGCGCGTCGGCCAGCGCCACCACGTCGGCCAGACCGGCCGCCGCCAGCGCGTCACGCTCCGCCACCACCGGCACCACCCCGACCGTACGGCCGGCCCCCGCCCGCCGCGCCGCCGCCAGGGACAGCGAGCCGCTCTTGCCCGCCCCACCGATCACCGCCACGCTCACCGGCCGCGGGTCCCCCTCACGGCCGCGCCGCGCCACCTGCTCGGCGACCACCCGGGCGGTCAACGCCGGCGCCCCGCACACGTCCAGCACCGCCAGCGACAGCTCCGGGTGCAGGTCGTCCGGGAGCACCGCGGCGATCGACCGGGCGAACAGGATCGCGTACCCGTCACACGGCACCTGCTCGCTGCGCCCGTCCCAGGCCGCCAACCCGTCCAGGATCGTCAGCGGGGTCAGCGTCAACGACACCAGGGTGGCCACCCGCTCGCCCGGGCGCAGCCCGAGCGGGGACCGCTTCCCGGCCTCCTCTACGGTGCCGATGAGCATGCCGCCGGAGCCGGTCACCGGGTTCTGCATCTTCCCCCGGGTCGAGATGATCTCCAGCACCTCGGCGCGGACCTTCTCCCCGTCCCCGCCGTGCTTCTCCGACAGCTGGCGGAAGCTGGCCGCGTCCAGGTTCAGCCGCTCCACCCGGATCCGCACCTCGTTGGCGGCGATCCGCGGGTCGGCGTCCAGCCGCCACGCCGCCTGCGGCAGCACCCCCGCCGGTTCCACGACTCGGTGCAGACCCACCGGTGACGTCACGCCGACCCCCTATGTCCAGCCGCCCGAAACCCCGGTCTGGGCTCGCGTCGCGGGAAAACTTACGGCAGACTAATTTCTTCACCGGATATTTTCCAGTAGCCTACGACGTCGTTGATCACCCGCAACAGCTCAGGAGGGGCCGTGACCCAGACCCAACCGGTTGAGACCATCCCTCAACCCCGTCACGCCCCGGTCGCCGTTCCGACCGCCGGGCAGCCGTACGAATACCGCCGCAGCCCGCTGGTCGAACCCGACTGGACCCGCTTCCCCGGCTGGCGCCACGTCACCCGCGACCAGTGGGAGAGCGCCCAGTGGCAGCGGGTCAACTGCGTCAAGAACATCAAGCAGCTGCGTACTGTGCTCGGCGACACCGTCGACGAGCGCTTCTACGCCGACCTCGAGGCCGACCAGAAGGCCCTGGCCACCATGTCCATGCTGGTGCCGCCGCAGATGCTCAACACCATGGTCCCGGACCAGCCGATGAGCACCGAGGCCTTCCTCGCCGACCCGATCCGCCGCTACATGATCCCCGTCGCCTCCGACCGGCGCACCGACTGGCCCTCCCACCCCTACGCCAGCCGCGACAGCCTGCACGAGCACGACATGTGGGTCGCCGAAGGCCTCACCCACCGCTACCCCACCAAGGTCCTCGCCGAACTGCTCTCCACCTGCCCGCAGTACTGCGGGCACTGCACCCGGATGGACCTCGTCGGCAACTCCACCCCCGCGGTCGACAAGCTCAAACTCTCCCTCAAGCCGGTCGACCGCTACGACGCCCACATCAGCTACCTCAAGGCCCACCCCGGCGTCCGCGACGTGGTCGTCTCCGGCGGCGACGTCGCCAACGTGCCGTGGCGCAACCTCGAGTCCTACCTGATGCGGCTGCTGGAGATCGAAACCATCCGCGACATCCGGCTCGCCACCAAGGCCCTCATGGGCCTGCCGCAGCACTGGCTCCAGCCCGACGTCGTCGAGGGCCTCGAACGCGTCGCCCGCACCGCCGCCCGCCGCGGCGTCAACCTGGCCATCCACACCCACGTCAACCACGCCCAGTCGCTGACCCCGCTGGTCGCCAAGGCCGCCCAGACGGCCCTCGACGTGGGCGTCCGCGACGTACGCAACCAGGGCGTGCTGATGCGCGGCGTCAACGCCACCAGCGCCGACCTGCTCGACCTCTGCTTCGCGCTCCAGGGCGAGGCCGGCATCCTGCCGTACTACTTCTACATGTGCGACATGATCCCCAACGCCGAGCACTGGCGGGTCCCCGTCTGGCACGCCCAGCAGCTCCAGCACGACATCATGGGCTACCTGCCCGGCTACGCCACCCCGCGGATCGTCTGCGACGTCCCGTTCGTCGGCAAGCGCTGGGTGCACATGCTCACCGACTACGACCGCGACCGCGGCATCTCCTACTGGACCAAGAACTACCGCACCTCGATCGAGTCCGCCGACCTCGAAGCGCTCAACAAGCGGTTCGCCTACTACGACCCGATCGACACCCTGCCCGAGTCCGGCCAGGCCTGGTGGGCCGCCCACCGCGACGACTGACCCCCGTACCGACCACGGCGCCCGGCACCCCCGTCAGGAGGGCCGGGCGCCGTCGTCTGCGCCGCCGCGCGCGGGTCACTTGTCGAACGCGTCCTTGATGTCGCGGCCGGCGTCCTTGACGTTCTCCCCGGCCTGCCGGGCGCGCGCCGTGGACTGCTCGCTGGCGCCCTCGGCCCGCAACCGTTCGTTGTCGGTCGCGTCGCCGATCCGCTGCTTGGCGGCGCCGCTCAGCTCCTGGGCCTTGTTCTTCGCCTTGTCGGTGAAGCTCATCGGTTTCCCCCTCGCTGCCGGGTGCGCCGGGCCAGCCGGCCCGATCCCCTGTCGCGTGCCCGTCGTGCCGGTGCCGAAACCAGGCCCGCTGCGGTGCGCGGCTGCATCACCTGCAAGGCGTCCTAGGATACTAGGGGAAGTGTGGGAACGGGGTGACTGGTTAACTGGGGCGCATGGGAGAAATCCTGCTGATCCGGCACGGCGAGACCGCCTGGAGCGCCAGCCGGCGGCACACCTCGTACACCGATCTGGAGCTCACCCCCGACGGCGAACGGCAGGCCCGCGCGCTCGCCACCGCCCTGGCCGGACGCGACCTCGTCCGGGTGCTGGCCAGCCCCCGCCGGCGCGCGCTGCGCACCGCGGACCTCGCCGACCTGCGCATCGACGCCACCGACGAAGACCTCGCCGAATGGAACTACGGCGAGTACGAGGGCCGCACCACCGCGGACATCCACGAGACCGACCCGGGGTGGAACATCTGGACCGACGGCTGCCCCGGCGGGGAGTCACCGGCGCAGGTCGGCGAGCGCCTCGACCGCGTGCTCGCCCGGATCACTCCCCTGCTCGACGCCGGCACCGTCGCCCTGGTCGGGCACGCGCACAGCCTGCGGGTGCTCGGCGCCCGCTGGATCGGGCTGCCGCCGGCCGCCGGCGGGCTGCTGCGGCTGGACACCGCCACCCTGAGCCTGCTCGGTCACGAGCACGGCCGGCAGGTCATCCTGCGCTGGAACCAGCCGGTTCCGCCGCCCCCCGCGACCGCCCCCGACCGGGCTGCTCGGCACTGATCCGGGGCGGCCGGTTCTCGTAGGGCGTGGAGAGCACCACGGTCGTGCGGGTCGTCACGTTGGCCGCGGTACGGATCTCCTGCAGCAGCCGCTCCAGGTCCGTCGGGCCGGCCACCCGCACCAGCAGCAGGTAGAAGTCCTCCCCCGCCACCGAGTAGCACGAGTCGATCTCCGGCAGGTGGGCCAGCCGCTCCGGCGCGTCGTCCGGCTGCGACGGGTCGAAGGGGCGGATCGCCACGAACGCGGTCAGCGGCAGGTCCAGCGCCTCGAACGACACCCGCGCGGCGTACCCCTTGATCACCCCGCGCTGCTCCAGCCGGCGGACCCGCTGGTGCACGGCCGACACCGACAGCCCCACCCGCTCGGCGAGGTCGGTGTACGACAGCCGACCGTCCCCGGTCAGCGCGGCGACGATGGCGCGGTCGATCTCCTCCACGCGCTGCAACCTACCGGAGCGCGGCCCGTCGCGCCGTACCCGGTCCGCGGGCCGGGACCGGCCGTACCGGCCACCTCCGGGCGGGGCCGGCGGCCGGCCTCACGCCTCGGGCCCGGGCTCGGCCCGCCGCCGGTCGCCGTGATGGTCGACGAGGCGGGTCAGCAGGTCGACCAGGCTGCGCCGGTCGGCGGCGGGCAGCGGCGCGAGGAACTCCTCCTGGGCGTCGGCGACCAGCCGGTCGAGGTCGGCGAGCCGGTCGCCGCCCGCCGCCGTGATGCTGACGATGTTGCGTCGCCGGTCCGCCGGATCGGGGGCGCGCTCGAGCAGCCGCCGGTCGGCGAGCTCGTTGACGGTCGCCACCATGTCGCTGCGGTCGATGCCGGTACGCCGGCCCAGCGCGGCCTGGCTGGCCGGCCCGAACTCCGCCAGCGCGGCGAGCAGCGCGTAGTGGTAGCGCCGGACGCCGGCCCCGGCCAGGGTGCGGTCCACGATCCGGTTGGCACTCAGCGCGGCCTGGTTGGCCAGCCGGCTCGGCAGCGCCCGCAACCGCCGCGGCGTGCCCTCTGCGGTCTCCACGGCAGTCAATCTAGCAACTCGTTGGCCGCGCCCACGGTCGTCGACACCGGCGGCCCCGTCACCCCTTGGCGAGCGCCCGGGAGATGACCAGCCGCTGGATCTGGTTGGTGCCCTCCACGATCTGCAGCACCTTCGCCTCCCGCATGTACCGCTCGACCGGGTGGTCGGCGACGTAGCCGGCGCCGCCGAGCACCTGCACCGCGTCGGTGGTCACCCGCATAGCCAGGTCGGTGGCGAAGAGCTTCGCCTTCGCCGCCTCGATCGAGTACGGCCGGCCGGCGTCGCGCAGCCGCGCGGCGGCCAGGGTCAGCGCCCGGGCCGCGGAGATGCCGGTGGCGTGGTCGGCGAGGTTGAAGCCGAGCCCCTGGAAGTCGATGATGGGCCGACCGAACTGCTGCCGCTGCCGCGCGTAGTCGACGGCGTAGTCGAGGGCCGCCTGGGCCAGGCCGACCGCGCAGGCGGCGATGCCGAGCCGGCCGGAGTCCAGCGCGGACATGGCGATCCGGAAACCGGCACCCTCCCCACCGATCAGCCGCTCGGCCGGCACCCGGGCGTCGTCGAAGGCGATCTGCGCGACCGGGGAGGCGTGCAGCCCCATGGTGCGCTCGGCGGCCTGCGGGACGATGCCGGGCGTGTTCCGGTCGGCGAGCAGGCAGGAGATGCCCTTCGGGCCGGGGCCGCCGGTGCGGCAGAAGATGTTGTAGAAGTCGGCGACCCGGGCGTGCGTGATCCACGCCTTGGTGCCGGTCACCACGTAGTCGTCGCCGTCGCGGACCGCCTTCGTGGTCAGCGCCGCCGCGTCGGAGCCGCCCTGCGGCTCGGAGAGGCAGTACGCCCCGAGCAACTCGCCGCCGATCATGTCGGGCAGCAGCTTGCGCTGCTCGTCGGTGCCGAACCGGGCGACCGGGTGGCAGGACAGGGTGTGCACGCTGACCGCCTCGGCGACGGCCAGCCAGCGGCTGGCGAGGATCTCCAGCACCTGCAGGTAGACCTCGTACGGCTGGGCGGCCCCGCCGTGCTCCTCCGGGTAGGGCAGCCCGAGCAGGCCGGAGCGGCCCAGGGTGCGCAGCACCTCGCGGGGGAACTCGCCGCGCGCCTCGAAGTCGGCGGCCCGCGGGGCCAGCTCGCGGTCGGCGAGCTCGGTGGCGAGGTCCAACAGGTCGCGGGCCTCGTCGGTGGGGAGGATCCGGTCGACGTTCATAGCGCGATGAGCTCCGTGGGGGTGGTGTTGAGCCGTTGCCCGCCGTCCGTCGTGCAGACGACGATGTCCTCGATCCGGGCGCCGTGCCGCCCGGCGAGGTAGATCCCGGGTTCGACCGAGAAGGCCATGCCGGCCTCCAGGGGTCGGCGGTTGCCGGCCACCACGTACGGCTCCTCGTGGGTGTCGAGGCCGATGCCGTGGCCGGTGCGGTGCAGGAAGGCGTCGCCGTAGCCGGCCGCGGTGATCACCTCACGGGCGGCCGCGTCGACCGCCTCGGCGGTGATCCCGGGCCGGACCGCGGCCACCGCCGCGCGCTGCGCCTCGTACAGCACCGTGTAGTAGTCGGTGAACTCGGCCGGGGCCGGCCCGCCGGCGACATAGGTGCGGGTGCAGTCGGAGCGGTAGCCGGACGGCATGGTGCCGCCGATGTCGACCACGACCGGCTCGCCGGCCCGGATCGGCCGGTCGGAGGTGCCGTGGTGCGGGCTGGCGCCGTTGGGGCCCGCGGCGACGATGACGAAGTCCACGGTGACGTGGCCCGCCGCCCGGATCGCGGCGGCGAGGTCGGCGGCCACCTGCGCCTCGGTGCGGCCCGGGCGCAGCCACCGCCCCATCGCGGCGTGCACGGCGTCGATGGCGGCGCCGGCCTCGGCCAGGGCGGCCACCTCGGCCGGGGACTTGCGCAGGCGCAGCTCACGCAGCACCGCGGAGGCGAGGCGCTGGGTGGCCTCGGGCAGCGCGGCGCGCAGCGCGAGGACCTGCTCGGCCCACATCCGGTCGGCGAGCCCGACCGCGGCCACCGGCCCGGACAGCGCGGCCCGGACCAGCGGGTACGGGTCGGTGCCGTCGGCGTGGTCGACCAGGCGCACCGCCGCGACGCCCGGGGCGGCCTCGGCGGCCGGCCGCTCCAGGGTGGGCACGATCAGGGTGGCTTCGCCCTCGGCGGGGAGCACGAGGCAGGTCAGCCGCTCCCCCGCGTGGGCGTCGTAGCCGGTCAGGTAGCGCAGGTCGGAGCCGGGGGTGAGCAGCAGCGCGTCCAGGCCCGCCGCGGCGGTGGCGCGCTGGGCGGCGGTCAGCCGCGCGGCCGGGTACAGCTCGTCGAGTCCCACCCCCAGAGCTTAACGGTCGTTTGGGTCGGTACGGGAGCCGGTAAGCCGACCGGCGTGCCCCGTGCGCCCGGCCCGCCGCCGCTACGCTCGGTCGGACACGGTTCCGGCGGAGGGAGCAGGATGGACGGCACCGGGCGGATCGGCCGGCTGATGATGATGCGGGCCCAGCCCGGGCGCGGGAGCGAACTCGCCGACGCGCTGGTGCGGGTGGCCGAAGGACTGCGCGGATTTCCCGGCTGCGAGCTCTACCTCGTCAGCCAGGACCGGTCGGCGCCGGACACGGTGCGGGTGACCGAGGTGTGGGCCGACGAGGCCGCCGCGCAGGCGGCGCTGGCCGCGCCCGCCGCCGACTCGACCGCTCCGAGCGTCAATGACGTGCTGGCGATGCTGGCCGGGCCGCCCGAGCGGGTGGACGTCGTCCCCCTCGGCGGGGTCGGCGCGGGCGACGCCGGGCGATGACCGCGGAGCCGCCCGAGCTGATCGTCCCGGACGCGCCGGCCTGGCGGGACTGGCTCGCCGCCCACCACGCCGATCCGACCGGGGTCTGGCTGGTGCTGGCCAAGCGGGGCACCACCAGCCCCACCCGGCTCGGTTACGACGAGGCGCTCGACGAGGCACTCTGCCACGGCTGGATCGACGGTCAGGTCCGCCGCCGCGACGAAGCCACCTACCGGCAGCGGTTCACCCCGCGCCGCCCGCGCAGCCCCTGGTCGGCGCGGAACGTCGGCATCGTGGCGCGGCTGACCGCGCAGGACCGGATGCACCCGGCCGGCCTGGCCGAGGTGGAGCGGGCCCGGGCCGACGGCCGTTGGGACGCCGCGTACGCCGGCCAGGCCAGCGCGGAACCTCCGCCGGACCTGCTGGCCGCGCTGGCCGCCGAGCCCCGGGCCGAGCGGATGTTCGACCTGCTCACCGCCCGCAACCGCTTCGCGGTGATCTACCGGGTCACCAGCGCCAGACGGGCCGACACGCGCCACCGGCGGATCGCCGAGTTCGTCGCCATGCTGGCGCGCGGCGACACGCCGTACCCGCAGCGGCGCACCCTGGACGACGGCGGGGAGTCCTCGTAGGCGGACCGCGCCGTCTCGCTGCGGGGTCGAGGCCCATTTGATCAACCCCGGTTGCGGCAGGTGGTGGTGTCCGGAGCCCCTGAAAGGCCGCTTTGCCGCAGCCGGAGTTGATCATCCAGGCGGCGGGCGAACCCGCCGATCCGCGCCGCGGCGGGCGGCCGGCGGTCAGCGGCCGGTAAACCGGTCCGCCTCGGGCTTGCTCAGCCCGGACGCCTGGAGCAGTTCGTTGGCCACGATGAAGATCTGCGAGACGACGATCGTGCCGGAGAAGCCGAGCCCCCGGGCCCGGGCCCGGCGTGCCTGCTCGACCGCGTGCAGCGCCCGGGCCCGGGCGAGCGCCGGATCCCGGCCGGCCAGGAAGTCCCGGTGCAGCAGCCGCAGTGACTGCCCGAAGGTCTCGATCGCGGCCGGCAGCTCGGGTGGGACCGGCTCCCCGGTGTCGAGCAACGCGACCGCCCGGCGGACCATGTTGCGGCTGTTGGTGAAGGCCAGCTCCAGGTGGCTGGCGGCGTGCTGGTAGCGGCGCAGCCGGGAGCGGTTGCGCCGCCGCCAGGGAGACAGCGACGCCACCTCCGCCGCCGCCGCGACGATCTCGGTGGTCTGCCGCCGCTCCGCCTCGGCGGCCTGGAGGCGTTGCAGCGCCGCGTCGGCCTGCCCGCCGTCGGCGGCGACGAGGGCCTGCGCGGTGCGGGTCAGCTGGTCGGCGAAGAGGTCGAGGGTGGGACCCGCCGCGCGGTGCACCACCCGCACCGGATTCAGCGGCAGCAGCAACAGCGCCACCACCACCGCCACCCCACCGCCGACCAGCGCGTTCGCCGTACGCGGCACGGCGAGGTCCGGCGCGTTCGGCTCGACCGTGCCGAGCAGCACGGCCGTGCTGCCGGCCTGCACCATCACCGCCCCGCTGCCCCGGAACGCCACCGCCGCCGAGATGGCCAGCGCGACGACCAGCCCGGTCTGCACCGGCCCGTTGCCGATCACCTGGATGATCAGGTCGCCGATGAGCACGCCGACGATCACCCCGGCGAGCAGCTCGGCGGTGCGGCGGACCCGGTTGCCGATGGCCGCGGCGATGGTGCCGACCGCGGCGGCGGGCGCGAACAGCGGCTGGGGGTTGTGCAGCAGGGTGTGGGCGACATACCAGGACAGCCCGGCCGCCACCCCGGCCTGGAGGGCCACGATGAAGTACCGGCGCAGCCGCTCGTACGCCTCCCGCAGCTCCCGCCCGGTGGCCGTCGCAGCCTTGCTCACGGCGCCACCGGGCGGTCCGGGCGGCACCGGCGCGGCGGCTCGGGCGCGGTCACGCCCCGCTCTACCCACCCACCGCACGGGTAGTCCCGGCCGTGGCCGGTTCCGGCCGAGGGTCAGGCGCCGGCCTCGGCGCGCAGGTCGTCCTCGGACGCGCCGCGCCGCCAGTAACCGGCGAAGGTGATCCGGCGGCGGTCCAGGCCGCGCTCACCGACCAGGTGCCGGCGCGCGGCGCGCACCATGCCGGCCTCGCCGGCCAGCCACGTGTACGGGTTGGCGCCGGGCAGCCGGGTGGCGCGCAGCGCGTCGGGCAGCAACGCCCCGGCGGGGGCGGTGGCGCCGCGGACCAGCCAGGTCACCTCGGCACGCGCCTCGGTGGGCAGCGGTTGGATGTCGCCGGGCTCGGGCACCTCGACGAGCCCGCGGACCGGGGTGCCGGCGGGCAGCCAGTCGAGGATGGCACCGACCGCCGGCAGCGCCGTCTCGTCGGCGACCAGCAGCACCCCGTCGGTGCCGGCCGGCGGCTGGAAGCGGACGCTGCGCTCGTCCGGCACGGCCGGGCCGAGGATCAGCACCGGATCGCCGGCAGCGGCCCGCCCGGCCCAGCGGGTGGCCGGGCCGGTGTCGCCGTGCCGGACGAAGTCGATGTCCAGCTCGCCGCGCTCCGGGCGCTGCGCCCGGATGGTGTACGAGCGCATCACCGCCCGCACCTGCGGGTCCAGGGCACGCCAGGCCGGGTGCCAGTTGTCCCCGGCTTCGACCGGCACGACCGGGGCGGCCTGCCCGGGGTGCGGCAGGAAGAGCGAGACGCTCTGGTCCCGCCCGCCGCCGGCGAAGTCGACCAGGTCCTCGCCGCCGAAGGTGACCCGGACCAGGGAGGCGCCGACCGGGCGGACGGCGCGCACCCGGGCCGCGTAGAACCGGTACCGCAGCGCGACGGCCGTGCTCACGAGGTGACCTTCTTCGCCCCGCGGATCGCGGTGGCCAGGCTCTCCAGCAGCGGGGCGGCGCCGGCGTACGAGAAGCGGGGCACCGCGTCCCACGGGGTGACCTGGTTGGCCTTGACCGCGGGCAGTTGCGCCCAGGTCGGCTTCGCGGCCAGGTCCTTGGGCTGCAGGGCGGTGGGTCGGTTGTCGAGCAGGATCAGGTCGGCCGGGAACTTGCCGGTGTTCTCCCAGCTCAGCGCCTCGAAGTAGTCCCCCTGTTCGAGCTTGGTCGGCAGCACCAGGTCGACGCCGAGTTCGGCGAAGTACATCAGGTCGGTGCTGACCTTCGGGTTGGAGACGTAGAACAGGTCGGGGCTGCCGGAGGCGGCCATCACCTTGATCCCCGGGTTGGCCTTGACGGCCGCCCGGACGGCGTCGGCGGCCGCGGTGAAGCGGGCCTTCGCGTCGGTGACCTTCTTGGCGGACAGGTCGGCGCCGAGCGAGCGGGCGAGTTCGGCGTAGCGCTCGATCGGTCGGGTCATCGGCACCCGGGCGGTGGTGATGGCGACGCTCGGCGCGAGCGGCAGGATCTTGGCCTTGCTCTCGTCCGGCACGTACCAGAGCGCACCCGGGTCGTACATGTGGGTGACCAGCAGGTCGGGGCGCAGCCCGGCGTACTTCTCCAGGTTGAACTCGCCCCACGCGTTGCCGAGGATCTCGACGCTCTCCACGTCGAGGTCGCCGGCCTGCGGCTCCTTGCTGCCGTCGGCCTTCTTGGTCTCGCCGAAGACGCCGACGATCTGCTTGTCCACCCCGAAGTCGACCAGCGCGGCGGCCACCCCGGTGAAGGCGACGATCCGTGCCGGCCGGCTGGCGGCGTCGACCTTCTCCGGGCGGTCGTCGGTGAAGGACCAGGGGCCGCCGGTGGCGGCGGTGCCGGTGGCGGTGTCGCCGTCGCCACCGCAGCCGGCGAGCAGGGCGGCGAGGCCGGCGGCACCGCCGGCGGCGAGCAGGCCACGGCGGGTGAGGCGGCGGCCGGACAGGGTCTCGGGCATGGTGTCGTCTTTCGGTACGGGTCGGATGACCATGGACAGCGGGCTTAGGTTAACCTAACCTAACTGCCTGTCAAGCCTGTTCACCGCCCCGGAGCCCACCCTGTACGTCATCGCACCCATCCCACCCGCCACCGTCGCCGGCCCGGCGTCCCGGCGTCGCCGCTGGCGCGGCGCCGGCCTGCTGCTGGGCCTGCTCCTGCTCGGCGCGGTGGCGGTGCTCAGCGTCGCCGTCGGCGCGAAACCGCTCAGCCTCAGCGAGGTGTGGCAGGGCCTCACCGACCCGGCCGCCGCCGACTACGCCGTGGTGCACCGGATGCGGCTGCCCCGCACCCTGCTCGGCCTCGCCGCCGGGGCCGCCCTCGGCGTGGCCGGCGCCGCCATGCAGGTGCTCACCCGCAATCCGTTGGCCGACCCGGGCCTGCTCGGCATCAACGCCGGCGCCTCGGCCGCGGTGGCCACCGCCACCGTCCTGTTCGGCGTCACCGCCCTGGACCACCAGGTGTGGTACGCGCTGCTCGGCGCCGCCCTGGTCACGGTCGCCGTGCAGGCCGTCGGCGGCGGGCGGCAGGCCACCCCGGCCCGGATGGCCCTCGCCGGCGCGGCGCTCAACGCGGCCCTCTACTCCTACGTCAGCGCCGTGATGCTGGTGGACAGCACCTCGCTGGAGCGGCTGCGGTTCTGGACCGTCGGCTCGCTGGCCGGCGCGCGCACCGACACCGTGCCCGCCCTGCTCCCCTTCATCCTGGCCGGCCTGCTGCTCGCCCTCGCCGCGGCCCGCCCGCTGGGTGCCCTCGCCCTCGGCGACGACCCGGCCCGCGCCCTCGGCGCCCGACCCGGCCTGGTCCGCGCCGCCGTCGTCGCGGCGGTCACCCTGCTCTGCGGGGCGGCCACCGCCGCCTGCGGCCCGATCGTCTTCGTCGGGTTGCTCGCCCCGCACCTGGTGCGCGCGTTCACCGGCCCGGACCCGCGCCGGCTGCTGCCCTGGTGCGCGATCTTCGCGCCGGTGCTGCTGCTCACCGCCGACGTGGCCGGGCGGCTGCTGGGCCGCCCCGGCGAACTCCAGGTCGGCCTGGTCACCGCCGTGCTCGGCGGTCCGCTCTTCCTCTACCTGGTCCGCCGTGGACGGGTGGCCCGCCCGTGATCGTGCTGCGCCTGCCCGGCGGGCTGTCACTGCGCCTGCACCCCCGGGCGCTCGTCGTCGGCAGCGCCGGCGTCCTGCTCGCCCTCACCCTCGGCGTGTTCGCCATCGGCGCCGGCGACTACCCGATCGCCGCGCGCGACGTGCTCCGCGTGCTGGTCGGCGGCGGCAACCCCGCCGACCGGTTCATCGTCACCGAGCTGCGCCTGCCCCGGCTCGTCACGGCCCTCGCGGTGGGCGCCGCGCTGGGCCTGGCCGGCGCGGTCTTCCAGTCCCTGACCCGCAACCCGCTGGGCAGCCCGGACGTCCTCGGCGTCACCTCCGGCGCGGCCACCGGCGCGCTGGTCGTGGTGGTGGCCGGCGGCAGCAGCGTCGCCCTGGCCGGGGCGGCGGCCGTCGGCGGCACGCTCACCGGCGCGCTGCTCTACGCCCTGGCCGGACGCTCCGGAGTGGGCGGTCACCGGCTGGTCCTGGTGGGCATCGGGGTGACCGCCATCCTCACCGGCGTCAACGGCTGGCTGCTCACCCGCGCCCCGCTGATGGACGCGGCGCGGGCCACCCTCTGGATCACCGGCAGCCTGGACGGCCGCGGCTGGGCCAACGCCCTGCCGGTGCTCGGCGCGCTGGCCGTGCTGGTGCCGGTCGTGCTGCTGGCCCGCGCCCCGGCGCTGCGGCTGCTGGAGATGGGCGACGACAGCGCCGCGGCGCTGGGCGTGCCGGTCCGCCGGGTCCGCGCCGCCGCCCTCGGCACCGCGGTGCTGCTGGTCTCGCTGGCCGCGGCGGCCGCCGGCCCGGTGTCGTTCCTCGCGCTGACCGCCCCGCACCTGGCCCGCCGGCTCACCCGCGCCCCCGGCCCCAATCTGCTGCCGGCGGCCGCCCTCGGCGCCGCGCTGCTGGTCGCCGCCGATCAGCTCGCCCAGCACGCGGTCGCCGGCCACCAACTGCCCGTCGGTGTGGTCACCGGCGTGCTCGGCGGCGGCTACCTGGCCTGGCTGCTCGCCGGCGAACGAGGAGGCCGGCGATGACCGGCCCGGATCGGAAGGACACCGCCCGGATGGGACCGGACAGCCGGCTGGTCGGCACGGCGCTGACCCTCGCGTACGACCGGCGCATCGTCGCCGAGGACCTCACCGTGGCGGTGCCGGACGGCTCGTTCACCGTGATCATCGGCCCGAACGCGTGCGGCAAGTCGACCCTGCTGCGGGCGCTGGCCAGGCTGTTGCGGCCCACCCGTGGCACGGTGCTGCTCGACGGCGCCGACATCCACCGCCGGCCGGCCCGCCAGGTCGCCCGTACCCTCGGGCTCCTGCCCCAGTCCGCGGTCGCGCCGGACGGCCTCACCGTGGCCGAGCTGGTCGCCCGCGGCCGCTACCCGCACCAGGGCCTGCTGCGCCAGTGGTCCCGCGAGGACGAGCGGGTGGTCGCCGGGGCGATGGCCGACACCGGGGTCGCGGAGCTGGCCGACCGCCCGGTCGACGAACTCTCCGGCGGGCAACGGCAACGGGTCTGGATCGCCATGGCGCTGGCCCAGCAGACCCCGCTGCTGCTGCTCGACGAGCCGACCACCTATCTGGACATCGCCCACCAGGTGGAGGTGCTGGACCTGTGCGCCCGGCTGCACGAGGAGCAGGGCCGCACCCTGGTCGCCGTGCTGCACGACCTGCACCAGGCGGCCCGCTACGCCACCCATCTGGTGGCGATGCGCGACGGGCGGGTGGTCGCCGCCGGCGATCCGCGCCGGATCGTCACCGCCGAGCTGGTGCAGGAGGTCTTCGGGCTGCCCTGCCGGGTCATCGAGGACCCGGAGACCGGTGCCCCGCTGGTGCTGCCGGCCGCCCGCCGGGCCACGCCGGCAGCCGGCTGAGGCCGGTCAGAACCGGGTACGGGGCAGCCAGCCCAGGAACCGCTCGCGGGCCTGGGCCAGGGAGAGCGCCGGCAGGTCCTGCACCGCGGCGACCAGGCACGCGCCGAGGTAGACCGCCAGGCCCGCGCTCGCCCCACCGAACTCCACCAGCAACTGGCTCTGCTTGGTCGGGCAGGGCCACGCGGCACCGCACCCGGTGCAGAACCACCCCGGCGGGGTGGGCAGGTGCTCGGGAGGACGGGAGGCCGTGTACCGGCGGGCGGCGGCGTTGCCCGCCGGCGCGCCGGTCGTCACCCGGCGCCCGTTGCGGGCCGGGCCGGCCGGGTGCAGCCGTCCCCGCACGGTGCCGAGCAGCGCGCCGACCCGGATCAACGCGTCCGCGCCGACCCGGTGCGGCAGCAACGCGCTGAGCAGATGGTGGCCGAGCGCGTCGAAGGCGTCCCGGCTCAGCCGGCTCTGCCGGCAGAGCAGCAGCAGTCGCTCGGGCACCGGCGCCACGTCGGCCACGAGGACCTCGGCGAGCAGGTCGCGCAGGCACGACTCCCACACCGGTGTTCGCTCCGCCATCCGGCCGCGCAGCCGGTCGTCCCGTGTCGCCCGCCGCACGGCCTCGCTCGCCGCCGCGTTCCCGATCTGCCTGGCGGTCCTGGTGTCCACCGCGGTCCCCCTCCCCACACCGTCGACCCGTTGCCCTCCCGGCGACCGGAATCGGCAACCCGTCCCCGCATGATCCACGGGCCCCGCCGACGCGATCTAGTACCTGACACGCGGGCCGTTAGTCCAAATGCGAATCAGACCCGGAACTGGCTGTGTGATCAGTCAGTCACGCATACAATCCACCTCGGCGCTATTCCCAGCAACGGGAATCGCTCGCCACCACCAATCGTCCCAGCGCCCTCGAGACACCGGCATCCGGAGGCGGAGTGAGGACCCTGGCACCGGCGACGCACCAATTCGACAGCCGAGACCCCGACGACATCCACCACCATCTCGCCACCACGTACGGCACCCGGTTACGCCTGCGCGCCCGCGACGGCGACTACCGGCTCACCCACTGGCGCACCGACCTCGGCCTGGTCCGCCTCGACGACCTCAGCCAGTCCACCGACCTGACGGTCGGCATCGACGGCCTCGACACCCTGGTCGTCTGCGAACCACTCACCGGCGAGGTCAACCGGACCCGCGACGGCGAGGCGGTCCGCTACCTGCCCGGCGACGTGCACGTGGTGAGCCGGCCGCAGCAGCCGTGCACAGTGGACTGGCGACCCGGCCGGGTGGCCCTCTGCGTCCTCGACCTCGCCCTGCTCGCCGAGGTCAGCGGCGAGGACGCAACCGCCGACGCGGTGCGCAACGCCGATCTCGGCGCGGCCCCGCCCCACCTGGCCCGGCACTGGCGGACCACCACCGCCTACGTCCGCCGGGCCCTGCTGTCCGAACCGGACGCCCTGCGCAGCCCACTGGTGATGGGCGCCACCGCCCGGCTGCTGGCCGCCTCGGCCCTGGCCCTCTGCGACGCGAGCCCGCCCCCGGCCACGCGGCGGGACACCGCGGACGCCGGCGGCGCCACCCTCCGCCGCGCCGTCGCCTACCTGGAGGAGCACGCCCACCTGGACGTCAGCGTCGCCCAGGTGGCCGCGGCGGCCCGGGTCTCACCGCGCGCCCTGCAACTGGCCTTCCGCCGGCACCTGGACACCACCCCGATGGCCTACCTGCGGGACATCCGGCTGCGGCGCGCCCACCGGGAGCTGCAGGTCGCCGACCCGGGCCGGGAAACCGTGGCCGGCATCGCCCTGCGCTGGGGCTTCCTCAGCCACAGCCGGTTCACCGCCCGCTACCGGGCCACCTTCGGCGTCGCCCCGCGGCGCACCCTGTACGGCTGACCCGGCCGGGCTATCCCCGGCCGAACGCGAACTCGTGCCGGGTGCGCCAGGAGTCGGGCGCCGCCGTTCCGGCGATGAGCCGGACCGTGTCGACGGTGGTGCGGATCGGCAGCCGGCCGGCGACCGCCTCGGCGGCCTGCGCCAGCACCTGCTTCGGGGCGTCATGCCCGATGGTCAGGTGCGGTACGGGCTCGGCATGGGCGCCGCCATAGGGCGCCGCCTCCGGGAACCGCCGCCACACGGCCGCGGTGAGGTGGCGAAACACGTCGTCCGGGTCCGGCGCGAGCCAGACGACCGTGTCCCCGAACCACTTCACCTCCGCGAACGACACCTCGCCGCACGGGGTGGCCGCGCAGATCCGGTCCAGGTCGGTGATCACCTCGTCGGTGATCCGATCCGGGGGCAGGAACGGGTAGAGCACGGTCACATGCGCGGGCACTCCCCAACCGGCCGCCACGTCGAGGGCGGACCGGAAGCGTCCCACCGCCGGCTCGGCCTCGGGCACGACGACGATCAGGGCGGTCTCGGTGGGCTTCATCGGCCCAGCCTCCGGTCATCGTCGGACACGGTCCAGCGGGTTTCGTGACCGGCGGCTCCACCCGCAGGGCATCCTAGGAGGCTGGACCACCGGGTGCGGCCCGATGCGACCCGGGATGGACGCGAATCGGGCTCGCGGTCGGGCCGGGGCGACTACGGTCGGAACGGTGGGCGATCAGCACGGGGTGATCGAGGCCCTCAAGACGGATCCGGCCCTGGCGGAGCTGCGCGGCTCGCTGGAGCGGTACTACGGCGACCCGGCCCGCGACGCCGCGATGGACGCCTTCTACGCCCCCCTGGTCCGCCCCGGCGACCTGGTCTTCGACGTCGGCGCGCACGTCGGCGACCGGCTCGGCAGCTTCCGCCGGCTCGGCGCCCGGGTGGTGGCCGTCGAACCGCAGCCGCTCTGCGCCCGGGCGCTGCGCGCCCTCTACGCCCGCGACGCCCAGGTCACCGTGGTCGAGGCCGCCTGCGGGGCCCGCCCGGAACGGCTCCGGCTGCACCTCAACTCCGCCAATCCCACGGTCTCCACGGCGTCGGCCCGGTTCGTCCGGGCCGCGGCCGGAGCGCGTGGCTGGGAGCGCGAGACCTGGGACGACCAGATCGAGGTCGCCGCCACCACGCTGGACGAGCTGATCGCCGCGCACGGCGTACCGGCCTTCGTGAAGATCGACGTGGAGGGCTTCGAGGACGCCGTGCTGGCCGGGCTGAGCCGCCCGCTGCCGGCGCTGTCGTTCGAGTTCACCACCATCGCCCGGGAGCTGGCCGGGCGGTGCCTGGACCGGCTGACCGGGCTCGGCTTCACCCGGTTCAGCCTCGCCGTCGGTGACGAGATGCGGCTCGCCCTGCCGGGCTGGCGGCCGGCGGACGAGGTGGCCGCCCACCTGGCCGCGCTGCCGCACGAGGCCAACTCGGGCGACGTCTACTGCCGCACCGCGTCCTGGTGACCCCGTCCGGCCCGCGGGAACGTCGCCACAGGTGAGCGGCCCTGCCGGCGGGTCCACCGTGCACAGTGGTCGACGCCGCCGTCGCGGCCCTTTTTTAGCATTTTGAATTTAGTCATGTTTTGTTACCGGCCCGTTATTGACGTGACCGCAGCCCCTTCGGTTGACTGCGTGAAACCGGTTCCGAGAGCGCTCTCTCCACCGCCCCCACTACCCGGGAAGGTCACCGTGCCGATCACCATCGCCGACGTCGCCACCCGGGCGGGGGTGAGCAAGACCACCGTCTCGCGGGTGCTCAACGGCAAGGGCGAGGTGCACGTCCGCACCGCCGACCGGGTCCGGGCCGTGATCAGCGACCTCGGGTACGTGCCGAGCGCCCGCGCCGTCGGCCTGGCGCGCGGCCACACCCGGGTGGTCGGCATGCTGGTGCCCGCGCTCACCTGGCCCTGGATGGGCGAGGTGCTGCAGGGCGCCGCCGACGTGGTCGAGTCCGAGGGGTACGGGCTGCTGCTGTTCACCTGCACCCACGGCGACGAGTCGATGCGCCGGTTCGCCTCCCAGGTCTCCGCGAAGTCCTTCGACGGGCTCCTGGTCGTCGAGCCGGAGGGCACCCTCGACTACATCACCGAACTGCACGAACGCGGCCTGCCGGTGATCCTCATCGACGACCGCGGCCACCAGCCGGGCTTCCCCTCGGTGCGGACCACCAACACCGCCGGCGCCCGGGCCGCGGCGAACCACCTGCTGGCGCTGGGCCGGCGCCGACCGCTCGTGGTGACCGGGCTGCGCCGCTTCGGCTGCACCCGGGAACGGCTGGCCGGCTTCGCGGAGGGCTACGCCGACGCCGGCGTACCCATCGACCCCGACCTGGTCGTGGAGGGCGACTTCACCTTCGAGTGCGGCCGGGCGGCGGTGCAGCGGCTGCTGGCCGGCGGCGTGCCGTTCGACGCCGTGTTCGCCCACAACGACCTCTCCGCCGCGGGCGCGCTCCAGGCGCTGCGCGACGCCGGCCGGCGCGTCCCCGACGACGTGGCCGTCGTCGGCTTCGACGACCTGCCGCTGGCCGGGCACACCCACCCGCCGTTGAGCTCGGTGCACCAGCCGTTGCGGGAGATGGGAGCCGTCGCCGCCCGTACCCTCATCGCCCACCTCGCCGGCCGGCCGCTGACCCACGCACCGACCGTCATCCCCACCAGCTTCACCGTCCGCGCCTCGACCGGCGTCACCTGACCCCGCACCGATCGCTCCACCACCCACACCGGCGGGCAGCACGGCCGCCGGTGGCACCACCGCACACCCTCCATCCACCACATCCCGCTCGAGAACACGCGGGACCACCGAGGGAGACCTCCATGAGAAGAAGGCAGTTCCTCGCCGTGGCGCTGGCCGGCGCCCTGGCCACCGGGGTCGTCGCCTGCGGCGACAGCCCGAACGCCAACAACAAGAAGAGCGGCCCGGCCGCCACGGTGCTCACCATCGGCATGCCGAACGGCCCGCAGGCGGAGAACAACAACCCGTTCCTCACCACCTCGGCCGCTGCCTCGCTGGGCTACCGCTGGCAGATCTTCGAGCCGCTGATGATGTGGAACCCGGTCAAGCCGGCCGAGCCGTTCAAGCCGTGGCTGGCCACCAAGGCCGAGTGGTCGGCCGACTACACCTCGGTGAAGGTCACCATCCGCGACAACGCCAGCTGGTCCGACGGCCAGAAGCTCACCGCCGAGGACGTCGCGTTCACCTACAACCTGGTCAAGAAGTACCCGGCCCTGAACGACCAGGGCGTGCCCTACACCGACGCGACCGCCAGCGGCAACGAGGTCACCATCAAGATGGCCAGCCCGCAGTTCGTCAACCAGCAGAAGGTGCTGTGGCGGGTGCCGATCGTGCCCAAGCACATCTGGGAGAAGATCAGCGACCCGACCACCGACGCCGTCAAGGCGCCGGTGGGCAGCGGCCCGTACACGCTGAAGTCGTTCACCCCGGCCAGCATGACGCTGGCGGTGCGGGACAGCGGCTACTGGCAGGAGCTGCCGAAGGTCAAGGAGCTGCGCTACACCTCCTACACGGACAACAGCGCGCAGACCACCGCGCTGGCCAACGGCGAGTCGGAGTGGAGCTTCGTCTTCATCCCCAACTACCAGGCCGTCTTCGTCGCCAAGGACCAGCAGCACCACAAGGTCTGGGCGCCGGCCATCCTGGGCATCCACGGCCTCTACCTGAACACCACGAAGAAGCCGTTCGACGACCCGATCCTGCGGCGCGCCATGAACATGGTCATCGACCGCGAGGACATCTTCACCACCGCCGAGGCCGGCTACTTCCACCCGCTGGTCAAGAGCGTGACCGGCCTGCCCAGCCCGGCCGGTGACTCGTTCGTCGCGCCCGAGTTCAAGGGCCAGGAGCACAAGGTCGACGTCGACGGCGCCAAGGCGCTGCTCACCGGTGCCGGCTACAAGCTCGACGGCAACACCCTCAAGGACAAGACCGGTAGGGCCGTGACGATCAAGCTGACCGACCCGGCCGGCTGGTCGGACTACCAGACCAGCCTGGAGATCGTGAAGGACGGCCTGTCGAAGATCGGCATCGCCGCGACCGTCGACAAGGCCAACCAGGACGCCTGGTTCCGCAACGTCGAGCAGGGCAACTTCGAGGCGACCTTCCGGTGGACCGAGGGCGGCGCCACGCCGTACGACATCTACCGGACCATCATGGACGGCCGGCAGCTCAAGCCGATCGGCACCGCCTCGCCCGCCGGCAACTTCGGCCGCTTCAACAACAAGCAGGCGACCGACGCGCTCGTCGCGTACGCCAACGCCACCGACGACGCCGCGCGCACCGCCGCGATGAACACCCTGCAGAAGATCTTCGTCGAGCAGATGCCGATGATCCCGGTCGGCGCGGACAACATCGGCGGCGCGTACAGCACGAAGAACTGGACCGGCTGGCCGGACGACTCGAACCCGTACGGCGCGATGCAGCCCACCCAGCCCAACGCGCTGGACGTGGTCCTGCACCTCAAGCCCGCCAACGGCTGATCCGTCACCGCCTCCCGTTCGTGACACGGCAACCCCCAGACAGGAACTCGGCATGACGTTGAGCGAGAGCGCGGCGGCGCCGGCCGGCGAGGTGGTGCTGGAGGCCGTCGGCCTGACCAAGCACTTCCCCGTCCGCAGGCGGCTGCGTGACCTCTTCTCCCGGACGCCGGCGGTCGTCCACGCCGTCGACGACGTCTCGTTCGCGCTGCGGCGCGGCCAGGTGACGGCGCTGGTCGGGGAATCCGGCTCCGGCAAGTCCACGGTGGCCCGGCTGCTGGCCCAGCTCTACCCGCGCACCGCCGGCGACCTCCGCCTGCACGGCGCGCCGACCCGGGTACGCGGCGGTCGCCGCTTCCGGGCGTACGTGCGACAGGTCCAGTTGATCCTGCAGGACCCGTTCGCCTCGTTGAACCCGGTGCACACCGTCCGCTACCACCTCACCCGGTCGCTGCGGATCCACGGCAACGCCGGCCGCAGCGCCGAGGACCTGGAGAAGGCCCTCGCCGACCTGCTGGCCCGGGTCAGCCTCACCCCGGCCGAGCGCTACCTGGACGCGTTCCCGCACGAGCTCTCCGGCGGCCAGCGGCAGCGGGTCGCGATCGCCCGGGCGCTCGGCGCCGACCCCGAGGTGCTGCTCGCCGACGAGCCGGTCTCCATGCTCGACGTCTCGATCCGCCTCGGCGTGCTCAACCTGCTCCAGGACCTCAAGAACCGGCTCAACCTGGCGATCCTCTACATCACCCACGACATCGCCTCGGCCCGCTACTTCGCCGACGAGACGATCGTGATGTACGCCGGCCGGATGGTCGAGGGCGGCGACAGCGAGACCGTCACCCAGCACCCGGCCCACCCGTACACCCGGCTGCTCACCGAGTCGGCGCCGGACCCGGAGCGGATCACCGGCGACGGCGCCGGTGCCGCCCGGGCCGACCGCGGCCGGGGCGAGCCACCCAGCCTGATCAACCCGCCCGCCGGCTGCCGGTTCCACCCGCGCTGCCCGCACGCCATGCGGCGCTGCACCACCGACCTGCCGCCCCGGCTGACCATCGACGACCGGCCCGGGCACTGGGCGGCGTGCTGGCTCTACGACCCGGCCACCGTCGCCGCCGACGCCCCCGGCTCCGCCGCCCCCGACGCCGACCCGGCCGTGCCGCCGCCACCGGCGCTGGCCGAGCGGGCCGGCGACACCGCGCCCCTGGAGGAGGCACGATGAGGTTCCTCCTGCAGCGCACCGTCTTCTACCTGTTCACCGCCTGGGCGGCGATCACGCTCAACTTCTTCATCCCGCGGCTGGTCCCGGGCGACCCGGTGCAGTCCCTCATCACCCGCAACCAGGGCCGGATCAGCGCCGACGCCATCGAGTCCCTGCGGGTGCTGTTCGGGCTGGACCGCAACGACAGCCTGTGGGAGCAGTACCTCGACTACTGGCGGCAGCTGCTGCACGGTGACCTCGGGCTGTCGTTCACCTTCTTCCCGGCGCCGGTGTCGACGGTGATCGGCGACAGCCTGCCGTGGACGGTCGGCCTGGTCGGCATCACCACGATCGTCAGCTTCCTGCTCGGCACCGCGCTCGGCGTCGGCGCCGGCTGGCGGCGTGGCTCGTGGATCGACGGGCTGCTGCCGGCCACCACGTTCCTCTCCTCGATCCCCTACTTCTGGCTGGGCCTGGTCGCCATCGCCGTGTTCGCCGGACCGGGCAGCTTCTTCCCGTCCTCCGGCGGCTACGAGGCGGGCCTGGTGCCGGCGTTCGACCAGTACTTCATCCCGAGCGCGATCCAGCACAGCATCCTGCCCGCCGCCACCATCCTGGTCTCCTCGATGAGCGGCTGGATCCTGAGCATGCGCAACATGATGGTCACCGTCTCGTCCGAGGACTACATCACCGTCGCGCACGCCAAGGGCCTGTCGGAGCGCCGGGTGGCGCTCAGCTACGCGGCCCGCAACGCGCTGCTGCCCAACGTCTCGGGCTTCGCGCTGTCCCTCGGGTTCATCGTCGGCGGCACCCTGCTCGTGGAGATCGTCTTCTCCTACCCGGGCCTCGGCTACCAGCTCTTCCAGGCGGTCGGGTCCAAGGACTACCCGCTGATGCAGGGGATCTTCCTGATCATCACGATCTCGGTGCTGGTGGCGAACCTGCTCGCCGACGTGGCGTACCTGCTCCTCGACCCGCGGACCCGAAAGAGCTGAGCGATGACAATCTCCCCGTCGAGCATCGAGCAGGTCATCCCCGGCCAGGGGGCGATGGCCCAGCCGTCCGCCACGCCAGGCCGGACCAAGCGGCGCCGGCTGCGCTTCGTGGCCAACGCCAAGGCGGCCACCGGCCTGGCCATCCTCGGCATCTACTGCCTCTTCGCGGTGATCGGGCCGTGGGTCGCCCCGTACGACCCGGACGCGCGCAGCGGCGACGTGCTGCAGGCGCCGTCGGCCAGCCACTGGTTCGGCACCACCCACCTGGGGCAGGACATCTTCAGCCAGATCCTGGTCGGCGCGCGCAGCGTCATGGTGGTGGGGCTGCTCGCCGGCGTGCTGGCCACCATCCTGTCCATCCTGATCGGCGTCACCGCCGGCTACCTCGGCGGGGTGACCGACGAAGGGCTGTCGGCCATGTCGAACGTCTTCCTGGTCATCCCGGCGCTGCCGCTGATCATCATCGTGACGTCGATCGTCGAGCAGGCCAGCGACACGCTGGTCGCGCTCATCATCGGGCTCACCTCGTGGGCGTGGGGCGCCCGGGTACTGCGCGCCCAGACGCTGTCGCTGCGCCGTCGCGACTACGTCGAGGCGGCCCGGGCCACCGGCGAGCGGACCTGGCGGATCATCCTGTTCGAGATCCTGCCGAACCTCACCGCGATCATCGCCTCGGGCTTCGTCGGCACCGTCATCTTCGCGGTGATGTCGGAGATCACCCTGGCCTTCATCGGCATCTCGTCGATCTCCTCGTGGAACTGGGGCACCATCCTGTTCTGGGCGCAGGGCCAGCAGGCCCTGGCCCAGGGCGCCTGGTGGTGGTTCGTGCCGGCCGGGTTGGCCATCGCGGTGCTCGGCACCGCCCTCGCGCTGATCAACTTCGGCATCGACGAGTTCGTCAGCCCCCGGCTGCGCACCGGCGGCCGGACCCGGATCCGCACCGCCGACGGGCGCACCGTGCGGATGCGGGTGGGCTTCACCCCGGTCCTGGCCCCGAAGCCGGCCGTCCCGGCGCCCCGCGAGGCGGCGCCCCGGGTGGACGGCGCCCGGTGAGCGCGCGTACTGCGGCGGAGCGGAGCCCCGCCGTCCGGAACGAAGGAAGGTACCGATGACCGATCCGGTCCTGGAGATCCGCGGCCTCCGCGTCGACTACGGGCTCGGCGACCAGGCGGTGCGGGCGGTCCGCGACGTCGACCTGACCCTGCACCGGGGCGAGGTGCTGGGGCTGGCCGGCGAGAGCGGCAGCGGCAAGTCGACGCTGGCGTACGGCCTGACCCGGCTGCTGCCGCCGCCCGGCGTGGTCAGCGGCGGCCAGGTGATCTACCACCCGGTCGACGGCCCCCCGGTCGACGTGCTGTCCCTCACCCCGGCGCAGCTGCGCCGCTTCCGCTGGGCGGAGACGTCCATCGTGTTCCAGGGCGCGATGAACTCGCTGAACCCGGTGCACAAGGTCGCCACCCAGCTGCTGGACGTGATCCGGGCGCACGAGCCGAAGAGCACGCCGGCCGCCCGGCTGGCCCGGGCCAGGGAGCTGCTGCGGCTGGTCGGCATCGCCGCCGACCGGCTGGACAGCCACCCGCACCAGCTCTCCGGCGGCATGCGGCAACGCGTCATGATCGCCATGGCGCTGGCCCTGGAGCCGCAGGTCGTCATCATGGACGAGCCGACCACCGCGCTGGACGTGGTGATGCAACGGCAGATCCTCGGGCAGCTCGCCGAACTGCGCGAGCGGCTCGGCTTCGCGGTGCTGTTCATCACCCACGACCTGTCGCTGCTGGTCGAGTTCTCCGACCGGATCGCCATCATGTACGGCGGCCGGATCATCGAACAGGCGCCCGCCGGGCAGCTCTACCGGGACGCCCTGCACCCGTACACCGAGGGACTGCTGCACAGCTTCCCGGCGCTGCACGGGCCCCGCCGGGAGCTGACCGGCATCCCGGGCTCGCCGCCGGACCTGCGGGCGATGCCGTCCGGGTGCGCGTTCCACCCGCGCTGCCCGAAGGCCTTCGACCCGTGCGACGAGACGCTGCCGCCGCTCGGCCCGCCCGGCGACGGCCGGCCGGACCGGACCGTCGCCTGCTGGCTGCACCCGGTCGCCACCCCCCGCTGACCACCACCACCTCACCGAACACCCGCGACCCGCGAGGAGAACCATGGACACCGACCTCACCCGATCCACCAGCACCGGGCAGGCCGACCCGATCGACACCCTGCCGCCGACCTTCCGGTGGGGGGTGGCGACCTCGTCGTACCAGATCGAGGGCGCGGTGGCCGAGGACGGCCGCACCCCGTCCGTCTGGGACACCTTCTGCCGGGTGCCGGGTGCGGTGGCCAACGGCGACACCGGTGACGTGGCCTGCGACCACTACCACCGGATGCCGCAGGACGTCGCCCTCATCGCCGACCTGGGCCTGGACACCTACCGCTTCTCGGTGGCCTGGCCGCGGGTGCAGCCCGGTGGGCGCGGTCCGGCCAATCCGGCCGGCCTGGCCTTCTACGACCGGCTGGTGGACGAGTTGCTGGGTCGGGGCGTCGACCCGTGGGTCACGCTCTACCACTGGGACCTGCCGCAGGAGCTGGAGGACGCGGGCGGCTGGCCGAACCGGGACACCGCGTACCGCTTCGCCGACTACGCCGAGCTGGTCTTCGCCGCGCTCGGCGACCGGGTGAAGACCTGGACCACGCTGAACGAGCCGTGGTGCTCGGCGATGCTCGGGTACGCGTACGGCCTGCACGCGCCCGGCCGGCGGGACCTCGGCGACGGCATCGCCGCCGCGCACCACCTGCTGCTCGGTCACGGGCTGGCGGTGCGGCGGCTGCGCGCGGCGGCGACCGCCCCGATCGAGCTGGGGCTGACGCTGAACCTGGCCACCGCCGACCCGGCGACCGACAGCGCGGCCGACCGGGACGCCGCGCGGGCCGCCGACGGGCTGGGCAACCGGCTCTACCTCGACCCGGTGTTCCGCGGCGCGTACCCGCAGGACGTGGTGGCCGACCTCGCCGCCGAGGGGGTGCGGATCCCGGTCGAGGAGGGCGACCTGGCGGTCATCTCGTCCCCGATCGACGTGCTCGGGGTGAACTACTACTTCGGGCAGGTCCACTCCGGGGTGGACGAGCAGGGCCGCGAGCGGGACGACGACGGCCGGCCGGTGCGCCGGGTGGTCCGCCGGGACCTGCCGCGCACCGCGATGGACTGGGAGATCGTGCCGGAGTCCTTCACCGACCTGCTGGTCCGGCTGCACCGGGACTACCCGGGCGTGCCGCTGGTGATCACCGAGAACGGTGCGGCGTTCGACGACAAGCCGGACGCCGACGGTTTCGTGGCCGACGACGACCGGGTGGCGTACCTGACCGAGCACCTGCGGGCGGTGGCCCGGGCCCGGCAGGCGGGCGCCGACGTGCGCGGCTACTTCGCCTGGTCGCTGCTGGACAACTTCGAGTGGGCGTACGGCTACGACAAGCGGTTCGGCATCGTCCGGGTCGACTACGACACGCAGCGGCGCACCCTCAAGCGCAGCGCGCACTGGTACCGCGACACGGTCCGGCGGGTGCGCGGGGCGAGCTGATCCGCGCCGCCGCGCGGCCGCCCGGTGCGTGACCCGGGCGGTCGCCGCCGGCGGGCGAGGGCAGCCTCAGCGCTCGCGGGCCGGTCGGGCCAGGGGGCCGGCGGTCCGCTGGCCGCCGGGCCGACGTACCGGCCGCAGCACCGCCGGGGTGAGCCGGGCGGCCGGCTCGCGCGGCACGCCGCCGTCGCGCAGCAGCCGGGCCATCGGCAGGGTGGCCGCGCCCATCGCGACCGCGTCCGGTCCGAGCCGGCCCAGCTCGATCGAGGTCTGGGCGTACGGCTGGCGCAGGGCGTGCCGCCCGGTGGCCGCGCGGATCTGCGGCAGGTAGCGCTCGCCGAGGGCCAGTCCGGCCCAGCCGCCGAGCACCACCCGCTCCGGGTTGAAGAGGTTGACCAGGTTCGCCACCCCGGCGCCGAGGTAGCCGACGGTCTCGTCGAGCACCCGGGCGGCCGTGCGGCCGCGGGAGCGGAGCAGTTCGGCGAAGGCGCTCTCCTCGTCGCCGCCGGGCGCCGGGCGGCCCCGGTTGGCCTGGCGGAACCGGTCCAGCACCCCCTCCGCGCCGACGTACGCCTCCAGGCAGCCCTGGTTGCCGCAGCGGCAGCGGCGGCCGCCGTACACCAGGGTGGTGTGCCCCCACTCGCCGGCGCTGCTGTGCGCGCCCCGGTAGCCGACGCCGTCGGCGACCACGCAGGCGCCCACGCCGGAGCCGACCAGGGCGACCACCGCGTGCCGGACGCCGCGGCCGGCGCCGAACCACATCTCGGCCTGGCCGAGCGTCTTCGCGCCGTTGTCGATGTGCACCGGGATGTCGGTGCCGGCGCGCAGCATCGCGCCGAGCGGCACCCCCGCCCAGCCGAGGGTCTGCGCGTGCACCACCGCGTCGGCGGTCCGCTCGACCGTGCCGGCCACCGCGACGCCGAAGCCGAGGACGGCGGCCGGCGCGACGCCGGCCTGCCCGATGACCGCGTCGAGGCCGCGCAGCAGGTGCCGCGCCACGTCCTGCGGGTCGGGCCCGGCGGCGGCGATCGGGTACTCGGCCTTGGCCAGCGCGGTCATCGCCAGGTCGAAGAGCTCGACCTGGACCCGGGTCTCTCCGACGTCGGCGCCGACCAGGTAGCCGTAGCCGGGGGCGACCCGCAGCAGCACCCGGGGCCGGCCACCATCGGACTCGACCGAGCCGGCCTCCTCGACCAGCCCTTCGGTGATCATCTCGCCGACCAGGTTGCTCACGCTGGCCAGGCTCAGCGCCGTGCTCTGCCCCAGCTCGTGGCGGCTGAGCGGCCCGTCCAGCCAGATCCGGGTCAGCAGCAGCGACCGGTTGGCCCGACGCATGTCCCGCACGGTGGTGCGCCTGGCGTCCATGTCCGCCCACCCCTCCCCTGTCACCACCCGCGCGGCCCACCCCGGGATGCGTCATCCCAGATTAATGCCGTGAAGAAAGTGGTGAAGGGCCCGGTCGGTGGATACCGCGGCAGGCCACACATTTACATTTAACAAAGTTAACTGATAGCCTCCGGCGCATCGACGAGGAGGTATGTCATGCGACTTCGACGCGGGATGACCGCACTGCTCGGCGGCGCCGCGCTGCTCGCCGCCACCGCCGCCCTGCCCGCCGCCGCCGGCAGCGCCGCGACCGCCGGCCCGACCGCCCTGGTCTCCTGCACCGGCGTGCCCGCCTGGGCCGAGGGGGTGACCTGGACGGCGGGCAGCCGGGCCAGCTACGCCGGCCGGCTCTACCAGGCGCTGGTGACGCACACCCCGCCGGCGGGCGCCGGCTGGACGCCGCCGGCCACCCCGGCGCTCTGGACCGACCTCGGGGCCTGCGGCGCCGGCACCCCGTCGCCGAGCCCCACCACGAGGCCACCGTCACCGACCCCGACGCCCACGCCGACGTCCTCCCCGTCCCCCACCGCGACGCCCACACCCCCGCCGACCGGCACCCCGCCCCCCGGCGGGAGCACCTGCGCGCTCCGGTCCCGGCCCACCGGCAAGGTGCTGCAGGGCTACTGGGAGAACTGGGACGGCGCGGCCAACGGCGTACACCCGGGGATGGGCTGGATCCCGATCACCGACAGTCGGATCCGGGCCCACGGCTACACCGTGGTCACCGCCGCCTTCCCGGTGATCCGCGCCGACGGCACCGTGCTCTGGGAGGACGGCATGGACGCCGGCGTGAAGGTGCCCACCCCGACCGAGGTGTGCCAGGCCAAGGCCGCCGGGCTGACCGTGCTGCTCTCGATCGGCGGCGCGACCGCCGGCATCGACCTCGGCTCCAGCGCCGTGGCCGACCGGTTCGTCGCCACCGTGGTCCCCATCCTCAAGCGGTACAACTTCGACGGCATCGACATCGACATCGAGACCGGGCTCACCGGCAGCGGCACCATCAACCAGCTCTCCACCTCCCAGGCCAACCTGGTCCGGATCATCGACGGGGTGCTGGCCCAGATGCCGGCCGGGTTCGGGCTCACCATGGCCCCGGAGACCGCGTACGTCACCGGCGGCAGCGTCACCTACGGCTCGATCTGGGGCGCCTACCTGCCGATCATCAAGCGGTACGCCGACAACGGCCGGCTCTGGTGGTTGAACATGCAGTACTACAACGGCAGCATGTACGGCTGCGCCGGCGACTCGTACCCGGCCGGCACGGTGCAGGGCTTCGTGGCGCAGACCAGCTGCCTCAACGCCGGCCTGGTCGTGCAGGGCGTCACCATCCGCGTCCCGTACGACAAGCAGGTTCCCGGCCTGCCCGCGCAGAGCGGCGCCGGTGGCGGATACCTGGCCCCGTCGGCGGTGGCGCAGGCGTGGAACACCTTCGGGGGCGGCCTCAAGGGGCTGATGACCTGGTCGGTCAACTGGGACGGGTCCAAGGGCTGGACCTTCGGCGACAACGTCCGGGCCCTCCAGGGCCGGTGACGGCCGGCGGGGCTGCGCAGGCGCGCGCAGCCCCGCCGCTCCCAGCCGCCTGTTCCGGGTCCGGCGGCGACGCGCAGTCGGTGCCGCGCCGCGCCGGGCGGAGGTGGGGCTGCTGCTGGGCCGCGCCCGCTCCCCGCCGACTTCCTCCCCCGTGACAAATGTCAGCCGTGCCATCGACGCGCGGCGCTAACGTCGTCGGCGGAGCCGATGTCCGGGGTAACGGGAGGGACGCGATGTCGAGGCCTGTGGCGGCGAGCCGGACCGCGGTCATGGTGTGCCAGGGGCGCGCCGCCGCCGACGGGGTGATCGCGCCCGGCCGCTTCGCGGACCCGACCGCGATGACCCTGCTGCGACCGGACGAGCGGGAGGCCGTCGGGTGGGTACGCGACGGCGCGGTACCCGGGACCTGGCGGCAGCGGATCGACTACGAGACGGTCCGGGCCGCCGCCGCGACGATGGTGCCCCGGACCGTCGCCATCGACGACGCGGTACGCGCCCACCCGTGCCCGCAGCTGGTGATTCTCGGCGCCGGGCTGGACGGCCGGGCGTGGCGGATGCCGGAGCTGGCCGGGGTGGCGGTCTTCGAGGTCGACCAGCCGGCCACCCAGCGGGACAAGCGGGACCGGGCCGCCGGGCTGGACGGCACCCCGCCCACGTTCGTCCCGGTGGACTTCGGCCGCGACCGGCTGCCCGAGGCGCTGGCCGCCCACGGGCACCGCGCCGAGGTGCCCACCACCTGGATCTGGGAGGGCGTGGTGCCCTACCTGACCCGGGCCGAGGTGGCCGCCACCATGGCCGGGCTGGTCGCCGGCTCGGCGCCGGGCAGCTGCCTGATCGTCAACTACCAGAGCCCCGCCGCGGTCGCCACCGGGGGCCGCGTCCTGGCCCGGCTGCTGACCGCCTCCACCGGCCGGCGGAGCGTCTGGGCGACCGAGCCGTGGCGCTCGACCTGGACCCCCGCCGCGATGGCCGCCCTGCTCGCCCGGCACGGCTACCGGGTGACCCGGGACGAGAGCCTGCTCGACGTCGGGCGGCGGCTGGCGTTGCCGGTCGGCCGGGCCAGCTCGCTGCGCCACGGCCGGGTGCTGGTGGCCGACCGGGCCTGACCGGACGTCGGCCCGCGCGGTTCCGGCGCTGGACCGGACGCATGCCCGCGCGCTTCCGGGGCTGCCCGGACGCAGGGCGCGGTTCCGGGCCGGCCGCGGGCCGCCGCGTGACCGGCCCCGGCGAAACCGCTCGCCGCACAGTGGATCACGGGACGCGGAATGCTGGCAGGATGGCCCGGTGGACCTGAACTCCGGCGCCGGGCTGCTGCACCGGCTGACCTCGTACGTGCCGGATCGCGAGTGGAACGTGCCCGTGGACGACCCACGCGTCCGCCACGACCTCGTGCCGAACGATCCGGCGACCATGCCACCGCCGATGAAGGGCTACCCGCCGGGCCGGCCCGTCCTGGCGTTGCCGCGCGACCTGCCCGATCCCGGCCTGCCCGCGACGGCCGTCCTGGCCGGCGTGCCGGCGACGGCCCGGCCGCTCGACGCGGCGCAACTCGGCCGCCTGCTCTTCCTCGGCGCCGGCGTCGTGCGCACGGGCGAGCGCCAGGGCCGCCGCTTCCTCTACCGGGCCGCCGGCTCGGCCGGGGCACGTTTCCCGCTGGAGGTCTACGCGAGCACCCGCGGGATCGCCGGCGTGCCGGACGGGGTGCACTGGTACGACGCCGCACGGCACGCGCTCGTGCCGGTCGCGCCCGCCGCGAGCGGGCAGGCCACCACGCTCGTGGTGACCGGGGTGCCCTGGCGGACCGGGTGGCGGTACGCCGAGCGCGGCTGGCGGCACCTCTACTGGGACGCCGGGACGCTGCTGTCCCAGCTGTCGGCGGCGGCCGCGAGCGCCGGCCTGGCGCCCCGGCTGCGCTCCCTCTTCCCGGACGCCACGGTGCGCGACCTGGTCGGCGCGGACGGGGTGCACGAGTACCCGTTGGCCCTGCTCTCGCTCGGCGACGGCGAGCCGGCGATCGTGCCCACCGGGCCGGCGGTCGCGGGCGTGCTCCCCCCGGTGGAGCTGCCGCTGTGCACCGCCGCCCAGCGCGCCGGCGAGCGGGACGACCTCGGCGCGCCGTGGCCGGAGGCACCCGCGCTGCCCGACTTCCCGCCGTCCGACTCCCTCGACGAGGTGGTCCGGCGGCGCGGTTCGCAGCGGCGGATGGACCGGTCCCGGACCCTGCCCCGCCCGTTGCTCGACTGGTCCCTGGCCGCGGCCCTGCGCGGGGTGGCCGTGCCGCACTGGGTCGCCGTGCACGGCGTCGACGAGGTGCCCGCCGGCCTGTACCGCTGGCCCGACCTCGGCACGCCGCTGCGCGCCGGGAGCCTGCGCGACGACCTGCTGCGGATCTGCCTGGACCAGTCGCTCGCCGGGGACGCCGCGTACGTCGTCATCGCGGCCACCCGGCTGTCCACACTCGACGACCGGAGCTACCGCGACGCCCAGCTCGCCGCCGGGCTCGTGGAGGGCCGGCTGCACCTGGCCGCGTACGCGCTCGGGGCGGGGGCCTCCGGGATGACCTTCGTCGACTCGATGGTGCCGGCGCTGCTGTCCGAGCCGGCGGACCTGGCGACGCTGCTCTTCACCTGCGTCGGGGTGCCGGAGTACCGCAACCGCGGTGGCGGCGCCCCGGGCGCACCGGTCGAGGTGCGGCCCGTCCTGCCCCGCCTCGGACGCGCCTGACCGGGGGCCCGCGGCCCGCCAGCAGCGGTGCCGCCCCGGGCGGTCACCGGTCCGGGGCGGTGTCCAGGCGGACGCAGCAGGCGCCGGGGCGGGGCGCGAGCCGGGGCAGCAGGTCGGTGCGGCCGGCGCCGTCGACCAGCCCGCCGAGGAAGGCGTTGTTGAGCCCGCAGACCAGCGCGGTCTGCCGGGCCGCCAGGGCGTGGAACGGGCAGTTGCGCAGCAGCACCTGGTCGCCGAGTGACTCCGGTGCGAAGCCGAGTCCGGCGAGCACGCCCACCACGTCCTCGTCGGCCTCGCGGATGCGTACGCCGATGTCCCGGCCGCGCTGCCGGGCGTGCCGCCGCGCCGCCTCGGGGGCGTCGTGCGGGTCGTCGGCGACGGCGTCGGCGAGGATCTCGGCGATCAGCTCGTAGCGCCGTTCGGGGACGGTGATGGCCAGCCCGTCGCCGGCCGCCTGGTAGACCTTCGGCGTGCGGCCACGCCCGCGGGGCTGGTCGGCCGGCGTCTCGTAGTGGGCCCGCAGCAGTCCCGACTCGACGAGCTTGTCGAGGTGGAACGCGGTGAGGTTGCGGGACATCCCGTGCGCGGCGGCCGCCTCCTCGCGGGTGACCGGATGGTCGGCCCGGCACACGTAGTCGTAGAGCGCCCGTCGGGACCGGTCGACGAGCGCGGCCATCGCGCTCCAGCGCTCCCCGCCACTCACGCCCCGAGGTTATCACCAACGATGGCTATTGAAATTCCGGACGCGCTGGGGCAGCATGACCGCTATCACCAATGAGCATTGGTGAAAATCTTCTGGGGGTTCCCCGTGCGACCCATGGATCAGGCCAAGCACCCGGTGACCACACTGGCCGGCCGGTACGGCCACCCGCTGCATCCCGCGCTGGTCGCGGTGCCGATCGGCGCCTGGGTGGCCAGCTTCGCCTTCGACCTCGCCACCCGCTTCGTACCCGGGTCACCGGACCTCGCCGACGGCGCGCGGTGGCTCATCGGCCTCGGCGTCGTCGGTGCGCTCGCCGCCGCGCTGCTCGGCTTCCTCGACCTGTTCGCCATCCCCACCGGCACCCGCGCCTTCCGCACCGCGCTCGCGCACATGGCGATCAACCTCGCGGTCACCGGCGGGTACGCGGTCAACTTCGCGCTCCGGGACGCCGGCCCGCCTGGCGCGGCACCGCTGGCGCTCTCCGCGGTCGGCCTCGCCGGGCTGGCCGTCGGCGGGTACCTCGGCGGCGAACTGGCCTACCGCTACGGCGTCCGGGTCGCCGACGAGCACACCCAGGCGCAGGGCTACCACCACGCAGACAAGGAGAACGACTGATGGGCATCGCCGCACTCGTCACCTGGCTGATCACGGCCGCCGGTGGCTTCGTCATGCTCGGCACCTGGATCAGCCGCGGCGGCCACCGACCGGACAGCGGCAGCCGCCTGGCGCCGGGCCTGGTCTTCGGTCACGCCGCGCTGGCCGCGATCGGGCTGGTGCTGTGGATCGTCCACCTGCTCCTCGACGACCGCGTGCTCGCCTGGGTCGCGTTCGCCGCCCTGCTGCCGGTGGCCCTGCTCGGGTTCACCATGCTGGCCCGCTGGATCCCCACCCGCCGCTCCGGCACCGCCGAGTCCCGCTTCCCCGTCCCGGTGGTCGTCGGCCACGGCCTGTTCGCCGTCGCCACGCTGGTGCTGACCGCGCTCGCGGCCCTCGGCACGGGCGGTCGCTGAGATGACCGTCACCGCGCTGCGGGTGCGGCACGAGCGTCCCCGCCCCGACCCGGTCGCCGCCGAACGGGCCGCGGCGGAGTTCCTCGCCGCGCTCGGCGTGGACCTCTCCGCCGACGGGCTCGCCGACACCCCGGGCCGGATGGCCCGGGCCTACGCCGAACTGCTCACCCCCCGCGAGTTCCAGCTCACCACCTTCGCCAACGACGAGGGGTACGACGAGCTGGTGCTGGCCCGGGCCATCCCGATCCGGTCGGTCTGCGAACACCACCTGCTGCCGTTCGTCGGCGTCGCGCACGTGGGCTACCTGCCCGGCACGCGCATCCTCGGACTGTCCAAACTGGCCCGGGTGGTCGAGCTGTTCGCCCACGGCCCCCAGGTCCAGGAGCGCCTCACCAAGCAGATCGCCGACTGGCTGACCGCGAACCTGCACCCGCACGGCGTCGGCGTGGTCATCGAGGCCGAACACCTGTGCATGACGCTGCGCGGCGTGCAGGCCGTCGGCAGCAGCACCATCACCTCCACCCTGCTCGGCACCCTGCGCGACGACCACCGCTCCCGCGCCGAGTTCTTCACCCTCACCGGCGTCGGCCCCCGCTGACCGACGTACCGCCAGAAAGGAGCTGGACCGATGTCGACGACCGACCGGTTCGTCATCGTGGGTGCCGGGCTCGCCGGCGCGCGGGCCGCCCAGACGCTGCGGGAGGAGGGCTTCGCCGGCGGCATCGTCGTGCTCGGCGACGAACCCGAGCGGCCGTACGAACGGCCACCGCTGTCCAAGGGGCTGCTGACCGGCGGCGCCGAACCCGACAGCGTGTTCGTGCACGACGCCGGGTGGTACGCGGCGCACGACGTCGACCTGCGCACCGCCACCCGGGCGGTCGCCGTCGACCGGGCCGCCCGCACGGTCCGGCTCGCCGACGGCGAGCAGCTGCGCTACGGCAAGCTGCTGCTGGCCACCGGTGCCACGCCCCGCGACCTCGCGGTGCCCGGCGGGCACCTGGCGGGGGTGCTGCGGCTGCGTACCCTCGCCGACAGCCGCCGGATCGGCGCCGCGCTGGTCGACGGCGCGCGCGTGGTGATCGTCGGGGCGGGCTGGATCGGCCTGGAAGTGGCCGCCGCCGCCCGGCACCGCGGCGTCACCGTCGACGTCGTCGAGACGGCCGCGCTGCCGTTGCGCCGGGTGCTCGGCGACGAGATCGCGCGGGTCTTCGCCGACCTGCACCGGGACCACGGCGTCACCTTCCACTTCGGCGCGGAGGTCCACGAGATCCGCGGCACCGATCGCGTCTCCTCGGTCCGGCTGGCCGACGGCACCGAGCTGCCGGCCGACGCCGTGGTGGTCGCCGTGGGCGTACGGCCGAACACCGAGCTGGCGACCGCGGCGGGCCTGGCCGTCGAGAACGGCATCCACGTCGACGCGTCCCTGCGCACCGCGGACCCCGACGTGCACGCCGCCGGTGACGTGGCCAACGCCTACCATCCGGTGCTGCGCCGGCGGCTGCGCGTCGAGCACTGGGCGAACGCGCTGCACGGCGGCCCCGCCGCGGCCCGGGCCATGCTCGGCCAGCCGGTCAGCTACGACGACCTGCCCTACTTCTACACCGACCAGTACGAGCTGGGCATGGAGTACGTCGGGCACGCCCCGCCCGGGGCGACCGACCGGGTGGTCGTCCGGGGCGACCTCGCCAAGCGCGAGTTCATCGCGTTCTGGACCGCCGGCGGGCGGGTGCTCGCCGGGATGAACGTCAACGTGTGGGACGTCGTCCCGGAGATCCGGCGGCTCGTCACGGCGGCCCACCCGGTCGACCTCGACCGGCTGGCCGACCCGGACGTGCCCCTCGCCGACCTGCTGCCGGCGGAGCCGCCCGCCGAACGGCGGGCCGGGTAGCCGGCGGCCCCGCCACGCGGACCGGCCGGCGCCCACGGGTGCCGGCCGGCTCCGGCCGGGCGGGGCGGCCGGTGGCGGCGGTCGGGATGTCCGGCCGGTGCCGGTGGTCGGCGTGGCCGGCCGGCTCCGGCGGGCCGGCCTCACCCCGGGTGCGCCGGGGGCGGGGACGTCAGCCGGCGGGCTCCCGTTGCTGGCGCGGCCGGGCCGGTGCGTCCTCCCGGTCGATCCGCAGCTCCCGCTCGAGCGCGGCGATGACCGCGCGCAGGTCGTCCAGCCGCTGGGTGAGCGCGATCCGGTCCAACTCGTCGGGCAACCCGTCGCCGTCCTCGTCGTAGTCCGGGGCCAGCCGCTCGGTCATCTCCAGCCGGCGAGCCTCCTCCATGGAGTTGACGATGACCGCGATCAGGATGTTGAGCAGCAGGTTCACGGTGATCAGGACGAAGCTGACGTAGTAGACCAGGGTCCACGGCGACACCGCGATGCCCTGTTCGATCAGGTCCGGCAGGGTCTCCAGGGACAGCAGCACGAACAGGGTCAGCAGCGAGCGACCGATGTCGCCGTACTGCTCCGGGTAGTGCTTCCCGAAGATCAGCCAGCCGGCCATGCCGTACATGTAGAGGGTCACCCCGGCCAGCGCGAGGAAACCCGCGACCCCGGGCAGGCTGCGCCACAGCGCCGCCACGATGGTGCGCAGCCCGGGTGAGAACCGGACCAGGCGCAGCACCCGGGCGACCCGCAGGAAGCGCAGCACTCCCGAGTCGCCGTGCAGGCCCGGGATGAAGATGGTGGCGGTGACCAGGAAGTCGAAGACGTTCCAGCCGTGCTTGAAGAAGTCCTGCGGCCGGCGGCCGTAGGCCAGCACCCGGATCGCGATCTCGACGACGAAGACGAGCCGGAAGAACCACTCGATCCACCGCAGGGCCGGGTGCGCCGCACCGAGGTCCCGGTAGGTCTCGAAGCCGAGCACCGCCCCGTTCAGCATGATCACCACGACGATCACCACGTCGAAGGCGCGCGAGTCGGCGATCAGCGCACAACGGTCCGCCAGCTTCGAGCGCGGCGCGGGCGGCGCGCCCCGCGGCCCCGGCACGGTGGGCCCCGTCACCGCCCCGACCCGCCCGCGCTTGCGGCGGGGCCGTCGGACAAGGTGGGTGCGCGGTGCCGGGCAAGCATGCCGACAAGCCTAGAGGTGCCGCCGGTACGGGCGCGGGCCCGGCGACCCGGCCGGAGCGGCCCGCCGGCGACCGCCGGAGCGGCCCG
>NZ_KQ058657.1 GCF_000982955.1 Micromonospora sp. HK10 | reverse complement strand
ACCCGGGCCGCTCGCGGCCCCGGCTGGGACTGGCGCGGCCTCGTCCGGGACTACGCGCCGGCCTCGTCCTGCGGACCCTCCAGGTCCGCCGAGCCCGCCGACGTGGTCGGCTTCTTCGGCTCCTCGGTGGGCACCGTCGGGGTCTTCGCCCGCCCCGCCGCCGGCGCGGCGTCCGCGGCCGAATCCCCCTCCAGCAGCGCGGTCAACGCCGCCCCGGTGATCCGCCGGAACGTCCGGCCCACCCGGCGGCGGTCCAGCACCGCCACCTCCAACTGGTTGGCGGCGATCGTACGCGCCGACCCGCCCTCACCACCGACGCTGCTCAGCGCCTTCATCGCGGCCCGGACCGCCTCGGCGAGGGACATCTCCGGCCGGTGCTCGTTCTTCAACGCCCCGGTGATCGCCTCGGCCTGGCCACCCATCGCCATCCGGCCGGGCTCGTCGTTCACCGATCCGTCGTAGGTCACCCGGTAGAGCGCGTCGTCGTCCGGGGTCGCGCCGACCTCGGCCACGCAGATCTCCACCTCGAACGGCTTCGACTGCTCGGTGAAGATCGCCCCCAGCGTCTGCGCGTACGCGTTGGCCAGCGCCAGGCCGGTCACGTCCCGCCGGTCGTAGCTCAGCCCGTTCAGGTCGGCCATCCGGACCCCGGCCCGGCGCAGGTTCTCGAACTCGTTGTACCGGCCGACTGCGGCGAAACCGATCCGGTCGTAGATCTCGCTGACCTTGTGCAGGGTGCTGGAGAGGTTCTCCGCGACGAAGAGCACCCCACCGTCGTAGCTCAGGACCACCGCGCTGCGGCCCCGGGCGATGCCCTTGCGGGCCAGCTCGGAGCGGTCGCGCATGATCTGCTCGGGTGAGGCGTAGAACTGCATGGCCACGGCGGCGGTTCTCCTTCGGGCGCTGTGCTGGGGACTGCTGACGGGATCAGGTGGGCGCGGGCGGCTCAGCCGCCGGGGTTCTCCATCCGGCCGGCCACCACGCCTTCGGCGATCGCCGCCGTCTCGGCGTCGGTGAGCCGGTGGGTGCCGTCCGCCGTCGCGGTCATCACCACCGGGTAGATCCGGCGGGTCAGGTCCGGACCGCCGGTCGCGGTGTCGTCGTCGGCCGCGTCGTAGAGCGCCTCCACGGCCAGCCGCGCCGCGTCGTCGACCGACAGGCCGGTGCGGAACCGCTTCTTCAGGGCCGACTTGGCAAAGAGCGAACCGGAGCCGATCGCGTCGTAGCCGGTCTCCTCGTAGGGCCCGCCGGTCACGTCGAAGCTGAAGATCCGGCCGGCCCGCGCCGGATCGCTCGCCGCCAGGTCGAAGCCGGCGAAGAGCGGGATCACCGCGAGGCCCTGCATGGCCGCGCCCAGGTTGCCCCGGATCATCGAGGCCAGCCGGTTGGCCTTGCCGTCGAGCGAGAGCATCGCGCCCTCGATCTTCTCGTAGTGCTCCAGCTCCACCTGGAACAGTCGCATCAGCTCGATGCCGATGCCGGCGGTGCCGGCGATGCCGACCAGCGAGTACGCGTCGGCCGGGTGCACCTTCTCGATGTCGCGCTGGGCGATCAGGTTGCCCATCGTGGCGCGCCGGTCGCCGGCCATCACCACGCCACCGGCGGCCGAGATGGCCACGATGGTCGTCGCGTGCGGCGCCAGGTCGGCGGCCATGCCGGGCGGCAGCGGCCGACGGCCGGGCAGCATCTCGGGGGCCACCTTGCTCAGGAACGCTGTGAAGGAGGACGTCCCCGCGTTGGTGAACACATCTGGAAGACGCCCGGATGGATCAAAACCCGCTGCCACGTGGTTCCTCTCAGGTACGTGATCGCCCTGGCCAGCCTCTCCGGACTGTCCCGGAACTGACCAAGACCACCATTACAGTTGAAGCAGAGTATCCCGCGCACCCATCCGGTGCGATGATCGTGGTCCAGATGTTGCGGGTCGGCGGACCCGCAGATCGCGCACACGCCGCCCTGCTCGGCGAGCAGTTCGTCGAACTCCTTCTGCCCGACCCCGTACCGCCGCCGCAGGTGGTACTCACGGGTGCCGCCGTAGAGCCGCTCTCGTGTCTCCTTGCCCTTCGCGTTGTGGCAAGGCTTGCAGTATCGGCCGTAACCGGACCGTGCGGAGCGGTTGCGTGGGAAGTCGTCGAGAAGCTTGGTTTCACCACATGCAGGACAGTGCCGGTGGCCCTCCGGTGCGCGGCGCACCGGTCGAACCTCCCGGCCCTGCTGCTCCTTCACCCGTTTGGCGTAACTGGCCTTGGACCGCGTGTTGAAGCACGGCTTGCAATAGCTACCACGACCGTCGGGGCGTCCGCTGTTGCTGCAGAAGTCTTCGAGGGGCTTCCACATGCCGCAGTCACGGCAGCGCCGCCGCCCGTCGCGGTCATCGAGAGAGCGAGGCATGTCCGAATTGCCGGCTATGCCCTACTCCCCCCCTTTCTGTACATATCCGCGGACAAATTCCTCTGCGTTTTCCTCCAGGACGGAGTCGATCTCGTCGAGCAGGTCGTCGACGTCCTCGGTGATCTCGGCGTGCCGCTCGGCAACCTCGGGGTTGGCCTGCGCGGTGACCTCCTCGACCTCCTCGTGCGACTTGCCGGACTGGGTCTGCCCGCCCTCTTGCGTCGCCATGGTGGTGCCTCCTCCACGATCGCCCTGCGATCAACTTACCTCGCCCGGACGACGAAAAGCCCGCCGCGCGCCGGGTTCCGGCACTCGACGGGCTTTCCGGCATCCGGCTCAGCCGCCGGTCAGCATCTCCAGCAGGTCCTTGGCGCTCGCGCAGCGGTCGAACAGCTCCCCGACGTGCTTGCGGGTGCCCCGCTCGGGCTCCATCATCGGCACCCGCACCAGCGACTCCCGGCCCACGTCGAAGATGACCGAGTCCCAGCTCGCGGCGACCACCTCGGAGGCGTACTGGGCCAGGCAGCGGCCCCGGAAGTAGGCCCGGGTGTCCTCCGGCGGCTCGGTCATCGCGGCGCGGGTCTGCTCGTCGGTGAGCAGCGTCTTCATCGAGCCGCGGGAGACCAGCCGGTGGTAGAGGCCCTTCTCCGGGCGCACGTCGGAGTACTGCAGGTCGACCAGCTGGAGCTTGTGCGCGCCCCAGCCGAGCTTCTCCCGCTCCCGGTAGCCCTCCAGCAGCCGCAGCTTGGCCACCCAGTCCAGCTCGTCGGCGCACTCGAAGGCGTCCCGGCCGAGCCGGTCCAGCACGCTCTCCCAGCGGTCCAGCACGTCGGCGGTCTGCGCGTCCACGTCGTCGCCGTAGCGGTCCTCCACGAAGGACCGGACCCGCTCCAGGTAGGCCCACTGCACGTCCAGCGCGGTGAGCTTGCGGCCGTCGCGCAGCCGCATGAGGTGCCGCAGCCCCGGGTCGTGGCTGACCGCGCGCAGCTCGCTGACCGGGTCGGCGATGCCGAGGTCGGCGCCGAGCGCCTTCTCCTCGATCATGGTGAGGATCAACGCCGTGGTGCCGACCTTGAGGTACGTGGAGATCTCGGAGAGGTTGGCGTCCCCGATGATCACGTGCAGCCGGCGGTACTTGTCGGCGTCGGCGTGCGGCTCGTCGCGGGTGTTGATGATGGGCCGCTTGAGGGTGGTCTCCAGCCCCACCTCGACCTCGAAGAAGTCGGCGCGCTGGGAGATCTGGAAGCCGCTCTGGCCGCCGTCCTGGCCGATGCCGACCCGGCCCGCGCCGCAGACGATCTGCCGGGTGACGAAGAACGGCGTCAGGTACGCCACGATGTCGGCGAACGGGGTCTGCCGGCGCATGAGGTAGTTCTCGTGCGCGCCGTAGCTGGCGCCCTTGTTGTCGGTGTTGTTCTTGTAGAGGTGGATCGGGTGGGTGCCGGGGATGGTGGCGGCCCGCCGCGCCGCCTCGGCCATCACCCGCTCGCCGGCCTTGTCCCAGCGCACCACGTCCAGCGGGTTGGTCACCTCGGGCGTGGAGTACTCCGGGTGGGCGTGGTCGACGTAGAGCCGGGCGCCGTTGGTGAGTATCACGTTGGCCAGGCCCAGGTCCTCGTCGGCGAGCGCCTCGGCCGGGTCGTACGCGGCACCGGAGTAGGTGAAGCCGCGGGCGTCGCGCAGCGGCGACTCCTCCTCGTAGTCCCAGCGGGCCCGGCCGCCCCGGTTGAGTTCGGGGCGCGCCCCGTAGGCGTTGACCACCTGTGAGGAGGTGACCATCGGGTTGGCTCCGGCCTGGCCGGGAACGGAGATGCCGTACTCGACCTCGGTGCCCATGATCCGTCTGACGCTCATCGACCTGCCCGCTCCGCTCGCCGTCCCGGTCCCCGTCACGTCGAGCGTAGTCGCCGTCACCCGGGAAGGTGGCGCGGCGGGGCCCGCGCGTGCGCCGTGCCCGGTCCCGCGACGGCGGGCGCGGGCGTACGTGGGACCGGCGCGGACGGACGGGAGGGCGGGCGCGGACGGACGGGGAGGCGGGCGCGGACGGACGGGAGGGCGGGCGCGGGCGGCCCCGGTGGACGCGCGAGGGGCCCGCGGCGGGGTGCGCCGCGAGCCCCTCGGTGTCGCCGTGGGGGTTACAGGTACTGACCGGTGTTGCTGGCGGTCTCTATCGACCGCCCGGCCTCGGCGCCCTTGCCGCCGGAGACGAGCGTGCGGATGTAGACGATCCGCTCGCCCTTCTTGCCGGAGATGCGCGCCCAGTCGTCGGGGTTGGTGGTGTTGGGCAGGTCCTCGTTCTCGCGGAACTCGTCGACGCAGGCGTCGAGCAGGTGCTGCAGCCGCAGGCCCTTGCGCCCCGAGGTGAGGAACTCCTTGATGGCCATCTTCTTGCCCCGGTCGACGATGTTCTGGATCATCGCGCCGGAGTTGAAGTCCTTGAAGTAGAGGACTTCCTTGTCGCCGTTGGCGTAGGTGACCTCGAGGAAGCGGTTCTCCTCGGTCTCCGAGTACATCCGCAGCACCACCGCGTCGATCATCGCGGCGACGGTGGCCTGGGGGTCGCTGCCGTGCTCGGCGAGGTCGTCGGCGTGCAGCGGCAGGCCGGCGAGGATGTACTTGGAGAAGATGTCCTTGGCCGCCTCGGCGTCCGGCCGCTCGATCTTGATTTTGACGTCGAGCCGGCCGGGCCGCAGGATCGCCGGGTCGATCATGTCTTCCCGGTTGGAGGCGCCGATGACGATGACGTTCTCCAGGCCCTCCACGCCGTCGATCTCGCTGAGCAGCTGCGGGACGATGGTGTTCTCCACGTCGGAGGAGACACCGGAACCGCGGGTGCGGAACACCGAGTCCATCTCGTCGAAGAACACGATCACCGGGGTGCCCTCGCCGGCCTTCTCCCGGGCCCGCTGGAAGATCAGCCGGATGTGCCGCTCGGTCTCGCCGACGTACTTGTTGAGCAGCTCCGGGCCTTTGATGTTGAGGAAGAAGCTGGTGTGCCGCTCCTTGCCCTCCCGCTCGGCGATCTTCTTGGCCAGCGAGTTGGCCACCGCCTTGGCGATCAGCGTCTTGCCGCAGCCGGGCGGGCCGTAGAGCAGGATGCCCTTGGGCGGCCGGAGCTGGTGCTCGCGGAACAGGTCGGCGTGCAGGAACGGCAGCTCCACGGCGTCGCGGATCTGCTCGATCTGCGCCTGGAGGCCGCCGATGTCGGTGTAGTCGACGTCGGGCACCTCCTCCAGGACCAGCTCCTCGACCTCGCTCTTGGGGATCCGCTCGTAGGCGTACGCCGAGCGGGGCTCGATCATCAGCGAGTCACCGGCCCGGATCGGCGAACCGATCAGGGTCTCGGCGAGGTGCACGATCCGCTCCTCGTCGGAGTGGGAGACCACCAGGGCCCGGTCGCCCGGAGCACCGTCGGGACCCGCGAGGATCTCCTTGAGCATCACCACCTCGCCGACCCGCTCGTAGCCGAGCGCGTCGACGATGTTGAGCGCGTCGTTGAGCAGGACCTCCTGGCCGCGACGCAGCTCGTCGACCTCCAACGAGGGTGAGACGGCCACCCGGAGCTTGCGCCCGCCGGTGAACACGTCCACCGTGCCGTCGTCGTGTTTGGCCAGGAACACGCCGTAGCCACTCGGTGGCTGGGCGAGGCGGTCGATCTCCTCCTTGAGCGTCACGATCTGCGCGCGAGCCTCCTTGAGGGTGCTCACGAGCCGTTCGTTGTTCTCGGTCAGCCGCGCCAACTGGGCCTGGGTGGCCGCCAGCCGCTCCTCGAGCTGCCGGACGTGTCGGGGGCTTTCGGTCAACTTGCGCCGCACCAGAGCGAGTTCCTCTTGCAGGAACGCGACCTGCGTGGAGAGATCGTGGGCCTCCTTCTCCCACCGTGCGGCGCGCGAGTCCGCGTCGTCGCTGCGTGCCACGTCCCACCTCCCCGGGGGGCTTGAACGTTCTGAGCTAACACTAGCCGCTATGAGCCCGATTCGGTCCTCCGCAACGCGCTCGTCACCGAAGCTTGATCGCCAAGGGCTGGTCGGCGGGCGGGTACGGGCGTTCGGGTACCGTCGGGGCGTGGGACGGGAGAACATGGGGGGTGCTTCGTGACCGACGTCGCGACGGACCAGCTTCAGGTCTGGGTCGACCAGGACCTGTGCACCGGTGACGGGCTGTGCGTGCAGTACGCGCCGGAGGTCTTCGAGTTCGACGTCGACGGCCTGGCGTACGTCAAGGGCGCCGACGGCCAGCTGCGGTTGACCCCCGGCGCCCGGGTGGACGTGCCCGAGCACCTGCGCCTCGAGGTGATCGACTCGGCGAAGGAGTGCCCGGGCGAGTGCATCCACGTGGTGCGCGGCGACGGCGTCGAGGTGGCCGGGCCCGAGGCCGGGGACTGAGCGCCGGCCGGGCGCGGCGGCCAGGACGATCGACAGCGCGGGCCGGGGACGGCGACGTCCCCGGCCCGCGTGCGTCCGCTCAGAGCAGGGGGCGGCCGACCACCGAGGCGACCAGCCGGGCGAACTCCTCCAGCCGGGCGATCTGCCCGGCCCCGCCGTCGTCGAGGGTCTTGCCGAAGCGCAGCGCGTCGTGCCGGGGCGCGCCGACCGCCTCGTCGCCGGGCGGGGCCTCGTCCAGCGAGCTGAGCAGCAGGTAGACGTCGATGCTGTCGATCCGGACCTCGCCGTTGTCGGCGCGGGTGAGCCGGCGCCGGCAGCCGACCTCGGTGACCGTGGAGACCGGCACCACCCGCAGCGAGGAGGTCATCGACCCGGGCGGCCCCTCCCCCGGCGGGACGTCCTCGCCGTGCCAGAGCACCAGCCGGCTGCCGTCGCAGACGACGACCTCCTGCCACACCCCGTTGACCTCGTTGACGAAGCGTTCCAGGGTGAAGCCGAGCACCGACGCGCCGCGCAGCACCCCGCCGAGGGCGTCCAGGGCGATGTCCGGGTCGCGCAGGTAGGCCCGCGCCGCCGACTCCAGGTCGGCGTAGGGCGACCAGTCGGGAAAGACCGCGGGCAGGTCGCCGTTGCCGTAGCCGGGGCTGCTCATGCCCACGCCTCCCGGTGATGCCGTCCACCGATCCGCTCGCTCATGCCACCGTCTCCACCCGTGCGGCGCCGTCCCCCCGGACACATGATCCACCCGTTCGTACCCGGCTGCGCCGGGGGGTCACACCTCGCCCTGCGCCGGCTCCTCGGCGGCCACCCGGCGGGCCAGTTCCGCCTCGCGCAACGCCTGCCGGCGCTGGACGTACGCCTCGGTGCCCTTGCTGGGTTTGCGCCGCCGCGGCGGCGCGGTGACCCCGGGGGCGAGCTTGCGCGCGGAGACCAGGAACGCGGTGTGCGCGATCATGCGGTGGTCGGGGCGGACGGCCAGCCCTTCGGCGTGCCAGTCGCGAACCAGGGACTCCCAGGCGCGCGGCTCGGTCCACCCGCCGCGCTCGCGCAGCGCCTCGACCAGCTCGGACAGCTGCGGGGTGGTGGCCACGTAGCCGATGAAGACGCCGCCGGGCACCAGCGCCCGCTCGACCATGTCGAGGGTCTCCCACGGGGTGAGCATGTCCAGGATGATCCGGTCGAAACCGGTCTCCTGGCACTGCGCGACGTCACCGACGTGCAGCCGCCAGGCCGGGTGCGGGCCGGCGAAGAAGGCCTCCACGTTGCGCTTGGCGATCGCGGCGAAGTCCTCCCGCAGCTCCCAGGAGTGCAGCTCACCCTCGGTGCCCACGGCGCGCAGCAGCGAGCAGGAGAGCGCACCGGAGCCGGCGCCGGCCTCGAGGACCTTGGCGCCGGGGAAGATGTCGCCCATGGCCACGATCTGCGCCGAGTCCTTCGGATAGATCACCTGGGCGCCGCGCGGCATGGAGAGCACGTAGTCGGACAGCAGCGGCCGCAGCGCCAGGAACGCGGTGCCACCGCCGGCGGTGGTGACCACGCTGCCGTCGGGCAGGCCGATCAGCGCGTCGTGCTTGAGGATCCCCCGGTGGGTGTGGAACTCCTTGCCGGGTTCCAGCGTCACGGTGTGCATCCGGCCCTTGGGGTCGGTCAGCTGCACCCGGTCGCCGGGCCGGAACGGTCCCCGGTGCACAGGAGGCAGCGCCGGGGCGGTGGGGGAATGAGCGGTCACGTGTTCGTCTTCCGTTTGGGTTCCAGGAGCTGGGCCAGATCCGCGATGTGCAGGACGCCGACCACATCTTCGCCTGCCGTCACGACGTACTGTGCGCCCGGGTGGGTGCGCAGCGTCTCCAGCACGTGCTCGCCGTCCGCGCCGACCGGGAGGGCGGGCAGGCCGGCCAGGTCGCGGCAGACCGCGTCCACCGCGAGCCACGGCCGCCGTTCCGGGGGTACGGCGTCGGCCCGGGCCGGGTCCACCAGGGCGACGGGCCGGCCGGCGGCGTCGGCCACGGCGAGCGCGGCGGCCGGGTCGACGCCCTCGGCGCGGCGGCGCTGCGCCTCGGCGAGCGGGGTGCCGCTGGGCACCGGGAACACCGGGCGGGCCAGCCGGGCGAGGTCGACCAGCGGCAGGCGCCGGCCGATCCGGGCCATCCGGATGGACTGCCCGGCGCCGCGCCACAGGGTGACCGCGACGAGCAGCACCAGCGGCACGGCGAGCGGGGCGACGGCCCGGCGCAGGGTGAGCAGCACGACCAGGGCCAGGGTGGCCAGCGCCACGGCCCGGCCGACCCAGCCGGCGACCTCGGTGCCCAGGTGCCGGTCCCGGGTGAGCGCCCAGACCGCGGCCCGCAGCGCCCGACCGCCGTCGAGCGGGAGCCCGGGCAGGCTGTTGAACACGGCGACCACCACGTTGCTCACCGCCAGCTGGAAGGCGAGCAGGTGGGCCAGGGTGCCGCCGGGAAGGGCCAGGGTGGCGGCCACGCCGGCCGCGCCGAGGACCGCGGAGACGGCCGGGCCGGCCAGCGAGACCAGCAGGTCGACGCGAGGGCTGGGGGCGTCCCGGTCCATCTCGGTGTAGCCGCCGAGCAGTTCCAGGGTGATCCCGCGTACGCCGATGCCGTACCGGCGGGCGGTGAGCGCGTGCCCCAGCTCGTGCAGCAGCACCGAGCCGAGCAGGGAGATCACGAAGCCCAGCGCGACCAGGTAGCCGCCGAGCTGGCCGAGGTCGAGCTGGCGGCGGGCGAGGGCCGCGTACAGGACGGTGACGAGGGCGGTGAGCAGCAGCATCGACGCGTCGACGCGCAGCGGGACGCCGCACACCCGACCGACGGTCAGCCCGGGCCGGCGGGACGGTCGGCTGCTGCGCTCCACCGGCCTGATGGTACGCGCGGCGGATCATGCCCCGGTGCGGCGACGGCGGCCCTGTCACACCGGTGCCCTAACCTTCCGGGCATGACGGCGGAACCGGTGATCGACACGCAGCCCCTCCCCCCGGCGGCGGAGCCGCCCACGGTGCGGGCGTCGCTGTCGCCGTCGCGGGCGGCCGACTTCAAGACCTGCCCGCTGCTCTACCGGTTCCGCAGCATCGACCGGCTGCCTGAGCGGCCGACCGTGGAGCAGGCCCGGGGCACCCTGGTGCACGCGGTGCTGGAGCGGCTGTTCGACCTGCCGGCGGCGGCGCGCACGCCGCGCTCCGCCGGTGACCTGGTGGCCCCGCAGTGGGACCGGCTGGTGGCCGAGCAGCCGGAGCTGGCCAGCCTGTTCACCGAGGGCGACGCCGCGGCGCAGGCCGATTTCCTCCGCTCGGCGGCGGGCCTGCTGGAGGGCTACTTCGCGGTGGAGGACCCGCGCCGGCTGGAGCCGGCCGAGCGGGAGGCGTTGATCTCCGCGGTGGTCGACGGGGAGCTGCTGATCCGCGGCTACCTGGACCGGCTCGACGTGGCCCCGGACGGCGCGCTGCGGGTGGTCGACTACAAGACCGGCGGGGCGCCGCGCGAGGCGTTCGAGGCGCGGGCGCTGTTCCAGCTCAAGTTCTACGCCCTGGTGCTGTGGCGGACCCGGGGCGTGGTGCCCCGGGTGCTGCGGCTGCTCTACCTCAAGGACGCCGAGGTCTGCGACTACGCCCCCGACGCCGAGGAGCTGCTGCGCTTCGAGCGCACCGTGGTGGCCCTCTGGCAGGCGATCGAGCAGGCCACCGCGCGGCAGGAGTTCCGGCCCCGGCCGAGCCGGCTCTGCGACTGGTGCAGCCACCAGGCGCGCTGCCCGAGCTTCGGTGGCACCCCGCCGCCGTTCCCCGCCGCCGGTGCCGGCGACCCGCTCACCGACGCCCGGTCCCGGCCGGCGGCGCCGGGCGCGGACGAGTGACCCTCCTCCTTCCGGAGGAGGCCGGGTTCGGCTTCGGCGACGACGGGCCCGGCCTGGTGGCGGCTAGCGTCGTGGCATGACCAACCGGCTGCCGGGGTGGCTCCGGCGTCGACCGCTGGCCGCCGACACCGGCCTCGCGCTCGTCCTGGCGGCACTGGACGCCGCCTTCCTGCTGCTGCTGCCGCAGGAGCTGCGGCCCGGGCAGCTCTGGGCCGCGCTGGGCGGCAGCGTGCTGGCCGCCGCCCCGGTGGCGGTGCGCCGGGTCGCGCCGTGGCCGGCGGTGTGGGCGGCGGTGGCGACGCTGGCCCTGCCGGTGCTGCTGCGGCACGCGCCGGGCACCCAGGGGCTGACCTTCGTGGTGCTCACCTACACGATGGCCGCCCACCGGCCGCTGCGCCCGGCCGGGCTGGCCGCGCTGCTGCTGTGGGTGCCGGTGCTGCTGGCCAACCTGGCCGTCCCGCTGGACGGCGTGCTCGACATGGGTCCGGCGTACCTGCTGCTCAACAACCTGCTCACCGCCGGCGTGGCGTTCGCGGTGGGGCGGGCGGTGCAGGCGCGGGGGCAGTCGACCCGGATGCTGCGGGAGCGGGCCCGGATCGCCGAGGCGACCCAGCGCTCCCTGGCCGAGCAGGCCGTCGCCGACGAGCGGCGGCGGATCGCGCGGGAACTGCACGACGTGGTGGCCCACCACGTCAGCGTGATGGGGGTGCTGGCGACCGGGGCGCGGCGGGTGCTGCACCGGGACCCGCAGGCCGCCGACGGCGCGCTGGCCACCATCGAGGAGACCGGCCGGGCGACCCTGCGGGAGCTGCGCCGGCTGCTGGACGTGCTGCGCACCGACGCCGAGCCGGCGGCCGAGCTGGCCCCACAGCCGGGGCTGACCGGCATCGAGACCCTCGTCGAGCAGGTCCGGGACGCCGGGTTGCCGGTGACGCTGCGGGTGGCCGGGACGCCCGCCGCGCTGGAGGAGGGCGTGGCGCTGGCCGTCTACCGGGTCATCCAGGAGGCGCTGACCAACACCCTCAAGCACGGCGGACGGGCCACCGCGGAGGTCGCCCTCAGCTGGGGCGACGGCTGCCTGGCGGTGGAGGTCACCGACACCGGGCGGGGGCCGACGCCGGCGACCGACCGGATCGGGCACGGGCTGGTCGGGATGCGGGAGCGGGTCGCCCTCTACGGTGGGGTCCTGCGCACGGGCCCGCGGCCCGGCGGCGGCTTCCGGGTGTACGCGCGGATCCCGCTGGACTCCGTCGGGGTGGTCCCGGCGGGCGCGGCGACGGGGGGACGGGGATGACGGACAGCACGGGCCGGCCGGTGCGCGTCCTGCTCGCCGACGACCAGCCGCTGCTGCGGACCGGGTTCCGGATGGTGCTGGGCAGCGAGGAGGACCTGGACATCGTGGCCGAGGCCGGGGACGGCCTGGAGGCGGTGGAACTGTCCCGCCGGCTGCTGCCGGACGTGGTGCTGATGGACATCCGGATGCCCCGGATGGACGGGGTGGCGGCGACCCGGGCCATCGTCGACGCCCGGCTGCCGGTGCGGGTGCTCATCCTCACCACCTTCGACCTGGACGAGTACGTCGTGGGCGCGTTGCGCGCCGGGGCGAGCGGGTTCCTGGCCAAGGACGTGCCGGCCGAGGACCTGGTCACCGCGATCCGCACGGTGGCGGCCGGCGAGGCGGTGGTGGCGCCGCGCATCCTGCGCCGGCTGCTGGACCGGTTCGCCGACGCGCTGCCCGATCCGGCGGCCACCCCGCCGAAGGCGCTGGACGCGCTGACCGAGCGGGAGCGCGAGGTGCTGGTGCAGGTGGCACGAGGGTTGTCGAACGCGGAGATCGCCCGGGCGCTGTCGGTCAGCGAGACCACCATCAAGACCCACGTCGGCCACGTGCTGACCAAGTTGGGGCTGCGCGACCGGGTGCAGGCGGTGGTGTTGGCGTACGAGACGGGGCTGGTACGGCCGGGCGGCTGACCCGGGCGGCGGGGTGGCGGCGGTCACCTACCGTGACCATCAGCCACATGGCACGGTTGACCATCACGCAACGTGAGGCCATAGTCTCGCCGCCGGGCGGCGGTCGGGGATGACCCTGAGTCGGCCTCGGGGGTGACCCGCACCGGAATTTCCGGCACCGGATACGTCCGGAGACGGACGGATGTCCCGGCCGCGGCATCGAGGATGGAACGGTCGCACCGGTCAGCGGGGGCGGTGCGGATTCGAGAATCAGACGGAAGAGGTAGATGACGTGACCGCGACGGTGGGGCAGCAGGCGCAGGCCGCGGCCCGGGCCAGCGACGTGTGGAAGGTGTACGGCAGCGGCGAGGCGCAGGTCGTCGCGCTGCGGGGGGTGAACGCCGAGTTCGAGCGGGGCCGGTTCACCGCGATCATGGGCCCGTCCGGTTCGGGCAAGTCGACGCTGATGCACTGCCTCGCCGGGCTGGACTCGGTGACCCGGGGCACCGTCATGATCGGCGAGACCACGGTGACCGGGCTCGGCGACTCCGGGCTGACGAAGCTGCGCCGGGACAAGGTCGGCTTCATCTTCCAGCAGTTCAACCTGCTGCCCACGCTCACCGCCCAGGAGAACATCCTGCTGCCGCTGTCGATCGCCGGCCGCAAGCCGGACCCGGCGTGGTACGACACGGTGATCGACACGGTCGGCCTGCGGGACCGGCTGGGGCACCGCCCGGCGCAGCTCTCCGGCGGCCAGCAGCAGCGGGTGGCGTGCGCGCGGGCGCTGGTCGCCCGACCCGAGGTGATCTTCGCGGACGAGCCGACCGGCAATCTGGACTCCCGTTCCGGCGCCGAGGTGCTGAACTTCCTGCGCAACTCGGTACGCGAGCACGGCCAGACCATCGTGATGGTCACCCACGATCCGACCGCGGCCGCGTACGCCGACCGGGTGGTCTTCCTGGCCGACGGTGAGATCGTCTCCGAGCTGATCGAGCCGACGGCGGAGACGGTGCTGGACACCATGAAGAAGCTGGACACCCCGGCCGAGGTGGCGAACTGATGGTCCGGGCGACCCTGAAGAGCCTGCTGGCGCGCAAGGTGCGCCTGCTGCTGTCCGGCCTGGCCGTGGTGCTGGGCGTCATGTTCGTCTCGGGCGCGTTCGTGCTCACCGACACCCTGGGCCGCTCCTTCGACGCGGTCTTCGCCGACGGGTTCTCCGACGTCGACGTCAACGTGGCCGGCAAGCCGAAGGTCGCGCTCAGCGAGGCCGAGGGCGAGCAGGTGGCCACCCCGGTGCCGGCCGCCGTGCTGGAGCAGGTGAAGACGGTGCCGGGGGTGGCCGAGGCCAAGGGCGTGGTCAACGCCGACGGGGCCCGGCTGATCGGCAGCAACGGCAAGGTGGTGGCCTCGTTCGGCCCGCCGCAGCTGGGCGAGAACTGGCTCGGCGAGAGCGACCTGGTGACGCTGCGCGAGGGGCGCGAGCCCCGGGCCGACGGCGAGATCGTGGTGAACGCCGCGCTGGCCAAGGCCGCGAAGGTCAAGGTCGGCGACCGGGTCGGGGTGCTGACGCTGGCCCCGAAGCAGGAGTTCACCCTGGTCGGCGTCTTCGGCTACAGCGGCGGCCGGGACTCCATCGGCGGCGTCAACGAGGTCGCCTTCACCACCCCGGTGGCCCAGCGGCTGATGCTCGGCGAGCCGGACGTGTTCACCAGCATCACGGCGCAGGCCACCGACGGGACCAGCCCGGAGTCGCTGCGGGACGCCGTGGCCGGCGCCCTGGGCGGGCAGTACGAGGTGAAGACCGGCGAGCAGGTGGCCGCCGACGCCTCGGCCAGCCTCAAGGAGGGTCTCTCCTTCATCAACAAGGTGCTGCTCGGCTTCGCCGCGGTGGCGTTGCTGGTCGGCACGTTCCTGATCTTGAACACGTTCTCCATCATCGTCGCCCAGCGCACCCGCGAGCTGGCGCTGCTGCGCGCCATCGGCGCCAGCGGCCGCCAGGTCATCGGCTCGGTGGTGCTGGAGGCCGTGGCGGTGGGCCTGATCGCCTCGGTGCTCGGGCTGGGCGCGGGCATCGGCGTCGGCGCGCTGCTGGCGTACCTGTTCGGCAAGCTCGCCGGCGGGCTCGCCGTGGCCGGGCTCGGCGTGCCGGCGGCGGCGGTGATCGGCGCGTTCTCCGTCGGCCTGGTGATCACCGTGGTGGCGGCGCTGCTGCCGGCGCTGCGGGCGTCCCGGATCCCGCCGATCGCGGCGATGCAGGACGTGGCGAACCCGGACCGGCCACTGACCCGGGTGACCGTCGGCGGGGCGGTGGTCACCGCCATCGGCGCCGGCCTGCTCTTCCTCGGCCTGGGCGGGCACGCCGGGGACAACACCCTGGCCACCATCCTCGGCGGGGTGCTCTTCGCGTTCATCGGCGTGGCGTTGCTGACCCCGCTGATCAGCCGGCCGGTGGTCTCGCTGCTCGGCGCGATCTTCGCCTGGTCGGTGCCGGGCAAGCTCGGCCGGCTCAACTCGGGCCGCAACCCGCGGCGTACGGCGATCACGGCCGCCGCGCTGATGGTCGGCATCGCCCTGGTCACCGGGGTGACGGTGATCCTCGACTCGGCGAAGAGCAGCATCAGTTCACTGGCCACCGACACCATCAAGGCCGACCTGGTGATCGCCGGCGCCCAGTCCGGCCCGCGACCGCCGAGCTTCGACCCGGCGGTGCTGGACAAGGCGGCCACCCTGCCCGGGGTGCAACTGGTCGACGGCGAGTACGGCGACATGGCGGTGGTCAACGGCACCCGGACCTGGGTGGCGGCGTCCAGCAACGTGGCCGCGCTGGAGCGGATCTTCGGGACGAAGGCCACCGCCGGTGACATCAGCCGGCTGGCCCCCGACCAGCTGCTGCTCAGCTCCGACACCGCGTCCGCGCGGAACCTGTCGGTCGGCTCGACGGTGACCGTGCAGCTGTCCCGGGGCGACGCGCGCACCTACACGGTCAGCGGCATCTACGAGAGCAGCCAGCTGACCAACCCGATGGTGCTGCCCCCGCAGGCGGTCCGCGACTTCGCCATGCCGCAGCCGATCCAGGGCTTCGTCCAGCTCGCCCCGGGGACCCGGGTCGAGGACGTGCAGCCGCAGGTCGAGCGGCTGCTCGCGGACAGCCCGGAGGTCACCGTGGTGGACCTCGGCTCGTTCGTGAAGCAGCAGACCAGCCAGCTGGACACCCCGCTACGGATGATCCAGATCCTGTTGGCGCTGGCCATCGCGATCGCGGTGCTCGGGATCGTGAACACCCTGGCCCTGTCGGTGCTGGAGCGGACCCGCGAGCTGGGTCTGCTGCGGGCGATCGGGCTGCGCCGGGCGCAGACCATGCGGATGATCACCGTGGAGGCGGTGGTGATCTCGCTCTTCGGGGCGCTGCTCGGCGTGGTCGTCGGCAGCGGTCTCGGCGCCGCCGTGGTCCGCGCGCTGAAGGACGAGGGCATCACCAAGCTGGTCCTGCCCTGGAGCCAGATGGGGACGTTCCTGATCCTGGCCACCATCGTCGGCGTCGTCGCCGCGGTGCTGCCGGCGGTCCGCGCGGCGCGGATCAACGTGCTGGGCGCCATCGCGCACGACTGATCCCACCGGCCGTGCCGGCCCCCGCCACCTGAGGTGGCGGGGGCCGTCGCGCGTGGTCGGGCCGGCCGGCGCCGGGCCGCGGCGGTCAGGCCGGCGGTTCGCCGAGCAGCGCCGCGAGCAGCTCCAGGTCCGCGCCGGTCAGGCTGGCCAGCTGGTGTACGCCCGCGGTCGGCGGCAGCGGCACCTCGGCCGGCACGGCCAGCACGGCGGCGCCGGCGGCCAGCGCGCTGGCCACCCCGGTCGGCGAGTCCTCGATCGCCACGCAGCGCGCGATCGGCACGCCGAGCAGCCGGGCGGCGGTCAGGTACGGCTCGGGGTGCGGCTTCGCCGCGTCCACCTCGTCGCCGCAGACCACGGCGTCGAAACTGTCCCGACCGAGGGTGTCCAGGGCCACCTCGACCAGCGGCCGGCCGCTGGAGGTGACCAGGGCGGTGGGGATCCCCGCGGCCCGGACCGCCCGCAGCAACGCCAGCGCGCCCGGCCGCCAGCGCAGGCCGGTGCGGAACAGCTCCAGGATGCGGGCGTTGATCCAGTCGGCGCTGGCCTGCGGGTCGCGCTCCGGCTGGCCCAGGTCGTCGTGCAGGATCCGCATCGAGTCGGCCATGCTGGTGCCGATGATCGCCACGCGGGCGGCGTCGGAGAGGGTGCCGCCGTAGACGGCCGCCAACTCCTGCAACGCGACGTCCCAGAGCTTCTCGCTGTCGACCAGGGTGCCGTCCATGTCGAAGAGCACGGCGGCGGGATGCTTGCTGCTCAGCGGGGGCCTCCTCGGGTGGGCGTACCCGCTGATCCTCTCAGCCGGGACCGGGCCGGTGGCCGGCCTCCCGGTCGAGGGTGACCTGCGGCATCATCCGAGGCCGCAGGCGTCCAGGGACTTCTCGTAGCCGCGGAAGAACGAGTCGGTGCGCTGCTCGGCGGTGCCGTGCGAGCCCTCGGCGAACCACGGCTGGTCCGGGTCGTCGCCGACCGCCAGCAGCCCTTCCCGGAACTCGTCCAGGTCGCCCTTGTCGAGCTTGAGCACCCGGGACCGGACGTTGTCGCCGATGTAGGCCCCGGCCATGCAGTCGGCCTGCAACTCCTGCTGGATGGTGAAGTTGTAGCGGACGCCGAGGCGCACCTGCACGCCGTGGGCATACTCGTGGCCGAGCAGGTAGAACAGGAACGCGTCACCGACCTGCCGGAACGCCGCCACCGACCAGTTCACGTCGTAGGCGATGAAGTCGCCGGCCGAGCAGTAGACGGCGTTGTTGCGGGGCAGTCCCTCACCGCCGCAGGACACCTCCCCCGCCCGGGTGTACGGCACCACCCGGCGGATCGGCTGGAACCGCTGGCCGGAGGCGCGGAACCGGTCGGACCAGTACCGCTCGGCGATGCCGACCGCGGCGGAGAAGTCCCGCTTGAACTCGGCGACGCTGGTGGTGCCGTCGGCCTCGGTGTCCTCCGCGCCCGGGGAGGCGGGCGCGCCGGTCCGCCCCTGGCGTGGCTGCTCCGGCTCGCCGGAGTCGAGGCCGCCACCCATGCAGCCGGCCGCTATCACCGCCGCCGCCAGGAGCCCCGCGAGCGGGCCCGGCCGCCGACGTCCCGCCTTCTTGCGCACGGTCGCCTCCCCGGCTGAGTCACTGTGGCTGCGCAAGTACCCCGCCCGCGCACCGTTGATGCCCACCGGGAAACACGCGCCCGTAGCGGGCACCGTTCAGCGGTCCGCCCGGCGGCGCGCGCATCGACCGTCGGCCGGACGGGACGTCACATGCTGTTCGGCATGTCCCGCCGGACGGTGTGCGACTGGGAGGCGTGGCGCTGCCCCTCGTACCGCTGGCGGCGGGCGTCCGCGTCGCGGGCCGCCGACCGGTCCTCGTCCGGGCCGGACCGGCCCCGGTCCCGCCGCAGGACGACGCCGACCGCCGCCGCCACCAGCACCGCCACCACCGCAAGGGCCACCAGTACCGTCGTCATGACGGTCAGCGTAGGAGGTCCGCGCCGCTGCCGGGGCTCCCGCGACGGGGCAGCCGGGCCGACGCCCCGCCGATAGGGTGTGCCGATCGTCCAGTTTCGACACACGGGGGCATCCATGGAGCACCTCATCAATCGACGAACCCTGCTGCGCGCGGCCGGTGTGGGCACCGCCGGGGCGGCGTTCGGCGTGGCCGCCGGCGTCCGGCCGGCGGCGGCGGCCGTGCCGGCGTCCAAGCGGTTCGACCTGAGCGACCCGTCGGACAAGCTGATCCGCGGCAATCGACTGCACAACAACACGGTGATGCAGTCGTTCGCCTTCGACAACGTCAACAAGCGGATCTACACGGTGCAGGTGGTGCAGGGTGGTGTCCAGCTGCCCGGCGAGAGCGCGCCGGTCCCCGGGGCCACCCGGGCCGCCAACGGCGACCTCTGCGTCAGCCAGCTCGACCTGGCCGGCAACAAGATCACCTTCATGTACCTGAAGGGCTTCGGCCACGGCGTGCAGATCGGCGTGGAGCCGGTCGGCAGCACCGCCTACCTGTGGACCGAGACCGACGCGGTCGACCAGTGGGGCACCGCCATCACCCGGTTCAAGTTCACCGCCGGCGCCGTGTTCACCACCTCGACCAGCGGCCTGGAGAAGCACCGGCCGGTCAGCGGCTCCACCAACAACACCTGCGCCATCGACCCGACCACCAACCGGATCATCCTCCGGCACAAGGTCAGCAGCGGCTTCCGCTACAACGTCTACAACCTGGCCGACGTACGCGCCCGCACCTACACCCCGTTGGCCAGCGTCGCCCAGCCGGCGACCGTGGGCTCCGCCCGGCCGTTCCAGGGCTACACCGCGCTCGGCAGCTACCTGTACCTGCTGGAAGGGTCGGCGTACGGCACGTACGACTCGGTCGAGGGCACCGGCAACACGTACATCACGGTGGTGGACCTCAACACCGGCGCGCAGGTCGACCGGGGGCTCACCAAGGCCGGCTACACCATCCCGTTCCGGGAGCCGGAGGGCATGGCCATCCAGCTGCCCACCGGCAGCGCCAGCTCGGCCCGGCTCTGCTGCGGCTTCGCCGGCGGCGAGTCGGGCGCCCGCAACGCCAGCATCTACTACAAGGACCTGCTGGTCTGAGGCCCGGGGCTACCCTCGACGCATGATCGACACGGAGTACGACCGGCACGAGCGGTCCCGCTGGGCAGGCCGGGCGCAGGCGTACGAGCGCAGCTTCGCCCGGCTCTGCGCGTACCCGACACCGGCGCTGCTGGACGCCGCGGCGGTGCGGGCCGGACGGCGGCTGCTCGACGCCGGCACCGGGCCCGGCACCGTCGCGGCGGCCGCGCTGGCCCGCGACGCCCGGGTGGTGGCGGTCGACGTCGAGGCGGGCATGCTCGACGCGGCCGAGCGGCAGGCGCCGGACGCGCGGCGCTGCGCCGCGGCCCTGCCCCACCTGCCGTTCCCGGCCGCCGTTTTCGACGCGGCGGTGGCGAACTTCGTGCTGAACCACGTCGGGAACCCGGCGGCCGCGCTGGCCGAGCTGTGCCGGGTGGTACGCCCGGGCGGGCGGGTGGCGGTGACGGTCTGGCCGTCGCCGCACCCGCCGCTGCAGCGCCTCTGGGGCGAGGCCGTCGCCGCCGCCGGGGGCGCTCCGCCGGCCGACCTGCCCCGGCTCGCGCCCGAGCGGGACTTTCCGCGCACCGAGCCGGGCCTGGCCGGCCTGCTGGCCGGGGCGGGGCTGGCCGACGTGCGCTGCCAGACCCTGACCTGGACGCACCACGCCGACCCGGAGGACTGGTGGGCCGGCCCGGCGGCCGGCATCGGCAGCGCCGGGCTGATGATGCAGCGGCAGCCCGCCGCCGTGCGGGCTCGCCTGCGACCCGAGTACGACCGGCTCACCGCCGGCTACCGGGACGCCGACGGGACGCTGCGGCTGCCCACGGCCGCCCTGCTCGGCTCCGCCCGGGTCGGCGACGGCCCCGAACGGGCGGCGGCGGGGTGGCGCGCCGAAGGGCCGCCCGGCGACTGACCGGGCGGCGGGTGCGAGCCCCGACTAGTCCAGGCCGCGCATGATGTGCGGTTCGCCGTCGTCGTCACCGAAGCAGCGGTGCAGCACCTGTGCCCGGGCCCAGAGGTCCAGGCTGCTCGGCGGGCCGGCGGGCGACGCGACGGCCGGCTCGCGTACGGCCATGGGCGGCTCCGACGGAAGCTGCGAAGGGGTGTCGTCGGCCATCCCCGCCCCTCTCCTCGATCTGGTCCACGGCCGGATGCCGTAAGGCCAGCATCCTCCAGCATGCGCCCATCCGCCTGCGAACGGTTAAAGCCGCGGTCAACACGACAGACGCAAAGGCCCAGAAGGTACGTCCGGCCCTCAACCGCCGTTCACGCAAACTGATCTGGACCGTTACTTCCAGGCTGGTCTATATAGGTGCCACCTTCCCCCGATCGGACGGAGCACCATGACCCGCACCCTCCGCGCGACGGCCATCAGCCTCGGCGCGCTCCTGGCCGCCACCCTCGGCCTCGCCCAGCCGGCCCCGGCCGACGGCTACTCCGCCTCCCTCACCACCGCCGCCGCCGGCCTCCCGGTCGCCACCGAGGTCCGCACCGGCTACAGCCGCGACCTGTTCCCGCACTGGATCGACGCCGACGGCGACCGCTGCAACACCCGCAACGAGGTCCTCCTCGCCGAGGCCGTGACCGCGCCGAGCGTCAGCGGCACCTGCACCCTCTCCGGCGGCCGCTGGTACTCCTACTACGACAACGCCTACTGGACCCTCACCAGCGACCTCGACATCGACCACATGGTGCCGCTGGCCGAAGCCTGGGATTCCGGCGCCCGGTCCTGGACCACCAGCCGACGCCAGGCGTACGCCAACGACCTGGGCGACGCCCGGGCCCTGGCCGCGGTCACCGACAACGTGAACCAGGTCAAGGGCGACCAGGACCCGGCGACCTGGCTGCCGCCGTACGCCTCCGCCCGCTGCCGCTACGTCAAGGAGTGGGTCGCCGTGAAGATCCGCTGGCGGCTCACCGTGGACAGCGCGGAGAAGAACGCGTTGACCAGCTGGGCGAACAACTGCCCCAGCACCACCGTGTCGGTGACCTACGCGTACTGAACCACCGGCCGGGGCCGCCGCCGACGCGACGGCCCCGGCCGGCGGGACGCCGCTCGTCGGCTCCCCCGGCGCTCGCCGCCAGCCGGCTGGCTGCTCGCGGCGCCACCGGCCGTTGCCGGCGGCCGGCCTCTCGCGGCGGCACCGGCCGTTGCCGGCGGCCGGCCTCTCGCGGCGGCACCGGCCGTTGCCGGCGGCCGGCCTCTCGCGGCGCTGCCGGCGGTTGCCGGCGGCCCGCTTATCGTGGCGCTACCGGTCGGGCTGGCGGCGGGCGAGGTGGACGGTGATGTCGGCGGCGATCTCGACCGTGCCCGGCAGCACCCGCCGGATGCTGGCGAACACCTGCTCCCGCACGGGCTCTGGCAACTGGAGATAGGCCGAGACGGTGGAGAGGTAACCGACGTAGTCGGCGGCGCTCATCGTCAACCGCCGCTCGACGACCGACTGCCGGACGTCGGCGAACCATGCCGACCGTCGCAGCTCCGTGCCCGGCCACTGCATGTCGTGCTCCGGCGGCGTCCCGTCCGGGGACGGAATCTCGTCGCTGTGCAGAAACGGTGCCCGCGCCGCGTCGGCGGCCGCCCGCACGCCCGGGTCCGCCAACCGGACCGGCCCGCCGAACGAGGCGAACACGCCACCCGGGGCCACCAGCCCGGCCATCCGCGACCACCGGCCCGCCGGTTCCGTCCAGTGCAGCGCCGCCGCCGCGTACACCAGCCCGTAGCGCTCGCCCGGTCGCAGGTCCTCGAACGCGGCCCGCAGGATCCGCACCCCCGCCGGCATCTGCCGGCGCAACTCGGCGAGCATGGCCCCGTCCGGGTCGGTCGCGGTGACGGTGATCCCCCGGCCGGCGAACAGCCGCGTCGCCTTGCCGGTCCCCGCGCCGATCTCCAGGGCGGTCCGGACCGGTCGACCCGCGTACGCCAGCACCAGATCAGCGAGCTCCGCGGGATAACCCGGGCGGAACTCCTCGTACGCTTCCGCCCTCGCTCCGAAGCTCAGCGCGCGACCAGGCATGCCGAGCATCCTGACATGCCGTACGCATGGCCGCGCACCCATTAAGCCGGCCGGTGCGCGGGGTCAGGCCGCCCTAGCGGTCCGGACGCGGCGCCCCGCGCCCCGAGGTCACGTCTTGCGGTGGAACTCGATGAGGTCGCACCGGTCGGGGTCACCGTCGAAGCGGTACAGCCAGGGCTCCTCCCGGTCGCCGGAGATCCACAACTGGACGTCGTCGAGCCTCAGGTCCTCGGTGCTCTCCGAGGCGAGGTCGAGGGTCCAGCTGCCCTCAGCCGACTGGTCGGTCGCCGTCGGCGACAGCTTGCTGGCGCGGTAGTGCCCGTCCTCGCTCAGCTCGATCCGTCCGCCCGCGGCGCTGGTGTAGACGCCCGCCAGGTCGGACACGGTGATGTCGTCCGGCGGCCGGGGCGCACACCCGAAGATGCGTGAACAGCCGGCGACCGGCGTCGGTACGAGCAAGCCGATCGCGAGTGCGGCGGCGAGTCGGGGGGCTCTCCGCATCGAGGGCTCCGTCCTGCCCGACGGGCATGGAGCCGGGCGACAGTGGACCCTAGCGCGTCGCCCGCGCCAGTGATCGTCGGCGGGATTGGCACGGGTCGGAAACCCTGCCCCGGCCAGGCCCCGGGAGCTACGTGAACACCGGTATCAGGACCTGCGTGACACTTCCTTGTTGCAGGGGCGGATCATGAGGAGCATGGCCGTATCCCAGCCCGCCGCCCCCAGTGCTCTCGCCGAGGCGGTCCGGCAAGAGTTGATCGCGGCCGGTCTGCCCGTACTGCCCTGGCAACCCCGTGAGGCCTTTCCCGGCACGGAAGCGACCGGCTATCGGGTGGAAAGGGACGCCGATGACTATCGGCCGGGTGAGTTGCTGGTGCTGGAGCAGCAGTCCGGGCCCACCTGGCGTGACCCGGTAGGTCCACCGCTTGCCGGACTAGGCGGATACCTGCCTGGCGTGCGGGTGCGGCTGACCGAGGGCGTCCATGCCGGGTTCATCACCGCAGTGGTGGAAGCCCGGCACACCACGTCGCTGGACGGGCCGCCAGACGTGTATCTCGTCGAGCACCCGCAAGGGACTGGCGAGCTCCAGGTCTCCGCGACGGCCGTCGAGCTGGCCTACGAGGACACCTGAGAGCGACACGCGTCGGGTTGATCTAGGGTGCTGCGATGACCGCCAACCGCGTGACGACAGTACTGTTCGACTTCGCCTGGACTCTGTTCGCCAGCGACTCGGAGCGCTGGGTAGGCAACGCGGCGGCATCGATCGACCGGGCATTGGCGGCCGGTGAGGCGCGCCGTATTGCTGGCGACTTCGCGGAACTGTTGCGGAGGACGGCCACGGATCCGGCCCACATCGCCCGAGATCTGGATCCGCAAGTCTGGGGTCGGGCGATCCTCGCCGTGCTGGAACAGATTCCTGGGGTGGACCCGGCGCTGGCATCGGTCTTGCACGAAACACGCGTCGAAACGATCGAGCCGTACGCCGACACCGCCGCCACCCTGTCCGCATTGCGTGATGGTGGTGTTCGCATCGGCGTCGTGAGCAACGTCGGCTGGGACATCCGCACATGCTTTGCGCGGCACGGACTCGACGGCCATGTCGATGCGTTCGTACTGTCCTACGAGGTCGGCTTCGTCAAACCGGACCCTCGGATCTGGGTCGCCGCCCTCGAAGCCCTCGATGCCGCACCGGGCCAGACCCTGATGGTCGGTGATCATCCCGCCGCCGACGGCGGATCGGTTTCCGCCGGCATACCAGCGCTGATCCTGCCAATGGTGGGCTCGCCCGCGCAGAAACGCGGCTTCGAACACGTGCTCAGGCTTGCCCAGGTTCCGTCCTGACAGGTCTGTCGCCGGCAACTCACGTGACGCTCCTGGGAAGCTGATCTCTCGGCAGGAACCTCGTCGCAGACCCTGGAATCAGGGCCATGCCAGGTGCTCCGCCGCAGGTCAGAGAACCTGCGGCGATCACTTGGCGTTGAAGTAGCTCGCCTCCGGGTGGTGCACCACGATGGCGTCGGTGGCCTGCTCCGGCATCAGCTGGAACTCCTCGGAGAGCTGCACCCCGATCCGCTCCGCGCCGAGCAGCTGGACGATCTTCGCCCGGTCCTCCAGGTCGGGGCAGGCCGGGTAGCCGAACGCGTACCGGCAGCCGCGGTAGTCGGTGCCCAGCAGGCCGGCCAGGTCCGCCGGGTCCTGGTCGGCGACGGTGCGCCCGCCCGGCAGGATCAGCTCGGTGCGGATCCGCCGGTGCCAGTACTCCGCGAGCGCCTCGGTGAGCTGCACCGACAGCCCGTGCACCTCCAGGTAGTCGCGGTACTCGTTGCCGGCGAACATCTTCGCCGTGTACTCGCTGATCGGCTGCCCGACGGTGACCAGCTGCAACGCCACCACGTCGAGCTGCTCGCCCTTGGGACGGAAGAAGTCGGCCAGGCAGAGCCGCCGCTCCTGCCGCTGCCGGGGAAAGGAGAACCGGGCCCGCTCGCTGTGCCCGTTCTCGTCCAGCACCACCAGGTCGTTGCCCTCGGAGTACGCCGGGAAGTAGCCGTACACCACGGCGGCCTCGAGGACCTTGTCGGCGATGAGGCGGTCCAGCCAGTAGCGCAGCCGCGGCCGCCCCTCGGTCTCCACCAGCTCCTCGTACGACGGGCCCTGCCCGCCGCGCGCGCCGCGCAGCCCCCACTGGCCGAGGAAGGTGGCCCGCTCGTCGAGCAGCGCCGCGTAGTCGGCCAGTGGGATCCCCTTGACCACCCGGGTGCCGAAGAACGGCGGGGCCGGCACCTCCACGTCGACCGCCACGTCGGAGCGGACCGACGCGTCGTCCAGCTCGGGCAGCGCCTCGCGCACCATGGCCCGCTGCCGCTCCCGCCGCTCCCGCCGGGCGGCCAGGGCCGCCTCCCGCTCCGGGTCGATCACCGGCGCGCCGCCGCGCTTGGCCGTCATCACCCGGTCCATCAGGGAGAGCCCTTCGAACGCGTCCCGGGCGTAGTGCACCTGGCCGGGGAAGATCGACCGCAGGTCGTCCTCCACGTACGCCCGGGTCAGCGCCGCTCCGCCGAGCAGCACCGGCCAGCGCTCGGCGACCCCGCGCGCGGCCATCTCGGCCAGGTTCTCCTTCATGATGACCGTGCTCTTGACCAGCAGCCCGGACATGCCGATGGCGTCGGCGCGGTGCTCCTCGGCCGCGTCGAGGATCGCGTTGATCGGCTGCTTGATGCCGATGTTGACGACCTCGTAGCCGTTGTTGGACAGGATGATGTCGACCAGGTTCTTGCCGATGTCGTGCACGTCGCCCTTGACGGTGGCCAGCACGATCCGGCCCTTGCCACCGTCGTCGGCCTTCTCCATGTGCGGCTCCAGGTAGGCCACCGCGGTCTTCATCACCTCGGCGGACTGGAGCACGAACGGCAGCTGCATCTGGCCGGAGCCGAACAGCTCGCCGACCACCTTCATGCCGTCGAGCAGCAGGTCGTTGATGATGGACAGTGGCGCGCGCCCCTGCGCCATCGCGGTGTCCAGGTCGGCCTCCAGGCCGTTGCGCTCACCGTCGATGATGCGCCGCTTGAGCCGTTCCTCCAGCGGCAGCGCGGCCAGCTCCTCGGCCCGGGTGGCCCGGGCCGACGCGGCGTCGACGCCTTCGAACAGCTCGATGAAGCGCTGCACCGGGTCGTACCCCTCACGGCGCCGGTCGTAGATCAGGTCGAGGGCGACCTCGCGCTGCTCGTCGGCGATCCGCGCCATCGGCAGGATCTTGCTGGCGTGCACGATCGCCGAGGTCAGGCCGGCCTGCGCGCACTCGTGCAGGAAGACCGAGTTGAGCACCTGCCGGGCGGCCGGGTTCAGGCCGAACGAGACGTTGGAGATGCCGAGGGTGAAGTTGACCCCCGGGTAGCGGGCGGCGATCTCCCGGATCGCCTCGATCGTCTCGATGCCGTCGCGGCGGGTCTCCTCCTGGCCGGTGGCGATCGGGAAGGTCAGCGCGTCGATGAGGATTTCCGCCCGGCGCAGCCCCCACCGGCCGGTCAGATCGTCGATCAGCCGGCACGCCACGCGTACCTTCCAGTCCCGGGTGCGGGCCTGGCCCTCCTCGTCGATGAGCAGCGCCACCACGGCGGCGCCGTGCTCGGCGACGACCGGCATCACCCGGGCGTAGCGGGACTCCGGGCCGTCGCCGTCCTCGAAGTTGACCGAGTTGACCACGCAGCGCCCGCCGAGCATCTCCAGCCCGGCCTCGATCACCGCCGGCTCGGTGGAGTCCAGCACGATCGGCAGCGTGGAGGCGGTGGCGAACCGGCCGGCCAGCTCGCGCATGTCCCGGGCGCCGTCGCGGCCGACGTAGTCGACGCAGAGGTCGAGCAGGTGTGAGCCGTCGCGGGCCTGGCCGCGGGCCAGCTCCACGCAGGCCTGCCAGTCGCCGGCGAGCATCGCCTCCCGGAACGCTTTGGAACCGTTGGCGTTGGTCCGCTCCCCCACCATCAGGACGCTGGCGTCCTGGGCGAACGGCACATGGTGGTAGATCGAGGAGACGCCCGGCTCCGGCTGCGGCTGCCGGGCCACCGGCCGGGTGCCGCGCAGCCGCTCGACCAGCACCCGGATGTGCTCCGGGGTGGTGCCGCAGCAGCCGCCGACGAGCGACACGCCGTAGTCGGTGACGAACTGCTCCAGTGCGTCGGCCAGCTCCACCGGGGTGAGCGGGAAGTACGCCCCGTCGGCGGTGAGCACCGGCAGGCCGGCGTTGGGCATCACCGACACCGGGATGCGGGAGTGCTGGGACAGGTAGCGCAGGTGCTCGCCCATCTCGGCCGGGCCGGTGGAGCAGTTCAGCCCGATCAGGTCGACGCCGAGCGGCTCGATGGCGGTCAGCGCCGCGCCGATCTCGCTGCCCAGCAGCATGGTGCCGGTGGTCTCCACGGCGACCTGGCAGATGATCGGGACGTCCCGGCCCAGCTCGGCGCGGGCCCGCTTGGCGCCGATCACCGCCGCCTTGACCTGGAGCAGGTCCTGGCAGGTCTCGATGATCAGCGCGTCCGCCCCGCCCGCGATCAGCCCCGCCGCGTTCTCCTGGTACGCGTCGCGCAGCGTGGCGTAGCCGGCGTGACCCAGGGTGGGCAGCTTGGTGCCCGGCCCCATCGAGCCGAGCACGAAACGGGGCTGCTCCGGGGTGGCGTACGCGTCGGCGGCCGCCCGGGCCAGCCGGGCGCCGGCCTCGGAGAGCTCCCGGATCCGCTCGGCGATGCCGTACTCGGCGAGATTGGGCAGGTTCGCCCCGAAGGTGTTGGTCTCCACGCAGTCCGCGCCGGCGGCCAGGTACGCCTCGTGCACGCCCCGGACCACGTCCGGCCGGGTGACGTTGAGGATCTCGTTGCAACCCTCGAGGCCGTCGAAGTCGTCCAGGGTCAGGTCGGCGGCGTGGAGCATGGTCCCCATCGCGCCGTCGGCGATGAGGATCCGGTCGGCCAGCACATCGAGCAACGAAGTCCGCACAGGGCCAGGTTAGTGCGACGGGCCGCCGGCGGGTGATCGCAACCAGCCGTTCCCACATACTGTCGGCGGGATCACCACGGCGCGGTCGGCGGTCAGGTCCGGCGGGTCGGCCGGCCGACCGGCGCGGCCGGCGGGCCGCATCCCCCGCCGGCACGTAGGCTGGCGGACGTGAAGCACATCAGGGACACCGCTCCCGGCGAGCAGGGTGAGGTGACGGCGTGACCGAGTTCGACGGGCTGCCGGTGCTGCGCTCCCCGGTCGCCATCGCGGCTTTCGAGGGCTGGAACGACGCGGCGGACGCCTCCACGGCGGCCGTGGAACACCTGGAGCAGGTCTGGCAGGCGCGGCAGGTGGCCGAGCTGGACCCGGAGGACTTCTACGACTTCCAGGTGAGCCGGCCGACGATCACCATGGCCGACGGGGAGACCCGCCGGGTGGAGTGGCCCACCACCCGCTTCATGGTGGCCAGCCCGGAGGGCACCGAGCGGGACGTGGTGCTGATCCGGGGCATCGAGCCGAGCATGCGCTGGCGCACCTTCTGCGAGCAGGTGCTGGAGATCTGCCACAGCCTGGAGGTCGAGCGGGTGGTGCTGCTCGGCGCGCTGCTGGCCGACGTGCCGTTCACCCGGCCGCTGCCGATCAGCGGCAGCGCCTCGGACGCGGACGCGGCCAAGCGCTACCAGCTCACCCCCACCCGCTACGACGGCCCGACCGGCATCGTCGGGGTGCTGCACGACGCCTGTACCCGCGCCGAGGTCGACGCCGTGTCGTTCTGGGTGCACGTGCCGCACTACGCCAACAACCCGCCCTGCCCGAAGGCCACCCTCGCCCTGCTGCACCGGGTCGAGGAGGTGCTCGACCTGCCGGTGCCGATGGCCGACCTGGCCGAGGAGGCCGCCGAGTGGGAGCAGCGGGTGCGCAGCGCCGCCGAGCAGGACGCCGAACTGGGCGAGTACGTCCGCGAGCTGGAGGAACGGGTCGGCGACGCGGGGATCACCCCGCTGACCGGCGACGAGATCGCCCAGGAGTTCGAGAAGTACCTGCGCCGGCGGGGCGGCTCCGCCGGTCCCACCGCCGGCTCCTGGTAGCTGTCCCCTGTTGAAGGCCGGGTCCTGCGGGGCCCGGCCTTCGGCGTGTCCGGGGTGGCGCGGGTCACCCCCGCTAGGGCATCCTAGGAACCTAGCTGTCAGGAGGAAACGGGCATGCAGATCAACCCCGGCGCGGCCGAGTTCCCGCACCGACAGATCGCCGCGCAGCTCAAGGCCCAGGTGCGCCGCGGCGACTGGGCGCCCGGCGAGCGACTGCCGTCCATCCCGGCCATCGCCGAGATGTTCGGCGTGGCGAAGCAGACCGTCCAGCGCGCCGTCGACCAGCTGCGGGTCGAGGGCATCCTGATCACCAAGCCCGGCTCCGGTACGTACGTCCGGGGCACCCGCCGCCGCCTCAACCGCCTCTCCCGCGGCCGGTACGGCGGCTTCCGCGGCTACCACACCGACCTGGCCGCCCGGTACAAGCAGCAGCTGGTCTCCGTCGGCCGGGCCCCCGCCCCGCCCGAGGTGGCCGACGCGTTCGGGGTGGCCGACGGCGCCGAGCTGCTCTGCCGGCGGCACCTGGTCCGCACCGACGAGTCACCGGTCGAGGTGGGCGCCTCCTGGTTCCTGCCCACCGACACCGCCGGAACCTCCCTCGAACGGGCCGAGGCGTTCGGCCGCCCGCTCTACCAGGAGGCCGAGGAGGCCACCGGCCGGCGCTACGTCACCGCGACCGACACGATCAGCGCCCGCCAGCCCAGCCGGGAGGAGGCGGAGATCCTGCAGATCCGGCCCGACACCCCGGTGCTGCACCTGCTGCACGTCGCCTACGACGAGCGGCGCAAGCCGATCGAGGTCGCCCAGGCCACCTGGCCCGGCCCGATGACCACCCTCACCGAGGAGTACCGGATCCCCGCCCCGGCGCCCGAGCAGGACCCCGACCCCGGACTGGTCCTCGGCTGAGTGCCGGTGTCGGTTGCCGGTGCCGGTCGAGCCGGACCGGGCTGCCCGCGCGCGTCGACGCGTCCGGGTCACCGTCGACGCGGTCGCTTCTGTTAGCTTGCCCGACGGGAAGTCCCCGGACCGGTCAGGTTAGGCAGGCGGCAGAATGTACGTGGTACTTGCGTGGTTCGGTGAGCGGCGCGTGTCGCCGGAGGCGCGGCTCGCCGCGCGAGAGCGGGTCGAGGCGGCGTTGACCACCATCGTGCCGGCAAGCTACGTACGGCACGAGGTCGGCGGCGACGACTGGGGCGTGACCGTGCTGCACATCGCCGACCAGGGTCCCTACCGCTGGCCCACCGTCGCCACGGACGGCCCGGTCACCGCGGTGTCGCTCGGCATCCCGGTCGGCGCCGACCCGGCCGGCGGCCCCGCCGCGCTGGCCCGCCGGCTGCTCGCCGGCGAGGACGTCCACCGCACCGTGGTGCCCCCGTTCGCCCTGCTCGCGCTGGACGGAGACCGCCGCTTCGCCGTGCAGCAGGACTGGCTCGGCATGTGCCGGCTGTTCACCGGGACGGCCGACGGCATCACCGTGCTGTCCAGCCGACCGAGCCTGGTGGCCACCTTCCTGCACGGCCAGGCCTCGCCGGACCTCGACGGCTGGCGGTCGTACACCATCTGCAGCCACTTCGGCGCCGAGATGTCCCCGGTGCGCGGGGTGCGGCTGCTGCGGGCCGGGGAGCGGCTGACGGGTCGCCGCCGCGACGGCGGAGGCTGGGAGGTCGACGCCGAGCTGCGCTACGGCGTGGACGACGTGGTGATGGCCGGTCTCGAGGCCCAGGGCCGGACCGCCGAGGCACTCGACCTGGCGGCCGCGGCGATCACCCACACCACGAGCAGCTTCTACGACATGTACGACGACGAGGTTGACCTGGGGCTCTCCGGCGGCAAGGACTCGCGCCTGATCGCGGCGTCGCTCATCGCGGCCGGCCGGCTGCCCCGGTTCTTCACCAACCGGGACATCCAGGCCGAGGCCGACGTCGCCACGGAGCTTGTGCGGCTGCTGCGGGAGAAGCGTGGCCTCACCCCGAGCCACGACCTGCGGCTCAAGAGCGTCCCCGCCCAGGTGGTCAAGGTCGGCGTCCAGGAGCGCGTCCGGCGGATGCAGCACCGTTTCGACTACCAGTACCCGTCCACGTACCTGCCGCGCCAGGCCGTCGCGGAGCGGCTGCCGGACACGGTCAGCCCGGCGACGTTCAGCGGTGCCGGCGGCGAACTCGCCGTCGGCTACTGGTATCCCCCGGCCGATGTCGACCGCACCCCCGAGGACTCGGCGGCGGCGAACCTGCTCAGCGCGATCCCGGCCAGCGCGGCCGGCGAGGGCGTCCTGGCCGCCGAGCGGGCCCGGATCGACCGGATCCTCGAGCACGCGAAGGGCATCGGGGTGCACGACCTGCACCTGGCCGACTACCTCTACCTCGTCGAGCGGGTACGCCGGTGGTACAGCTCCGGCTACGCCGTCGGCATGGTCACGCCGTACCTCACCCCCGACTTCGTCGCCGCCACCTTCGCGCTGACCCCGCAACAGAAGCGCGACCGCCTGGTGCACACCGGGCTGATCGAGCGGCTGGTACCCGAGTGGTCGGACGTCCCGTTCGCCACCGCCTTCTCCCAGGCGTCGACCGCCGCGAAGGTGTGGCAGGGCGACGGCATCGAGGCGATCGCCGAGCTGGTCGACACCGCGCACGGTCCGATCACGCAGTTCATCCGGCGCGAGGCCGTGGTGCGCGCGCTGACCAGAGCGGTACGCGACCAGGCCACCCAGGCCGACGCACGCCTCCTGCAGCACTTCGCCTGCCTGGCGATGGCCTCCAACGAGCTCGAACCGGACACTGTTCGACCCGCCACCTCGGCCACGTACCGCCGGGTCACCGCACCGCCGAAGGCCCCAACCCCCAGGTCCAAGCTGGTGAGCCGGATGCAGTGGATCAAGAAGAGCCGGCTGGGCCGCCAGCTCTGGAACGTGGCGCGCCGGCAGGTGCGGGCCCGCCGCCCCGACTGAGCCCCAGGGGCCGCGGCGCGGTAGGCGGGCGGTGGCGGCGCCGCGGCGCGGTAGGCGGGCGGTGGCGGCGGCCCGGGCCGTGCCCGGGCCGTCCGCCTGAGCCGTCAGAGCCGGATGCCGAGCAGGGCGTCGACGGTGTCCCGGAAGAGCTGCGGAGCGTCGGCGTCCTCGGTGACGCCGGCGAGGGTCTGCTCGGCCCAGGCGTCGGCCACCGCGATGGCACCGGGGGTGTCCAGGTCGTCGGCCAGCCGGGCGCGTACGCCGGCGAGCAGCTCAGCCCCGGACGGCCCGGCGGGCGCGGCGGCGGCCCGGCGCCAGCGCGCCAGCCGCTCCCCGGCCGTGTCGAGCAGGTCCTCGGTCCAGGAGCGGTCGGCGCGGTAGTGGCCGCTGATCAGCGCCAGCCGGACCGCCATCGGGTCCACCCGGTCGGCGCGCAGCCGGGAGACGAAGACCAGGTTGCCCCGGGACTTCGACATCTTCTCGCCGTCCAGGCCGATCATGCCGGCGTGCACGTAGTGGTCGGCGAAAGGCGCACTGCCGGTGAGCCGCTCGGCGTGCGCAGCCGAGCACTCGTGGTGCGGGAAGAGCAGGTCGTTGCCGCCGCCCTGCACGTCGATCCGGTCGCCGAGCAGGTTCAGCGCGATCACCGCGCATTCGATGTGCCACCCGGGCCGCCCCGGACCCAGCTCACCGCCCGGCCAGGACGGCTCACCCTCCCGGGCGCCCCGCCACAGCAGCGGGTCGAGCGGGTCGCGCTTGCCGGCCCGGTCCGGGTCGCCGCCGCGCTCCGGGAAGATCTCCAGCATCTCCTCCCGGGAGAGGTTGGACTCGTAGCCGAAGTCGGGGGCGGCGGAGACGTCGAAGTAGACGTCGCCGGTGCCGTCGTCGAGTCGGTACGCGGCGCCGTCCTTGAGCAGCACGAGGACCTTCTCGGCGATGTCCGGGATCGACTCCACCGCGCCGACGTAGTGCTCCGGCGGGATGATCCGCAGCGCTTCCATGTCCTCCCGGAACAGTGCCGTCTCGCGCATGGCCAGGACCTTCCAGTCCTCGCCGTCGCGCGCGGCCCGCTCCAGCAGCGGATCGTCGATGTCGGTGACATTCTGCACGTACCGGACGGTCAGGCCGGCGTCCCGCCACATGCGCTGCACCAGGTCAAAGGTGATCATGGTGGCGGCGTGGCCGAGGTGGGTGGCGTCGTACGGCGTGATGCCGCAGACATACATGGCGGCGTCCCCGTCCGGGCGGCTGGGCTGCACACCTTGCCGCGCCGAGTCGTACAACCGCAGTGGCTCGCCCCTGCCCGGCAGCCGTGGCACCTCGTGTCCCGTCCAAGACTCCATGACCATCAGCCTAACCAGCCCTCAGGCGCTCAGGTGCCGGGCCACGGGTGATCAACGTGACAACGATTCACATGGGTGGCCAGGGCATCGCCGGCCACTCCTGCGGGGGCAGCGGGAAGCGACCGGTCTCGCGCAGTCGGTCCACCCGGGCCGCCACCTCGGCGATCTCGGAGAGCATCAGGTGCTCGGCCAACTCGTCGCCGAGCGCGCCGGTGAGCTGCCCCGCCAGCCCGTCCAGCATCTCCACCGCGTCCGGCGGCAGCTGCCGGCCGGCCCAGCCCCAGAGGACCGTACGCAGCTTCTCCTCCACGTGGAAGCAGACGCCGTGGTCGACGCCGTAGATCCGGTCGTCCGCGCCGACGATGACGTGGCCGCCCTTGCGGTCGGCGTTGTTGATCACCGCGTCGAGGACCGCGAGCCGGGCCAGTCGCGGGTCGTCGGCGTGCGCGAGGGCGTACGCGGCGCCGTCGTCGTCCCGCGCCGCGGCGACCGCGAACCAGCGCGGCGGCACCGCCTCGGCCGGCACGAACCCGACCAGCGGCTCGGCGTCGTCCGGCTCGTCGATCCAGAGCTGGCAGGAGCCCGGCCCGAACGGGCCGTCCCGCAGCACCGTCGGCGGCACCAGGTCCCAGCCGGTGGCCCTGGCGACCAGGTACGCGGCGACCTCCCGGCCGGCGAGCGTGCCGTCCGGAAAGTCCCAGAGCGGCCGCTCGCCGCGCACCGGCTTGTAGACGCAGCGGGCCGTCGCCCCGTCCAGGCTGAGGATGCCGCGCAGGGTGGTGTTGGAGGCGTCGACCAGCCGCCCCTCCAGGGTCAGCTCACCGTCGGTGAGCAGGCGCAACGCGTCGACGCCACCCTGTCGGGGCTGGAGTTCCGACGAGGTCACCGGTGGTAACCGTTGTGCCGGGGGCAGAGATGGCCCGCCGGATCCAACGGCTGGCCACAGAGCGGGCAGGGCGGGCGGCCGGCGTTGACCACCCGGCGGGCCCGCTCGATGAACGCGCGGGTCGCCTCCGGGGTCAACCGCACCCGGAGCCGGTCGAGATCCTCGTCCGGCTCGTCCGGCTCCTCGTCCTCGTCGTCGTCGGGGGCATCGCCCAGCTCGACCTCGACCTCCGTCTCACCGACCGCGATCGCCTCGATCACCACGGTGGCGGTGTCCACGTCGAAGGCCAGGCCCAGGGTGCCGACCCGGAACTCCTCGTCGACCGGGGTGTCCAGCGGGTCGTTGTCGCCGACGGCCGGCGGGAGCTCCGGCAGGTCCACGCCGAACCGGCGCTGCGCCTCGGAGAGCAGCTCCTCCAGCTTCTCGGCGAGCAGGGACACCTGGACCTTCTCCAGCGCGACGCTGACCAGCCGGCCACCGCCGCGCGCCTGCAGGAAGAACGTACGCTCCCCCGGCGGGCCGACGGTTCCGGCGACGAACCGCTCGGGCGGCTCGAAGGCGTGCACCTGGTGGGTCATACCCACGACCCTATCCGGAGCGTGGGAGCGTCGCGCAGCCCACCGACGCCGAATCCGCCCAGGGCGAACGCGCCGACCCCGACCGGCCGGTGCACCCGGTTCCCGGCCGCGCCCCGGGTCAACCCGGTCCCTCCCCCGGCCACGACCCTCGCTCCCTCGGCCACGACGGTCCCTCCCCCGGCCACGGCGGTCGCTTCCGGGGTCGGCCGGCTCACCGGGTCGCCCCCGCGCCGCCGCCCACCGCCGCATCCGAGTCCGCCCGCCGCGTCGCCCGCCCGCGCCGCCGGCGCGGCGGCGGCACCAGGCTGGCCAGATCACCCCCGGTGTCGTTGAGCCGGACCAGGAACGGGCGCAGCGAGGTGTAACGGATCGCGGTCACCGACGCCGGGTCCGCCACGATCCGCTGAAAAAGATCCAGGTGTACGCCGAGCGCGTCCGCCACGATCGCCTTGATCACGTCGCCGTGGCTGCACGCCAGCCAGACCGCCTCCGGCCCGTGCTCGGCGGTCACCCGGGCGTCCCAGGCGCGTACCGCCGCGACCGCCCGCGCGGACATCGCCGCGATCGACTCTCCCTCCGGGAAGACGGCGGCGCTCGGGTGCTGCTGCACCACCGGCCAGAGCGGCTCCTTCGCCAGCTTCTTCAGCGGCTGCCCCTCCCAGGCGCCGTAGCCGCACTCGATCAGCCCGTCCTCCACCACCGGCTCGGCCTCGGGCAGCGCCAACTCCAGGGTCTGCCGGCAGCGGATCAGCGGACTGGTCACCACCGCGCGGAGCGGCAGGCCCTTCAGCCGCTCCCCCACCGCCGCGGCCTGGGCCCGCCCGGTCTCGTCCAGCTCGACCGGTTGCCGGCCGGCCAGCCCTCCGTCAGCGTTGGCGGTGGTCCGGCCGTGTCGCAGAAGCAGAAGGGTCGCCACGCTGACACCCTACGGTCCTGGGAGGCGCCCTGGACGCCGGGCGGATCCCGCGCCTCGAAATGCGGCACGTCGTTGGCTTTCGGCCCGCAGGACAGCCCGTCGTGGGGCACGTCGGGTTGATCAGTCCGCCACCGCCCCGGGTGCGTTATGCCAGCCCCTCCCCATACCGCCCGGTTGGTGAACCAGCATGTCCGGTGTCGATCAGTCCGTCACCCGCCCCGCCCACCGGTGCGTTATGCCAGCCCTTCCCATGCCGCCCGATTGGTGAACCAGCACCCCCGGGCAGCCGCCACCGGTGGGTGGAACGTCATGGGTGTCTCCGGGGTCCGGATACACCCATGGCGTTCCACCGACGCCGCGATGGCCTGCGTCGACTGGGCGGTCCGGTACCGATTGTCCGGATTTGGAGTGGCCGGCCGCATCCGGGGACCGGAATGGTCGACGACCCGGGGGCGTTGTACCCGGTGAACGACCGAGGAAGACGCCCCGCCTGGCGGGGTGCGGGCCCCCGGGAATGATGGTGGGCCGCCGGTCGTTACACATGGTCCCGGCGCCGCGAAGAGGCCCCGCCCCACGGCCCGGATGATCCCCCAAAACTTTCCCCCTTTTTTGAGCGCCTGACGGTGCTTGCGCACGCCCTGGCCGACCCCCCGGTCGGTGGTGGTGTGCGCCAACCCCCGAATGGAGCTTCACCATGAACACGATGCTGCGTAAGAGCGTGCTGGGTATTGCTGGTCTGGCTTTCACCGGTGGTGTGTTCGCCGGTCCGATCGCCGCCCACGCCGACACCCCGACCGTGGATGCGAAGCCGGTAGCGGTTGCGGTGCAGGCCGACAAGCCGGACACCGGCAAGCTGATCCCGCACGGCGTGCAGGGCGCCCAGTCCAAGATTGACCTGACCGACGAGCAGACCGCCAACGCCAAGGCGATCATCGCCGCCACCGAGAAGGCGGGTCTGCCGGAGCGGGCCGCGGTGATCTCGATCGCCACCGCGCTGCAGGAGTCGAAGCTGGAGAACCTGGGCCACCTCGGCGACCGCAACGACCATGACTCGCTGGGCCTGTTCCAGCAGCGCCC
>NZ_KQ058656.1 GCF_000982955.1 Micromonospora sp. HK10 | reverse complement strand
CCGGCCAGGAGCACGGCGAGCATCTCCTCCTCGTACGCGCGGCGGTGTTCCCAGGGATAGCAGGCGAGCAGCCGGCGGTAGCGACGCTCGAGCCGGCCGGCGCTCACGCCGGCCCTGCCTGGGTGCGCAGGCCGGCGCGGCGCAGCCGGGTACCGGCGGCGTCGGCGTGCCGGCGCAGCCGGTCGACCTCGGCGGCGAGGCGGGTCGCG
>NZ_KQ058655.1 GCF_000982955.1 Micromonospora sp. HK10 | reverse complement strand
GGTGAGCCGGTAGTAGCGGCGCAGCCGGGACTGGACGATCTCCTCCCGATCGACCTCGATGAGGCCGTCGGCGCGGAGCCGGTCGAGGACGGCGTAGAGGGTGCCGGCGCGCAGCCGAACCCGGCCGTCGGAGATGCGCCGCACGTCCTCGATGACGGCGTAGCCGTGCTGGGGTGTCTCTGCCAGCGCGGTGAGGACCAGGAAGGTGGGTTCCCGAAGTGGACTGTCGGCCATGGCGGACAGCATATACCGGCAACCGGTATATTCACGTGCCCCGGTTACCCGCCGCCCCGGTGCCCGTCCCCCTCGGCGGCCGCCGCCACCTTCCCGGTCACCGGGCCGAGCGGGGACGGCTCCTGGCGCCGCTCCGGTTCGGTGGCGGCCGATCGCCCGCGGCCGCCGCCGGCGACCTCGTCGAAGAAGCGCAGCAGCTCCACCGGGAACGGCATGACCAGGGTGCTGTTCTTCTCCGCAGCCACGTCCACCACGGTCTGCAGCAGCCGCAGCTGGTACGCCCCGGGCGTGTCCGCCATCGCCCGGGAGGCGTCGGCGAGCCGCCGCGAAGCCTGGTACTCGCCGTCCGCCGCGATCACCCGGGCGCGGCGTTCCCGCTCGGCCTCGGCCTGGCGGGACATCGACCGCTTCATCCCCTCCGGCAGCGCCACGTCCTTCACCTCGACCCGCTCGATGAGCAGGCCCCACGGCTTCTCGGTGGGCGCGTCGATGACGGACTTCAGCTCGGCGTTGATCCGGTCGCGGTCGCGCAGCAGGGTGTCCAGGTCGGCCTTGCCGACCACCGAACGCAACGCGGTCTGCGCCACCTGGAGCACCGCCGAGGAATAGTCGCGCACGTTGACCAGCACCTTCACCGGATCGACCACCCGGTAGTAGACCACCGCGTCGACCGTGAGGGTGACGTTGTCCCGGGTGATGACGCCCTGCGCCGGCACCCCGATCACCGTCGTCTGCATGCTCACCCGGACCATCCGGTCGGCGAGCGGAACGATCAGCTGAAAGCCGGGCTGCCGGATGCGGTCCAGCACCCGGCCGAAGCGGAACACCACGCCCCGCTGGTACTGCTGCACCAGCCGGACGCTCGACGACAGCACCAGCACGACGACCGCGGCGATGACGACCAGCGTGATGGCGACGGCGGCTCCCATGGGTCCCCTCGATCCCGGAGGCGCGCGCCTCCGGCGCCGCGCGTACCCGTTTCGCCGCCCGGCACGCCTGCGCCCTGCCCGCGCCGCCGGTCCGGACGCCGGGCGCGGCCCGGGCGGACTGCGATGATGGTCGGCATGCCACCACCTGCGCCGGACGCCGAGCGGGCCGTCGAGGCACTGATGGCCGCCAGCCGGGCCTTCGTCGGGCTGGCCGCCCGGTCCCTCGCCGACCTGGACGCCGACGTCACCCTGCCGCAGTTCCGGGCGCTGGTCGTGCTGGCGACCCGGGGCCCGCAGCGCGCCGCGGACATCTCGGCGGAGTTGCAGGTCGCGCCGTCGACCGGGACCCGGATGTGCGACCGGCTCATCCGCAAGGGCCTGATCCGCCGCACCCGCTCCACCGCCGATCGGCGGGTGGTCCGGCTGCGCGTCACCCCGGCCGGGCAGCGGCTGGTGGCGGAGGTGATCCGGCGCCGCCGGGAGGAACTGGCCCGGATCGTGGCGGCCACGGCGGACTACTGGCAACCGGCGGTGACCGAGGCGCTGGCCGCGTTCGCCGCCGCCGCGGGCGAGGTGCCCGAGCAGGAGTGGTGGCTCGGCTTCGCCGCCCGGGACGAGGAGGCCGCCGTCGACGCCTGAGGTGTCATCGCCCCTGGCAGGATCGGTTGCACAGTGCAATGCTTGGTCTGTGCACGGAATGGCCTGACGGCGCTGCCGGTCCAGCGCCGCCCCGGATGAGGGAGGCAGCCATGGAGCGCGACGGACGGCACGAGGTGGCCCGGATCGACGACACGGTCACCACGGCGAACCTGCACGAGCGCGCGGAGCGGGTCGCGGTGCCCGACTTCGACTACCTGGTCCAGACGATCGAGGGCATCGCCGAAGGGCTGACCCACCCCCACCACGACCCGGCCCACGACTGACACCCGACTCCCGCGCCGCCGGAAGTCGCCCCCGGTCGTCGGACCGCCCGGAACCACGCGCTCAAGACCGACCAGGCTCCTCGATGGGCGCCCCCGCACCCGCGCCGGCGGACACGGCACGTTCGATGAAGCCGTGGGGGTCATCGACGAACACCTCGACGCGGGTGCTGGTGACCCCCGCTCGGCCCGGAGCGGCCTCCGCCGGATTCGTCGGATCGGCCTCGTACAGGAAGAATGGTGCGCCGCCGATCTCGAGGCCGGCCACACCACCGAGGTCCCACAGTTCCGTCGCGCCCAACGCGGTCCGGTACCACTCGATCGCGGCGCGGGCGTCCGGCACGATCAGCATCACCGAGATCACTGGCGGGGACGTAGGCATCATGCCTCCAGGCAGCCCGGGCGATCCTGTCGCGGCAGGTGGGCCGATCGCTTCACGATGGACACCGAAGGCCCGGCATGACACGATCTCGGGCGAGCGAGCCGCCCCTTCCGCAGAGAACTTTGTTCGACCATCGGCGCATTTCTACCCCCCTTGTGCGAGACACGGGCCAGAAAGCCGACGTGTCAACCAATTTTCGATCCGGTCCGAATGCAGCACTTGGCCGCTACCACCCCAACCGCCAATTGGCGAGAAGTCCCGGCGTTGACGCGGCACCGTGACCCGAGCAGCATCAGGGGCGCCCCCACGGCGGGCCGGTGACCCGGTACCCGGGACGTCGCGACGCGACAGCCACGATACGAGCACCCCGGGCACCTTCGCCGCTCCTGGCACCCCGGCAGCCACTGCGCACGCGTCGAGACCCGATTCGCGCAAGCGGCGCCGTTCCCGTCCACCACGCACTCACCGCCCCCGGACCGCCCCTTGCGGAATGCCGCCCGTCCGGCCGCCGTCGCGGCCGGGCTCGCGCCGCTCAGCGACCACCCGGCGTCACCGCCCGGAGTGGTCAGTCGCCACGACCCCGCGGGACCGCGCGGCCCCGCCCAGGTGAGGAGTCCCCATGTCCGGAACACGACGCGCACTCGCCAGGGCGGCGGTGACGATCCTCGCGGTCACCGCGATCACCGCTGCCACCTCGACGGCCGCCGTCGGCCGCGTCTCCCTGACCGCCGCCTGCGACACGGTTCCGACCGGTGTGCGGGCCAGCGACCACTGGCTGCCGTTCACGGTGCCGGCCGGGCTGATGCCCGACGCCCAGTTCGACGGGCTCCGCGCCCACCTGCAGGTGCATCGGGTGCGCCCGGTGTACGCGCACGGCCGGTGCCGCTCGGTGCCCAGCCGGGCCGCCGTGCTGATCCACGGCCGGACCGTTTACGGACCACCCGTGTTCGACCTGCGCCAGCGGGCGCCGGAGGGCGGCGACCTCAGCGTCCAGCGGGCGCTCGCTCGGGCGGGCGTCGACACCTTCGCCCCCAACCTGCTCGGTTACGGCCGCTCGACGCGGTTCGCGCACGGCCTGGACGATCCGGGCAACGCGAGCCTGCCCGGGTACGAGCCGGACGGCACCTGCGGGTACCCGGCGGGGTGCGACCGTACCCACGTCGCGGCCTTCCCCCTCGACCAGCAGGGCTCGCCGGAACTGCTGTTCACCCATCCGCTGGACGGGCAGCGGCGGTCCCACTCCAGCCATCTGCGGTTCGCCCGGGTCGACACCTTCGTGCGCGACATCCGCCAGGTCATCGACGACGCCATCGCCCGGGCCCGGCCCTCGGACGGCAGGGTCACCCTGGTGGGCTACTCGGCGGGCGGGCAGCACGTCGCCCGCACGCTGTACGCCGCGAACCCGAACCCGCTGCTGCCGCAGAGCGACCGGTACATCGCGAAGGTGAACCGGGTCGTCTTCCTGTCGTCGCTGTTCCTCAACAACTCGACCGAGGAGCCGACGCCCCCGACGGGCTGGGCCACCTTCCCGTTGCGCGTCTACGACGCGGCGGACGTCGCCAGCACCTGGCAGATGCCGGCGGAGCGCGAGACGGCCTGCACCGGCCACGTCGTCCCGGGCAGTCCCGGCCGACTGTGGCGGCAGGTGCTGGCGGAGGAGAGCACGGGCCTGCGGTGGGGCGGGGACGTTCCCGGCCACCCGACCGGTCTGGCCCGCAGTCCGGTCTTCTCCAGCTACGGCTGGAACACGGCCGTGGCCGGTCAACTGACGCCACCGACCCTTGTCCTGCACGGGGTCGAGGACACCACCAGCGCGGTGGGCAACGCGGACACCATCTACGGCGCCCTGCCGCCCTCGATGACCAACAAGATCCTGGTGAAGGTGGCGTGCGCGAGCCACGCGTTGCTCCTCGAGGGCTGTGCCGGGCCGCGCTGCACGCCGTCGTCGGGCATCCCGTACGGCGGCCGGCCGCACGTGCCCTGGGCCGGCCCGCACGCCACCCTGCGCGCGGCGCTGGTGGAGTGGATCAGGAACGGCACCGTCAACGGCGCTTCCACCGGACGGTTCCTGGTCAACGAGAGCGGCGTGCTGAGCCCCCTCCCCTGAGGTGACCGGTGAGCCCGGCGGCTGGTCGGCCGGATGGGCGGGATCGCCCGGAGGGGTAAAGACGCCCGATGAAGGAATGAACCGGCCCAGCACCCCGCTAACGTGCGGAACATGGGCAGAACGTCACGTTTCACGCAGCACCGACTGGTCCGGCTCGTCACCGCGCTCGTCCTGGCGGTGACCGGCACGATTTCGCTGGCGGCGCCCGCCTCCGCGCACGGTCGCACGCGCGACGTGCGGGTGCTGACCCGCAACGTCTTCTTCGGCGGCGACCTCGGCCCGTCGGTCGCGGCGCAGAACCTGCCCGAGTTCCTGCAGGCCAACGCGGCCCTGGTCGAGCACGCCGACCGGATGGACTTCCCCGCCCGCGCCCGGCTGCTCGCCGCGGAGATCCGCGAGCGGCGGCCCGACCTGGTCGGCCTGCAGGAGGTGGCGCTCTGGCGGACCGGGCCGATCTTCGACCCACGGCCGGCCACCACGGTACGCGCCGACTACCTGGCCATCCTGCAGGCCGCCCTGGCCGCCACCGGGCAGCGCTACCGGGTGGCGGTCAGCCAGGACGAGGCCGACCTGGAGGCCCCGGCGGGTGACCCGTTCCGGTTCGACGTCCGGCTGACGCTGCGGGACGTGATCCTGGTGCGGCAGGGCAGCCCGGTGCGGGTGACCGGCACCGCCCAGGCGCAGTTCCAGCACAACGTCGTGGTCACCATCCCCGCCACCGGCACCACCGCGACCCTGGCGTTCGCCTGGACCGCGGTGGACGCGACGCTGGACCGGCGGCCGTTCCGCTTCGTCAACACCCACCTCGAGGCGGTGGACCCGATCGTGCGGCTGCGGCAGGCCGTGGAGCTGGCGGAGGGCCCGTTGCGGACGGTCCGGCCGGTCATCCTGGTCGGCGACCTGAACACCGGGCCCGACCAGGAGGCCCTCGACGACCGGCTCGCCTACCTGGTGCTGCTGGCGTTCGGCCTGCGCGACACCTGGCCGGTGCTGCACCGCCGCGACCCCGGCTACACCGTGGACCTCGGAGTCGACCTGGACCAGCCGGCCGACAGCCTCGAGCACCGGGTCGACCTGATCCTGGTCCGCGGCCGGGTCACACCGCTGTGCAGCGAGGTCTTCGGCACCGAACGTCGCACGCCCGACGGCCGCTGGGCCTCGGACCACCTCGGGCACGCCGCGACGCTCGCGCTGCGCTGACGGCTGGTCCACATCGATCGGCGCCGCCTCTAGCGCAGGCACCGGGGTTGGCAATATCCTCCACTTCACGCGAGCCTGTTGGAGCTACTTTTCACCCCCGGACGGGCCACCCCCGTTCCCGCGTGCCGCCTGGCCACCCCCGGCCGGCCACAGAGGAGAAGCCATGCACTTCGATTACCCCGAGCTGGATCGCCGCACCCTGCTGCGGGCCGGACTCGGCGCCGCCGCGGTCGCGGTCGTCGGGAGCGAACTCGCCTTCCCGGCCGCCGCGCGGGCCGAGCCGGGCGCAGACCTCGACTGGATCCTCAGCTGCGACGAGTGGGGCGCCCGCCCGCCGGCGGACCCGCTGTCGATCAGCGCGATCGCCACCAACAAGATCATCGTGCACCACATGGCGTTCCCGAACGTCACGGACTACTCCGAGGAACACGCCAAGCAGCTGGCCCGGGACTGCCAGGACCTGCACATGGACGTCAACCGCTGGTCCGACACCGGGCAGCACTTCACGGTCAGCCGGGGCGGTTACGTCACCGAGGGCCGGCACGGCAGCCTGGAGCGGCTGCGGGCCGGTGACCGGCAGATGATCTCGGCGCACTGCCCCGGCGAGAACGGCCGCGCCATCGGCATCGAGAACGAGGGCACCTACGTCACCGAGACGCCGCCGCAGGAGCTGCTCGACTCGCTGGTCAAGCTCTGCACCACGGTCTGCCGCCAGTACGGGCTGCACGCCCACGACATCTTCGGCCACTGGGACTTCCGCGCCACCCAGTGCCCGGGCGCGATGTTCTACCGGGAGTTCCCGGCGCTGCGCCGCCGGGTCTTCGCCGAGCTCGGCACCGACCTGGCCGACGTGCCGGCCCGCCGCTGGCCGGACATCTGGCGCTTCGTCGGCGGCCCGGTGGTGCAGGTCGCCCAGTACCTGCTCACCTTCCGCGGTTACGCCGTCCCGGTCACCGGCGTCTTCGACGCGGCCACCGTCGCGGCCGTGCAGGACTGGCAGGCGAGGAACCACATTCCGGTCGACATCGACGCCACGCTCACCGCGCCGACCTGGGAGACCCTCGCCCCGGAACTGGACCGGGACGCCACCGGCATCCCGGTGAGCGCGGTGCAGTTCATGCTCAACCTGAAGGGCTACGCCGACGTCGCGGTCACCGGCGCGTACGACTGGGTGACCAAGAAGGCGCTCCAGGACCTGCAGCGCCTGCACGGCCTGCCGGCGCACGGCAAAGTCGACACCACCACCTGGTGCGCCCTGGTGGGGGGCGTGGTGCGGCAGGCGTTCAAGCAGCACTGACGCCGCACCGGCGGGACAGCGGTGGGGCGGCAACGGCGCCGTCCCACCGCGTCCGGCCCGTGGGCGACTCGCCGTCACGCTTCGTTGTCGCCGGCACACCCGGCTGCGACCATGGCCCTCGTCCACCACGAAGGAGGGTCGCACGATGGCGTCTCGACTCAACCCGTACCTCAGCTTCCGCGACAACGCGCGGCAGGCCATGGAGTTCTACCAGGACGTGTTCGGCGGCAACCTGGCCGTGAGCACCTTCGGCGAGTTTGGCAACCCGGAGCCGGCGGTGGCCGACCAGGTCATGCACGCCATGCTGGAGACCGATCGGGGGTTCACCCTGATGGCCTCCGACACCCCGCCGGAGATGGAATACCGTCCGGGCACCAACATCGCGATCAGCCTCAGCGGGGACGACGCCGACGAGCTGCGCGGCTACTGGGCGCGGCTCGTCGTGGGCGGCACCGTGACGGTGCCGCTGGAGAAGCAGATGTGGGGCGACGAGTTCGGCATGTGCGTCGACCGGTTCGGCATCGGTTGGATGGTCAACATCGCGTCACCCTCGGCCTGACCCGCCCCCCCGGGCGATGCCGCCCGTCCCGATCCAGGCGATAGGTCGGCATTGGCGCCTGGTGAACAGCACCTATCCCGAGGCATGGAACGCGATCAATCATTACCGCCAGGTAGATATGAGTCACTCTCACCTCCGGGTATGACGCCCGGGCGCGGAGGGCGAGACGTCGGCACCGCGGCAGCCGGGCGTGACCCCCGGCCCGACTCCGCACCCCGGAGGAATCCGCATGCCCCGTCCCACCACCACCCGCACCCGGATCGCCGCGCTGACCGCGGCCCTCACCGCCGCGGCGAGCGTCCTGACGGTCGTCCCACCGTCACCGGCCCTCGCCGCCACCACCTTCGCCCCCAACGACTACTGCCTCGGCCAGTGCGCCGACATCCTGCCGCCCGGCGAGAACGGCAACGCCACCCTCGCCGGGATCCTGGCCCACCAGGTCCTCGGCACCCGCCCCGCGCACTCCAGCGACCAGCTCGACGAGTACGCGAACCTGGTCTACCACTACGCCGGGGTGACCGACGAGCAGATCGCCCAGTTCTACAACGACGCCTCGTTCGGCGTGCCCGACGCCCAGGTGGAGAGCCGGATCCAGCCCCGCTCGGACGTCACCATCGTGCGGGACAAGGCCACCGGCGTACCGCACGTCACCGGCACCACCCGTTCCGGCACCATGTTCGGGGCCGGCTACGCCGGCGCCCAGGACCGGCTCTGGGTGATGGACCTGCTCCGGCACGCCGGCCGCGGCACCCTCACCTCCTTCGCCGGCGGCGCGCCCGGCAACCGCGACCTCGAGCAGAGCATCTGGGCCAACTCCCCCTACACCGAGGCCGACCTCCAGGCCCAGGTCGACGCCCTGCGCCAGAAGGGCACCCGGGGCCAGCAGCTCTACACCGACGTCACCGACTACATCGCCGGCGTCAACGCCTACATCGACAAGTCGATCGCGGACGACAATTACCCCGGCGAGTACGTGCTGACCGGCAACGGGAAGCCGACGCACTTCACCATGACCGACCTGATCGCCACCGCCGGCGTCGTCGGCGGGCTCTTCGGTGGCGGCGGCGGATCGGAGATCCAGTCCGCGCTGGTCCGGATCGCCGCCCGCGCCAAGTTCGGCGCCACCACCGGCGACCAGGTCTGGCGGGCGTTCCGGCAGCAGAACGACCCGGAGACCGTGCTCACCCTCCACGACGGACAGAGTTTCCCGTACGGTGGCGCCCCGGACAACGCGCCCGGCGTGGCGCTGCCGGACGCCGGCACCGTCACCGCCGAACCGCAGGTCTACAACCGGACCGGCTCCGCCGGCGCCGCCGCGGCGAAGAGCACCGCCAGCAGCACCGACGGGCTGCTCAGCGGGCTCGCCGGCCTGAAGGCGCACGGCATGTCCAACGCCGTGGTGATCTCCGGACGGCACACCACCAGCGGCAACCCGGTCGCCGTGTTCGGCCCGCAGACCGGCTACTTCGCCCCGCAACTGCTGATGCTCCAGGAGCTGCAGGGCCCCGGCGTGAGTGCCCGGGGCGCCGCCTTCGCCGGCCTCAACCTCTACGTGCTGCTCGGCCGCGGCCAGGACTACGCCTGGAGCGCCACCTCGGCCAGCCAGGACCTCACCGACACGTACGCGGTGCCGCTCTGCACCACCGACGGCAGCGCCCCGACGCTGCGGTCCAACCGCTACCTCTACCACGGCCAGTGCGTGGCCATGGAGGTGCTGGAGCACACCAACTCCTGGTCGCCCACCGTGGCCGACTCGACCCCGGCCGGCTCGTACACGCTGCGGGCGCTGCGCACCCGGTACGGCCTGGTGGCGTACCGGGGCACGGTGAACGGACAGCCCACCGCCTTCACCAAGCTGCGCTCCACCTACCGGCACGAGGCGGACTCCGCGATCGGCTTCCAGGCCTACAACGACCCGGCCGCGATGGGCTCCGCGGCGGCGTTCCAGCAGTCCGCCGCCGCCGTCGGCTACGCGTTCAACTGGTTCTACGTCAACTCCACCGAGGCGGCGTACTACAACTCCGGCAGCAACCCGGTGCGTCCGGCCGGCGCCGACCCGAACCTGCCCACCCGCGCCGAGGCGGCCTACGAGTGGCAGGGCTGGGACCCGGACACGAACACCGCCAGCTACGCCCCGACCGGCGCCCACCCGCAGTCGGTGAACCAGGACTACTACGTCAGCTGGAACAACAAGCAGGCCCGGGACTACGGCGCCGCGGACGGCAACTTCAGCTACGGCGCGGTGCACCGCGCCGACCTGCTCGACGGCCGGGTACGCGCGGCGCTCGCCCAGGGCAAGCTGGACCGGGCCGGCGTGGTCCGGATCATGGCCGACGCGGCCGTCACCGACCTGCGCGGTCAGGAGGTGCTCGGCAACCTGCTGCGGGTGCTGACCAGCCAGCCGGTCACCGACCCGGCGCTGGCCGACGCGGTGACCAAGCTGCAGGCCTGGCAGCGGGCCGGCGCCAAGCGGGTGGAGACGGCCGCCGGCTCGAAGGTGTACCAGCACGCCGACGCGATCCGGATCTTCGACGCCTGGTGGCCGCTGCTGGCCGCCGCGCAGTTCCGCCCCGGCCTCGGCGGCGACCTCTACGCCGCCCTCGTCGACGCCATCGAGGTCAACGAGGCGCCCTCCGGCGGCCAGAACGGGGGCCGCGACGGCACCGCCGTCTGGGCGGCCCAGGGCCAGCCACACAAGGGCTCCGCGTTCCAGTACGGCTGGTGGGGTTACGTCGACAAGGACATCCGGGCCGTGCTCGGCGACCCGGTGGCCGGCGGCCTCGGGCGCACGTACTGCGGCAACGGCAGCCTGAGCGCCTGCCGGCAGGCCCTGCTCGACACCCTCGGCCAGGCCGCGGCGCTGCCGGCCGGCACGGTCTACCCAGGCGACTCGCACTGCGGGGCCGGCGACCAGTGGTGCGCCGACACCATCGCCCAGTCGGGGCTCGGCGGCATCACCCACCCGCTGATCGCCTGGCAGAACCGCCCCACCTACCAGCAGGTCGTCTCCTTCCCGGCGCGCCGGGGCGACACCATCACCAACCTGGCCCAGGGGCGGACCGCCACCGCGTCGAGCACCCAGTTCCTCACCAGCAACACCCCCGACAAGGCGGTCGACGGCAGCCTGGGCAGCCGGTGGGGCAGCAGCTACAACGACAACCAGTGGCTGCGGGTCGACCTGGGCTCCGCCCGCACCGTCAGCCGGGTGGTGCTGCGCTGGGAGAGCGCGTACGGCAGCGCGTACCGGATCGAGGTCTCCGGGGACGGCACGAACTGGCAGCCGGTGTTCAGCACCACCGCCGGCAACGGCGGGGTCGACAACCTGACCTTCGCCCCGGTCACCGCCCGCTACCTGCGGATGTACGGGGTGAAGCGGGCCACCTCGTACGGCTTCTCGCTCTACGAGTTCGAGGCCTACGCCCGATGACCTGACCTGAGCTGACCTGAGCTGACCTGAGCTGACCTGACCGGCCGGCCGGCGGATCACCACCGCCGGCCGGCCGACCCGCTTACGATCTTCCGGTGACCGGCGCCGACGACACCATCCGGTACGCCCGGCGGGCCGGGCGATGAGCGGCGGCACGGTGCCGATCGGGCCGACGCTGGTCGCCGCCCTGCTCGGGTTGACCGTGGCGGGGGCGGCCGTGCTGCGGCTGAGCGGGCTCGGCCGGGGCCGGACCGTCCTGACCGCCGCGGCCCGGGCGACCGCCCAGCTCGGCGTCGTCTCGCTGGTCATCGTCGCCGTGCTGCGCGCCTGGTGGAGCACCGGGCTGTTCGTCCTGCTCATGTACGTCGTCGCCAGCATCACCGCGTACCGCCGGATCGGGCCGCCCGGCCCACGCCGGGTCGCCCCCCTGGCGATCGCGGCCGGGGTCACCCCGAGCCTCGGCGTCCTGCTCGCCACCCGGGCGCTGCCCGCCACACCCCTGGTGGTGCTCCCCACGGCCGGCATCCTGATCGGCGGGGCGATGACCGCGACCAGCCTGGCCGGCCGGCGCACCCTCGACGAGCTGCGCACCCGGCACGGCGAGTACGAGGCCGGGCTGGCCCTGGGCCTGCTCCCCCGCGACGCCGCGGTGGAGATCTGCCGGCCGGCCGCCGGGCAGGCGCTCGTCCCCGCGCTGGACCAGACCCGGACGGTCGGGCTGGTCACCCTGCCCGGCGCGTTCGTCGGCGTGCTGCTCGGCGGGGCCGGACCGGTCCAGGCGGGCGCCACCCAGCTGCTGATCCTGCTCACCCTGCTGGCGGTCGAGGCGGTGGCGATCGCGCTCGCGGTGGAGCTGATCGTGCGCGACCGCGCTCGCGCCGGGCCGTGAGGGCGCGCGGGACGGGCCGGGTGTACCAGCGCCGGTAAGGGGTACAGCCGGCCCGATGGTCCGCGTCCACAACCAGCGCGTCCGGCCCGACCTGCTCTACGTGGCGAGCGGGTGGAGCACGCTGGTCACCGACGTGCGGGGCCGGATCGGTGGCACCGACCCGCAGGGGTTCTTCGCCCGCAACACCCGGGTGCTCAGCCGCGAACGGATCGAGGTCGCCGGCCGGTCGCCGGTGCCGTTCAGCACGGCCAACGTGCGCGGGCACGCCCAGCTGTCGTACGCCGAGCTGGGCGACCGGGAGCAGCTGCCGTCGCGGGCCGCGTACCTGCTGATCGAACGGTTCGTCGGGCCGGGGCTGCGCACCCGGCTCACCGTGGTCAGCTACGCCGCCGGCCCGATGCGCTGCCCGCTGCGGCTGGGATTCGAGGCGGACTTCGCCGACACCAGCGAGGCCGAGACCGGCCGGCGGTTGCAGCACGGCGCCGTCGACGCGGCCTGGGACCCGGCGGCGGGCGAGCTGCGCCTGACCTACCGGCGCGACGACCTGGACCGGGCGGTGGCGGTCCGGGTGACCGGCGACGCCCCGGTCGGCTACGCCGGCGGCGCCTTCACCGTCGACCTCACCGTGCCGCCGGGCGGCAGCGCCCGGGTGGACGTGCTGGTGGAACCGGTCTTCGACGGGCAGCGGCTGGCCGCCCCGGACGCCGGTTACGACGAGCCGGGCGATCCGGCCGCGCGGGCCCGCGCCCGGCTGGCCGGGGAACTCACCCGGCTGCACAGCAGCAACTTCGACGTCACGGCGGCCTGGCGGTGCGCGGTGGCCGACCTGTCCGTGCTGCCGCTCGGCGAGCCGGCCGGACCCACCGCGCCGATCGCCGGGCTCCCCATCTACCAGGAGATCTTCGGCCGGGACACGATGACCTCGTCCTGGCAGGCCCTGCTGGCCGGGCCCACCATGCTGGCCGACAGCCTACGGCTCAACGCCGCGCACCTCGGCCGGCGGCTGGACGACTGGCGCGACGAGGAACCGGGCAAGCCGCTGCACGAGGCCCGGCAGGGGCCGGTCTCCGTGCTCGGGCTCAACCCGTTCGACCGCTACTACGGCGACTGGTCGACCGCGCCGGATTTCCTGGTCTTCCTCGGCCAGTACCTGGCCTGGACCGGCGACCTGGACACGGTAAGGGAGCTGCTGCCCACCGCCCGGCGCGCGCTGGGCTGGATCGAGCGGTACGGCGACCCCGACGGCGACGGGTTCCTGGAGTACCACTGCCGGTCCCGGGGCGGGTTGAAGAACCAGGGCTGGAAGGACTCCGACACCGCGATCGTCGACGAGCACGGGCAGGTGGTGCCCAACCCGATCGCCACCAGTGAGCTGCAGGCCTACTGGTACGCGGGCCTGCGGCACGCGGCGGTGGTGTTCACGCTCACCGGCCACCCGGCCCGGGGCGCCGCCCTGCTGGCCCGGGCGCGGGCGCTGCGCCGCCGCTTCCACCAGGCGTACTGGCTGGCCGAACGGGGCTGCTACGCGATGGCGCTCGGGCCGGACAAGCGGCCGGTGCGCTCGACCAACTCCAACGACGGGCACCTGCTGGCCACCGGGATCGTGCCGCGCCGGGCCGCCGCGCGGGTGGCCGAGCGGCTGCTCGCCCCGGACATGTTCAGCGGCTGGGGCGTCCGTACGCTCTCGGCCGACCATCCGGCGTACAACCCGTTCAGCTACCACCGGGGCAGCGTGTGGCCGGTGGAGGCGGGCACCATCGGTCTCGGGCTGGCCCGGTACGGCTGCTGGCCGCAGCTGCACCGGCTGGCCGAGGGGATGTTCTCGGCGGCCGGGCTGTTCACCGAGCACCGGCTGCCCGAGGTGCTCAGCGGCCTGCCCCGCGACGCGGACCATCCGCATCCGGGGGTCTACCCGGACTCCTGCTCGCCGCAGGCCTGGTCGGCCAGCGCGGTGGTCGCCCTGGTCCAGGCGCTGCTGGCGCTGCGCCCGGCCGCGCCGCTGCGTACCGTCCTCATCGACCCGCACCTGCCCGACTGGCTGCCCGACCTGCGGCTGGAAGGGCTGCGGGTGGGCCGGGCGACGGTCGACCTGACGGTACGGCGCCGGCGCGGCGGCCGGATCTCGGTGACCACCCGCGGCGACCGGCTGATGGTGGCCCGGCGCGCCCCCCGCCAGGCCGTCTCCCGGCCCCGCCAGCCCTGACCGGCCCGCAGGTGTGATCCGGCCGAGGCGGGGAATCCAGGCCCGGCCTGGGGCCCGAGAACAGGAGGACCGGCATGGAGAGTCGCGCGCGGGCGATGGGGCACGCGATCCATCCCACCCTGATCGTGTTCCCGCTGGGGTTGCTCGCCACCTCGGTGATCTTCGACATCCTGTACCTGATCACCGACCGGACGGGATTCCAGATCGCCGCCGCGTACACGATCGCCGCCGGCGTCATCAGCGGGCTGGTGGCGGCGGTGTTCGGCCTGATCGACTGGTCGGCCATCCCGGCCGGCACCCGGGCGAAGCGGATCGGCGCGGTGCACGGCCTCGGCAACGTGGTGGTGGTGGTGCTGTTCGCGGTGAGCTGGCTGCTGCGCCTGGGCGCCGACAACTGGGACCCGAACGCGGGGGCGCTGATCTGCAGCTTCGCCGGCATCATCCTGGCCGGGTTCACCGGCTGGCTCGGCGGGGAGCTGGTGGAACGGCTCGGGATGAGCGTCAGCGACGAGGCCGGGCTCAACGCGCCCAGCTCGTTGCGCCGCTCCGCCGGCCGGCCCCGCACCCGCGGCGTCTGACCACCGCCGGTCGCAGCGACGAGAGGGAACGCCGATGCGGGCGATCACACTGGACGCCGAGGGGGCGGCCCCGACGCCGCGCGACGACGTGGCGCGGCCCAGCCCCGGCCCGGGCGAGGTGCTCATCCGGGTGCACGCGTCCTCGGTCAACGGCTTCGACCAGAAGGCGGCCGCCGGGATGATGCGGGGCTCGATGGAGTACCGGTTCCCGGTGGTGCTGGGCAAGGACTTCGCCGGCGAGGTCGAGGCGATGGGCGAGGGCACCGGCCCGCTGCGGGTCGGTGACCCGGTGTTCGGCGTGGTCATGCGCTCCTACCTCGGCGACGGCGCGTGGGCCGAGTACCTGACGGTCGACGCCGGGTACGCCGTCACCCGCCGCCCGGACGGACTCGACCCGGTCGACGCGGGCGCGCTCGGGCTGGCCGGCGCCACCGCGCTGGACGCGCTGGCGGCCGTCGCCCCCGGGCCCGGCGACACCGTGCTCGTCTCCGGGGCCACCGGCGGCGTCGGGGCGTTCGCGGTCCAGTACGCGCGCGCCGCCGGGGCCCGGGTGATCGCCACGGCCCGCGCCGGCGCGGCCACCGACTTCGTCCGCGAGCTGGGCGCCGGCGACGTGGTCGACCACACCGGCGACCTGGCCGGCCAGGTCCGGGCGGTGGCCCCGGACGGGGTGTCCGCGGTGCTGCACCTGGCCGGTGACGGTAACCAGCTCGCCGGCCTGCTCGCCCCGGACGGCCGGCTCGCGTCCACCATCGGGTTCGGCCCGGAGCAGCACCCGGCCGCCACCTCCGTGCTGGGCCAGCCGACCCCGGGGACGCTGGACCGGCTCGCCGCCGACGTGGTCGCCGGCCGGATCCGGGTGCCGGTCGAGCGGCGCTACCCGCTGGGCGAGGTGCCGCGCGCGCTGGCCGACTTCCGGGGCTCGCTGGGCAAGCTGGCCGTCGACATCGGCTGACCGCCCGGCCCACCACCACTAATCGAACAGGTGTGCGAACATGTGGGGGTGTCGAGCGAGGCCACGATCCTGCACGCCGACCTGGACGCGTTCTACGCGTCGGTCGAGCAGCGCGACGACCCGCGGCTGCGCGGCCGGCCGGTGATCGTCGGCGGCGGCGTGGTGGTGCTGGCCGCGAGCTACGAGGCCAAGGCGTACGGGGTGCGCAGCGCGATGGGCGGCCGGCAGGCCCGCCGACTCTGCCCGGACGCGCTCGTGGTGCCGCCCCGGATGGCCGCGTACACGGCGGCGAGCCGGGCCGTGTTCGACATCTTCCGGCGGACCACCCCGCTGGTCGAAGGCCTCTCCATCGACGAGGCGTTCCTGGACGTGGGCGGGCTGCGCCGACTGGTCGGCCCGCCCGCCGACATCGCGGCGGCGCTGCGCCGGGCGGTACGCGCCGAGGTCGGGCTGCCGATCACGGTGGGCGTGGCGCGGACGAAGTTCCTGGCGAAGGTGGCCAGCGGGGTGGCCAAGCCGGACGGGCTGCTGGTCGTCGCGCCGGACGGCGAGCTGGCGTTCCTGCATCCGCTGCCGGTCGAGCGGCTCTGGGGCGTCGGCCCGGTGACCGCGGCGCGGCTGCGCGAGCGCGGCATCCGCACGGTGGGCCAGGTGGCCCGGCTCGACGAGCCGGCGCTGGTGTCGCTGCTCGGCGCGGGGGCCGGGCGGCACCTGCACGCCCTCGCCCACAACCGGGACCCGCGCGCGGTGCAGGTCGGGCGGCGCCGTTCCTCGATGGGCGCCCAGCACGCCCTCGCCGCCGGCCCGCACTCCCCCGCCGAGCTGGACGCCGTGCTGGCCGGGCTGGTCGACCGGGTGACCGGCCGGATGCGCGACGCCCGCCGCACCGGGCGCACGGTGACGCTGCGGCTGCGCTTCGGCGACTACACCCGGGCCACCCGTTCGCACACCCTGGCGAAGCCGACCGCGCAGACCGGCCCGCTGCGCGACGCGGCGCGGGCGCTGCTGCGCACGGCGCTGCCGGACATCGAGACCCGCGGGGTGACCCTCGTCGGGGTGTCGGTGGGCAACCTGGACGGCGGGCACGTGCAGCTGAGCCTGCCGTTCACCGGCGACCCGGGCGTGGAGCTGGACGCGGCGGTCGACCGGGTCCGCGACCGGTTCGGCGCGGCGGCGCTGACCCGGGCGGTGCTGCTCGGCCGCGATCCCGGCGTGGAGCTGCCCCGGTTGCCGGACTGACCGGCCCGGCCGGTAATCCGCTCGTCGGCGTCCGGGCGGCGGGCGCACAATCGGGCCCATCATGAGCACCCGGCTGCGGGCGATCGCCCGCGACACCCTCGACATCATTGACGCGGGCCGGTTCTACGACTTCCACCGGGGCCAGCGGGACCTGCTCTACAGCGACCGGGTGATCCACTCGCCCCGGGTCCTCGCCGTCGCCGCCGCGCACGGCCACCGGCGGCTGGTGCTGGGCGCCTGGGGGTGCGGCGTGTTCGGCAACGATCCGGCGACCGTGGCGGAGGCGTTCGACCTCGCGCTCGCCGACGCCGCGGGCTGGTTCGACCTGGTCACCTTCGCGGTGCTGGACCGGGCCGGCGGGCCGGCGCACACCGCGTTCACGGCCCGGTTCGACTGATCCGCCTCCTCCCCCGGTAGGAGGCGGCGCTCCGACCACCGGCCGCAACCAGGGCTTCCGGTCGGGCGCATCCGCCGCGCGGCCCGACGAGCATCTACAGGCATGACTACTGTCCTGCACCGGGCCGCCCACTGGCACCGCCCACTGATGCTCTTCGTCTCGGCGATGGCGATCCTCGCCGTCGTCTGCGCGGTCGGTCTCGCCGTCGACCCGCGCGTGCTCACCGGCGTGCCGATCTGGCTCAAGCCGCTGAAGTTCTGCCTCTCCTTCGTCCTGTACGGCGGCACCCTCGCCTGGATGCTCTCCCTGCTGCCCCGGCGCAGCCGCACCGCCGAGTGGGCGGGCACCGTGGTGGTGGCGGTGGGGGTGCTGGAGATGGCCGTGATCGTCGGGCAGGTGCTGCGCGGCCGGACCAGCCACTACAACGAGAGCACCCCTTTCGACGCGGCGCTCTGGCAGCTGATGGGCGCGGCCATCATGGTGCTGTTCGCGGCGCACCTGGTCATCGGGGTCGTGCTGGTGCGCCAGCCGCTCGCCGACCGGGTCGCCCGGTGCGCGGTCGGGTTCGGCCTCGGGCTGACCCTGCTCGGGATGCTGGTCGCCATGCCGATGGTGCTGCCCGGCCGGGCCCCGGACGTCGAGGGCATCGCCGGCGCGCACAGCGTGGGGGTGCCGGACGGCGGGCCGGGACTGCCACTGCTCGGCTGGAGCACCACGGGCGGGGACCTGCGCATCGGGCATTTCGTCGGGCTGCACGCCCTGCAGGCGATGCCGATCCTGGCGCTGCTGCTGCACCGCTGGACCGACCGGCTGGACGAGCGGACCCGGCTTCGGCTGCTGACCGTCGCGGGCGTGGCGTACGGGGTGTTCACCGTGCTGCTCACCTGGCAGGCGCTGCGGGGGCAGCCGCTGCTGCGCCCGGACGCGCTCACCCTCGCGGCGCTGGCCGTCCTGCTGGTCGCGACCGCCACGGCCGCCGGCGCGGCGCTGGC
>NZ_KQ058654.1 GCF_000982955.1 Micromonospora sp. HK10 | reverse complement strand
AGGCCGCCTACAACTCCGTCCTGAACGTCCTCAACAGCGCCGGCCCCACCACCAGCCCGACCACCAGCCCGACCTCGGGGCCGACCACGGGCCCGACGCCGGGCAACGGCACCGGCCGGATCATCGGGGTGCAGTCGAACCGGTGCATCGACGTGCCCAACGCCACCCAGACCAACGGCACCCGGGTGCAGCTCTACGACTGCCACGGTCAGTCCAACCAGCAGTGGACGTACACCTCCAGCAAGCAGCTGATGGTCTACGGCAGCAAGTGTCTCGACGCGAACGGCGCGGGCACCGCGAACGGCACCGGGATCATCATCTGGGACTGCAACGGCCAGTCCAACCAGCAGTGGAACGTCAACTCCAACGGCACCATCAGCGGTGTGCAGTCCGGCCGCTGCCTGGACGTCTGGGGCACCGGTAACGGCCAGCAGATCCAGCTGTACGACTGCCACGGCCAGGCCAACCAGCAGTGGCGCACCGAGTTCAGCGGTGCCACCTCGACGCCGACCTCCACGCCGACCTCGACGCCGACGTCCACGCCGACGTCCGGCGGTTGCGCGCTTCCGTCGACCTACCGGTGGTCGTCGACCGGCGCGCTGGCGAACCCGCAGAACGGCTGGGTCTCGCTCAAGGACTTCACCAACGTGGTCTACAACGGCAAGCACCTGGTCTACGGGTCGTACGTCAACAGCAGCGGCCAGTACAGCTCGATGAACTTCAGCACGTTCACCAACTGGTCCGACATGGGCTCGGCCGCCCAGAACGGAATGAGCCAGGGCACCGTGGCGCCCACGCTGCTCTACTTCGCTCCGAAGAACATCTGGGTGCTGGCGTACCAGTGGGGACCGACGTCGTTCAGCTACAAGACGTCGAGCGACCCGACCAACGCCAACGGCTGGTCCTCGGCGCAGACGCTCTCCACCGCCAGCCTCCCCGACGCCCCGTACGGGGTGATCGACCAGACCCTGATCGGCGACGACCAGAACATGTACCTGTTCTTCGCCGGGGACAACGGCAAGATCTACCGGTCGAGCATGCCGCTCGGGAACTTCCCGGGCAGCTTCGGCTCGAGCTACACGACGATCATGAGTGACTCGACCAACAACCTGTTCGAGGCGGTCGAGGTCTACAAGGTGCAGGGCCAGAACCAGTACCTGATGATCGTCGAGGCGATCGGGAGCCAGGGGCGCTACTTCCGCTCCTTCACGTCCAACAGCCTCAGCGGCTCGTGGACCCCGCAGGCCGCCAGCGAGAGCAACCCCTTCGCCGGCAAGGCCAACAGCGGCGCGACGTGGACCAACGACATCAGCCACGGTGACCTGGTCCGCACCAACCCCGACCAGACCAAGACCATCGACGCCTGCAACCTGCAGTTCCTGTACCAGGGCAAGAACCCCAGCGCGGGAGGCGACTACAACCTGCTGCCGTGGCGGCCGGGTGTCCTGACCCTGCAGCGCTGACGCGACGCGGCTCGGCCCCGGCCGAACCCGCTCGCTGAGCACCGGGACGTGCCCGGCACCACGAGGTGCCGGGCACGTCCTTTGGTGGGTTGCGCACCCGCTGGCGGGCGGCGGGCGGCCACCCGGGGCAAGCTGACCCGATGGAGCGCGAGTTGCTGACCGTCGGGCACGGGGCCGCCGACCGGGACCAGCTCGGGGACCTGCTGGCCGGTGCGGGGGTCGCCCTGGTCGTGGACGTACGCCGCTACCCGGCCAGCCGGACCAACCCGGACGTCCGGCGCGAGACCCTGGCACAGTGGCTGCCCGAACGGGGCATCGACTACCGCTGGGAGCCGCGCCTGGGCGGCCGCCGGCACGTCCGCGCCGGCGAGCCGGAACCGGACACCTGGTGGACCGTGGCGGCCTTCCGGGCGTACGCCGCGTACACCCGCACGGCCGACTTCGACGCGGCGCTGGACGAGGTGCTGGCCGACGCCGCGCGGCGGACCACCGCGGTGATGTGCAGCGAAAGCGTCTGGTGGCGCTGCCACCGGCGGCTGATCGCCGACGTCGCGGTGCTCGGCCGCGGGGTGCCGGTCTCGCACCTCATGCCCGACGGACGGCTCCGCCCCCACCAACCGGCCGAGGGGGCCCGCCGCCGCCCCGACGGGCACCTGATTTGGGCCGGCTGACGTGCCGGCGGCCGGCTCGCCCGGGACGGCACACCACCGAAAACCGCTGGCCGCGCAGGCCCCGGCTCGCCCCGGACGGCACACCACCGGCAAACCGCTGGCCGCGCCGCGGCCCGCGCCGCTAGCCTCACCGCCATGCCGGAGCTGATCACCCCGACCACCCGCCTGCACCGGTCCTGGCTGGCCGCCCGGGACGAGTGGGGGCGCGGCGTCCACCAGGACGGCGCCGGGCTGCGCCCCACCGACGAGGTGGACTCGCCGGCGGGCTTCGCGGACTGGGTGGGCCGGCTGCGGGCCGGCGAGGACGAGTCCCGGCTGCCCGAGGGCATGGTGCCGGCGCTCTACTGGTGGATCGTCGAGAACGACGAGGTGCTCGGCGCGATCTCGCTGCGGCTGCGCCTCAACGACTTCCTGCGCGAGGCCGGCGGGCACATCGGCTACGGCGTCCGGCCCTCGGCCCGGCGGCGGGGCCTGGCGACCTTCGCGCTCGGCGCGGCACTGGCCGAGGCGGCCCGGCGCGGCATCGACCCGGTCCTGGTCACCTGCGACGAGGAGAACACCGCCTCGGCGCGGACCATCGAGCGGCACGGCGGGGTGCTGGAGGACGTCCGGGACACCGAACTGGGCCGGCTGCGCCGCTACTGGATCGCCACCGGCTGACTCAGTCGGCCAGGTCCTCGGCGAGCAGGTCCATCAGCAGACCGTCGTGCCAGCGGCCGTCGGCGCCCCGCTCGTAGCGGCGCAGGATGCCCACCGGACGGAAACCCACCTTCGCGTACGCGCGGATCGCCGCGGTGTTCGCCGCCGCCGGGTCGATGGTGAACCGGTGGTGGCCGTACTCGTCGATCAGGTGGCGGGTCAGGGTGCGGATGGCGTCCCCGCCGAGGCCGGCGCCGCGTACCGCCGGGTCGAGGAAGATGTCCAGGCTGGCGTGGCGGTAGTCCGGGTCCGGCTCGGCGTACCACTGGATCGCGCCGACCACCCGGCCGTCGTGCTCGATGGCGTAGACGGCCAGGTCACCGTCGGCCAGGTCGGCGCGGACCGCCCCGGCCAGGTCGTCGTCGCCGCGCCACCAGCGGCGTACCTCCGGGGTGGCCCGGATCGCCGCGAGGGCCGGCACGTCGGCGTCCGTGGCCGGTCGCAGCGTCACCGCCCGCCCACGCAGCACGCCTCAGCCCCGGATCTCGCCGTGCTCGACGCAGACCGCCGACCAGCCGGACGGCAGCACCTGCACCTTCATCCGCCGCCGGCAGGACGCGCACCAGCGCGGCGGCTCCAGCGCCCGGGCCGCCGCGCACGCCTCGTGCGGGCCTGCCGCGACGGACTCACCACAGCGGTCGCACCAGCACGGGGCCCCGCCGGGACCGACCGGTGCGCCCGCGTCGCGTGGGCGCGGCGGGCCGGCGGCGGGCTCGACAAGCTCGGTCACGTCGTCCTCACAGGGTCGCCGACAGCGCCTTCACCGGCATCTTCAGGTCGTCCAGCAGCTTCAGGTCGTCGGTCGCCGGCCGGCCCAGGGTGGTCAGGTAGTTGCCGACGATGACCGCGTTGATGCCGCCGAGCAGGCCGTCCCGGGTGCCCAGGTCGCCGAGGGTCAGCTCGCGGCCGCCCGCGTACCGCAGGATGGTGCGCGGCATGGCCAGCCGGAACGCGGCGATGGCCCGCAGCGCGTCCCTGCCCTCGACCACCGGCCGGTCCGCGAGGGGGGTGCCCGGACGCGGGTTGAGGAAGTTCAGCGGCACCTCGTGCGGGTCCAGGGCGGCGAGCTGCGCGGCGAACTCGGCCCGCTGCTCGACCGTCTCGCCCAGCCCGAGGATGCCGCCGCAGCAGACCTCCATGCCGGACGCGCGGACCATCGTGAGGGTCTCCCAACGCTCCTCCCACGAGTGGGTGGTGACCACGTTGGGGAAGTAGGAGCGGCAGGTCTCCAGGTTGTGGTTGTAGCGGTGCACGCCCATCTCGACCAGCTCGTCGACCTGCTCCTGGGTGAGCATGCCCAGCGACGCGGCGACCTGGATGTCGACCTCGGCCCGGATGGCGTCCACGCCCTCGCGGAGCTGCTTCATCAGCCGGGCATCCGGGCCGCGCACGGCGGCCACGATGCAGAACTCGGTCGCCCCGGTCGCCGCGGTCTGCTTGGCGGCCTCGACCAGCGCCGGGATGTCCAGCCACACCGAGCGGACCGGCGAGGTGAACAGACCGGACTGCGAGCAGAAGTGGCAGTCCTCCGGGCAGCCGCCGGTCTTCAGCGACACGATGCCCTCGACCTCGACCTCCGGGCCGCACCAGCGCATCCGTACCTCGTGGGCGAGCTGGAGGGCGGCGGGCACGTGCTCGTCGGGCAGGTTCAGCACGGCGAGCACGCCGGCCTCGTCGAGGCCGACGCCGTTCTCCAGCACCTGGGTCCGGGCCTGGTCGAGGATCTCTGGCATGGCTCGTACCCTACAAGGCCGCCCGGAGGCCGGGAAACGGCCGCGTCGGGCCGCCGCGAGCAGGTCCGGCGAGCCGTACCGCGCCACGCCGGGGTGGTCCGGGCGGGTGGTAACTTCGCCCGGCGGAGGCCCCGGGGCGGGGCCTGGGTGCGCGTGGGAAGGGGCGGGACGGTGGCGGACTGGCTGGCGGCCCTGGGCCGCCGCGCCGAGCTGCGGGCGAAGGCGGGGCTGACCCGCACGCTGCGCCCGCGCGCCGCCGGCGACGCCGTGGTCGACCTGGCCGGCAACGACTACCTCGGGCTGGCCACCCACCCGGAGGTCACCGCCGCCGCCGGACGGGCGCTGACGGCGTACGGACTGGGGGCCACCGGCTCGCGGCTGGTGCGCGGCTCCACCGACGCGCACCACGCCCTGGAGGCGGCCCTCGCCGACTGGCTCGGCACCGACCGGGCGCTGGTCTTCTCCTCCGGCTACCTGGCCAACCTGGCCGCGGTCCGTGGCCTGGTGCAGCCGCGGACCCTGCTGGTCTCCGACGCCCACAACCACGCCTCGCTGATCGACGGCTGCCGGATCTCCGGCGCCGAGACCGTGGTGACCCCGCACGCCGACGTCGACGCGGTCGCCGCCGCGCTGGCCGCCGCGCCCGGCCGGCCCGCCGTGGTGGTCACCGAGTCGGTCTTCTCCGTCGACGGCGACCTCGCCCCCCTGGCGGCGCTGCACGCGGTGGCCCGCCGGCACGGGGCGCTGCTGCTGGTCGACGACGCGCACGCGCTCGGCGTGACCGGGCCGGGCGGGGCCGGTGGGGTGGCCGCGGCCGGCCTGGCCGGCGAGCCGGACGTGGTGGTCACCGCCACCCTCTCCAAGGCGCTCGGCGGGGCCGGTGGCGTGGTGGCCGCGCCGGCCGAGTTCGTCCGGCACCTGATCGAGACGGGCCGGACCTTCATCTTCGACACCGCCCTGCCGCCCGCCGTCGCGGCCGGGGTGCTGGCCGCCGTCCGGCTGGCCCGGGCCGGCGACGACCTGCGCGCCGAGCTGGCCGCGCGGGCCGCCCTGGCGCTGCGCCGGCGCGGCGCGGCCGGGCTGGCGGTCTCCGCCCCGGACGCCGCCGTGGTGTCGGTGACCGCGCCCGGCCCGGAG
>NZ_KQ058653.1 GCF_000982955.1 Micromonospora sp. HK10 | reverse complement strand
CCGCACCCGGGGCGGCCGGTGGGCGGGCCCGGGCAGCCGTCGGGGCCTCCGCCGGGCTGGCCCTATCCGACCTGGCCGGCGCGGCCGCCCGAGCCGCGCCCGCACGGGCTGCCGCTCGCCTCGTACGGTGCCCGGCTGGCCGCCCGGCTGATCGATGTCGGCATGCTCGTCCTGCTCAACGCGGCGATCAACGGCTGGTTCATCTGGCGCTTCTTCGTCGAGTGGTCCGCGCCCTGGCAGGAGTACTGGCGCCGGGTCAGCACCGGGGACCTCAGCAACGAGCCGCTGCCGCCCCCGGGCGAGCAGATCGGCGGGCTGCTCCTCGCCGTCCTGGTGATCGCCACCGCGCTCTGGTTCGCGTACGAGGTGCCGTCGATGGCCGCCCGCGGGCAGACCCTCGGCAAGCGGCTGATGGGCGTCCGCGCGCTGCCCGTGGAGGCGGACCAGCCGCTCGGCTTCGGCCGGGCCACCCGCCGGTGGAGCACCCTCGGCATGCCGACCATGTTCTGGGCCTGCTGCGGTTTCGGGCTGCTGCTCCAGTTCCTCGACGCCATCTCGGCGCTCTTCGACCAGCCGCTGCGCCAGGCGCTGCACGACAAGCGGGCACAGACCGTGGTGGTCCAGCTCTCCGGCGCCCGGCCCGAATCCGGTACCACCCCGCGCGACCGCGCCAACCCCCCGGGAGACACCCCATGACCGACACCGGACGTCACCAGCCTCCGCTGCGGCTGACCCGCGCCGACCTGGACGCGCTGCCCAACTACGTGCCCGGGCGCAGCCCCGCCGACCTGGCCCGTGAGCTGGGCCTGCCGGAGGCGATCAAGCTGGCCAGCAACGAGGTGCCCTACGGCCCGCTGCCCGGTGTGGTGGAGGCGGTGGCCGAGGCGGTGGCCGGCTCGCACCGCTACCCGGACATGGGCGTGGTGGCGCTGCGCCAGGCCCTCGCGGAGCGGTACGGGGTGGACGCCGACCGGATCGCCACCGGCTGCGGCTCGGTGGCGCTGGCCGAGCACCTGGTCCGGGCCACCTGCCTGCCCGGCGACGAGCTGCTCTACTCGTGGCGGTCGTTCGAGGCGTACCCGATCATCGCGGCGACCAGCGGCGCGACGAGCGTGCGGGTGCCGAACGACGCCGGCCACGGTCACGACCTGGCCTCGATGGCGGCGGCGGTGACCGACCGGACCCGGATGATCCTGGTCTGCAACCCGAACAACCCCACCGGCACGGCCGTCCGCAAGGCCGAGCTGGACCGCTTCCTCGACGCGGTGCCGGACGACGTGCTCGTGGTGATCGACGAGGCGTACCGGGAGTTCGTCACCGACCCGGAGGTGCCGGACGGCCTCGGCTATCTGGACCGGCCGAACGTGGCGGTGCTGCGCACCCTGTCCAAGGCCTGGGGCCTGGCCGGCCTGCGGATCGGCTGGCTGGTGGCCGCGCCGGCGGTGGCCGCCGCCGTGCGCAAGGTGGTCACGCCCTTCTCCACCAGCATGGCGGCCCAGGCCGGCGCGCTCGCCGCGCTGGCCCAGGCCGACGAGGTCGAGCGCCGCTGCGCGCTGGTCGTCGCCGAGCGGGACCGGGTCACCGAGGCGGTCGGCAAGTTCGTCCCGGACGTGCCGGCCAGCCAGGCCAACTTCGTCTGGCTGCCGCTGGGTGACCGGTCGGTGGACTTCGGCCGGGCGTGCGAGGCCCGTGGGGTGATCGTCCGGCCGTTCCCGGGCGACGGCGTCCGGGTCACCATCGGCACCCCGGCCGAGAACGACGCCTTCCTGGCCGCCGCCGAGGCGGCCCTGGCCTGAGCGGGGCGAGCCGGGGCCGGTCCGTCAACCCCATAACGGACCGGCCCCGGGGCCCTCACCCGGCCGTGAAGCGGCAAGCGGACACACAGGCGAACTATAGTACCTTTTGTCCGTTTTTGTCGAACGGGTGACCCGCTCATGTCGCGGCCAGCAGCACCGACTCGGCGGTGAGGAAATACCCCTGGTCGTCATCGCCGGGGCCGGCCCGCTCGCGCAGCCGCTCCACCGCGAGGTAGCCGCCCGCGGCGTACGCCCGGCCGGGCACCCAGCCCAGCCCGTCCCGACCGACGTTCAGCAGGAACCGGGACCGTTCCGCGCCGGTGGCCGGATCGATCGTCACCAGGTCACGCCCCTCGGTCAGCAGGTGCACCCGCCCGGGCTCGACCGCCAGGATGCGTGCCGCGCCCAGGTCGGCCCGTCGCCACCGCGGCGCCCCGCTCCGCGCCGACCGGCCGGTCACCCCACCCGACGTGCCGACCACCCACTCGCCGTCCAACTCGGTGTCCGCGCCGTCCAGCGCGGGCGCGGCCACCGGCCCGCCCGGGCCGACCAGCCAGCCCCGGCCGGTGCCGTCACCGGGACCTCCGGTACGCAGCCCCCGGCAGCCCGAGTGCCCGGCGTGGCAGCCGACCGGCGTGACCGCCAGCGCGCCGGAGCTTTCCGGTGGCCGCCAACGGGTGCGGACCGCCCCGGTCACCGCGTCCCGGAACTCGACCGTCGCCGGCCCGGCGCAGCCGTCCACCCCGACCAGGTCACCGCCGGCCGTGGTGCCCACGTCGGTGCGGCAGCCCCGCGGCAGGTCGACCCGCCAGAGCCGGCGGCCGTCGCCCAGCGCGTACCCGGCGATCCCGCCGGGACCGGCCGCCACCAGCACCGCCCGGCCGCCGGAACCCCGGGCGACGTGCAGCCCGGCCGGATCCCAGACCGTGGCGGCGTAGGTGCGTCGGGGCGCCGGCACCGACCCCGGCGCCGGCCCGTCCGCCCGCCAGGCCACCCGGCCGGTACGCGCGTCCAGCGCCACGAGCCGCCCGTCGGACCAGCGGCTGACCACCGTCGTGCCGTCGGCCAGCACCCCGTCGAGCCGAGCCGGCCAGCGCCGGTACGACCAGAACGGGGTGACCCGGTGCCGGGCGCTCGCCGGCTGGTCGGCGTACACCTGGCGGGCGCTGGCGTAGACGCGGAGCCGGCCGTCGACGACCAGCGGCGCCACCGGCAGCCGGCCCACCACGCCGGCCGGCGGGGTGACCGCCGGCGGATAGGCCGCCCGGGCCACGGTGCTCACCTCGGCAGGGGCCAGCACCCGGTGGACCACGACGGCGGCCGCCGCGACGGCGAGCACCGCCACGAGCGCCACCACGCTCCGCCGTCCCCGGGCCTTCCCCATGCCGCACCTCCGCCCGGCACCCTACCCAGCCGGGACCCCGGCTCCCCGCGCAGCGCCGGACGCGCTGGACAGGTGCCGGGTCGCCGACGCGGCGCCGGGCGGGGCGACGCGGTGGGTGATCGGGTCGCTCAGGCGGCCTCGGCGGACCGGTGCGGGCGCACGGCCCGGGCCAGGTCGGCGAGATCACGCCGGAGGGCGCCCTCGACCGCCCGGGCGGCCAGGCCGCCGAGGATCAGGGCGAGCACCCGACCGTACGGGGCGGTCGGGGCCGCCTCCTGCTCGACGGTGACCTCGGTGCAGCCGCGCCGACGCCGCTCGACGGTCCGCAGCGTCCAGGTGATCCGGTAGTCCGCCCCGGCGCCCCGCGAGGTGAGCACCAGCCGGGTCGGGGCGACCGCCTCGACCACCAGGAACTCCTCCGGCTCGGCCGCGCCGTCGGGCCGCACCCGGGTCTCGCACCAGACGGTGCCCGGGCCGAACTCCCCCGGGGTGAGCACCTCGACCGCACCCACGGCGGAGAGCCAGCCGGCCCGCGCCGGCAGGTCGGTGAGCAGCCGCCACACGTCGACGTCCTGGGCTTCGATGAACTCGCTGACCGTCACCGTCGACATGGCACCTCCCGTGTCGTCCACGGTACGGGGCGTGAACGGGAAACGGGGCGCGTTGCGGTGACAATTCCACCGCCGGTGCCCCGCGCGGGGCACCGGGGTGTACGGAGCCGGAGGTCAGCGGTCGAAGGCGCCGGCCCGGATCGCGGCGACGAACGCGGTCCAGCCCGGTGGGCTCACCGCGAGCGCGGGACCGGCCTGGTCCTTCGAGTCGCGTACCCCCACCACGCCGTGCGCGGCCACCACGTTGGTGGCCACCTCGACGCAGAGGCCCTGGTCGTTGGAGCGGCTGCTGGTGCGCCAGACGGCGCCGGTCAGCTCGGTCATCCTCGTTCCCTCCTCGTTCCGCTCGGGCACGCCCGGGGCGCGGTGCCCCGGACGTGCGGAATCCGCGTCGATCAACGGGGAAGGCACGGCCGCTGGTCGCACAGCGGGTGCGACCGGGAAGCGGGTGGACGGAAGGGCGACTCAGCGGGCCGGCAGGATGGCCCCGGTCACCTCGCCGAGGGCGATCGTGGTGCCGTCCGGGCCGGGGGCGGTGGCGGTGATGGTGACGGTGTCGCCGTCCTCCAGGAAGGTCCGGGTGGTGCCATCGGCGAACGTGACCGGCTCGTTGCCGCCCCAGGTCAGCTCCAGGAACGAGCCGACCTGGCCGCGCTCGGGGCCAGAGACGGTGCCGGAGGCGTACAGGTCGCCGGTGCGCAGCGACGCGCCGTTGACGGTGAGGTGGGCGAGCTGCTGGGCCGGCGTCCAGTACATGGTGGCGAAGGGCGGCTCGGCGACCCGCTCGCCGTTCCACTCCACCGCGAGGGACAGGTCGAGCCCGAGGTGCGGGAGGTCGCGCAGGTAGTCCTGGACCGGCGGGTCCTGGTCGGGGGCGGGCACGAAGGCGTCGGCGAGCGCCTCCAGCGGGGTGACCCAGGCCGACACGCTGGTGGTGAAGGACTTGCCGAGGAACGGCCCGAGCGGCTGGTACTCCCAGGCCTGGATGTCCCGGGCGGACCAGTCGTTGACCAGCACCACCCCGAAGACGTGGTCGGCGAAGTCGGCGACCGGTACGCGGTCACCGAGCCGGCTCGGTACCCCGACCACGAAACCCACCTCGGCCTCGATGTCCAGCCGGACCGAGGCCCCGGTGACCGGGCCCTGGGGGGTGGCCCGCTGGCCGCTGGGGCGGACCACCGGAGTGCCGGAGACCACCACCGTGCCGGCGCGACCGTGGTAGCCGATCGGCACGTGCTTCCAGTTCGGCAGCAGCGCCGCCTGACCGGGACGGAAGATCTGCCCGACGTTCGAGGCGTGGTGCTCGGAGGAGTAGAAGTCGACGTAGTCGGCCACCTCGATCGGCAGCAGCAGCTCCACCGCGCGCAGCGGGATCAGCAACGGCTCCACCGCCGCCCGGTGCGCCGGGTCGGTGAGCAGCTCGGTGAGCCGCTGCCGGACGGCGGTCCACTGGGGACGGCCGAGCGCCATGAAGTCGTTGAGGCTGGGCCGGCCCAGCGCGCCGCCGGCCAGCACCAGGCCGGCCGCCTCCGCGCCGGCCAGGTCCAGCACGAAGTCGCCGATGCGTACGCCGATCCGCGGCTCGCGGTCGCCGTGCCGGAACACCCCGTACGGCAGGTTGGTCACCCCGTACGGTGAGCCGTCCGCACCGGTCACCCAGCTGTTTCGCACGGTCATTCCTCGTAGCCCCCGTTCACCAGCCCCAGCCGGATCAGATCGGTCAGTGGTTCGGAGATGCTGCACGAGCCGTACCCGACCCAGAGCGGGCGCTCGTCGTCGCGGTGCGCCCGGACCCGCTCGACCACCCGCACCGCGTCGGTGGCGGCGAGCAGCTCGGCGACCTCGTCCACCTCCGCGCCCCCGGCGGCGGCCAGCGTTGCGGCCAGCACGTTGACGAAACCGTGGTGGGTGAAGCCGGTCTCCGGGTCGCGGTGGCGGATCGCGTGGTGCAGCCCGGCGGTCAGTTTGAACGGCAGTTCCCGGTCCCGGCAGGCGCAGATCACCGCGGCCAGCTCGACCGGGGTCGGGAACAGCTCGGCGGCCAGCCCGCCGGTGCGGAACTTGGCGGCGACGGGCAGCCCGCCGGCCCGCGCGTCGGCGATCGTGTCCAGCGCGCCCATCAGCCCGAAGGTCAGCGGAATCTCGGCGTAGACGGCGGTGCCGCCCCGCTGCTCGGCGAGCTTGATCAGCTCGGCGAGGCCGGGCTGCGGGTCCTCGCCCCGCTTGGCGACGGGCGCCTCGACCTGCCGGGCGGTCACCCCGTCGGGGGCCAGGAAGGACAGCGCGACGGGCAGCCGCGCCACGCCGGTGTCGCCGATCAGGCCGATCACGAATGCCTCAGCGGGGTCGACCAGGCCGCTCAGCTCGCCGGCCTCGATCAACGAGGCGGGCAGCAGCAGCGGGCCGACCAGGTCGGCGTACCAGGCGGCGCGGTGCCGGCGGTGGTCGGCCACCGCGTCCGGTGGCGCGGCGCTGCCGGGCGGGAAGACCGCCGCGTCGTCGACCAGGCCGGCGAGGAGGCGGGGCACCTGCGTTGACACGAGACAAGAATCTACGGGACGCTACAAGGAACGGACAACCGCGTCCGATTATCGGACGTCACTGGCCGGAGAACGGGACATATCGGGAGGCGAGATGCCGTACTACCGCAGCATCGGCGAGGTGCCCCGCAAGCGGCACACCCAGTTCCGCCAGCCCGACGGTCGCCTCTATGCGGAAGAGCTGGTCGGTCAGGAGGGCTTCTCCTCCGACTCGTCGCTGCTCTACCACCGGCACGCGCCGACCGCGATCGTGGCCGCCGAGGAGTTCACCCCGCCCGCGCTCACCCGGGCGCCCAACCTGCCGTTGAAGCCGCGCCACCTGCGCACCCACAAGCTCGACGCGGCCGGCGCCGACCCGGTGCTCGGCCGGCAGTACCTGCTCGCCAACGACGACGTCCGGATCGCCTACGTGCTGGCCGACCGGCCCTCCCCGCTGTTCCGGGACGCCACCGGCGACCACTGCCTCTACCTCGAGTCCGGCTCGCTGCGGGTCGAGTCACCGTTCGGGGTGCTGGAGGCGGTGGCCGGCGACTACGTCATCATCCCGACCTCGACCATCCACCGCCTGGTGCCCACCGGCGACCAGCCGACCCGGCTGCTCGCCATCGAGGCCGCCGGGCACGTCGGGCCGCCCAAGCGCTACCTCTCCGTACGCGGGCAGTTCCTGGAGCACTCGCCGTACTGCGAGCGCGACGTCCGCGGGCCGGACGAGCCGCTGCTGGTCGACGGCGAGGACGTCGAGGTGCTGGTCCGGCACCGCCGCGGGTGGACCCGCTACAGGTACGCGAACCACCCGTTCGACGTGGTTGGCTGGGACGGCCACCTCTACCCGTGGGCGTTCTCCATCCACGACTTCGAGCCGATCACCGGCCGGATCCACCAGCCGCCGCCGGTGCACCAGACCTTCCAGGGCCCGAACTTCGTCATCTGCTCGTTCGTGCCGCGCAAGGTGGACTACCACCCGGACGCCATCCCGGTGCCGTACAACCACCACAACGTCGACTCCGACGAGATGCTCTTCTACACCGGCGGCAACTACGAGGCCCGGCGCGGCTCCGGCATCGAACAGGGCTCGATCTCGCTGCACCCCTCCGGCTTCACCCACGGCCCCCAGCCCGGGGCGGCGGAGCGGTCGATCGGGGTGGACTTCTTCGACGAGCTGGCGGTCATGGTGGACACCTTCCGCCCGCTGGACCTCTGCGACGCCGCCACCGCCTGCGAGGACGACGGGTATGCCTGGACCTGGGCGCGCCGCGGCTGACGTACCCACGGGAAGGGGCCGCGTCCGGTCGGACGCGGCCCCTTTCCCGGCTCCGGAACCCGCCGGCGGCGGTCAGAACGTCGAGGCGTCGATGACGAAGCGGTAGCGCACGTCCGAGGCGAGCACCCGCTCGTACGCCTCGTTGATCTGCTCGGCCCGGATGACCTCGATCTCGGCGCCGAGCCCGTGCTCGGCACAGAAGTCGAGCATCTCCTGCGTCTCGGCGATGCCGCCGATCATCGAGCCGGCGAACGACCGCCGGGCCGGGATGAGCGAGAACGCCCGCACCGACAGCGGCTCCTCCGGCGCACCGACGTTGACCAGCGTCCCGTCCACCGCGAGCAGCCCCAGGTACGCGTCCAGGTCGATCTTCGCGCTGACCGTGTTCAGGATGACGTCGAAGGAACCCGCCAAGGCGGCGAAGGTCTCCTCGTCCCCGGTGGCGTAGTAGTGGTCGGCGCCGAGCCGCAGCCCGTCCTCCTGCTTCTTCAGCGACTGGGACAGCACGGTCACCTCGGCGCCCATGGCGTGCGCCAGCTTGACGGCCATGTGGCCGAGCCCGCCGAGGCCGATGACCGCCACCCGGCTACCCGGGCCCACGCCCCAGTGCCGCAGCGGCGAGTACGTGGTGATGCCCGCGCAGAGCAGCGGCGCCGCCACGTCCAGCGCGAGACCGTCCGGGATCCGCAGCACGAAGTCCTCGGTGACCACGATGGCCTGGGCGTAGCCGCCCTGGGTCGGCCGGCCGTCCCGGTCCACCGCCCCGTACGTGCCGACGTTGCCGTTGAGGCAGTACTGCTCCAGGCCCTTGCGGCAGTTGGCGCACTCCCGGCAGGAGTCGACCATGCAGCCGACGCCGACCCGGTCGCCGGCGGCGAACTTCGTCACCTCGGCGCCCACCTCCCGGACCACGCCCGCGATCTCGTGGCCGACCACGATCGGGTAGCGGGTGGCACCCCACTCGCTGCGCGCGGTGTGGATGTCGGAATGGCAGATGCCGGAGAACTTGATGTCGATGAGCACGTCGTGTGGCCCGAGGTCGCGCCGCTCGATCGTGGTCGGGGTGAGTGGTCCGGTCGCGGACGTCGCCGCGTAGGCGTTGACGGTGAGCACAGTTCTCCGCTTCCTGCAGACGTACGGGATCATGGCGTGGCTCGCGGCGCCACCGCCGCACCGGCGGGCGCCCGGGGACAAGCCAACGCTTCGACCATTCCTACCCCCGCGCCGCCCCCACCCACACGTAGCCAGGCTCACCTCGCAGACCGGGAATAACCCCCGTCGCGCCGGCCCGCCGTAGGCCGAGATCAGCGCCGGCCCGCGAGGGCAGCGGTCAGCGCCGGGCCAACACCGCGAACGACGCCAGCATCGCCGCGCTCACCGACAACACCAGCGGCCACGGGCCGCCGACCAGCGCGTAGAGGACCAGGAACACCGGGGCGGCGGCCGTCGCGTACAGCGCCACGGCCAGGCTCCGGTCGGACCGGACCAGCCCCGGCAGGACCGTCCCGAGCAGGTCCGGCAGCCGGGCCGCGGACCGCCAACCGACCAGCGCCCCGCCGAGCGCGGCCACCCCGGCGAGGATCCGGGACAGTCCGGGCGCGGCCGGGGCCAGGAAGGCGACCAGCACCGTGACCACCAGCGACCAGCCGGCCGCGTGGAGCACCACCCGGCGCAGTCCGTCGCCGATCGTCCGGCCGGCGTCGCCGCGCGCCGGGTCCATGGCGGCCGCCTCGGTCAGGTGCTCCAGGGCCTCGGCGTAGCGCCGCTGGTCCAGCCGGATCACCCCCAGGTCGTGGCGCGCCTCGGCCAGCTGCGGGTCCAGCCGCAGCGCCTCCCGGTAGGCCCGCTCGGCCAGGTCGAACAGTCCCAGCCGGGAGGCCACCAGGCCGAGCACCAGGTGCGCCTGCGGCTCCTCCGGCACCAGCTCGACCCCCCGCCAGGCGGCGTCCAGCGCCGGCTGGCCGTTGCGCGCGCCGGACAGGATCGCGGCGGCGCTGCGCTGGGCGTACGGGTCGGTCGGGCCGAGCGTCAGGATCTGGTCGGCGGTGGCCGCGGCCTCCTTCCACCGTTCCAGGTCGGCCAGCGCGAACCCCCGCGCCACCAGCGCGGGTACGGCGTCCGGCGCGACCGCCAGGGCCGCCTCGGCGGCGTCCAGCGCCTCGGCCGCCCGGTCGCCGGCGAGGTGCATCCGGGCCAGCATGGTCAGCGCGTCGGCGTGGCCCGGCGCGGCGGCGATCAGGAGGCTGAGCTCACCGATCGCCTCGTCGTACCGGCCCAGCTCGGCGAGGAGCCGGGCGCGCTGGAGGTAGCCGTCGGCGGCGGACTGGTCGGGGGCGGCGTCACTCGACATCCCGGCGAGCGTAGCCGCCCGTCCCCGCCCGCGCCGGGCGGCACCGCCGGCCGGTTCAGGCGCTGTGGCAGACGGACCCGGCCGCTGAGTTGCCGCAGGTGCCCAGGCTGCACCAGCGACGCAGCCCGCTCTCGTCCAGGAAGAGCCAACCGCACCGCTCGTCGGCGCAGACCCGGAGGGCGAGCCGGCGCGGGTCGGCGAGCAGTTGGGCGGCGGACCACGCGACGGCGTGCAGGGGCGTCCGGAGCCCGGCGGTGAGGTCCGGCCACCAGTGCCCCCGGCCGTCGGTCTCGCGCCGGAACACCAGCACCTTGGCGGCGGCCTCCGCGGACCGCGCGACCACGTCGAAGGCCGGGCGGTCGTCCGGATCGACGAGGCAGTCGTGCAGCGCGGTCCGCAGCCGGCGGGCCTCGGCGAGCACCTCCTCGGCCCGGCCGGGGTCCCGCCGGGCCAGCAGTGCCAGCCGGCTCACCGAGACGTCGTCGAGGAGACCGGCGTGCCCGGCCCAGACCGCCAGGGTGCGGTAGCCGCGCAGCCATTCCGAGCCGGGCAGCGGCGGCTCCTGCCCCCAGCCGGCGAAGGTGTTGCAGAAGTCCAACGCCGGATGACCCCCGACGCTCCACGGCAGGCTCTCGTCGCGCACCCGCACCTCGTACACCGGCCGTCCGGGGCGGTCCAGCCGGTGGTCGCCGCGCAGGATCCGGCGGTGCACCTCGCGCAGCCGCGGCCCCGGTTCGATGCCCAACTCGTCCACGAGCACCCGCCGGGTCGTCCGGTAGAGGCGCAGCGCGTCGGCCTGCCGGGCACCCTGGTACAGCGCGGTCATCAGCACGCCGACCAGCTGCTCCCGGGTCGGGTACGCGTCCGCCAACGGCATCAGCTCGGTGATCGCCTGGGCGTGCTGGCCGAGCGCGAGCCGCGCCTCGGCGCGCAGCTCGACGGCGACCAACCGCAGCTCCTCGACGGCGCCGTGCAGCCGATCCCGCAGCTCGGCGTCGGCCGCGTCGGCCAGCAGCGGCCCACGCCAGAGCGCCAGCCCCCGGTCGAGCAGCCGCACCCGCTCGGCGGGGTCGGCGACCGCCCCGGCCCGGCGGACCAGCTCACCGAACTCGTCGACGTCGACGCGGTGGCCGTCCCCCTCCACGAGGTACCCCTCGCCCCGGGTGCTGATCCGCACCCCGTACGGCGACAGCGACCCGCGCAGCCGGCCGATGTACGTCTGCACGGTGCCCCGGGCCGAAGCCGGCGGCCGGTCGGACCAGAGCAGGTCGATGAGGCGTTCGGTGTCCACCACCCGTCCCGCGTCGAGCAGCAGCACCCCGAGCAGGCAGCGCTCCTGCCGCCGGCTGCCCACCTCGACCGGTCGTCCCTCGTGGCGTGCCTCGAAGGGGCCAAGTAGTCGGAAGTCCATATGGAAAGGACCGGCTGGGCGGTCGGGCGGGTTGTCAGGCGCCGGTGAGCGGTTGGTGGGTGACCGGTGCCCGGCGGCCTGTCCGGCCGGGTACGGCACCGCTGCACCCGCCCCGCGGTGGTGACCCCGTGGTGAGCCGGGCCGCGCATCCTGGTCCGGCCCTGACCCCGTACGGATGGAGTGATCATGCGAATCAGGATGAAGCTTGCGCTGGCCTCGGCGGTCGCGCTGATCGGCGCGGCCCTGCCGGGTACGGCGTCCGCCGCGACCGTCGACAGCGCCCCGGGCGCCTGGGAGCCGGCCCCGCAGGAGGCGTTCGAACTGCCCGCCGGGGCCCGGTGCGAATTCGCGGTGCGGGTCGAGCCGATCGTCGACGAGGTACGGAAGCTGACCCTGGCGACCTATCCGGACGGCTCGCCGAAGCGGGAGTTGTACACCGGTGCCCTGATCGACCGGGTGACCAATCTGGAGACCGGCGCCACCTCCACCGCGGACGCGAGCGGCACCTCCCTGGTCGTCTACGGCACCGACGGGTCGATGACCTGGTACGTGACCGGTCCGGTGCTGCTCGGCTTCCGGGAGAACGGGGGCTCGCTGCCGAAGGGACTGTGGATCGTCGACGGCCAGTTCGTGGTGCGGTTCGACCCGAGCCTCGCGAAGACCATCACGATGCTGCACGGCACGACCCACAACGTCTGCACCGACGTCGACTGAGCCGGTGAATCCGGGCCGGGGCCGCCGGCCCGGTGCGCGGGGCGGCTGCCCGGTGCGCCGGGGCCGGGGCCATCCGGGCCGGGGCCATCCGGGCCGGTGCGCCGAAGCCTGGGCCGTCCGGCCCGGTGCGCCGAAGCCTGGGCCGTCCGGGCCGGCCGGGCCCCGACGGACGACCGCCCGGCTCAGTCGGCCGGGCCCTCGTACACCAGGGCCACCGCGATCCCGGTCAGCCCCTCGCCGCGCCCGGGGAAGCCGAGCCCGTCGGTGGTGGCGGCGGAGACCGCCACCGGGGCGCCGACCGCGGCGGAGAGCACCCGCTGCGCCTCCGCCCGGCGTGGGCCGATCTTGGGGCGGTTGCCGATCACCTGCACCGACACGTTGCCGATCCGGAAGCCGGCGGCCCGGACCCGCCGGGCGCTCTCGGTGAGCAGCGCGACTCCCGAGGCGCCGGCCCACTCGGGCTGGTCCACGCCGAAGTTCGCGCCCAGGTCGCCGAGGTCGGCCGCGGCGAGCAGCGCGTTGCAGGCGGCGTGCGCCACCACGTCGGCGTCGGAGTGGCCGGCCAGGCCGTCCTGGCCCGGCCAGTGCAGGCCGGCGACCCAGCAGGGCCGGCCGGGCGCGAAGGCGTGCACGTCGGTGCCGATGGCCACCCGAGGGACGATCATGAGCCGAGGGTACGCGTCAGGCCCCGGCCGCCAGCAGGTACTCGGCCAGCGCCAGGTCGAACGGCCGGGTGATCTTGAGGGCCAGCTCCGACCCGGGTACGCAGAACACCGGTACGCCCTGCTTCTCGACCAGGCCGGCGTCGTCGGTCAGCGGGTCACCGGCCGCCTCGTGCGCGGCGGCCAGCACCGACCGCCGGAAGCCCTGCGGGGTCTGTACCGCGCGGAGAGCGGACCGGTCGACCGTGCCGAGGACCCGCTCGCCGGTGTCGACCTCCTTGATCGTGTCGACCACCGGCAGGGCCGGGATCACCGCGTCGTGACCGGCGCGGACCGCCGCGGCCACCGACTCGACGAGTGCGGGCGGGGTGAGCGCCCGGGCGGCGTCGTGCACCAGGACGATCTCCGGCCCGGCCGGGACGGCGGCCAGCGCGGCGGCCACCGACGCCTGCCGTTCGGCGCCGCCGGGGACCACGGTCACCGGGGCCACCGGCGCGAGCAGCGCCCGCACCGCCTCGACGTCGGCCGCCGGGGCGGCCACCACGATGGTGTGCACCGAGGCGGCCACCGCGACCCGGCGTACCGCGTGCACCAGCAGTGGCTCGCCGGCGAGCGGCCGGAGCGCCTTCGGAGCGCCGGGGCCGAGGCGTACCCCGGCACCGGCCGCAGGAACAAGGACCGCGACGTCACCGCGCGGGTTGAGCTGCGCGGTCACGTCGCGGTCCTCGGATTTCTTTGCTACGGGTCGGGTACGACGATGCGGTGGAACTCAGGCCTCGGTCAGCACCTTGTCGAGCAGCGTCTCCGCCTCGTCCTTGGTGCTCTTCTCGGCCAGCGCGACCTCGCCGACGAGAATGTCGCGGGCCTTGGCGAGCATGCGCTTCTCACCCGCGGACAGGCCCCGCTCCCGCTCCCGGCGCCACAGGTCGCGGACGACCTCGGCGACCTTCAGCGGGTTGCCGGAGGCCAGCTTCTCCAGATTCGCCTTGTAACGCCGCGACCAGTTGGTCGGCTCCTCGGTGTGCGGTGCACGGAGCACGTCGAAGACCTTGCCCAGGCCCTCTTCGCCGACCACCTCTCGCACACCCACGATCTCGGCGTTCTCGGCGGGCACCCGGACCGTCAGGTCACCCTGCGCGACCCTCAGGACGAGGTACTGCTTGGGCTCGCCCTTGATGACCCGAGTCTCGATTGCCTCGATGAGTGCGGCCCCGTGGTGGGGGTAAACAACGGTCTCGCCGACACTGAAAACCATAGGTTCGAAACCCCTTTCGCTGTGTCTAGGGTAACACGGTCAGGCACCGATGTCTCACCGCTGTCCTGACCGTTGGCGCAGCTCAGGGGCCCTGTGAGAGGTATTTCTTCAGCTTGACAGGCGGTCAAACCGATGGTTTGAACACGCTCCGTGACGATCGGATGACAACCCGGTACGAGTGATCGGAGCGTTGATATCTAGGGCGATGCGCTCCTTCCATGGTAGCCCTGGAATCCGACGTGCGCCCAGGTGTGGCGGTACGAGCGCCGGTGCGGGACGCTTGAGGCGGGCGCGACGTCCGCTCACGGAGACGGCTCCTGGGGGTCCGATGGGCATGCCTGACGCTGAAGGTCACGGGCCACCCGACGGGCTGCCCGACCTGCCACCGGAGTGGGGTCGGGTGGTCGTTCCCGACGACCCCTCGGCGCTCGCCGAGGAGGCCCGCCAGATCCGCCGCGAGCTGCGCCGCGAGCGCCGGAACCCGGGCGGGCGCCACGGCGCCCCGCGACCGCCGGTCCGCCCGCTGCGACTGCCGCTGGTGGCCCTGCTGATCTCGGTCCTGGTGACCCTGAGCGGGTTGGCCGCCGTGACCTGGCCCCGCTCCACCCGCTCCGGCGGCAGCCCCACCGTCGTCCCCTTCCCGAGCGCCACCCCCGGCCCGGTCGGGCCGGTGCCCGCGCTGGACCTGGTCGACGCCGGCAACTCCCCGGTGCCGCTGCGCGGCCTGCTGCCCGCCATGATCATCCTGGTCGACGCCTGCGCCTGCCCGCAGCAGGTGGGCACCGCCGCGGCGACCGCGCCACGGGACGTCACCGTGATCACGGTCACCGAGGGACGCAGCGCCGGGGCCGCACCGGCGCCCGGCGTACGACCGCTCGCCGACCCGGCCGGCGGCCTCCGCGCCTATCTGCACCTGGCCCCCCATCCGGGCACCGCCGCCGCTCTCCTGGTGGACCGGGACGGCACCGTGGTCCGGGTGCTGCCCGAGCTGGGACCGGTCGAGGACTACCGCGCCGACCTGGTCGGACTGGCCGGCTGAGCACCGCTCAGGACACCGCCACGAGCCGGGCGTCGAGGTCGACCTCGTCCCGGAGCGCGGCGAACCGCACCAGCAGCGGCCTGTCCCCCGTCTCCAGCACCACGACCTCGGGCACACCCGCGCAGCTCACCGTGCGCTCCGGCTCGGCGACGGGCGCGCCGGAGATCCCGACGACCACCGAGCCGGGGCCGGAGCAGTTGACCGTGAGCACCACCCGGTCCGCGTCCGACGGGCTCGCCTGGCGCCGCACCGGCGGGGCGTCCGGCCGCAGATGGGACCGTTCCCGCCACAACACCTGCGAGTCGTCCAGCTGACGCACCGTGCCGTCGGGGGCCTGGTGGATCACCACCCGCTGATCCGGGTCGGCATCCGGTCCCGGCAGCACCTGGCCGGTCCGGTCATCGATCGTCACGCGGAAGCCGGGCTCGAGGACGGCGGCCGGCGACCCGGTGGGCCCCGGCTCGGCGCGGTCGACGGCCGGCGCCGCGGCCCGCCACCACCACCCACCGGCGACCAGCGCCGCCACCGTCAGCCCGGCCAGCAGCGCGCGCCGGGTCCGCTCGTCAGGGGTCATCGGCAGAGCGTATCGACGCGGAGCGGCGGTCGCCGTCCCGTCAGGCGGCGCGCTCCAGCAGCGCCGCGTAGAGGGTGAGGCCCGGCCCGAAGGCGAGCATCACGACCCGCTCCGGCGACGGCTGTGCCCGGTGCAGCCGGTCCAGGATCAGCAGCACCGTCGGGGACGAACAGTTGCCGTGCTCGTCCAGGGTGGCCCGGGACGCGGCCAGCGCCGCCGGCGGCAGCGCCAGTTCCCGTTCGACGACGTTGAGGATGCGCGGGCCGCCCGGGTGCACCGCCCAGCCGTCCACCTCGGCGAGGCTGCAACCATGCCGGGTCAGCAGGTCGTCGACCAGCGCCCGGACATGGCGGGAGAGCACCTGCGGCACCTTCGGCGACAGCCCCATCCGGAAGCCGGCGTCGGTGACGTCCCAGGTCATGTGGTCCGCCGTGGAGGTGTCCGTGACCGAGGTGATCTCGCGGAGCGCGTACCCCCGACCGCCGGGGACGACCACGGCGGCGACCGCGGCGTCCGAGAAGAGCGCGTGCGAGACGATCTGCTGGGTGTCCACCCGGGACCCGGCCGGCTGGATGTGCAGGCTGGTCAGCTCCGCGCAGAGCAGCAACGCCGGCCGGCCCCGGGCGGTCACGAAGTCGCTCGTCGCGCCCAGCCCCGGCAGCGCCGCGTAGCACCCCATGTGCCCCACGAACATGCGCTGGGTGTCCGGGGCCATGCCCAGGTCCCGGGCGAGCAGGATGTCCAGCCCCGGGGTGGCGTACCCGGTGCACGAGCAGACCACGAAGAGCCCCACGTCGCCCGCGTCCAGTCCGGCGGCGGTCAGCGCCCGGCTCACCGCCTCCTTGCCGAGCGGCAGCGCCTCGACCTGGTAGCGGCGCATCCGGCGCTCGGTGGGCCACTCCGAGACGTCCTCCAGCAGCGGGTTCACCGCCGCCTGCCGGCGGGACACCCCGGAGTTGGCGAAGATCCGCTCGGCCAGGGCCCGGGTGGTCCCGGAGAAGTGCTTCGAGAAGAAGCCCGCCCACAGCTCCTCCTGCCCGGCCGCCGGCGGTTGCGCCGTGCCCAGACCCGCGATCACCGGCACCGCCATGTCCCCCACCTCTCGTCCCGTGTCCCCACCGTCACCAACGAGCGCCCGCGCCGGAGGAGAGCGCCGGTCGCGGATCCGGCTCGCGTCGCGCGCTCAGCCGGCCCCGGCCACCGGCCCCGCGGCCCGGCGCGCTCCCCCCGCTCACCAGCGCGGCGCCGAGCCGTCGCGGTCAGGGTCGCCGCCGAGCGCGGCGATGCCCAGCCAGTCGGCGCAGACGTCCGAGGTGGCCGGGTGCAGCGAGCCGCAGCGGGCATCGCGGTAGAGCCGCTCCAGCGGATGGCCCCGGCGGGTGGCCGAGGTGCCGGCGGCCTCCAGCATGGACGCGGCCACCTCGGCGGCGGTGGTGCCGGCGAGCAGCTTGGCCCGCCACACCCAGCGGTTGGTCTCGGCGTCGCCCGGCGCCTCGTCCACCCGGCGGGCCGCCTCGGCCACCACCAGCTCGGCCGCCGCCACCGCCGCGTCGGCGCGGCCGAGCCGGGCCCGGACCGCCGGCAACCCGGCCAGGTTGCGGGCGTTCAGATGCTCGGCGGCCGCGTCGATGGCCGCCCGGGCCACGCCGACGTAGACCGCGGCGTAGCTGGCCACCAGCCAGTGCGGCATGAGCTGGGCGACCACCAGGGCCAGCCCCTCCACCCCGCCGAGCAGCCGGTCGGCCGGCACGGTGACGTCCAGGTGCAGGTCGTGCGAGGCGGTGGCGCGCATGCCGAGCGCGTCCCAGGTGGGCTCGACGGTGATCCCCTGCCCCCCCGGCACCAGGAACTGCGAGACCACCGACTGGTCGGTGGCGCTGCGCGCGGCCACCAGGTAGCCGTCCGGGTGCCCCGCGCCCGAGCAGAACGTCTTGCTGCCCTTGACGTGCCAGCCGCCCTCGACCGGCTCGTAGACCGTGCTCAACTGGGACAGCCGGGCGCCGGCGCCCCGCTCGCTCATGGCCACCGCGTACCAGGAGCCTTCGGCGGCGGCGCGGAGCAGGCGGTCCCGGGCCTCCAGGGCCTCCGCCGGCACGCCCAGCGCCTCGGCCAACTCCTCGGTGACCGCGCCCAGCGCCCCGGTCACCGAGGCGTGCATGTTGAACACCAGGGCGGTGGCGCCGTTGCCCCGGGCCAGCTCGGTGGCGACGGCGGCGTACTCGGCGAAGGTCGCGCCCAGGCCGCCCAGCTCCCGGGGCACCATGAGGCCGAACAGCCCGGCCTCCCGCAGGTCGGCGAAGTCGTCGACCGGGAAGGAGCCGTCCCGGTCGTGCTGCGCCGCCCGCGCGGCCAGTCGCGGCGCCAACCGGCGGGCCGCCTCCAGCGCGTGCACAGTCATGTAGCCCCCTTCTCGGCGTCCCAATACCCCGGGCGGCCCCGGCTACCCGTTCCGGACCCCACGGCCCTGGTAGAGCACGGCCGTCGACCAGGTCGGCACGATCCGCGGCGAGGTCCCGGTCGGACGGTCGGCGCCACCGCGCAGCCGGCGCAGCAGCCAGGCCAGCATGCCGCCGAACGCCGGCCGGATCCCACGCAGCCGCAGCGTCACGCCGTGCCGGGCGGCCTCGACCGCCAGCGCGCGGGCGTCCACGAACAACCGTGGATCGTGGATGCCGCGTGGCACGGTGGGCAGCCGCTCACCGATCTCCACCGCGACCAGCCGGGCCAGCAGGGTGTCGTTGAGGGTGTCCAGCACCAGCAGGCCGCCCGGGCGCAGCAGCCGGCCCGCCTCGGCCACCACCCGGCGCCAGTCCGGCACGTGTTCGAGCAGCTCACCGGCGGAGACCACGTCGGCACAGCCGTCGGCGAGCGGGACCGCCGTGGCGTCGGCCCGGACCACCGTGACGCCGTGCGCCGCGGCCAGGTCGAGCGCGGAGCGGGTCAGATCCACCCCGACGTGCCGGTAGCCCTTGCCGGCCAGGTGCGGCGCGAGCAGGCCGGCGCCGCAACCGAGGTCGACCAGCAGGGCGTCCGGCCGGGACGCCGGGGGCACCAGCGCGGCGCGGGCCTGGGCCAGCCAGTGCAGCATGGCGAACGCGCCATCCGGTCGCCACCACTCGCCGACCAGGTCGTCGTACTGCCGGGGATCGTTGCGTGGCAGGACGCGGGGCGGGGTGGACACCGGGGCCGCGTCTCGCATGCCACCGAGCGTGGCACGACTCCCGGGTAACGACCAGACTTCCCTTATGTCGTCGTCGGTGTTAGGGCTGGTCAGGGCGAGCCATCCGGAGCCCACTGCGGCGGTCACCGTGGTGGCCGGGCTGCTCGCCGCCGCGGTCGGGCACCGTCCGGCCGGGATCGTCGCGGTGCTGCTCACGGTGCTGGCCAGCCAGCTCGCGACGGGGTGGAGCAACGACCTGGTGGACGCCGACCGGGATGCCGCGGTGGGGCGTACCGACAAGCCGGTGCCCGCCGGCGCGGTGTCCCGGCGGGCCCTCGCCCTGGCCGTCGCGGTGGCAGTGGTGGCCACCGGCCTGATCGCGCTCACCACCACCGGGCCGGCGGCCTGGTGCGTCCTGCTCGGTCTCGCCTCGGCGCTGCTCTACAACCGACCGCTGAAGTCGACGCCGGTCTCGGTGCTGCCGTACGCGGTCTCGTTCGGCTCCCTGCCGGCCTTCGTGGTGCTGGCGCTGCCCGGTGCCCCCGCCCCGCCGGTCTGGCTGGTGGCCGCCGCCGCCTGCCTCGGCGCCGGGGCGCACTTCGCCAACGTGCTGCCCGACCTGGCCGACGACGCCCGCACGGGGGTGCACGGGCTGCCCCACCGGCTCGGACCGGCGGGCAGCCGGGCGGCCGCCGCCGGGCTGCTCCTCGCGGCCACCGTGATCCTCGTCGTCGGCCCGCCCGGGCCACCGTCCTGGACCGGGCTGTCCGCGGTCGCGGCCGCCGTCGCGGTGCCGGCCCTCGGCTGGTACGCGGGCCGGCGCGCGGCCCGGGCCGGCGGCCGGCCGGTGGCCGCCTTCCGGTCCGTGCTGGTGGTGGCCCTGATCGACGTGGCCCTGCTGCTGGCGAGCGGTCGGGTGGTCTGACCGGCACCCGGGAAGGGTGGCATTACCGGGTCGGCGTGCGGCCCTCGATCAGCTCCAACTACCCTGGAGCGCGGTCTGCGCGGGTATGGCCACCCCGTGTCCGGCGTCCCGCCGGCTGGGGATCGTGACGAGGAGGACCGACGTGACGCGCTCGATCAGGGGTTCCCGGGGTGCGGCCCTGCTGCTGGCCGGTACGGCGGCGGCGAGCCTGCTGCTGTCCGGGTGTGGCGCCGGCCAGGTGGCCGAGACCGCCAACAAGATCCCGTCGGTGCAGGGCGTCAACGTCCAGACCCCCGACAACCTGTACAAGGTGCGCGGCCTGTACGTGCAGTTCCCGGGCACCAAGGGCTACCAGGCCGGTGCCGACGCGCCGCTCAACGTCGTGATCTACAACGACAGCCAGGCCCCGGTGACGGTGAGCGTCAGCACCGACGGCGCCCGCGACGTGCGGCTCACCGGCGCGACCACCGGCGGCGAGGGTGCGACCCCCACCGGTTCGCCGACCGAGCCGGCGTCCGCGTCGCCCACCGCCACCGACCCGAACGCGTCGCCGAGCCAGTCGCTCGGCACGACCGGGTCCCCCTCGGCCAGCCCTTCCGCGTCGCCGAGCGAGACGGCCCCGGCCGGCCGGCCCGCCCGGATCGAGATCCCGGCCTTCGGCTACGTCCAGCTGAACAGCGACAGCGACCAGTTCCTCCAGCTCGTCGGCCTGAACGACGCGCTGCTCACCGGCCAGCAGGTCGGCCTGACCTTCGATTTCGGCAACGGCAAGGTGATCAAGACCGCCGCCCCGGTCGGCGTACCGCTGACCCCGAACGCGCCCGCCTCGCCGGTGGTCCACCCGCGCGAGGAGGCCGGCGAGCAGGGCGGGGTCGAGGGCGGCGGGCACGACTGACGCACCCCCGAGCATCCGACGACGCCGTCGGTGTGGCCACCGCCACGCCGGCGGCGTCGCCGCGTTCCGGCTGGGCTTTCGTCGTACCGTCCGGTTAGCGTCCTGGGGTGAGCACCTCCCGCGCCACCTCCCCCCGCGCCACCGCCGCCACCGGCCGGAGCCGGGGCGCCGCCCGCGAGCCGCGCCCGGCCTACGAGTGCGACGCCTGCGGCCACCAGCCACCCAAGTGGGTCGGCCGCTGCCCGGAGTGCGGCGAGTGGGGCTCGGTGGTCGAGTGCACGGTCAGCGGCCCGGTGGTCTCCGGCCGGGTGGTCAGCTCCCGGCTGCCGGCCGAGCCGGCCCGGCCGATCGCCACCATCAGCGCGGCACCCGCCCGGGCCCGGCCCACCGGGGTGAGCGAGCTCGACCGGGTGCTCGGCGGCGGGCTGGTGCCCGGCGCCGTGGTGCTGCTCGCCGGTGAGCCGGGGGTGGGCAAGTCCACCCTGCTGCTCGACGTGGCCCAGCAGTGGGCGGCCGGCGCCGGCAGCCCGTCGCTGGTGGTCAGCGGGGAGGAGTCGGTCAGCCAGGTGCGGCTGCGCGCCGAGCGGATGGGCACCCTGCACGACCAGCTCTACCTCGCCGCGGAGAGCGACCTGTCGGCGGTGCTCGGCCACCTCGACGCGGTCAAGCCCGGCCTGCTGGTGCTCGACTCCGTGCAGACCATCTCGACCACCGGCACCGAGGGGGTGCCGGGCGGGGTCACCCAGGTCCGCGCGGTCACCGCGGCGCTGGTCGCGGTCGCCAAGGAACGGGGCATCGCCACCGTGCTGGTCGGCCACGTGACCAAGGACGGGCAGGTCGCCGGCCCCCGGGTGCTGGAGCACCTGGTCGACGTGGTGCTGCACTTCGAGGGCGACAAGCACTCGTCGCTGCGGATGGTGCGCGGCGTGAAGAACCGGTTCGGCGCGGCCGACGAGGTGGGCTGCTTCGAGATGCACGAGGGCGGCATCAGCAGCCTGGCCGATCCGTCCGGGCTGTTCCTCACCCGCTACTCGGAGCCCGTGCCGGGCACCTGCGTCACGGTGGCGATGGAAGGGCGGCGGGCCCTGGTCACCGAGGTGCAGGCGCTGATCGGCGCGACCGTGGCCGGTTCGCCCCGGCGTACGGTCTCCGGGCTGGACGGCGCCCGGCTGGCGATGGTGCTGGCGGTGCTCCAGCGGCGCACCGAGCGGCTGACCCTGCACGACCGCGAGGTCTTCGCGGCCACCGTGGGCGGCATCCGGGTGGTCGAGCCGGCCGCCGACCTGGCGGTGGCGCTGGCGGTCGCGTCCGGCGGGCTCAACCTGGCCATCGCCCCGCACCTGGTGGCGATCGGCGAGGTGGGGCTCACCGGCGAGGTGCGCCGGGTGGGCGCGGTGCCGCGGCGGCTGGCCGAGGCGGCCCGGCTCGGTTTCCGGCTGGCCCTGGTGCCGCCCGGATGCGGCCCGGGCAGCAGCGGAGTGGTGCCCGAGCAGATGCGCGTGATCGAGGTCACGGACGTGCGCGGGGCGCTCCAGGCCGCCGCCCGCGCGTCGGTGGAGTGACCCAGGGTGAGCGTGCGGCGGGACCGTCCGGGTCGATTCCGGACAGCCGGCGCAGGGGGTCGACGACCGCAGGAGCCGGACATCGTGACACATCACAGTAACCACGAGAGCACCCACCGCACGGCAGTCCGTAGACTGTGCCCGTGCCGATCGACCGCGATGCCACCAAGCCCGCCGCGACGACGCCGCATGCCCGCACCGGTGCCGTGGGCTCCGCCGCCCGTCCGATCAGCGTGAGCGTCACCGGCAGCATCGGCGGTGCCGGCGGCGACCCGCTGCGGGCCAACCTCGCCCTCATGGCGCCGGGCACCGCCCTGCGCGACGGCCTGGAGCGGATCCTGCGCGGACGCACCGGCGCGCTCATCGTCCTCGGCTACGACAAGGTGGTCGACTCGATCTGCACCGGCGGCTTTCCGATGGACGTGGAGTTCTCCGCGACCCGGGTCCGCGAGCTGTGCAAGATGGACGGCGCCGTGGTGCTCTCCAGCGACGGCACCCGGATCGTCCAGGCGGGCGTGCACCTGATGCCCGACCCGTCCATCCCCACCGAGGAGTCCGGCACCCGGCACCGCACCGCCGAGCGGGTGGCCCGGCAGACCGGCTACCCGGTCATCTCGGTGAGCCAGTCGATGCGGATCATCAGCCTCTACGTCAACGGCCAGCGGCACGTGCTGGACGACTCGGCGGCGATCCTGTCCCGGGCCAACCAGGCGCTGGCCACCCTCGAGCGCTACAAGCTGAGGCTGGATGAGGTCTCCGGCACGCTCTCCGCACTGGAGATCGAGGATCTCGTCACCGTGCGGGACGCGGTGGCCGTGGTGCAGCGGCTGGAAATGGTCCGCCGGATCGCCGACGAGATCGCCGGGTACGTGGTGGAACTGGGCACCGACGGCCGGCTGCTCGCCCTCCAGCTCGACGAGTTGATGGCCGGCGTGGACGCCGACCGCACCCTGGTCATCCGGGACTACCTCCCGATCGGGCGCAAGTCGCGCACCCTCGACGAGGCGCTCGTGGAGCTGGACCTGCTCAGCGCCACCGAGCTGATCGACCTGGTCGCGGTCGCCAAGGCGATCGGCTACCCGTCCGCGTCGGACGCCCTGGACGCGGCGGTCAGCCCGCGCGGCTTCCGGCTGCTGGCCAAGGTGCCCCGGCTGCCCGCCGCCGTGGTGGACCGGCTGGTGGTGCACTTCGGCAGCCTCCAGCGGCTGCTCGGCGCGACGGTGGAGGACCTCCAGGCGGTGGACGGGGTCGGCGACGCGCGGGCGCGCGGGGTCCGCGAAGGGCTGTCCCGACTCGCCGAGGCGTCCATCCTCGAGCGCTACGTCTGAGCCACGCCGGCGACGGTCAGTTGGTGATGGTGAGCCGCACCGGCTCGCTGAGCTTGGTGCCCACCCGCGCGAAGACGTGGTAGGTGCCGGGCTGCGCGTACGCCCCGTTGGCGACTCCGTTCGCGCACTTCGTGCTCTCCTTGCCGTTCCAGTCCAGCTGGTAGGAGCGCTCGAAGTTCGGGGTGAACGACTGCACGTCGGAGCCCGTGCCGGTGCCGCAGGTGTCCGAGGACCAGATCCGGTCCGCGCCGGCCTTGATGAACAACTCCTGGAGGTCGGCGCCGACGTTGCGACTGCAGGTCCGCTCGGAAATGTTCTTGATCTTGAGACGAAGTGTGACGAGCGCACCCCGCTGCGCGGAGGCCGGTAGGGCCACCGCGGTCACCTTGATCTCCGAATCGGTGCAGGTCCCGTCGTCGACCACCGGGTTCACCGGCGCGCCGGCCCCGCCGTCGCCCGTCCCGGTGCCGCCGCCCGCCGGGCCGCCCTGACCGCCCTCCGAGCCGCCCGAGTTCCCACCCGAATCACCCGACGTCGGGGTCGCGGTGGGCGGGTTCCCGCTCTGCGGCGTCAGCACCGAGCCGGTCGGGCTCGGCTGCTGGCCCTTGGCGGTCGGGCTCGTGGAGGCGCCCGTGCCGGACGAGCCGGTCTTGCGCTCCGACCCGCTGCACGAGTAGAGCACCACGATCAGGAAGAGCAGTCCCGCTCCGAGTACGACGGCGCGACGCCGCCAGTACACGGCGGGAGGCAGGGGGCCGACCGTCAGACGCATGATGCGTTCACCGTAGCCGCGTACCGCGCGACGCGGGGGCGCGACGCGCCGAGCGGCACCGCCCCCACCGCCCGGCACGGCCACAATGGACACGGACCGTCACCGCGTGCCGTCGCCCGGCGGCGCACCGTCAAAGGTAGACCTTGCGCTGGTAGATGGCGTGCGCGCTGGCGACCCGGTCGAGGAAGAGCAGCCCGGCGCAGTGGTCGATCTCGTGCTGCAACGCCCGCGCCTCGAAACCGTCGGTCACCAGCCGGACCGGGTCACCGGTGCCCGGAAGAACGCCCTCCACCACCAGCCGGGTGGCCCGCTTCACGTCACCGGTCAGGTCCGGCACCGACATGCAGCCCTCCCGGCCGGCCTTCCAGCGGGTCGCCTCCACCACAGTGGCGTTGCAGAGCACGAAGGTGCCGTGCACGGTGACCGCCTTCGGATGCCCGGTCACGTCCACCGCGAACACCTGGGCGCTCACCCCGACCTGCGGCGCCGCCAGACCCACGCAGCCGGGCGAGATCCGCATGGTGGCGACCAGGTCCGCGGCGAGCCGGACCACCTCCGCCGAGGTCGGATCCACCGCCGGACCGGGCCGCCGGAGCACCGGATCGGGGGCGGACACCACGGCGCGTACCTCGCCGGGCAGGCCCAGCGACTCGGGCGTCCAGCCGCCCAGGCCGACGTACTCCTGCGCGGTCACAGCAGGTCCGTGTCCGCGGGCCGGAGGCTGACCCCCACGCCCAGTTCGGCAGCGGTACGAGCGAGCCGGCCAGCCACCTCGTCGGAGCTGCCCGGCGGCAACTCCACCTCGGCCACCACCACGTAGAGCGAGCCGGTCAGCCGGGTGCTCAGATCGGTGACGTTGCCACCCGCGTCGGCCAGCACCCGGGTCATCGCGGCCACAATGCCCATCCGGTCGGCGCCGTGCACCGCCAGCACGTACGGCTCGCCGGCCGACGCCGCCTGCCCGTCCGGGGTGACCACCCGTACCGTGGCCAGCAGCTGACCGTCGGCGGCGAGCGGGGCCAGCGCGGCCTCCACGTCGGCGGCGGCCGGGCCCACGCAGATCAGGGTCATCGCGAAGTGTCCCCGCAGCCGGGTCATCGTCGAGTCGGTGAGGTTGGCGCCCAACCGGGCGAGCACCTCGGCGACGTCGGCCACGATGCCCGGCCGGTCCCGGCCGATGACGGTGATCGCGAGCTCGTTCATCCGGACATTCTGCCCCGGCCGCGCCGGCCGGCCGCGCAGGCCCACCCCGGCCCGCCCACCCTGCGGGAAGACCCGGGCAGCCCCAGCCGCTCAGCATCGCCACCCGGCCGACCAGCCGGGAGCGCCCAGCCGCCCGCGACCCGCAACCCAGCCGACCAGCCGGGAGCGCCCAGCCGTCCACGACCCGCAACCCAGCCGACCAGCCGGGAGCGCCCAGCCGTCCACGACCCGCAACCCAGCCGACCAGCCCGGAGAGCCCAGCCGCCCACGACCGCAACCCAGCCGACCAGCCGGGAGAGCCCAGCCGCCCGCGGCGGCCTACCGCCCGCCGGCCTGCCGGAAGACCTGGCCGCCGCACACCGCCCGCGACGAGCACCCGGCCCGGCCGACGGCGGGCCGGCCGTGACATCATCGGCGGCGCGATGTCTGAACCCACGTTCGCCACCCTGGTCAGCCGCTGGTTCGAGCGGAACGCCCGCGACCTGCCGTGGCGCGAGCCGGGCGTCGGCGCCTGGGCCATCCTGGTCAGCGAGGTCATGCTCCAGCAGACGCCGGTGGCCCGGGTGCTCCCGGCCTGGTCGGCGTGGCTGTCCCGCTGGCCGACCCCGACCGCGCTGGCCGAGGACACCCCGGCCGAGGCGATCCGGATGTGGGGACGGCTCGGCTACCCCCGGCGGGCGCTCCGACTGCGGGACTGCGCGGTGGCGATCGTGGAGCGGCACGGTGGCGAGGTGCCGGACCGACTGGACCAGCTCCTGGCACTGCCCGGCGTCGGCACGTACACGGCCCGCGCGGTGGCCGCGTTCGCGTACGGGCAGCGGCACCCGGTGGTGGACACCAACGTACGCCGGGTGGTGTGCCGGGCGATCGCGGGCGAGCCGGACGCCGGCCCGACCACCCGCCCCGCCGACCTGGTCGCCACCGAGGAGTTGCTGCCCACCGACCCGGCCGCCGCGGCGCTGGCCAGCGCGGCGTTCATGGAACTCGGCGCGGTGGTCTGCACCGCCCGCGCGCCCCGCTGCGCGGTCTGCCCGGTCGAGTCGATCTGCGCCTGGCGCGCCTCCGGCCGGCCGGCGCCCACGGGCCCCACCCGCCGCCCCCAGCGCTACGCGGGCACCGACCGGCAGGTACGCGGTCTGCTGCTCGCCGTGCTGCGCGAGGCCACCGGACCGGTGCCGCATCAGCGGCTGGACCAGGTCTGGCACGACGACGTGCAGCGGGCCCGCGCCCTGACCGGGCTGGTCACCGACGGCCTGGTGGAGCCGGTCGGCGAGGAGTCGTTCCGGCTGGCCGGCGACGGCCCCCGGGTCCCGCTCCCTCGCCCCTGACCCGCCCTGGCCCGCCCACCCGGCTTGCGACCTCTGGTGTCTGCGCCCGGATCGCCGCAGCGGGTTGCGGCAATCCGGGCCTTCCCCGCTGGGTGAAGGCACAACTTGCCGCAACCGGAGCCGCCGGAACAGCCCGAAGGCACAACTTGCCGCAACCCGGGCCGGCCGGAACAGCCAAGGCACGACCTGCCGCGACCCGGCCGGGCGCGTGGAAAGGCGACGGCCCCGGTCGGCTCTCGCCGGCCGGGGCCGTCGCCCTCGATCAGTTGCCCCGGATCACGCCGCGTCGTCCGCGCCCGTGGCGGCGGTGCCGCCGAGGTCCGCCGGGACCGCGTCCGGCACGGCCACCGGCCGGTCGGCGCCCCGGAAGACGAGCTTGGACTTGTCGATGTTGTCGGGGTCGCCCTCGCAGTCCACCACCACGATCTGACCCGGGGTCAGCTCGTTGAAGAGGATCCGCTCGGACAGGTTGTCCTCGATGTCGCGCTGGATCGTGCGACGCAGCGGACGCGCGCCCAGCACCGGGTCGAAGCCCTTCTTCGCCAGGTACTTCTTGGCGTTGTCGGTCAGCTCCAGGCCCATGTCCTTGTTCCGCAGCTGCGTCTCGATCCGGGCGATCATGATGTCCACGATCTGGAGGATCTCGTTCTCGCGCAGCTGGTGGAAGACGATGGTGTCGTCGATCCGGTTCAGGAACTCGGGCCGGAAGTGCTGCTTGAGCTCGTCGTTGACCTTCTGCTTCATCCGGTCGTAGTTGGACTCGGAGTCCTCAGAGGCCTGGAAGCCCAGCGACACCGCCTTGGCGACGTCCCTCGTACCGAGGTTGGTGGTCAGGATGATGACCGTGTTCTTGAAGTCCACGATCCGGCCCTGGCCGTCGGTGAGCCGCCCGTCCTCCAGGATCTGCAAGAGCGTGTTGAACACGTCCGGGTGGGCCTTCTCGATCTCGTCGAAGAGGACCACCGAGAACGGCCGACGCCGCACCTTCTCGGTCAGCTGCCCGCCCTCGTCGTAGCCGACGTAGCCGGGAGGGGCACCCACCAGCCGGGAGACCGTGTAGCGGTCGTGGAACTCGGACATGTCCAGCTGGATGAGGGCGTCCTCGCTGCCGAACAGGAACTCGGCGAGGGCCTTCGAGAGCTCGGTCTTACCCACGCCGGACGGGCCGGCGAAGATGAACGAGCCGGACGGGCGCTTCGGGTCCTTCAGGCCGGCCCGGGTACGCCGGATCGCCTTCGAGACCGCCTTGACCGCGTCCTCCTGGCCGATGACGCGCTTGTGCAGCTCGTCCTCCATGCGCAGCAGGCGCGAGGTCTCCTCCTCGGTCAGCTTGTAGACCGGGATGCCGGTCCAGTTGCCGAGCACCTCGGCGATCTGCTCGTCGTCGACCTCGCTGACGACGTCCAGGTCACCGGCCTTCCACTCCTTCTCCCGCTGGGCCTTCTGGCCGAGCAGCTGCTTCTCCTTGTCGCGGAGCTGCGCCGCCCGCTCGAAGTCCTGCGCGTCGATCGCGGACTCCTTGTCGCGGCGGACCTGGGCGATCCGCTCGTCGAAGTCACGCAGGTCCGGCGGCGCGGTCATCCGGCGGATCCGCATCCGGGCGCCGGCCTCGTCGATCAGGTCGATCGCCTTGTCCGGCAGGAAGCGGTCGGAGATGTACCGGTCGGCCAGCGTGGCGGCAGCCACGAGCGCCGCATCGGTGATGCTCACCCGGTGGTGCGCCTCGTAGCGGTCCCGCAGGCCCTTGAGGATCTCGATGGTGTGGGCCAGCGAGGGCTCACCCACCTGGATCGGCTGGAAGCGGCGCTCGAGAGCGGCGTCCTTCTCCAGGTGCTTGCGGTATTCGTCGAGGGTGGTGGCGCCGATGGTCTGCAGCTCACCGCGGGCCAGCATCGGCTTGAGGATGCTCGCGGCGTCGATCGCGCCCTCGGCGGCACCCGCACCCACCAGGGTGTGGATCTCGTCGATGAACAGGATGATGTCGCCGCGGGTGCGGATCTCCTTGAGCACCTTCTTGAGGCGCTCCTCGAAGTCACCGCGGTAGCGGGAGCCGGCGACCAGCGCACCGAGGTCGAGCGTGTAGAGCTGCTTGTCCTTCAGCGTCTCGGGCACCTCGCCCTTGATGATCTTCTGGGACAGCCCCTCCACCACGGCGGTCTTGCCGACGCCGGGCTCACCGATCAGGACCGGGTTGTTCTTGGTACGGCGGGAGAGCACCTGCATGACCCGCTCGATTTCCTTCTCGCGCCCGATGACCGGGTCGAGCTTGCCCTCGCGGGCGGCCTGGGTCAGATTGCGGCCGAACTGGTCCAGCACGAGGCTGGTCGACGGCGCGGCCTCGCCCGGCGCGGCGCCCGCCGCGGCCGGCTCCTTGCCCTGGTAGCCGGAGAGCAGCTGGATCACCTGCTGGCGGACCCGGTTGAGGTCGGCGCCGAGCTTGACCAGGACCTGGGCGGCGACGCCCTCACCCTCGCGGATCAGGCCGAGCAGGATGTGCTCCGTGCCGATGTAGTTGTGGCCGAGCTGCAGCGCTTCGCGCAGCGACAGCTCCAGCACCTTCTTGGCCCGTGGCGTGAACGGGATGTGCCCGCTCGGCGCCTGCTGGCCCTGGCCGATGATCTCCTCGACCTGCTGACGGACGCCCTCGAGGGAGATGCCGAGGCTCTCCAGGGCCTTTGCCGCGACACCCTCACCCTCGTGGATCAGGCCCAGCAGGATGTGCTCCGTACCGATGTAGTTGTGGTTGAGCATCCGGGCCTCTTCCTGGGCCAGGACGACAACCCGTCGCGCTCGGTCGGTGAACCGCTCGAACATGCCCTCGTGCTCCTCACGTGCCGTGCGCCTTGATGGTCAAGATCTTGGCGGGGCCGGTGCGCGGACGTCCGGGACGGACGTCCGTGCCTCCTTACTCTATCGCCGCGGACCGCCTTCGCTGAGGTCGTGTGTCCTCGCAAAGGGCCGTTCCCACGTCGTATCTGACAACCGTCCGCGCTCAGGAGGTGTTCCGGTACCCCTGCCTGTACGCGCAGAGCGAAATTCGCTGGGAGCCGGCAACCACCGTCCGGGCGGTCCGGTGCCCCCGGGCCGGGCCCGGGCGGTCTCTCCACAGCCTGTGGACGAAATCTCCACCGCCTGTGGACAACTCGCCCGGGCGCCGGTTTCTTCCCGGCCCGGGCCGACATCCCACCGGCCCGCCGGAAGCGCCCGCGCGCAGCCGGCGCGACCCGGCAGCCACACCTGGCCGGGCGCCCGCGAACCGGACGGCGGGCGCGATCGGGTACGAACGGCGACGCCGGCCCGGAAGGTGCTCCGGACCGGCGTCGGTGTCGCCCGTGGTGGTCGGCTCAGTGGCCGGCCTTCGAGTGGTACTCGTCGACGATCTCCTGCGGGATCCGACCCCGGTCGGAGATGTCCTTGCCCGCCTTCTTGGCCCAGGCCCGGATCGCCTTGTTCTGCTCCCGGTCGGCGGTGGCACCGCCCCGGCCGCGCGCGGCCCGGCCGCCCACGACCACGCCGCCGCGCCCGACCTTGGTCCCGTGCGCGATGTACTGAGCGAATACGTCGCGCAATTTCTCGGCGTTCGACGCCGAGAGGTCGATCTCGTACTGCACGCCGTCCAACGCGAACTTGACGGTCTCGTCAGCGTCCCCGCCGTCCAGGTCATCGACCAGCTTGTGAATGATCTGCTTGGCCACGTCCCACATTCCTTTCGAGCAGGGTTGTGCTCCTGCAATACAGGAGCACAATAACCCGCCCGATGCTTGCCGCGTCAATGGGTTCCGGTAACAACCCGGGAACGGGGTGCCGCTACTCCGGCCGGACCAACGGGAACAGGATCGTTTCCCGAATTCCCAGCCCGGTCAGCGCCATCAACAGACGGTCGATTCCCATTCCCATACCACCGGCCGGCGGCATTCCGTACTCCATGGCCCGGAGAAAGTCCTCGTCGAGTCGCATGGCCTCGTCGTCACCGCGCGCGGCGAGCTGCGCCTGGGCCACCAGCCGCTCCCGCTGCACCACCGGGTCGACCAGCTCGGAGTACGCCGTGCCCAGCTCGAAGCCGAGCACGTAGAGGTCCCACTTCTCGGCCAGCCCCGGCTCGTCGCGGTGCGCTCGGGTGAGCGGGCTGGTCTCCTCCGGGTAGTCCCGGACGAAGGTGGGCGCCTGCAACGACGGCACCACCAGCTCCTCGAAAAGTTCCTCGGCCAGCTTGCCCGGGCCCCACTTCGGGTCGACGGAGAGGCCGACCTTGTCCGCGTACTCGACCAGGCGGGTCCTTTCGGTGCGGACGGTGACCTCCTCACCGAGCGCTTCGGAAAGGACACCGAAGAGCGACACCGACCGCCACTCGCCACCCAGATCGAACTCGCGGCCGTCGGCGTGGGTCACCACGGTGGAGCCGCCCACCGCGAGTGCCGCCTGCTGCACCAGATTCCGGGTCAGCTCCGCCATCGTGTTGTAGTCGCCGTACGCCTGGTAGGCCTCGAGCATGGCGAACTCCGGCGAGTGCGTGGAGTCGATGCCCTCATTACGGAAGTTGCGGTTGATCTCGAAGACCCGGTCGACACCGCCCACCACGGCCCGCTTGAGAAACAGTTCCGGCGCGATTCGCAGATACAGATCGGTGTTGAGTGCATTGCTGTGGGTCACGAATGGGCGGGCCGCCGCACCACCGTGCAGCAGCTGGAGCATCGGAGTCTCCACCTCGATGAAGTCCTGGCCGTGCAGGGTGTCCCGCAGGCTGCGCACGGCCGCCGCGCGGGTCCGCACCATCTGCCGCGCCTGCGGGCGGACCACGAGGTCCACGTACCGCTGGCGGACCCGGGCCTCCTCGCTGAGCGGCTTGTGGGCCACCGGCAGCGGGCGCAGCGCCTTGGCGGTGACCGCCCACTGCTCGACCAGCACCGACAGCTCACCACGCCGGCTGGTGATCACCTCACCGGTCACCCCGACGTGGTCGCCGAGGTCGACCAGGCGCTTCCAGTCGTCCAGCCGCTCGGCGCCGACCCGGTCCAGCGAGAGCATCGCCTGCAACTCGGTGCCGTCGCCGTCGCGCAAAGTGGCGAAGCAGAGCTTGCCGGTGTTGCGTACGAAGATCACCCGGCCGGTCACCGAGACCCGGTCGCCGGTGGCCGTGTCGGTGGGCAGCTCGGCGTACTGCTCGCGGATCCTGGCCAGGGTGCTGGTCCGCGGATAGCCGACCGGGTAGGGCGCGACGCCCTCGGCGAGCATCCGGTCCCGCTTCTCCCGGCGGACCTTCATCTGCTCCGGAAGATCGTCGGCGGGGTCCACTGGCAGGGCGTTCTGCTCGGTCACGGGAGCTTCCTCAGGCTTCGGAGATATCGGCGGGTCAGCCCATGAGCGTACTCAAGGCCCCGGCCGGCCGTTACGGGATAACCTGCCGCCCATGACCGACTCCACCGAGGCCCTCTCGTTCGGCGCCGCGGCCGCAGACTACGACCGCTACCGGCCCCGCTACCCGGAGGCCGCGCTGCGCTGGGCGGTGGACGGCCTCGCCGCGCCCGTCCGCACCGTCGACCTGGGCGCCGGCACGGGGATCGTCACCGCCGGGCTGCTCGCGCTCGGCCACGAGGTGACCGCCGTCGAACCCGATCCGGGCATGCGGGCCCAGTTCGCGGCCGTGCTGCCGGGCACGCCGGCACTGGCCGGCAGCGCCGAGTCGGTCCCGCTTCCCGACGGGTACGCGGACGCGGTGCTGGTCGGCCAGGCGTACCACTGGTTCGACCGGGAGCGCGCGCACCCCGAGATCGCCCGGGTGCTGCGGCCCGGGGGCACCTTCGCGGCGGTCTGGAACCTGCGCGACGACCGGGTCGGCTGGGTGACCGAGCTGAACCGGATCGCCGAGATCGGGGACACCGTCGACCACCTGCGCGCCACCGTGACCGGCTTCGGCCCCCGGTTCGCCAGCCCGGAGTGGGCCGAGTTCGGGCAGGTCACCTCGCTCACGCCGGATGATCTGCTCGGCATGGTGCGGACCCGGTCGCACTACCTGACGGCCGAGCCGGCGCGGCGCCGGGAGGTCGATGCGCAACTGCGTGAGCTGCTCGCCACCCACCCCGAGCTGGCCGGCCGGGACACCATCGACCTGCCGTACCGCACCCTGGTCGCCCGGGCGCACCGCCACTGATCGACACGCCACCGCCACCGACGCCCGCCAGTGGGCCGGACGTCGGCCACGGGCCTGGCGGTGACCCCGCCCT
>NZ_KQ058652.1:38509-45143 GCF_000982955.1 Micromonospora sp. HK10 | reverse complement strand
CACGCCTAACTGAACGACGTTGGCGCTAGCCCACGTCCACCGATTACTCATCGTGAGTAGCGGACCTGGGTCGTCGGGCCGGCCGCCATCGCAGCGTCCCGAATGCTTTGCGCCCCCGGGGCCTCTGCACACTTGGCGTACCCGACGCTGCACCGGAATCCGTACGCCGACAGGTGGCGCTGACCTGCGTGTGTGAGGTCGTGTGAGGCCCTGTCAGGTCCTGTCAGCCGTCATCACAGCCCACCACCGTCACGACAGCCATAGCGTCGACGGCGTCGTCCAGCCCTGCGCACTGGCAGCGCCCTTGCCTGCCCACGCGGGTCACCAGGGGAGGCAAGGTGACGTCGAGAACAGCACGCGGCGCAGCGATCATCACCGTGGTCTTGGCCACCACCGCGGTGCCGGCCGTCCTTGCCGCCAGCGGCACCTGGACACCTGCGCTGCCCGCACCGGGCGCCGCTCGGCAGTGGATCGCCCAACCGATCAGCGCTGGCTTCGTCACGGTCCTCACCGTCACCGCCGCGGCTGGGCTGTGGCTGCTGCTGGCCACCGCCGTGCTCGCCCAGGCCTACCGCGCACTCGGCCGCCGGTTGCGCTGGACTGCCGAGTTTCGCCTTCCCGGCCCGATCCAAAGCCTCACCGCGGCTCTGCTCGGGGCGACCGCCGTGACTACCGCCACGGGCGTCACCGCCCACGCCGCTCCCGTCACCACCAGCGGAGATGTCCCCGCCGCTGAACCGGCCACCGCCGCACCCATCCTGCCAGCCGCCGCCTCAACCCACGTGGATCCGCGGCCGGCTCGCGTAGGGCTCACCTACACTGTGCAACGCGGGGACAGCCTCTGCCGGATCGCCGCCCACACCCTCGGCGACGCCGACCGGTGGCCGGAAATCTACGCCCTCAACCGCGGCACCCACTTCCCCCGCGTCGGCGGCACCCTGCGCGACCCGAACCTCATCTACCCCGGCTGGACCCTCGACCTGCCCGCCGACGCCACCCCACCCACCCGGCACACACCCCGCAAACCGGCCCACCCGCCGCCGCGGGAACGCCAGCCCGACACGCAGGCGTCGCCGCCGGCCCTGGACGCACCCCTCACCAGACCGGCGCCAGCCACCACCGCGCCACGCCCGACGACGCCCGCCTTGCCCCCGGCGACCGTGACCCCGGACAGCACCGAGGCTGCCGAGCCGACCCTCTCCGCCCCGCACACGACGGCCCCGGCGGCGCAGGACACCAGCCGCGCTACCGACCCAGCGACACGTGGAGTGTTGTTACCCAGCGGCAGTTGGGTCGACATCGGCCTGGCCCTCGCCATCGCCGCCGCGGTCGCGCTGGTCTGGGCGCATCGGCGACGCCGCTACGCGCCCCGCCAGCCCACGGCGACGCCCCGCCTGAACGACCCGGACCTGGCACCCATGCCCCGGGTGGTCAGGCAGATCCTGCGCGGCCTGCGCAGCGTCGCCGTCGACGTCCCCGCCCCGTACGACCCCGCCCATCAGCAGGGCGATCACGACGATGACACGCACGACATCGCGGACGAGTCCCTACCCTCAGGCATGGGAGACGGCAGTGACGACCGCGATACCGACGTTCACTGCGCCAGCGCCGAAGTTGGCGGGAACGGCGGTGCCGAACCCGCGCCGGTGCCGACGTCGGACAACCCGCTGTCGGCGCTGTGGCCCCCGGCCGGACTGGCACTGACCGGCCCCGGAGCGGAGGCCGCCGCCCGGGGACTTCTCACCGCCGCCCTGGCCTCCGCCGGTACGCAGCACCCGCAGGTCCCTACCGAGGTGGTCATCCCGTCGACGACCGCGGCAACACTGCTGGGCGCCGCCGCGTCCACCCTGCCGAACACGCCCCGGCTGACCGTCACCGCCGGCCTGGACGAGGCTCTGGACCTCCTGGAAGCCCAAACTATGCGGCGCACCCGCCTGCTGTACCAGCACGAGGTCGACAGCGTCACCGCGCTGCGCCGCGTCGACCCCTACGAAGAGCCCTTCCCGCCGGTCATCCTGCTGACCGCCGTAACGAACCGCCACGAGCATGCCCGCGTCACCGCCCTCCTCGCCCAAGGGCAACACCTGGACATTCACGGAGTGCTGCTCGGCACTCGGCCCGAGGACGACGCCGCCACCGCCGGCACCGAAGGCGCCCAACCCGTCGACGTCGGTCGACTCGCCGTGCTCGCCCCACCCGAAACCATCGTGGTCGCCGCCGACGGCACCACCAGCCGCGTCGACGGCGAAGGCTTCCGCAACGGGACACACCCCGCCGACATCGGCCGCCTGGCCGTCCTCACCCCGGCCGAGACCAGCGACCTGCTCGCCACCCTCGCCGAGTCCCACACCGGCCAGCCGCAAGCACCCACCCCGATCGAACCTGCCACCGCCGCATCCGACGGGGCAGCCCGCCCCACCCGACCAGCACCGGCCACCCCGTCGCAGGCCGTCCAACCGGCGGCAGGCGCACCCGACACGCAGACGTCACCAGCCGCCGAGCCACCGCCGCCCCAACCCGCCTCCGGTGACGGCGCCGAATTGTCGGCATCCAGCCCGAGACCCGAATCCGCCATTACGGCATCGCCCGGCCACGCCGACGGTGGACACATACCAGCCGTCGGGACGGTGGCGGCAGCCGCGCGCACCGACGCCACCCCCGCACTCCCGGCGGACACATCTGATGACGACGGGATCGGCGACGGCACCTCGACGCCCGCCGTGGAGGACACCGACGGCACCACCGGCAAAAGCCGGCAGACCGGTCCAGGCCGGGTTCAGATCACTGTGCTCGGCCCCGCCGCCATCGCCGACGTCCCGCCCGGACCGACACTGCGCAGGAAATCCCTCGAGGTGCTCGTCTACCTGGCGGTACACGACGGGGACGCCTCCGCCGAGGCGATCCTCGACGACCTGCTGCCAGACGCCCCAGCCAACAAGGCACCCGGCCGGCTCTACACCTACGTATCGGACCTGCGCACCACCATGCGCCGCACCGCAGGACCCGGCACCTACCTCACCCACCCCCACCAGCGGTACGCCCTCAACCGCGACACCGTCGACGTGGACCTGTGGCGCATGCGCGCCGCAATTCGCGACGCCAACCAGGCCACCGATCCGGGCGAGCGCCTCGCCGCGCTGCGCCGCGCGGTCGACACCTACCGCGGACACCTGGCCGACGGCGCCGACTACGAATGGATCGAGCCCTACCGCGAAGCCGTCCGGCAGCAGGCACTCGACGCCTACCTCGCCCTCGCCGACGCCCTCACCGACAACCCCGCCGAGCAGCTCACCGTCCTCGACACCGCGATTGGCCACAACCCGTACGCCGAAGAGCTGTACCAGCAGGCGATGCGGGCCCGCGCCGCGCTCGGGCACCTCGACGCGATCCGCAGCCTGCGCCGCGTCCTGACCCGCGCCCTCGGCGAGATCGACGCCGAACCCAGCGACGACACCATCACCCTGGCCGACCAGTTGGTCGCCCAGGTCCAGCGCCCCGCCCGCCGCCCGGACCTGCGGCCAGCGCCCCGGACCCGTGACGGAGCCGCCACATGACCGCCACACCGCTACCCCGGCACACCTCCGCCCGCACCCCCCATGCAGCAGAAGTCGACATCCGACGTCTGACCCGGCTGCGGTGGGCAGTGCGAGCCGTGCTCACCCTCGGCGTCGCCGCGTCCATCGCGGCGAACGTCCTGCACGCCCGGCCGAACCTCATCAGCCAGATCATCGCCGCCTGGCCACCGCTGGCGCTGCTGCTGACCGTCGAACTCATCTCCCGCGTACCCGCGGACCGACGCGGCCTGGCCGCCGCGCGGCTGATCGCCGCCGCTGTCATCTCCGGCATCGCCGCCTGGGTGAGCTACTGGCACATGGTCGGCGTCGCGGCCCGCTACGGCGAAACCGACGCCGCAGCCTCCTACCTCCTGCCCATCTCCGTCGACGGGCTCGTCGTCGTGGCCAGCATCAGCCTGGTCGAAATCGCAGCACGAATCCGCACCCCGCCCACCAGCCCAGTCAACAACCCACGACCCGCCACCCCAGCCGAAGCGTCGCCACCGACGGCTAAACCGCGCAGGCCGCCGACGCAGGCCCCCATATCAGGGCCGGTCGGCGCGCAGCAGGCCCAAGGAGCTCCACCTTCCAACGCGACCAACCAGAATGACGCTCACGTCGTCCGGTCCGGCGATGTAGCCACAGCGCCCGTGGACACGACACCGTTTCGCGGCAGAGCCCGACCGCGCTTCGACGCCGACCGATCTGGAACCCGCGGGTCCAGCACCACCGGCGGTCCTTCGACATCGATCGAGAACTCGGACGAGCCGGACAGGGCGGCTCCCTCGGTCGACGCCGAGGACGCCGGTCCGCACACAGGTAAGGGCAGCGGAGGTGACACCAACCTGGATGAGGACAGCAACAGCGCGCGGGTTCCGTCCGACACTGCCGGGGCCGTGGCCTACTGGTACCGCTACGACTCATCCCTGCACCCGGCCGACATCGCCACCCGAATCGGCCGGTCAGAGCGCACCGTCCGCCGGTACTGGCCCCCTGCGGCGCGAACCGCGAACCGACTCAACACCAGCCGGATCGCCGAGCACGCCGGTGTCGGCGTCGAGGCCTCGCCAGCCAAGGTCACCTAATGTCGGCGTACGGATCAGCCTGCAGCCAGGTACAGCTGAACGTGCACAGCGCGTCGTGCAGATGGCGGAATCACGTCCGAGTCTTCAACCGCCCTCGAGTTCGGCCAGCGGATTCAGCGATACCCATAGGAACGAGCGGGCAGCCATCGTGACGTTCCGTTACCGACGGACCCGCAACGACCGTAGCGGTACAGATGCTTCTGCCGATGAGTGGATGCCATTCCCGGACGATCGACTGTGTGTTGGTTTGATCACCTTCAGTATCGTGCGGGTGTGCTTCGGGGCGGGTTGAGGTGGGTCGGGCGCCGCGGCTGGTGGGCGGTGCTGGTTCCCGCAGCGGTCGCCGCGGCGGCAGGGTGGGCATTGGTCACCGACGACAAGCCGGTCTGGACAGTGGTCGCGGGCGTAGCGGCGGCGGTGGTGGGCGCATTCGCGCCATCGGTCCTGGAGTGGGTTCGGGTCGCGCGGCAGCGGCGTGAGCGGCGGGATCGGGCGGTCGCGGGGGCGTTGGTGGCGGAGTTGCCGGAGTCGGTGGTGTGGCTGCTGCGGCCGCAGGCGGCGGTGGTCGGGTTCGTCGGTCGTGGGTGGCTGCTGGCAGCGTTGGACAGGTGGTGCGCGGATCCGGACGCGAGCGTGGTGCGGCTGCTGGTGGGTGGGGGTGGGGTGGGCAAGACCCGGTTGGGTCAGCATTTCGCCGGCCGGTTGACGGGCTGGGAGTGTTGGCCCGTGGCGCCCGGCGGGGAGGCGACGGTCGCCGGGCAGCTCGAGGCGGGTGACCGGCCGGGCCGGTTGCTGCTGACGGTGGATTACGCCGAGACCCGTGAGCCGCGGGCGTTGGCGCACCTGTTGTGTGTCGCGCAGCGGGCCGGTGGTGTGCGGGTGTTGTTGCTGGCCCGCTCGGCCGGGTTGTGGTGGTCTTCCCTGTCGGCGGCGTACCCGCCGCAGGCGCATCTGGTGGACGCGTTGACCGTGCCGGGGAACGTCATAGAGGTGCCGGCTCGGATTGAGGACTACCCCCCGCAGCAGATCGTGGCTGAGGCGATGGTGGCGTTCGCCGGTCGGCTACGTCGCCGCCCTCCGGGTGATGTCCCACCGGGTGGGGTCAGCGGCGACGTTCCGGTGCTGCGGTTGCATGCGCAGGCGCTGCTGGCGGTGTTGGGCGGGCCGCGTGGTGATGACCGGTACGACGTGCTGGCTGAGGTGCTCGGCCATGAGGCCCGGTACTGGCGGCACCGGGCTCGCCGTGACGGGCTGGCTGGTGCGGGTGAGCCGACCGCCGACGCTGTCCTGCGGCGGCTGGTCGCCGTGGCGGCGCTGCTGGGCGCGGACAACCGTGAGCAGGCTGTGGATCTGGTCCGCCGGGTGCCGGGCCTGGGCGGGGCGCTGCCAGAGGTGGTCAACGGGTACGTGGACTGGTTGTACGGTCTGTACCCGGCGGCGAGGACGGGCGGTGGGCCGGGGACGCTGCAGCCGGACCTGCTTGCCGAGGACCTCGCGGTCGCGGTCCTGCACGAAAGCACCCCGGCGGAGCGCAGCAGGATCCTGCAGGGTTTGGCTCCCGGCCAGGCGGTGCAGGCGTTGACGGTGCTGAGCCGCGCGCGCAACCACCAGTCCGACGCTGCGGAGATGATCGACGTGGCGCTGACCGCGGACCTGCCGGTGATGACCGAGGCCGTGCTCCAGGTCGGCCTCCAGTTCCCCGGAGTGCTCGCTCCCCGGGTAGCCGCTCTGGTTGCCACGGCCGAACTCGACCCCGCCTGGGTCCGGCGGACAGCGCGTCGGGTGCCATACCCCTCGATCGAGTTCTGCCAGATCGCGGTGGCGTTGACCACCCACGCCCTGACTGCCGCGGCAGCGGAGACCAAGTCAAGCCAACGAGCCTACCTACTGACCTTGCACGCTCTTCGGTTGGCGGAGGCGGGGCGGCGTGCCGAGGCGCTGGCCGCCAGCCAGGAGGCCGTCGACCTGCTACCGGGAGTTGGCTGCCGGCAACCG
>NZ_KQ058652.1:0-38437 GCF_000982955.1 Micromonospora sp. HK10 | reverse complement strand
CAACCGCGATGCCTACCTGCCCAACCTCGCCGGGTCGGTGAACAACCACGCTCTTCGGTTGGCGGAGGCGGGGCGGCGTGCCGAGGCGCTGGAAGCCAGTCAGGAAGCCGTCGACCTGCGCCGGGAGTTGGCAGACGGCAACCGCGACGCCTACCTGCCCGACCTCGCCGGGTCGGTGAACAACCATGCTGTTCGATTGGCGGCGGTGGGGCGGCGTGCCGAGGCGCTGGAAGCCAGTCAGGAAGCCGTCGACCTCTACCGGGAGCTGGCCGCCGGCAACCGCGACGCCTACCTACCCCACCTCGCCACGTCCCTATGGAATGTCGGATACGTAGCGCGCATTCTCGAAGAGACGTCGGAGCAAATCCTCGATGCGGTTGCCGAGGGGATTCGATACTTCGACGAACTCGCAGCCACCGAACCGCAGGCTTTCACCGCACGCCGAGACGCGGCGGCATCCACCTTGGCCGACCTGCAAAACAGCGCCGTCAACCAGCACCCCACGGACACCACCCAGATCACCTCACGCCGACGAGGCAGCCCTTGAAACCGCTCAACTGGAGGCTCTCAACTAGTCATCACCACAAGCGGCCCCTGCCAAGATCGAGTGCCCCGACGTGGTCGGGATGCGCGCGGCCGCGCGGGCCGCCGAAGCAGCAACCCTGAGTTTCGCGATCTTGGCTCGGCTCAGACGTCGAGTGTCGTTGAAGTTGATGGCCCTATCTACGGCAGGGTGGTTGACCGCCGGGGCCAATAGTTGAGCGTCGTTGTGGGCCGGTGCACGTTCCGGGGCTACCCGGTTGGGCGCGTTGGCCCGTACGCCGACTCCTAAGGAAGCGTCATTGGCGCATACGTCGTCGGTCTACCCGCTGGCCGGCGTCGATAGGCTGGGGCTTTGTGACGAGTCAAGACGAGCCAGTGGAATCCGAGAAGGTGCCGGTGGCGGCCCGCGGCCGGCTTTCGTGGTTCAACCGCAACGGGGCCGGTCTGCAGGCAATTGCCGCGCTTACTACCATTCCCGTCAGTGTCGTGGCGGCGATCTTCGCCTTCCAGGCGTTCAAAGATCAACAGCAGGTCAACCGCGACCAGATCAGGTTGAACCAGATCGCCCGCGAGCGGTACGAACGGCGCTACGCCTCCCGCGCGGCTTTCTGGATCGCCGATGACGACACCTCGGCGTCGGCGAAGCCGCAGTCGTCCGCGCTCGTCATCGTCGCGACGGTCTCGATGCTGAACAGGTCACCGGTCCCGCTCCGAGACGTAGCGATCTTCGCCATCGCGCAATCCGGGGATGCGGTGTTCTGGGAGCAGCAGGACCTCAGACCATGCGAGAAAGTGGACGTGGAGCTTCTGGCCCACGCGGCCATGGCCGGGCGTCTGAAGGATTCCGACAACAAGTTCGTGCTGTCGCTGGCGTTCCGGGACCCCACCCGGCTCTGGCACATGACCAACGACGGTCTGTTCCCGCTGGACGGCTACGGAAGCTATGTCGAGAACTTCATCTGGGAGGGCGCCAAGTCCGGGAGCACGCTCACCGGATCCCCGCTCTTCTTCTCGTCCCTGATCCGGAAGCGGGCTGCCGTCACCGACTGCGGCGAATCGGGCTGACTCGTCACCGCAGAGTCGCCATACGTCGTCGGTGACCCATCCGCTCCGCCGGCTGGCTGCGTCCCGACGCCCCGGCGGCCTCGTACAAGGTAGCCGAGCATCTCGGCGCGGGCCGGGGTTGGCGGGGTTGAGGACGCCATCGACGTCGATGGCCACGACGGGGAAGGAGGCGGGCTGTGCCAGCGGTCGGGTGCTGGTCACTGCTGGGTCTGCTCGGTGGTGATCGGGTGCAGGGGCACGGTGAGCCGGTCGGCGGTGCGGCCGGGTCCGTTGGCGGGTTGCCACGTGCCGGCGGCGGCGTGGGTGGGGAACGGGCCGACGGCGGCGAGCCAGCCTTCGGTGCGGTCGAGCAGCACGAGAACGGCGGTGCGGGCGTCGTCGAGGGCCGGGCGCAGGACGTGGGCGAGGTCGGGCGGTAGGTCGACCCAACTGGTGGCGGGTAGAGCCGTGACGGCGGGGTCGTGCAGCGGTACGGGCCGGCTCAGGGCGAGCGTGGTGCTGTCGAGTGCGAGGGTGGCGGCGTGGGAGTGGGCTGCTTCGGCGCCGCTGGTGGGGCCGTGGGCGTCGAGGTGTCCGCTGGTGTGGATGGCGAGCAGCGCGTGCGGGTCGCGGATTTCCAGGGAGTCGAGGACGGCGAGGGTGACGGTGTCTCCGGTGCGCATGTCGCGCAGGGTGAGCAGGACCGGCCGTCCGTCCGGCTCCCGGTTCCAGGTGATCGCGTCGAAGTGTTCGCTGGTGACGTCGCGCAGGCGACGCCAGGCGCGGTTGTCGGTGTCGAAGGGGTGTTCGTCGTCGGTGCCGTAGCGCATGGGGAACTCCTTGTGGGCAGCGTCGTGCCGCGCCCGGACCGGGGTTGGTCAGGACGCGATGCATGCACGCTTCGATGGCGCGGGACGGTCAAGTCGCGGGGGCAGCAGCGAGCCATTCGGCATCGGCCCTCCGCGAGATGCGAGTGGGCCGCCTGTGGCAAGCCCCGCATTCCAGGCTCGGTGTGTGGTGGGTCGCGGTGCGCGGCGCTGCCCGGCAGCGGCCGGACAGCGCCGCGGGGTGGGACGGGTCAGCTGCCGGCGCGGAGCCGGCCCTGGCCGGGGTTTAGGCCTGGGTGAGTGCGGTGACTGCGGCGTCGGCGATCGCCGTGATGGCCTCGGTCGGGTCGGTGACGGTCAGGGTGGTGGCGTGGGTGAAGGTGTGCCCCCAGATCTGGTCCGGGTCGGCCGGTTCGCCGTCGGTGGGCGGGTCGGCGGGGTGTAGCCACAGCACGGCGCAGCCGGCGCGGTGCAGGGTGGTGACGAGGTGTTGGCCGGCGGGGATGTCGTCGAGGTAGCCGTCGGAGACGACGGCGAGCATCCGTAGGGTGCGGCCGTGGCGCAGGTCGAGGAGTTGGTCGGCGACCTTGACCGCTTCCGGGAAGGTGGCGGTGGCCAGCCCGGTGCGCATGTGCAGCACCTGCCTGGGGTAGGTGCGTGGGGGCACCAGGATGGTGATGCGGTCGCCGAACCCGATGGTGGTGGTCGTCGCCTCGGCGCGGCGTGCCGCGTTGGCGAAGATCCACGCGGCGGAGGACATCGCCTGCGTGTAGCGGGCCATCGACCCGGACAGGTCGACAAGGATCGCCAGGTACAGGCGGGGTTTCTCGGGCGGCAGTTGCGCGCGTTGCTGCCACGGGGCGGCGGTCGGCATTTGCCCGGCGGCGGTTTGCGCGTCGGCGGTGATGGCCTGCCGGGTGCGCAGTCGGCCGGGTGGGATCGTCGAGGGGCGCCGGCCGGGTTCGGGGTGGCGGGTGCGGGCCTGCCGCAGCCGGTTGGCGAGGTCGCGGGCGGCGCGGTGTTCCTGCTCGGTCGGGTCGGTGCGGTTCCACTGGGCTGGTGGGCTGTGCCGGTGGGCCAGCAGCGCCGCGGCGTACTCGGCTGGGGTGACACCGGCGGCGACGGCGAGGTAGTCGACGAGGGCCGCCGCGAGGCGGCCGGGGAACAGGCCGGCGTCCGGTACCGGGGTGTCGTACTGCTGGTCGGGGTCGATGCCGAGGACCTGACACCACCGCCGGGCCAGGCAGATCATGGTGTCGGCGTCGGTGTCGTCGCAGGTGTGGGCCTCCCGCCAGATGTCCCGCAGTTGCCGCAGGCGTTTGCGTCCGAGGATGCCGGTGACGGCGGCGCGGACGGGGCGGACGTCTTTGCTGGTGACGATGCGGGCGTCGACGCGGGCCAGGAGTAGGGCGGCGAGCTGTCCGGCGTGCCACGCGTCGTCGACGGCCGCCTGGTCGGGGTCGAGGAGGGTCTTCACGACGTGGCGCAGCCAGCGGCGGTCGCTCCGGCGGCGGGCGCGTTGGCGTCCTTCGGCCCGGGATTCCTCCAGCATGTCGGCGACAGCGGCGAGGATCGGCGGGGTGCCGGGTGGGGTGGCCCAGCGGCTGTGCGCGGCATGCGCGGCGCCGTGCACGAGCAGCCCGTAGCCGGTGGGCACGAGACGCTTGTGCCGGGCCTTGGCCGGGTCGGTGACGTCGGGGCTGCCGGCGATGTAGGTGGCGTCGACCTCGATCCGGTTCAGGTCGGGGTAGAAGCACTCGGGGGCGTCGCCGGCGGCGCCGGGGGCGACGAGGACGGTGAGGTCGGTACGGCCGGTCAGCAGCGGGACGTGCTTGGTCCACGCCGCGGACCAGTCATGCCAGTCGCTGGCGCCGGCCGGCGTCGGCGGTGCGCCCTGTTGGAGGTGGGTGCTGGGGTGTGACACGGGGTTGGCTCCTTCCAGAGATTTGAGGTGGATGGTGGTTAGCGCTTGCCGAGGGCGAGCGCGGTGATGGGCGTGCCGGTGTGTCGGGACAGGGCGGCGGTGACGTCGTCGCGGGCGTCCTCGGGGGCGATGCCGGCCAGGTTGGCGAGGGCGGCGGTCATGCCGAGGTGGTCGCGGACTGTGACGAAGCCGAGCAGTTCGCGTAGCTGCGGCGCCCACACGGTCTTGCCGGCGGCGAGGTCGGCGTTGAGGTCGATCGCGGCGGCCACGACGGGTTTGGGGACGCCGAGTTGCCGGGCGAGGTCCCAGTCGGTGGTGACGTGTAGGTGGACGGTGAATCGGGAGGCCAGGGCCTCGGTGAGGACCGCGCCGTGCACGCCCGGGTTGTGGCCGGCGACGATGTAGAACCCGTCGACGGCTTCCACGGTCTCGTTGCCGTGGGCGGGGATGGTGATGACACCGCGGCCGTCCATGGCCGGGTACAGCACGGCCAGGACGCGGGGCGGGATGAGGGTGGCGTCGTCAACCAGCAGCACCCGCCCCTGCCGCATCGCGGTCACGAGGGGCCCGTGGACGAATTCGTAGCCGCCGCCGGGGATCGGGTTGTAGGAGCCGAGGAAGTCGTCGACGACGGTGTCGCCGGTGCCGGCGACGGTCAGCAGGTCGGGGAACGCCGCCTCGACCATGGCGGTCTTGCCGGTGCCGGGCGGCCCGTACAGCAGCACGGGCACCTGCTGGGTACGCAGTCGCTGTAGTTCCTCGACGTCCCAGCCCCGCCCGAGCCGCCGCGGGTGGTACAGGGTCCCGTTCGGTCGTGCCACTGGCGCGGGCCGGGACTGCCGGCCACCACCAGCACTGCCGATGGGGCGGGTGCGGGGTGCGGCGGGTGGGAGGGTGCCGGCGGCGTCGATGCCGGCCTGGGTGATCTGGAAGCGGTGGTGCGGGTCGCGGTGGTGGGTGGCGTGCCCGGCGGCGGCCATCTTTTTCAGCGCCTCGAACACCGCCCCGGACGACGGTGCGCCGATGGCGCGGGTGATCTCGCCGACCTTGAGGATGTCATCGGGGTGGTCGGCCAGGTGCAGGGCGACCTTGCGGTAGAGGTAGCCGGACCGCCCGGAGCCCGCCTCGGTGGCGGGAGCGCCGGCGCCGCTGGCCGGGGCCGGGTCGTTCTGACCGGCCGGCGGGGCCGGCGGGTGTGGTGTGGTCATGGGGTTGCCTCGATTCCATGGGTCGGGCCCGCGCACCCGTCTCCGGGTGCGCGGGCGGTGGTACCGCACAGCGGAGACGGGTGCGGCCAACCCCGCCCCGGCCGGCATCGGGCCGGGCAGGCGGCGTGACCACACCCCGGTGGTGCTGAAGGGTTACGGCGACACGTCGGGTCGCCGCTGGTGCGTGCTGGTCGGTGTCGAGGCCGCGCGGGCGGTGTCGGCGCCGACGATGGAACCCCCGCCAGCCCGATTGATCAAGTCGAATGGGTGCGCGGGGGCGGGATTGCGGGAGCGCCGGCTGACTACGGGCGCGCCGTGAGGGCCGAAAGCGGTGCTGGCGGCGCGGTCGTGGTCAGTCGGCGCAGCCCCGTGCGCAGCCCTGCGGGTCGCACTGCTGTCCCTCGGCCATCCGGGCCAGGGCCAGCCTGTCGTCGCCGTCGAGGTCGTCGAGGAACGGCCAGCCGACACCGTCGGCGAACGCTTTGACCTTGGGCGCCCCGTACATCGGGTAGCCGGCGTGGTCCATCGCCGCCACGATGTCGTCGCGGCCGAGGAGCCAGGCGAGTTCGCTGAGCTTGTCCACCGACCGGCTCGCCGAGTTGCCGCGGTGGTCGAGGATCTTCCCGATAGCGAATCGCAGGTAGTCCCGGGCGTAGGTCTCGTGGTCGAAGCGCTGGGTCCACTCGCCCGGGTGGCGGGGGGCGATGACCTGGCGGGCATGGTCGAGGTCGAGTGCCTCCACGAGCACCTCCTCCCGGAAGCCGAAGATGTCCCCGAGGTTGGCCCGCAGAGCCCAGACCCGGGTGACGATCTCCTCCTGGGTACGGCTGGTCACTGGGCTTCCTTCCTGGTGGTCTTACCTGTCGTGGGCGTGTCGGATGCCGCCGCCGAATCCGGCTCAGCTCGGCAGACGGGGCGGGTCTGGTTGGGGGTGCCGGCCTATGCCTGGTCGGTGTCGGGCAGGTCGCCGACGATCCGGTCGCAGTCGTACGGGTCGATGGCCTCCCAGCACCAGCTGCGGCCCATCACGACGTATCGGCCGTCGCTGTCGGGGGTGATGCGTTCGATCGCGTCCGGGTCGTCGGACAGGGCGCGCTGGTCGGCGACGATGACGTCGCCGTCGAAGGACAGGTCGGCCAGTTCCGCGTCGACCCGCCGGTCCAGGTCGTCGGCCGGCACGCCCTGCTCACGCAGGCGGTGGCGGTACTCGTCGCGGTGACGCTGCTGGTCGGCGACGATCGCCTCCGCCACCGGGCGGGTGCAGGAGAACACCGCCCACCCGTTCCAGTAATCGATCAGGGTGCCGACGAACCCGACCTCGATCCGGTCGCCGCCGTCGGGGCCGCTGGTGCGCGTCCAGTCGCCCGAGAACACACCGACGCCGCCGATACGGACCCGGTCGGGGTGCAGATGGGACACGTCGCGGCCGGTGGGGCTGGCAGCGAGGTGACACAGTTCGGCGACGCGATCGGTGACGGCGGTGTCGTAGGCGTCGCGGTAGACGGCCATCGCCTCGTCGCGCTGCGGGATACGCAGCCCGAACCAGCCCGTGGTGTCGCCGGTGGCGTCGGCGAACAACTCCCACCCGGCGATGTCGACCGACTCTCCCGCCGAGGAGAAGTGGGGCAGGGCGTCGAGGACGGCGGGATCGCCGTCCTCGACGCCGGCCAGGATCCGGCGCGCGGCCAGGCGGGTGTCGCCGCCGACGCGGGCGCCGATGCTGTCCTGCGCCCACCACTCGGCGGCGGTGCGGCCGGCCTCGGTGCCGGCGGCCCGCATCCGCTGCAGCGCGGCGGCCCACCTGGTGGGCCGCGGGATGGCGGTGGCCGGTGCGATGCGATCGCCGGCGTCGAGGCACATCGACAGTGTCGAGCCGCTGTCCCAGGTGACCTCGACGATGTGGTGCCGCTGGTCGTGGCGGCGGACAGTGCCGGTGTCTCCGGGCCGCAGCAGGGTGTGCGGGTCGCTGGTGTGGACCAGGGCGACGCGCTGGCCGGTCTCGTAGCTGGTCATGGTGGTCTCCGATCGGTCGTCGGGGTCGGTGCAAGGGCCGCCGTCACCGGTGGCCGCTGACGGCGTGCCGTCGGTGTTCATCGGGTTTCGCCCGTCGCGTCGCCGGTGGTGGGGGCGTGCGGGGGCCAGGGCTTGCGGGTGACGTGCTCGCCGAACATCGGGTCGGTGGCGACCGAGGAGCCGCAGCGGGTGCAGCTGGTGGCGGTGTCGTAGCCGTAGCCGGCCATGGACGGCACCTCGACGTGGTCGATCTCATCGACCGCGCCGCAGACGGTGCACACCGTCATCTCCGGGCCGCCCTCGTCGTCGGCGGGTTCGGTGACGAACAGTTCCTCGACGGGGTCGAGGTGGTGGGCGCTGTGCCGCAGCCAGCGGCCGTGGACCGTCGCCTCGTAGGCCACCAGCCGCCGCTGGTCGAGGTGCAGCAGGTACAGCCACTCGAGGGCCCCGCCGACGTCCTCGCGTAGCGCGCCGCGACGGATGGTGTCGTTGTCGGCGGGGTAGCCCAGGCCCGGTACGGGTGGTTGTTGGTTCCAGCGGCGGGGCTTGGGGTTGACGGCGAGGGACCACCAGTTGCGGGCCAGCAGCGCGGTGCCCATGGCGTCGGTGTCACGGTCGAACGTGTCGGTCCAGATTCGGCGCAGCAGCGGCACCAGGATCTCCGGGCTCTCGCCGAACTGGATCCAGCGGGCGGTGTACCTGCCGCGGAGCGCGGCGACACCGATGAGCGTGGGTGTACTCACGGACTTTCTCCTCCTCAGGGATGTGTGGATGGGGTGGGGGCGGTCGTCCCACGGCGGGACGGCCGCCGAGCCGAGGGGCGATCACGGGGCCGTCGCCGGCATCCGCGATCGGGACTACTGGTTCAGGGGCGCGCCGACGGAGGCCATGAAGGTGACCGGGTCGACGGCCGTGCCGGAGGTGTGGTCACCGAGGTGGACCTCGAAGTGCAGGTGTGGCCCGGACGAGTGGCCGGAGCTGCCGGCGACGCCGATGACGCTGCCCGCCGCGACCTGTTGGCCCTCGGCGACGGAGGGGTGGGTGAGCATGTGGCAGTAGCGGGTGATCAACCCGCCGGGGTGGTTGATGTCGATGTACCAGCCGCAGCCGCGGGTGAGAGCGGGGTTGCCGTCGCGGTCGCAGCCCCAGTCCCGGCCGGTGCGTACGTCGACGGCGTTGCAGCGCACGACGGTGACGGTGCCGGCGGACGCGGCGTGGATCGGGGTGCCCTTTGCCACGATCAGGTCGACGCCGTCGTGCCCGGGACGGCCCGAGGTGCGGAAACCGGAGCCGACGTCCCCGTGCACCGGCTGGGTCCAGCCCTGCGCGCTGAGGGTCACCTGGCAGGCGGCCAGGCCGGCGCTGACCCCGGTCAGGGCGGCGACGATGCGGGTGGCGGCCGGTTCCCACCTGGCGTAGGCGTCCGGATACGCCGACCGCTGCACTGCCTGGGCGGCCTCGGCCAGCGGCATCGCCTGCCAGCCGTCGACGGCCTGCAACCTCTGGTAGAACCTCGTCGCCGCGTACTGCGGGTCATGCAGGTGCTCGGGAGTACCCCAGCCCTGCGAGGGTCGCTGTTGGAACAGGCCGACCGAGTCGCGGTCCCCATCCGCAGTGTTGATCAGGGAGGACTCCTGCATCGCGGTGGCCACGGCGATGACCCAGCCGCGAGGCGGGACGCCGAGGCGCATGCCGACGGCGGTGATGGTGGCGGCGTTACCGACCTGCTCGGCGTTCCAGTCACCGACCGGACCGATCCCGCCCGGGACGGGGCTGCGCGCGGCCGACGAGGCGGTGGGCGCGACTCTGGTGGTCGGCCCGCACGCGCCGGCGCCGCCGGCGAAGATCAGGGTGGTGGCCAGTCCGGAGCACAGCAGCAGGACGCCGACGACCGCGATGGCGATCCCGGACAGGACCCGGGTGATCATGACTGGACTCCTTCGATGTAGGGCGGGCACCGGGCCGGCGGGGCGCGGGGACGGTGAAGGCCGCGCGGGCCTGTGGAGAGGGCGCCGCGCGGCCTTCGGCCGGGTGCGGGAATCAGCGGGCGAGAACGGCCACCTTTTCGCCGTGCAGCAGGGGCGCCCCGTCGGGGCCTTTGATGTGGGCGTTGATCCAGATGCGGTACGGGTGGCCGTCGCGGTCGATGAGGCGTCGCCAGTGGCCACGGACAACGAACCGCACCCGGTAGTGCCACTTGGGTTCCCCGCCGGTCGGTTCGGCGAGGGCGCTGGTGCGGCGCAGCATGACCACCCGGGTGTCGTGGCGGACGCCGGACCGTACGGCGCGGCGGCGCGCCGCGCGGTCCAACGGGGCGGCGGCGACGGTCGCGAGGGGTTGGGCCTGGATCCGCCAGAAGGCATATGCGACGGCGGCGCAGGCCCGCATCGGGGTGGCGGTCTCGTCGATGCAGAACCGGCCGTCGGGCGCCGGTTCCCAGTCGCGGTCGTCTCCGTCGAGGACCGGCAGGTCGGGGCGGGGGTCGACGGGCTGGCCGATGGGGATCTCAGTGAAGTCGGTCAGCACGTAAGGGCCGAACTGGCGGGCGAGGTCGGGCCGGCCAGCGAGCTGCTGCCGGCGGCGCACGGCCGCCGGGTCGTGCGGGTCGTGGTGGTCGGCCCAGCCGGCGATGGCCCAGAAGGACCGGCCGCTGTGGGTGTTGGTGGTGCGGGCCCAGGTGATCGCCCCGATCGAGGACACCTCGCCGCTGAGGCTGCGGTGGTAGATCGGTTCGGGGAGAAAGAGCACCCCGCCGTCGTCGGGGGCGATGTCGGCGGGCAGCACCTCGCCGGTCAGGTCGAGGGCCGCCGCGGCGGCGGCGATGATCGCGGTCATCGCGGGGGCGATGACGTACGGCTCGCCGAATCGCCACGGGTTGGCGGTGATGGCGCGGACCGCGTCGAAGACCTTCACCATGCCCGCTGGGCTGGGGTCGGGGTGGTCGGCGAGGCGGCTGCCGAAGAACGCCTGCAGGTACTGCGCCGCGAGCGGGCTGCGGTGGTAGTCGGCCATGCGGGTGCGCAGGTCGACGGCGGTGCGGGCGTAGCCGGCGAGGGTGTCGTTCGGTAGGAAGTTCACTGGTTGCCTCCAGCTGCGTGCTCAGGCGGCCAGCGCCGCTACGGGTGGACGTCGGTGGAGCCGGGATTCCGGCGGCACCGCGTCCGGTACGGGCGCGGGCCGCATCAGAGGTGTCGGCGGGTGGGCGGGGGTGAACCAGCCGGTGAAGCGGCGCGGCACGGCGGGAACGGGGGCGCGTCCATGTGCGGTTCCGGCCGGGCGCGGCGAAGGCGGCGCGGGCGGCGGGGCGAGGGTGGTGGTGGCGCGGCGGGCGTGTTGTTCGGCGCGGCGGGCGGTGCGCAGCGCCCAGCAGGGGCCGTGCTGCCCGCGGCACTGCAGGTTCGTGCAGGCGCCGTCGGGTTCCAGTTGGTGGGCGGCGGCGACGTCGACCGCGAGCGCCCACAGAAGCCTGTCGGTGACGTCGTTCGGTACTGCGGTGCGGTCGCTGGGACGCCGGCTGCGGCCCTCGGGGTGTGCGGGATGTGCCATGGCGGGTGGCCCTTCGGTCGGCGGATCGCGGGCATACGTGGTCGCCGCCCGACTCGCGTCGGGCCCTCGGGAATGCTGATGTCCGGGCGACGGACGACGACCAGCGCTGATCGACGCTCATCTCTTGGTAGAGGTCAAGTCGTGTCGGGCGGGCAGAGGACATAGCCCGCCCGGCACGGCAGCGTGGGGGCGCTGCTCAGTGGGTCTGTTCGGGGTCGAGGCGTCAAGCCCCACCCCGTGCTGAGCAGGTGGCGGGAGATACCGCGTCAGTAGGGGCCGTTGTTGCCGCCGAGCAGGACGAGGGAGACGCGACCGGTGTCGGTGTCGCGTAGCACCAAGTGCAACTCGCCGATCGGGTTCCAGTGCGGAGTTTGGTACGCCGGGCGCGCGGTCGTTCGGCCCCGCGTGGTGGATGTGGATGGACGTTGCGGCATGCGGTAGCCGATGATGCTGTGATGATGACGCGACGATGGGTGACCATCGGCTCGGCTGCACTCATCACGACGGCGCTCGTGCTGGCCGCCGTGACCATCGATGCGCACTGGCTTCAGGTGGCCAGTTGGGTTGCGGGCATCGGCAGCCTGGGAGCGGCGATCATCTCGCTCATGATGTCCCGCTCCACCGCGTCAGATCCCGACGTCACGGCGGCAACGCGTTTGGCTTCATCCTCTTCGGTCGCCGCCAGTACGGGGATCCGCGGAAACCTTTCGGGCGATGACGGGATGGAACAGGAAGCCTCGTCAGACGCCGAAGCGGCCCGCAACCCACCACCAACGGCGTGGACGCGATATGTACAAGTGGAGTCGGCTGAGCTGATACACGTCGATCAGCTTTTGGACGACCTTGTGGCGATGCTGGAAGATACCTCGGCTGCGGCAAGGTCCGCCATCGCAGTGTGGGGCCCGGGTGGCATCGGCAAGACCGCCATCACGTTCGCGGCGGTGCATAAGGTGGCGGCTCGGAACATCTACACCGACATTGCATGGGCATCCGCAAGGAACACACGATTTTCCACTCTGGATGCCGGTGCTCCGACGGTCGACTCGATCTACTGGCTGGATCTGTTGTCTATGATTGCCCGACAGTTGGAATGCCCCCTGTCAGCCAGCCAGGCGCTTTGGGAACGCGACCTCCGCGCGCATCTCGGTGGCTTGCCGGCCAACCGACGGATTTTGGTGATTATCGACAACCTGGAGTACGTCGAAGCGGCCGACGACGTCATCGAACGCTTGCGGGCTCTAGGATTCGGTCGCCCGCACCGCATCCTCACGACTACCCGCTGGATGTCGCGACGCGAGGACTTCGACGTGCGGAATATCCAGATCGATCCACTCGGCGAGAAGGAGACCTACGATCTCGTACGGCTGACCGCCAGGGACTCCAATTCAGACCTGGCCAATGCGAGCAACAAGCAGCTGGAACCGGTATACCCGATTACCGAAGGGAACCCATTCCTCATCAAGCTCATTACACGTCGGTATATGCTGAGCGGCAAGGCGCTGCCCGCCATCCTGGAGGAGATTCGCCCGATATCGCTGAATCCCCTCGCTGACAAGGTCCGGACATGGCTGTTCGAACGGTCACTGGACGAGTTCAGCGACCGTACCTCCAAGCGCGAGGCCGTCTCGCTCCTGTTCTCGTTCTGCGCCACGGGCCGCGGTGAAACCATGACGCACGAGGAGCTGCGTGCGGCGAGCATTGACATCACCGACCAGCGGTTCTCGGAGGTGCTGGAGGTTGCTCGGCGCCTCGGGCTTGTGCGGCCATCGGACTTCAACCGACGGTACTCGATCCACAGCCTGCTGTACGAACACACCTGTCCGTTGACGCGGCTACGGTCGACCCGGTGACCTCGGGGACGGTCATCCGCACAACCTGGCAACGACGATTCGACGCGGAGGGTGAGCGGCAGTTTCCGCGACTGGCACAGGCAGCCCTTGCCGACCCTGGAAAGCACGCTTCCGCTCGAGGCGTGCGAAAATTGGTGACCCTGACCGGCGGCGTTCTTTTCGCCGCAGACCATATGGACAGCAGCACGATTGGCCGGTTCATCACCCTGTCGATCGATACGCTACTGACCGTCGGTGCCGGGACCGACTTCCGCGACTACGAGGAGTTCCTTGCCAATGCGTTGGACCTGATCAATTTACTACGGGCACGAGGTGCGCCCGTCTCCGGTCACTACCTCTCTGTGGCACGGTTCCAGGCCGGTATCGCCAACGGTGCCGCGCTGCGCCGAGAGTTCATCGAACAGGCGGTCGCCACGAGTCGCACCGGGGATGAGGAAGCGACGGCACTCCTTACTCTTGCCAAGTACCTCATCGACGTGAGCGACTACGACGGTGCCCGCTCGGCTTTGCTGCGCTGTAGTGTGGCTATGAGAGAGGTCGACGAGGCTCACCTGCGGGTCGACCATGCGACGACCCTGGGAATGACCTACTATTTTTCCGAGCCAGCAATCTCGCGAGCCCACTTCGAGTCTGCGGTCACGATCGGCAGGAACCACTCGACTGACCGGCGTGTCCGCCAGCCGCTGGCCATGGCATTGCACTACCTCGGTCGGCTCTCGGCCGATGGTGGGGAACCCGCCGACGCGATTCGGCTCCTCTGCGAGGCGGAGGCGCTCTCCGACGACTACCTAACGGGTCACGGATATTTCCATCAGCGCCTCGCCGAGGTGCTTGTCGACCACGGGCCCCTCTGGGAGGCGGAGTATCACCTAAGGGCAGCGGAACGCACGTTCGCGATCGTAGGAGAGGCGAGCAGCGGTTTACATGTACTGCACGGCACGTGGGCACGCTGGTTTGTCCGGACGGGTGACCTCCAATCAGCAGTCGATACCCTGCGAGCGGCCGTGCAGCGGAGCCGGCGACACGGCGCTCCGCGCGTCGAGCTCGTCCTGCTGGCCGAGATGCTTCGGGTACAGCTCAAACGACGTCGGATCGACGCGGCGACACTGATCATGGTTCGTGCGGGCATCGTCTATCTACGCTCAGAGTCGATACGCGGCCCGGCACAATTCGTCCGGCAGGCGCTGACGGTGTTCCAGCGTGCTGTCAGGATGCTGCGGACGCCCCGGATCGTCGGCACCGCTGGTTCGGAGGACCGTTCCCTGCCTATCCAATGCCCCTGCGGCGCCGACCACGATCCATCCGCGGTCACTGACTGAGCCGATGCGACAACCAGCTGCCCACAGCACTTGGCGCTGTCGCCAAGCTTCCAAGGCCTCGGCCCCGGCAACCGGTTCGGACGGTCCGACTGTCTGCACTGTGATCCGACTGTCTGCACTGTCTGCACCAGTTGCCGAAGCTGTCACCTCTGGTTGTAGATCCTCGAGGGGAGATCGGTGGCCAACGGCGTCGGCGTGGGTTGACCTCCACCGGCCGACCGCCGTCGACGGGTTCGATGACGACGTTGACTGGCAGCAGCCGGTGCCGCGCTGGGTCTCGCCCCGAGTGTTGGCGCGGGCCGCTGCCCGATCGATGGTCACCCTGGCCATCAATCGTGTACGTGTGAGGGCTGGCCATGGCGTATGCGCTCCTTTACGAGGTCCCGGCGGCCTTCGCCTAGAGCGGGAAAGCAGGGCTGGGTGGATGGGAGCGGGGCATGCTGAGGACCTCGCGCCCGTCGACGGGCGCGAGGTTCAGCGGCGGCGCAGGTCCCGCAGGCGGGTACCCGGCGGCGGTTCGGTGTGGCAGGTGGTGGCCGTGGCGCCGTGGACCCCGGATCCGGTTTGTTTGGCCTGGTACATGGCGATGTCGGCCTGGCGAAGCAGGGTGCGCGGGCCGACGCCGAGCGCGGCGCTGGTGTGCCCGACGCTGGCGCGCACGGCCACGGCCTGCGCGCCGAGGTCGACGGGATGGCGGCCGACGGCCCGCCAGGCAGCGCGGGCGGCGGCGGCGACGTCGTCGGGACCGCCGCCGACCAGCAGGGCGAACTCGTCGCCCGACAACCGCGCGGCGAGCCGCACCGGCCCGCGCAGGGCGGCCAGCCGCTGGCCGACCTCGGTGAGGACGTCATTGCCGGCCTCGTGGCCAAGGGTGTCGTTGACGGCTTTGAAACCGTCGAGGTCGATCAGGACGAGCCCGAACGGGGCGTCGGCGCGTGTGGCGCGGGTGAGGGCGGCGAGCAGGGCCCGCCGGTTCGGCAGGCCGGTGGTGTCGTCGTGGTCGGCGGCGTAACGGGCGCGGGTCAGCGCCTGCTGCTGGCGCCACAGCAGCGCCGCGGCGAGGGCGAGACCCGCGAGGATTCCCCCGGCGGCGGTGACGATCGAGGTCAGGATGGGAGACACTTCGAGAGCTCCTTCTGCAGTAAGGAGCACCGGGGGCGGGCGTGGTTCCGGGAAGTTCGACGCCCGCCTCCGGGCTACCGGCAGGATCGGGGTCGGTCAGGCGGCGGGGTCGGCGAGGGCGAACGTGACGGGCTTCTCGGCGGCCAGGACCACGCGCCCGGTCCCGACGAGTTTCACGGCGGCGTTGTGGACCGCGCCCGCGCTGGCCTTCTTCGCGCCGGTTCCCTCGTTGGCCCGATCGACCAGCTTGCACAGTTCGCTGACCTTGTAATGCTGGCCGGGGTTGGCCTCGAGGATGTCGAGGACCGCGCCGCGCAGGGAGCCCGACGCCCGCCGGGTAGGGGCCTGTGCCGCCTCGCCCGCCGCCTCCGTGGCCGGAGGTGCGGCGGGTGCTTCCGTGGCGGGGCCGCCCGTGGTGCCGTCGGTGGCCGAGCCGGCAGGGGGACCGCCCGGTGTGGCCGGTCCGAGGTCCGCTTCGTTGAGTGCGGGCGTCGGTCCGGTGGCCGGGTCGGTGTCGTCGGTCGTGACCGGCACCTCGGGTTCGGCAGTCGAGCGGGCGCTGTAGTCGCCGAGGCCGGTTTCGGTGTCCTCGGCGTCAGCGGCCTCATCGGGTGCCGCGTCGGCATTGCCATGAGCCGGCGATGCTGAGTTCTGGGCGGCGTCCGGCTGCCCGTCGGCGGGAATCTCAGCGGCTGGCCGCTGGTCGTGGTCCTGCCCGGCGGCCTCTCCGGTGTCCTGCGTGTCGTCGCCGCGCGGCCCGTGTTGTGCGGTGGTGCTGGGTGTGTCGGTGTCGCGGGTGGCGGGCTCCGGCGCGGGCTGGCCGTGATCGCCCTGTTCGGTATGCGCGCGGCCGGTGTCAGTCAGCCGCCACAGGCTGCCTCCGGTGTCGCTTCGGGTGGCCTCTGCCAGTCCCGCGGTTTGCAGGGTGCGCAGTTTCGGGGTGGTGGTTGAGTAGCCGAGGCCGGCTTCGGTGGCGATGGTGGCGGCGGTGGCCTCGCCGAGGCGGTGCAGCGCGGCGAGGACCTTCGCGACGCTGGGTGCCAGGGGCGCTGGTACGGCCGTATCGGTGGTCGTGTTGGTGGGGGTGCTGGTCATGGGCGGGTGGCCCCCTTTCTCCTGCCATCGGCAGGGGCCGGTGAGTGAGGCGCGCATTGATGCACGCTTCGGATCGGGGATTGATCAAGTCGTCTGCCCGGAGTGCGGGACTGCGGCGACGCGCACAGGTGTGCCGCCCGGCGATCGCTCGCCGGGCGGCACGGTGGGGATCGGGGTCAGTGCGCGGCGTGGTAGGCGTCGCGCACCGCGGCGGGGATGGCGCCCCCGGTTCGTGGGCGGGGCAGGTTCAGCTCCTGCCAGTTCGCGGTCCACCACCAGGTGCGGATCTCCTGGCTGGGGGTGCGGCCGGTCGCGGCGCCCCGCCGCCGTGGCGTCCGGGGCTGTTTCGGCAGGCGCCGTCCGGCCGTGATGAACGGGCCGAACGCCGCGGCCATCCGGTCGAAGTTGCCGGCGGACAGGTCGATCTCGTAGGTGACGCCGTTGAAGGCGAACTGGTAGGTGGCGACGTCGTCGGTGGAGCCGTCGAGGTCGTCGACGAGGATCGCGGTGGTCTTGGTGGCCACGAGGAGGCCACCTCCTTTCTCTCGGGTGGTGGGTTACTGGGCGGGTTGGTGGGTGCCGAGGCCGAGCTGGTGGCCGATGACGGGCCCGCGGTGCACGGCGGCGACGGCGGCGGGCAGGTGTCGGCGTTGCCAGCCGTGCAGGGCGGCGGTGAGGTCAGCTCGGTACTTGCGGTGCTGGGTGAGGGCAGCGGCGAGGCCCGCGGCCTGTTCGATGCCGTTGTTGGCGCCGCGGGCGGTGTGGGGGCGCACGGGGGCGAGGGCGTCGCCGAGCAGGACGGCGTGACCAGCTCCGATCGGCCACACCATGCGCTCCGGTGGGCTGATGTCGAGGACCGGTGCCGCCATGCGGGTGGTGGTGGCGTGCACGACGGCGGCGTGGTCTGCCGGGAGGAGCAGGTCGGCGCAGGTGTCGACGTGGGCGCGGGCGGCGGGGCTGACGTGCCGGGGTAGGGCGAAGACCCGGCGGGTGGGGTCGGTGCCGAACCGCTGCGCGTACTCGGTGCTGGTGCAGTTGAGGTAGAAGGTCCAGTCGCATCCGCCGGGTACCGGGGCGAGGTTGAACTGCACGCCCGGGCAGGGCTGCAGCCGCAGGAAGTCCCGCAGCCCGGGCTGGGGGGTGATGTCGGCGATGCCGCGGTGGGCGACGTAGCCGGCGTACCGCAGGGTCCGATCAGGGTCGAGGAGCCGCCGGCCGGTGGAGGACCGGCCGTCGGCGAACACGACCACGTCGGCGGGCGCGGTGTGGCCGTCGCGGAACCGCAGCACCGGCTGGCCGGCCTCCTCGACCAGGGCGGTGACCTTCATGCCGGAGTGCAGGACACCGGCGGGTAGGCGGCGGGTCAGCGCCTGGTGCAGCAGCGTCCAGGTGGTGTTCCGCCCCGCGTAGGTGCGTCGGATGGTCTCGGCCGGCCGGCGGTCGCGGACGGTCATCTGGACGATGGCCTCGGAGTCGTGAGCGACGAACTCGTGCTGGCCGATGTCGAGGCGGTCGAGCACGTCGAGCGCGGGGTGTTCCAGGCCGATGAGGCCGCCGCCCAGGGGCGCGGACGCCGGCGCGGCCTCAAAGACGGTGACGTCGTCGAATCCGGCGTGCAGCAACAGCAGCGCGGTGACGGGGCCGGTGATGCTGCCGCCGACGACGGCGATGGTGGGCTGCCGGCCGGAGGCCGACAGGATGTTGGATGTCATGATCGGTTCCCTTCTGGGGGCTGGGAACCCGGGCACGGCCGTGCCCGGGTGTGCGCGCTCGCGCGGGTGGCCGGGCATCGGCCAGGTAGTGCAGTGAGAAAGCGCGTCAACGGCGGTGGGCCGCGGACACGCTGATCAGCCCGCCGTGATGCGGCGGGCGGATAGAGGCTTCCGAAGACGCGGCGCCGGACTGCGTCCGCTGGCGCGCGAGGCGCGACCGGACGCGCAGGGCAGTTCGAGAAGGTGACCTCGGCGGGTTACCGGCCGGGCGCGGTGAACGGCGGCGGCACGGGAAGGATCCGCCGCGCCCGACGCAGCACCTCGTCGGCGACCGGGATCAGCGGCGCCGCATCCGATGATGTGGCCGGGGTCGTGCGGTGCCAGCCGCCACCGGGGTTGCTCGCGATGATCGTCCAGGTGAACAACGGGGTGAGAACCTCGGCGATCGCCGTGCTCTGCGTGGCGTAGCTGTCGCGGTAGACCCGCACCCGCAGGACGTACCCGTCGGTGTGGTGCACCCGGGTCAGCTCGTAGGTGCCGTGGCCGCCTTGGTGGAACACCTCGTCGACGATCACCGCGACCGGTCCGTCGGGTCGGCGGCGCGGGAGGTCGCCCCGGAGGCGACGAGGGTCCAGGGCCACTGGTAGGCGCCGATGGCGTAGCAGCGGTTGGAGTCCGGGACGACCCGGTCGTCCTCAAACCAGCGGCTGCCCAGGCCGTCGTCGTTCTCCCCCTCGACGGCGACCTCGTCGCCGTCGAACCGCAGCCGGGGGTGCTCCCCGGGCATGTCGGCGGGGTAGAGGGCGTCGAGGTGGGCGGCCATGCGCTGCACCGCAAACCGAGGGAAGCGGCACAGCAGCCCGGTGCGGATGAGGGTGGTGTAGCCGGGGGCGACCATGGCGCGGTAGGCGCCGCCGCCGACCACATCGCAGGTCACGGTCGCCGGCGTCCAGGTGGCAAGCGGCGGAATGATGTCGCCGCGGCTGCGGGAGATGCGGTAGCGGTCGCCTGCGGCCTCGCTCGCCGGGTCCGGGTGCAGCCCGAACCAGTGCATCCCGTGGCGGCGGGCGTAGCGGAGCAGGCCGAGCAGGCCCCGCCGGCCGTCAAGGTGGCCGGTGTGCAGGGGCAGGAATCCGTGCCCGTCATCGGCGAGGACCGGATTTCCGGTGGCGCCGGTCGCGGTGTGGGTCCAGGTTTCGGCGAGGACGCGGTGCTCGGCGCCGTCGGCGTCGTACCAGCGGGGGACGCCGTTGGAGGACAACCAGTCACCGTCGGTGTCGTGGGACCAGATGAGCGCGGCCTGGTCCGGGACACCGGCCCGGTACTGCTGCCGGCTCTTCAGGTACGCGCGGGTGGCGGCGGCGTGTTCGGCGAGGGGCAGGACGTCGTCGACGCGGAACCACAGTCGGTCAGACATGGCGAAGGAACCTCCTGATGGGGGAAGAGGGAAAGGTCGGCCGTTCGCCGGCCGGGCTTGCGGGGTGCCCCAGCCCGGGGCGCCGGGCCGTGCGCGGGCGGCAGCGTCCTCACACCCGCAACGGCGACCAGACGTACGGCGTCAGACCCGGAGAGCCGGATCGAGTGCGAGGCCCAGGTGGAGCTGGGGTTCGGGTGGCGGTGACCTGCCATGGCGGTCTCGCCGCGCTGGTCGAGGCAGGGGGTGTGCGTCGCGAGCCGGCGGGGCCCAAGGGCCGGCTGGTAGAGCTCGCGTCTGCTGCCAGGGCCGGCGCGGCGAGGGTGGGAGTGGGGTGGAGCCGGTCGGGCCGCCGCCGATCCCCAGGGAAGAGGGAGTGGGTGGCGGTGCCCGACCGGTTCCGGTGGTGTTACAGGGCGACGGCGAGCAGCCGCTGGTCGGTCTCGACGGTGTCGAGGTACCGCATCGCCTGCTCGAGGTAGGTCACCCGGTGGGTGAGGGCGTCGCTCGCGGGTGCGAGCTTGTGCCCGTCCGGCGTGAGCAGGGCGTCGCCGCACACGGCGGTGGTGGCGCTGTAGTGCTGGTAGGCCATCGGGCCTGCCTGGAACATCTCCAGCTCCCCCACGGCGAGGTGAGCGGCGCCGTAGCTGGCCGCGTTGTGCATCCGCATCGCGTTGACGCGGGCCTGCTGGTGGAAGTCCGCCTCCGCCCGCTCGCGCGGGTACTTGGCGGGGTTCGCCAGGTGGCGGGCCAGCAGGGTCGGCCACGGGGTGGCCGGCCGGGTGCCGTGCACGACCCGCTGCCACACTTCGTGGCGAATGCCGGCGCCGACGCCGGCGGCGTGACGCATGGCGGCCAGGTCGAGCAGCTTGACCGGTCCACCGGCGCAGTACACCGGACGTCCCTTGCGAGGCGCGACCAAGTCATGCCGCTGCCACAGCCACATGTTCGGGATGGCCCAGAAACGGGGCTGCAGGGTGCCGGACACGCCGAAGTGCCGGTCGAGCTGGGTGGCGGTCAGGGCCTGCGACGGCAGTCCCTCGGGCAGGCAGACGATCATGGTGTTGACCGTCGCGGTCGGCGCGACCACCGGGCTGGTGGGCGCCGTGGTGCTGGCGGTGGTGGCCGCGGGGGCCGGCTTGCGGCCCGGGCGAGGCGTCACCGTCGGCACGCGGGTGCCGTAGCGGCTCAGCGGAGTCGCGGCACCGTTGGTTGCGGTCATCTGGGGTTCCTCCTCCGGTTTGGGGCGCGGTGTTGGGCGCGCGGAAGCGGCCGGCCCACCGGGTACATGGGTCGGCTCACGGGACGAACAGGGGATGGGTGCAGCGGCGTGCTGCTGGTGGAGCGGGATGGTGCGGGGTGGTGCGGGTGGTGCGGTGCGACCTGGGGGTCGCCGCGCGGCGCGGGCGCCGACCGGCCGAAGAGGCGGGTGGGCGGAGCGCACCGTGAGGTGCGGCGGTGGTTCCCGAGGTGGGACCGGACCGGGTGGAGCGATATATGGGTGAAGGTGGTGCCGATGAAGGTAGCGGCCGGATCTGTCAGTGCCGGCCGCCGTCATGATCGTCAGTAGTGCCGGTGACCTGCACTGTCAGACGACCGCTCGATTCCGGGGGCGAGGGACGGCGGGACTGTGAGATCCGGTCGGTCTCACAGCCGCCCACGACGGTGGACGGCTCCCTTCCGCGTGCGGTGAAGGTGAATGTCAGGGCTCCGGGTCGGGGCTGCTGGGGTCGGTGTCGGGGAAGCGGTGCGGGTTGGTGGACGGGTTGTCCGGGCCGTGGTCGGAGGGCAGCTCGTGCAGCCAGCGGCGCGGCCCGGGGTCGGTAGTCAGCGTCCAGGCAGGCCCGGCGGGGTGCTCGCCGTGGATGCCGGTGGCGACCGGCATGGCGGTGGGCACACCAGCGAGGGCGTCGAGGAGGTGTTGTTCGCGGCGGCGGCCGGGGACGCGCAGCAGCACCGGGTAGCGGGGCCCGTAGCGGGCGAGCTGCTCGTAGGCGCGCAGCTTCCGCAGCACGGTACCGAGGGGTTCGGTGCCATTGTCGTGTTCGAGGAAGAACCCGACGGTGCGCCCTCCGGCGTGCCAGATGCCGTGCCCGTCGGGCTGGACACCGGTGCCGCTGCCGGCGGCGTAGGAGGCGGCGGCGAAGGCGGCGGTGGTGTGCTGTTCGGACCACCACCGCGCCAGCCGGGCGTTTTCGTCGGTGCGGGCGTAGCCGAGCAGGTCGATGAACAGCTGGTTGGTGCCGAGCAGGTGGGGCAGGCGGCGGCTGCCGATGATGCGTTCGGTGCGGTCGATGCTGGTCCGGGGGGCGCGGGCGCCGGCGTGGTTCGGGTCGTTGAACTGGGTGGGGTGGACCACGGTGCCGAGCGGTCCGAGGGTGTAGAGGTACTGGCCGCTGCCGGTGGTGACGTCGACGAACCGGCTGACCGCCTCCATCTGGTGCAACTGGGCGAGTCGGAGCCGGGCCGAGCGACGCGACGGGAACAGCGCCGCCGTGACCTGGTCGGTGGACAGCACGTAGTGCTCGGCGAGCCACCGCATCAGCTGATGATCACGGGCGGTCAACCGACGAAGCCGGTCAAGACGAGCAAGACGCGAGGACGAACGGGAACCGGAGGAGGAGACGGACGACGAGCGGGAAGCGGAGTTGTTGGTGGGCACGATGGATGCTCCAAGCGGAAGAGGAGTTCCCTCCGAGGGGAGGGTGTCTGAGTTCGGTGAGGTGGCAGCGGAGGCCGGTGACTGCCGGTGAGCGGCCTTGACAGACCCGTACGGCCGGATCTGTCAGTGCCGGATGGTGATCAGTGGTGAAGGCCTGGTGAAGCCCTCACGGAAGGGGCGACCGGGACGCGCTCGACCGGCGGTCGACGGCCTGTCGATCTCGCTTCAACCGCCCTGCGGCAGTCAGGCGTTCGCCTTCGGACCGCTCTTGCCCCGGGGACGCCGTTTGTCGTCAGGTCGGGCCGAGAACCGGTCGACGAGGTCGTCGATCGCGCTGGCGTCCTGCGCCGGCACCGCCTGCGCCGCGGCCTGCCGGATCACCGTCGCCTCGCCCACGACCGGTTTCGGTGGCCGGGTCTTGAGGGTGAACGCCGGTGTCTGCCGCCCGCCGACGACGAGCCGGCCGACGGCGGTGTAGGCGTCGAGGTGGGTCAGGTCGTGCTCGTCGAGCTCGGGCAGGGTGTGGCGGGCGAGGACGCGGGCGTCCTCCGGGGCGACGGAGAAGTACAGCTTGTTGCGGGCGTTCGCCGAAGCGGCTGCCAGGAGGTCCTTCGGGAACTGGGCCAGGTCCTGGTGCGCGAGGACCATCGACAGCCGGTACTTCCGCGCCTCCGCCAACATCGAGTCGAGGCTGTTGGCGAGGGTCAGGAAGTTCTGACACTCGTCGATGATCAGCGTGGCGTCGCGGCGCTTGTCCGCCGGCACGGCGGCGCGGGCGGTCGCGGCCTGCCACACCTGCGCCAGCACAAGGGAGCCGAGCAGCTTGCTGGTGTCCTCGCCCAACTGGCCCTTCGGGATACGCACCAGCAGCGCCCCACCGTCGAGAACTGTGCCCATGTCGAAGCTGGAGCGGGGGTAGCGCATGGTGCGCTTGACGAAGTCCCGCAGCAGGAACGCCCGCAGCCTCGCGAGGACGGGGCCGATGACCTGGGAGCGCAGGGCCGGGTTGAGCTGGTCGTACCACTGCCAGAACCCGGACAGGCCGGCCGGGTCGTCCAGGCCGACGGTCATCGCGCTTCTGAACTGCGCGGAGTTCAGCAGGGGCGGGATGTGCTGGAGGGTGACGTTGGCGTGCCGCAGCAGAGTCAGACAGGCCACCCGCATGACGTCGTCCATCCGCGGCCCCCACGCCTTGGCGAAGATGTTCCCGAAGATCGACACGAGGTTGTCGACGACCAGGTCCGGATCGTCGCCGGACAGCGGGTTGAGGGTGGGCGGGTTGGGCTGGTCGGGGTCGAACAGCACCACCCGCCCGGAGACGCTGGCGGGCAGCCGGTCGAGGATGTCCAGGACCATGTCGCCGTGCGGGTCGATGACCACGGTGCCCCGGCCGGCGGTGATGTCCTCGACGGCCATGTTCACCAGCAGGGTCGTCTTCCCGGAGCCCGTCGATCCGACCACATGCATGTGATACCTCGCGTCGGCGACGGGCAGGGCCACCGCGTGGCCACCGACCTCGGCGTCGCCGAGGACCTTCGTCCCGCGGCCGCCGGCCGGCACCGCCACCGGGGCGGGCATGGATTTCGCCCGCGCCCGGTCCAGCCCGGGAACGGCCAGGTCCCGCGGCAGGGCCGCGAGGACGGCCAGCTCGGGGGTGGAGGCCAGGAACCCCGCTCCGAGCCGTCGTGCGGCCAGCACGGCCACCGGCTGCGCCATCCGCGCCCGGTGCGCGAGGCGGTTGCGGCCGGCGTATACGGCGAACGACGAGGCGACCGCGTCCGCGATGCCCCGCAGCCTGGCCTGCGGCCGGGAGCCGCCGCGGTGGTTGTTCTTGGCGATGGCGTAGCGGATGCCGATGGTCCACAGCGGGTGGGCGGTCTTGTCGAGGATCGCCCGCACGTCCCGCTCCACCCTGGGGTCCCTCCGGGGTGCCGAACCAGCCGACCCGGCCCGGCTCCGCGCGGAGGATCCCGTCTGGAAGACCTCGATGAGCCACAGCAGCGGCGCGGCGGGATTGATGGCCGGTACGGCGGTCTTGCCGTCGCGCAGCCTGCCCGCCGCGCGGCGGGCTCGTGCGGCCCGGCGGCGGGCAGCGGGGCGGGCGAGGACCTGCACGCAGGCGTATTCGTCCGGCTTGAGCTGCGACCCGGCGGACATCAGCGCCCGCAGCGGGTCGTTGTCGTGGTCGGTGTTGATCGGCAGCCACTCGGCGGCGGTCGGCAGCAGGTGCCCGCCGACGGCGGCCGGCACGTCGAGCGGGACCGGCGGCGCCGCCGGGTTGGTGGTGCAGGCGGTGCCGGGCCAGGCGGCCCGCACGGCGGCCTCGACCGCCCCGGCCGGCACCGTGCCGGGAACCCAGATCGAGATCAGGAGCTGCCGGCCGGTCCAGGTGTACTGCCACACCACGTGCGGACTGCCGTACAGCAGCCGGCGTCGGCGCGACGGGGTGAGCGTGCCGTGCAGGTTGGCCCACAGCGCGGTAGCGCTGTGCGGGTCGACCTCCGGCGGCGGGGCGACCGTGACGAGACGGGCACCGTCGGCGTGGCGGCGGTGCCGCCACCCGTCGAGCAGGTTGCGCCCGGCGACGGAGACGACGAGCAGGGCGGCGGCGACGCCGAGCAGCCAGGGCCGGTCCACCGCCCACTGCGCGATGTCCAGTACCCAGCGGGTAGGCGCGTTGGGCGGGGCAATGACGCCGGTGCCCGGCCCGGAAGGACTGGGCGCCGGCGACGCGACAAGCGGTGGTGTCACGGCTCCTCCTCTGCGTCGTCGGGGTCGAGGTCGGCGAGGTCGGACGGCTTCGTGGTCGCGAGGAGGTGTTCGGCCTGCGAGGAGATCGACTCGAACGCGGTCCGGTTGGTGCCGGAGATCAGCAGGCCGTGCCCGACCCGGGCGGACAGCAGCAACCGCCGCTCTCCTGCGGTAAGGCCGAACGCGTCGGCGACCTGGTCGATGGCCTGCGGGGCCTGCTTGAGCAGCACCTGCGTGGCCGCATTCGCCACGACGGCCTGGCCGAGGTCGGTGCCGAGCACGTCGGCGACGTCCTGGGTGATGACCGACAGGCCGGCGTTGCGCTTGCGGCCGGCCTTGGACATCTTGAACAGGAACCGGGCGCCTTCACCGTCGCGCATCAGCAGCCACGCCTCATCCACCACCACAAGCCGCCGGCCCTGCGGGCGGGATCCTTCGCGGGACCGCCGCCGATAGTGGGGTGGGAGGTCGACCTGCCGCCATATCTCGTCCAGGGCGAGGAGGGTGCCGACGGTGCGCAGTTCGTCGGGTAGGTGCCGTAGGCTCCAGACCACGAGGTGCCCGTGTGGGCGGGTGGTGGTGGGTGAGTCGAACAGGTTGGAGAACGAGCCGGCCACCCACGGGGCGAGTCGGGCGGCGAGTTCGTGGGCGGCCGGGTTGTCGTCGGCCCGCAGTGTCGCGGCGAGATCCTTCAGTAGCGGCGCGGGCCGGTGGTGGGTGGCCGGGTCCGCGGTGATGCCCGCCTGCCGGTACACCTGCAGGATCGCCCGGTCCAGGGCGGCGCGCTCTGCCGGCGGCGGCACCTGCCCCAACAACACGCTGATCAACGTGTGGAGGAACAGGCCTCGGCGGGTGAGCACGTCCGGGCGGGTGTCCCCGGCCGGCAGATCCAGAGGGTTGATCTTCACGCCGGGCGCGCCGAGCCGCACGACGGTGCCGCCGACCGCGTCCGCGAGGCGGAGGTATTCGTCCTCCGGGTCGACGACGGCGACCTGGACGCCCTGGTACAGGTTGCGGAGCACGTCGAGTTTGACGAAGTAGGACTTGCCGGCGCCGGAGCGGGCCAGGATCACGCTGTTGTGGTTCTCCTGCGCCCACCGGTCCCACCAGACGATGCCCTGGGAGTCCGGGTTGACCCCATACAGCACCCCGCCGGTGGTGGCCGGATCGCCGGGCAGCGGCGCGGGCAGATCCGCGCTGGCGAGAGGGAACGCGGCGGCGAGGGCCTGGGTGTCCATGGTGCGGCGCATCTGCAGGCTGTCCGTGGCCAAGGGCAGGGTCGTGGTCCAGCCGGACAGATGCCGCCACGTCGCGGGCTGCACCTCGATCAGGGTGGACGCGGCGGCGGCCTTCACCTGCGCACACGCGTCGAGGAGTTCGGCCTCGGTGCGGGCGTGCACGGTCAGGTACAGGCCGACGCGGAACAGCTTCGCCGCGCCCCGCGCCAGGCGTTCGGCGAGGTCGGCGGCGTCGTCGGCGGCGGCCTGCACGTACGGGTCGGCCAGCTTGCCCTTCTGCTCGTCCGCCCGCCGGGACGACTCGAACCGGGCCCGCTGGTTACGCAACCGGGCCGCGGCCACCGGCGCGGGGAGCGGGTCGATGTGCAACGCGAGGTCGAGGCGGCCCGGCCAGGACAGCAGCGGCTCCAGCCACGCCGGCCCGACCTCGGCGGGGTAGCCGGTCACCACCAGGGTGGCGGCGTAACCGTCCCCGACCCGCAGGAACCGGGGCGTCACCTCCACCGAGGCCGGCGCCACCGCCGCCGCCACGCCTGCGGCGGGGGGCAGCGCCGCGGTGTCCGGGCGGGTGAGGGCCGTCGGGCGACGCAAGCGGATCGTCATGACGATGTCCTTCGGAGTATCGGCCCCCTGACCGGAGGTCCGGTGATGGTGGTGTGGGGGGCGGCCAGTCCACCGGGGCGGGGCGGCCGGTAGGGGTCGGCGGCGGCGGCCAGGGCCGCGGTCGCGGCGTGGCCGTCCAAGGCGCGGGTCGTGACGCCCAGCCCGGACAGCGACCGGACCGTCTGGTCGGCGCGGCGCCGGGCGGCGTGCTCGCCACGCTCACCGCTGGTCGTGCGGGTGACGATGAGGACCTGCCGGCGCAGCGGATCCCGCCGCTGCGCGAGGTCGTCGAGGAAACGGGCGTGGTCGGCCGCCGCGTCCGCGAGAGCCGGGTGCGGCATGGCGTCCGCCGCCCGGGCGAGAGCGCGGGCGGCGGAGTGCAGGTCGACCGGCTGCGCCGACACCACGATCTGCGTCGGCGTGGACAGGCTGTTGAGCCAGCGGCCGAAGGTGTCGACCAGGGCGGCCTGCTCGTCGGCAGTGCGCAAAGCGAGGTTGACGCTGGTCGCCGCGACCATCGCCGCCCTCACCGCTCCGAGGCTGATCTCGCCGTGGTCGTCGATGGCGTCGGCGGGCAGTTTCAGCGGTGCCGGCAGCATCACCTTCGACGCCGGGGCCTGCACCCAGTCGGGTGTGCGGGCGGTGGTGTCGGTGGTGGACAACGCGCGTGGCGCCCTCCAATGGCGCACCGCGCAGGCCAGCCACACGTCCATGGGCAGTCCGTCGCGGCGGCCGACCGCGAGGCCGAACACCAGGCCGCCGAGCACGACGGCCGCGCCGAGCAGCACCGGTGCGGGCACGACAGTGTGCAGGGCCTTCCAGACGCCGTAGAAGACGACGGCGGCCACCGCCAAGATCGCGAGTTGCCGGAACGTCAGCCCGTAGAGCACCTTGTCCGGCGCGTCCACGTCGGCGGGCATGCGGGCGGTGACGGCCTGATCATCGCGGCCGACGCGGCTCATCGTCGCACCGCCCCAAGGCCGGGGATGCGCAGCCCGCGGGTGAGTTGCTGCACCACGACGACCCGCACGACCGCGCCGAGCGGATTGCCGCCACGCCCGCCTGCGCCGTTGGTGGCGTAGCGGCGCATCAACCCCGGAACCTTGACCGTGGTCCACAGCAGGACCATCACGACGAACAGGTTGAGCACCCCACCCGGTTCGACCGGCAGGCCCAGCAGCGGCAGCATGGTGCCGGTGTCCAGCAGCATCCACTGGCCGGCGAACAGCACGAACGCCTGCACCACCGGGATCGCCAGCATGGCGACGTACGACCGCCACCACAGTCGGGCCACGCCGTCGGTCTGCGGCAGGGCGTGGCAGGCCAGCGCGATCGGCGCGAGCGCGGTGAGCACCAGCGCGACCGCGAAGCGGACGATCACACTGCAGGCCGTGGCGGCGAGCAGGAACACGATGATCGCCAGGCAGACGACGAACAGCAGCCCGGCGCTCTGGTCACGCGCGGCCATCAGGTGGGTCTTGACGGCGTCGAGGGCCCCGTCGCCGTTGAAGTCCTGCGCGGTCACAGCGGTGGTGAACGCGTTGGCGAACTCGATGAGCGTGCCGGCGATCAGCTGCGAGAAGTGGGCGGTGACGAATCCGACGACGCACCGCGGCAGGAGATCCTTGGCGGTGTAGCGGGCGCGTTCGTCGCCGCCGGCGACCATGGTCAGGACGCCAGCGGCAACGAACACCAGGACGAAGACGGTGTCGACGACCCAGATCGACCGTCCGGTGAGGGCCTGCACCTGCGGCAGGCTGGTGACGTCCGGGGTGATCAGCAGCGCGTGGGTGATCGCGGTGATGAGCCCGTTCAGGCAGTCCAGCAGCAGGCCGGCGAACCAGTCGAGGATCTGGTTGAGCGCCCAGGCCATCGTCAGCCTCCGACGATTCCCTGGACGACCTTCAGCAGGACAGGCGCGAGCACGGCCAGGCCATAGCCGACCAGGGCGTTCATCAACGCTCCCTTGGCCTTGTCGACCTGGGCCGGGTCGCCGCCGGCGGTGGCCCAGTACACCCCGGCCAGGACCAGGAACAGGGTGGCGACGGCGGTCAGGAAGCCCATCACCCAGGCCTGCAGGTTGGCGATGACGGTGGGCAGGTCGTTGACGGCCAGGATGACCGGCTCGCCGGTGTCGCCGTAGGCGGCGGCGGGCACGGCCAGCATCCCGAGGGCAACAGCGGCGGGCGCGGCGACCCGAGCGACGCGTCGAAGCGTGGACAGCGTGGTGGTCAGGGCGCGGAAACGTGCCCACAGTGTGGGGGACATGGGTGACTGCACCTCCCGCCCCGGCTTTCGCCGGAGCTAGTCGAAACGGTGGTCAGGGAGCCGCCGCCGGGCTCGGGAGACACATGACGGACAGGGGACCGCGGTGAACCTCGGGAGGAGCTCGTCCTCCCGTTCGGGTTGGCGGTGATCGATGAGGTGTCAGCGCATCAACGTGGCGCGGCACCCGAGGCGCCCGGTCCCGTGTCGGCCATGTGTCCCGGCCCGGCGGCGGGCGGAACCAGACCCGGCAAGGCGCCGGGGGAGTTCCGCACCCTCAAACCGGCGTTTGTGAGCTGTGGCGAACACCTGCCGGTCCCACAGCGTTCCGACACAACCTCACCGGCGCCTGACTGCCCTGCTGAGCGGCCCGACCTGACGCTCATGCCGCTCCGGGGCGGACCCGCTGTGGGCGTCGGCGCGGAGCCTCACAGCCGCCGAACGTCGCCCCGCGAACTTCGGTGTCAGGTCCGTGAGGCTCCGACGGGCCACCCGACAGTGAGCACGACGGCCCATCCCGCCCGAGGGTGGGAGCCGGTCGCAGCGGTGAGAGGTGGCGTCCGGCGCACGCGGTCGCGGGCCCGACCAGATGGTCGGGCCCGCGACTGGGATGGTCGGCGGTCAGGCGGCTGCCAGCCTCACCCGCGCCGCGGCTGGTCGTGCCGTGCGGCTGCGGGCGGCCCGGATGCGCTGGCGTCGCTCGGCCGCCGCGGCGAGATCTTCCCTCACCCGCGGTGAGGTCACCTCGGTGAGGAACCCGGCGGCGAGCGCCTCGGCGATGCGGACGTCGATGCGCTCGACACGTCGCCGCAGCGTGTCGACCTCCATGCCGAGGCGGGCGGCGATGGGTTCGATGGCCCGATTGCCCAGCCGCAGGTCGATGTAGGGCTGCTCATCGCACTCGTCGACGATGCCCAGCTCGACCGCCCGGCGAACGAGGAGGTCCGGATGCCCGTAGGGCCGCTTCGGGGTGCGGGGGCCGGTGACGTGTTCGAGGTCGTCCACCGGCACCGCCTCGGCGCCGTCACGCTGCCGCAGTTCGTGGCCGGCCCGCCATGCCGCCATGCACAGCGCCGCGTACGGTGCCGGTTTGGCCAGGTCGACCCGGTCGCGCAGGGCGGTCAGGAAGCCGGTGAGGATCTCGGCGTCCAGGTCGTGGGCGTCGCCGGCCCAGCCGGTGTGCAGCCGGCCGGCGTAGCGGCGCAGGGCGGGCATCGCCAGGGCGACGGCGGCGATGACCCAGGCGGGCCCGTCGAGGCGGGCGCGGCGAATCAGCTCCCGCCACACCACGTCCCGCACCGTGTAGGCGCGGGGATGGTCCAGCAGCCACTGCCGCAACGCCGGCAGCGCGATGACACCGCCGGGCAGATCGCTGTCATCGCCGAGCTGACCGGCCAGCGGATCGAGGTCCAGTGACAACGGGTCGGGGTCGCATGTCAGGTCGGCGAACGCGGTGTCCACGGCGTCCAGAGGTGAGTCGGGCCAGTCGGTGGCGGAGGCGGTCATGTCACGAGCTCCCATGTCAGAGACGAATGTCGATGACGAGCCGGAGCTGCAGGTCCGGCGCGCCTGACCGCCATTGCGCCACCTCGGTCTCACGGACCCCTGACAGCGCATGCTGGCACGCATGAACACCGGGCCGGCGCCGTCAGTCGCCCCCCCGGGCCACCGCTCACTGACGATCGACGTCGACGTGCGTCATCGTTCTGACAAAGCCAAGCTGACCTGCGCGCTGACACCATCGGAGACGGCGGACACGGTCGGCGGCGACCGGCCGGTGAGGACGCGGCACCGCCGAGCGGGCCCGACGACGCGTCCCGGCCGGTCTCACAGCGCTGACGGCGGCTCACGGTGTCACGGTGGCAGACCGCGACCGGCGAGACGCCCTCGCCGACTGTCAGCGTCCGCCAGGCACCGCCGCGTCGGCGTTCCGGCTGACAGCCCTCGTCCGGCGGGCCGAGACAGGCTGATAAGCCGCTGTCCAAATGACACACCCGCAGCCGTGTCCTCGATGACACCGCTGCCGGCCGAGGGGAGCCGGACAGCGGTCTGACAATGCCGGCCAGCACACCCGTGTCATCGGCGTATGTCGCTGTCATGGTCGAGGTGGTCGTGGCGCTGGGTGTCTGACAAGGCTGGGTTGACCGTGGGCTCTGACCACAGAGTCCTGGCGCTGATCCGGCCCCGGTGGAGCCGGCGCGCGAGGGCGTCCCGGGTTGCCAGGACAGCCAAGGGGACGGGAAGCCGCTGTCAGACATCCGTGAGATCACCGTGAGACGGGCAGGTGTTCGCCACAGCTCACAATCACCGGTTTGAGGGTGTCAGCGCACCACGGCGCGGCGCGGAGCCGACACCACATGAGTGAGCACACGCCGCAGCACCATGACCCGCATCCCGATCCCACCGTTGACACCGGCCCACTGGCCGGGGTCGACCCGACACCGGCCGACCTGGTCGCCGGTGACCCGCCGGTACCGCTCACCGTCTGGCGCACCGCTCGCACTTCGGGCGACGCCGGACGCAGCATCGGTGCCCGACTGGCCGGTCGCCTCATCGCCGCCTACAGCCGCCCCGGCGAGGCGGTCGTCGACCTCACCGGCGACCACGCCCTCATCCAGGCCTGCGTGGCCGGGGCGCGCCGGCACCACCCGGCGTGGTTCACCGACGCGTCCAGCCTGTTCATCGGCGCGGCCACTGCGGCCCCGCCGGCCGGCACCACCGCCGGCGCGGAACCGGGGGAGGAGGACGACCTGCCTGAGATGGGCGGCTGGTTCGGTGACGATCTCACCGACCCCGAACTGCACCCACCGGCCGACACGGCGGCCGACCTGCCACCCGGCGGCTCCCTACAAGCAGCGACCAGTCTGGTGGTCGCCTGCTGGCCCCTGCACGAAAGCGTCGCCGCCAACCGGGTCCGGCTGGCGTGGCTGCTGACCGCCTGCGCCGCGCTGCTGCAACCGGGCGGCTGCCTGATCCTCGTCGTCACCGTCGCGGCCGGCGCCACCGCCGGCCCGGAAGACTTCTCCGGCGTGGTCCAGGCCGCCGCCGGTGTCGGGCTGGGCTATCTGCAGCACCTTGTCGCCGTCACCGCCGACACCGACGGGGACGCGTTCGTCTACCACGTCACCGACGAGGAACTGCTCACCCTCACCACCGCCGTCGACCAGGGGTGGCAGGTGGCGCACCTGCGAGTCCACGCGGACCTGATGGTCTTCAGTCAGGCCCAGGGCCAGGGCCACGCCTCGCGTCGACGGGGTGGGCGTGAGGGCGGTGGTCGCCGTGGCTAAGCACCGCGCAGCCGCCGCAACCGCCGAGCCCGACGAGCAGAGCACAGCGACCGCCGCCACGACCACCGACCCGATCGGAGGCCATCGGGCTGCTCCCGGCCCGGAGGGCCTGTCGGTGTGGGCGACAGCGCAGGCCACCGGACCGGTCCAGCGCCGAGGCCGGTACGTCCGCGAGTCCGTGCAGCACCCGGCGCGGATGCTCCCGGCGATCGCCGCGCACGCCGTCAACGCCTACACCCAACCGGGGGACTTGGTGCTCGACCCGATGTGCGGGATCGGCACCACCCTGGTCGAGGCAATCCACGCTGGCCGGGACGCGATCGGGGTGGAGTACGAGTCCCGCTGGTCCGACATCGCCGACGCCAACATCAAGCACGCCCACGCCCAGGGCGCGACCGGCCGGGCCGGCGTCATCCGCGGCGACGCCACCGGCATCCTGTCGCTCGTACCCGGGGCTCTGGCCGGGCAGGTCGCCCTCGTGGTGACCTCCCCGCCGTACGGGCCGACCGTGCACGGCCTGGTCCGGCCGGGCGCCGACGGGGTGGCGAAGTTCGACAACGCCTACAACGACGGCACCGACCGCGGGAACCTCGCCTACCGCGACCTCACCGGACTCGCCGACGGGTTCACCCAGATCCTCGCCGGCTGCCACACCCTCCTGCGCCCCGGTGGCGTCGTCGTCGTGACCGCCCGACCGTGGCGCAAGCACGGCGAACTGGTCGACCTCCCGTCGGCCGTCATCGGCGCCGGCATCCGGGCTGGCCTCACCCCCGTCGACCGGTGCGTGGCGCTGCTCGCCGCCGTCCGCGACGGCGGGCTCGTCGCCCGGCCGTCGTTCTTCCAACTCCAGGCCGTCCGCAAGGCCCGGGCCGCCGGCACCCCCATGCACCTGATCGCACACGAGGACGTCCTCGTGTTCATCAAGAGCCAGACCGACCTGGGTGCAGGAAGCGTGGAGGACACCCTCAGGGCAGGGGTGGTCGCGTGAGTGCGCCTGCCCACCGCTGCCGGCGTCTCGGGGTTGGAGTGCAGATCTCCGGCCTTCGGCGGGTCGCCGAAAAGGGTGAGATTCCGACGCTCGACGCGGCGGAGGTGCGTGATTGACCACCGACCCGCACCGCGCATCGGATCGCTGTGCACCGGCTACGGCGGCCTCGACCTGGCCGTCGAACTGGTGCTCGGCGGCCGCCTCACCTGGTACGCCGAAACCGACCGACACGCCCGCACCGTCTGCGCCCACCACTGGCCGCACGTGCCCAACCTCGGCGACATCCGCACCATCAACTGGACCCACGTCCCGCCGGTCGACGTCCTCACCGCAGGCTTCCCCTGCCAGGACATCTCCAACGCCGGCAAACGCGCCGGCATCACCGGAGCCCACTCCAGCCTCTGGCACCACATCACCCGAGCCCTTCGCATCCTTCGACCACCGCTCGTGTTCGTGGAGAACGTGGCCGCCCTCCGCCGGCGCGGACTCGACGTCGTCCACGCCGACCTGGCCACGCTCGGGTACGACACGAGCTGGCTATGCCTACGCGCATCCGACATCGGCGCACCCCACCGACGCGACCGACTGTTCCTGCTCGCCACCAGCGGGGGAGAGACTGCCCACGCTGCCCACGCCGTGTGCCCGTGACGGCAAAGGCCCAGGCCACCAGCACGGCCTACCCGACCTGATCGAACCGCACGGCACCCGCCACGACCTGCTGCCCACCCCACGCGCCAGCGACACCGGCACCCCCGGCCGCCGCGCCGGCCCCGGATTCCGCCCACCCCTGTCCCAGGTGCTCCTACCAACACCCCGAGCCACCGACGGACAGAAAGGCTGCCCCGGACAACGCGGCTCCCACGGCGACCTCACCCTGCCGTCGGCAGCCGTGCGCATCCCACCACACCTGCCCACCCCCCGAGCCTCCGACGCACGGGGCCCCGGCCCCCACGGCAACGGCGGACCCGACCTACGCACCACCGTCGCCCACCTCACCACCAACAACCTCGGCACACCCGACGAAGCCACCTGGGGCATCTACACCCCGGCCATCGCCCGCTGGGAACTCCTGACCGGCCGCCCCGTCCCCGCACCCACCCAACCCGGCCAGCACGGCAAACCCGTCCTCGCGCCACCGTTCGTGGAATGGCTCATGGGCCTACCCGACCAGTGGGTCACCGACCCCCGACTCGACCTACCCCGCACCGGCGCGCTGCGCGTCCTCGGCAACGGCGTCGTCCCCGCCCAAGCCGCGGCCGCCCTTCGCCTCCTGATATGCCCCCACCACTAACCGACCGCCCGACGCCGCGTGGCTGTTCCCGGGCGCCCAGACGGCCACCCGGGAACAGCCCCGCGTCGACCTTCTTCAACCACTCCGATCGAGGAGCTGACGATGCACGCCAAGCCGCCCCGCCCGCGAAGGCGACCACCGCCACCCCCGCCCGCCCAGCCAGCAGGTCACCTGGACGAGCAGGAGCCACGCCTCTACACGCCGGCCGAGGCCGCCGCGCTGCTGCGGGTCCCGGAATCGTGGCTGCGCCGCCGCGCCGGCCGCCGCCAAATTCCCTGCACCTTCCTCGGCAAACACCTGCGCTTCTCCGCCGCCGACCTCGCTGCCCTCATCACCGCCGCCGCCGAACCCGCCACTCGAGGCCACCCCACCCGCCGCCGGCGGCCACCCACCAGCACCGACTTGACCCACGCCGAAAGTCACGCGTCGATCACCGACGCACCGCAGCCACACCGAACGGAGTAACCCATGGCCTGGGTGGAAAAACGCGGCACCACGTTCCGCGTCCGCCTCCGCATGCCCGACGGCACCGTCACCACCGACTCCACCCACGACCTGCGCGCCGACGCCGTCGTCCGCGCCAAGGAAATCGACGTCGAAGTCGCTCGCGACACCTTCATCGACCCCCGCGGCGGACGCATCCCCCTCACCGACTGGGTACCGATCTGGGAGCAAACCCACCAGGCATCGCCCGCCACCTGGGCCGCCTACCGCAGCCACCTCCGATTGCACATCCTGCCCACCCTCGGCCCGCTGCCCCTGGTCGACATCCGACGCCAACACGTCAAGACTCTCGCCGTCGCCCTCGGCAAACGCCTGGCACCCCGATCCGTCGCCGACGTGATCATGGTCCTGTCGATGATCCTGCAAGAGGCGGTCGAAGACCGCCGGATCCCCTTCAACCCCTGCCGTGGGATCCGCATCCCCAAAGGCATCCGGGCCGAACGACCCCACGCCACCGCCGACCAGGTCGCCACCATCGTCACGCGCCAAGCCCGCCCTACCGACGGGCTGATGATCCTCACCGCCGCCTACACCGGTATGCGCTGGGGCGAAATCGCCGGCCTGCACCGCGACAACCTCGACCTCACCCTCGGCAGCATCTACGTCCACCCCGACGTCGGCGCCCTTCACGAAGTCGAAGGCAAGCTCTACCTCGGCCCACCCAAAACCAACGACTCCGTCCGCCACATCCGCCTACCCCGCTTCCTCACCAACCTCCTCGCCACCCACCTCGCCCAACACCCCCACCACACCGTCTTCCCCGGCGCCCGCGGCTACCACCAGCGACGCTCCAACTTCAACCGCCGCGCCTGGACCCCAACCGTCGCCGGCGATCCCAAGAAAGGCATCCCGCCGATACTGCCCGGAATGCACTTCCACGACCTACGCCACACCCACAAAACCTGGCTCATCGAAGACGGCATCCCCGAAATCGCCCAAGCCCGCCGCCTCGGACACCGCCTCCCCGGCGTAAGAGGCATCTACAGCCACGTCACCGAACCCATGATCACCAGCCTGGTCGACGCGCTACAGCGCCGCTGGGAAACCACCCAACCCAAAGGCCCCGACACGACCGTCCGCCGGCTGCGCCGAGTCGCCTGACGCGCCCCCAACGTCTGCAGGACCTCCTCGTCGGCGTAGTCGCCAGCACCGACCAACCACGCCAGCGACGATGCCCACCCGCCTCGCAGATGCCCGCCCCCGTACCCAAGTCCGCCACGGCCCACCCCGCGCCCTTGCCAGCGGTGAACATGGTTGCCGCGGATTGTGGAAGCGGTGATGATCTCGAGCGGGAAAGGTACTGCGGCCAATGATCGAAGGGCGGTGCTGAAGTGGTTCTCGGCCTGGCTGAGCACAGGTGGCCGGTACGGATCAGCATGGTCCGGTACCAGAGCCGCGAGTACCGCGTTGTCCGTCCCGCTCGAGCACCCGGTTTCGCAGGTCTCTACGAGGGGCGCCTGGGAGCACAGCTCTGCCTGGACAAGAAGACAGCGGCGATGTTCGCCATGGCATGGGGCCTGGCCGCCCGATCACCGCATACCATCGTCTTCCTGCCGCTGCGCGCCGCGACCCGGCCGGACGAGTGCGCGTGGGGACGCCCACTGGATCTGGTGTTGCTGCACCACCGACTCGCGTTCCCAGCCTCAAGATGGAAGCCGGTCCGCGCCCGGCTGGGCCCCGGTGCGCCGCACACCGTCACGTTGCCCGCCGGCGCCTGGCCGAAGCGGCCAGTCGCGGATCACCGTCGGTCCTGGCACCGAGAGTTCCGCGACTTCATCCAGTGGAAGGTCGCCGCCGACACACTGGTGCTCACCGGTAGCCAGGAAGCGTTCGAGCTGCAGGCCGACCAGGTCCGCGCGCTGGCCGAGGAATGCCCGGCGCATCAGGCGCAGACGCCAGACACGCACTGCTGCGCAGAGATCAACATGGGCAGAAGCCGCTACCACCCCGACCTGCGCTATCCCTACGCGGAACTACACGCCGAGTACTGCCGCTGATGAAGTCAGCCGACAGCAGCGCGACCCAAGCGATCAGCGGCTGGAGGAAGACGATCGACGGATCTCCATCGAACGCCCCATGCTGCACAATAGAGTGGTGACGGCGAGAGACGAGATCCTTGCTGCGCTTTCAGACATCGTCGCACGAAGCCCGGACGGTACGTTCCTACCCAAAGACGTGGTCGACGAGCTTCGCCGCCGCGGATGCCCTTACACGGAATCGACAATACGGACCCACATCGTCAGCCGGATGTGCGCCAACGCGCCGGACCATCACGCTCGTACCTACGACGACCTGGAACGACTCCCGAACGGTCGATATCGGCTTCGGTAGGAGTCTGCCGCACGCCCTGGGCTCGGACGCACTACGCTTGGAGGCCGGCCTGCCCAACGTGCGGCGCCGGTACCGCGCGTCACTGAACCTAGGGGTGGCAGCTCCGTTTGAGTCGGGCCAGGCTCCGGGGAGCCCGCACATGACGGGCGGGCTCCCGAAAACGGCTCAGCCCGGCTCCAATTGGTTAGCTGCAACCGCGCGGATCGCGGCAAGAGCGGACGGATCCTGCTGGCAGGGCGTGTCTAGAGCGGGTCCAGGAGCAGCACGCCGTCCGGTGAGTAGAAGTAACCGCGCACGTGCCGAGCCCAGTCTTCGATCTTGGGGTCTTCCGACTGCGACAACCACTCAGACAGACGCGCGTGCTCGTCGGTGTATCCGTTCTCCAGGAGCCACTGAAGCGTGTCGGCCCGGCCCGCTCCGAAGATGGCCTGGGCGTCGAAGCCGATGCCTAGGTCCATGTCGCCCGTGCGGAACTTCGCCCCATACAGGCGGGGCGAGTCCGCGGGATCGCCGATAAGGAACAGCAGAAAGGCCGTCAGGTAGACCTGCTCGTACTCGTCGCTCTCGCCCACGTCCGGGCCTTCGCGCCACGCCCTTTCGAGGTCGAAGATCTCTCGGAGCATCGCGTGGTAAGGGCCAGGATCAGCTACGTCAACCATCCGGAGCGCTTCCCGACGAGAAGCCGGACTCGAGAGGTCCCGAGACTCGACCATGTGTGCATGCTAATCGGGGTTCCCGCTCATCGGCTACTCCCTGTCCGCGTGCGCCGCCCCTGGGACGCTCGGCTGTTCACTGTGGCTCCCGATCCTGCTCGTAAGCGCGGCCCTCGTCGGAGCGGGTCTGGGGAGCACGTTGGGAGCGGTTGGGAGCACTAGACGCAACGTCGTTCAGTTAGGCGTG
>NZ_KQ058651.1 GCF_000982955.1 Micromonospora sp. HK10 | reverse complement strand
CCGGGTCGTCGGCGGCGAGCGCCTGGACACCGCGGGACTGGTGACGCCCGCGGGTGCGCCCGCGCCACCGGCGGTCACCGCAACCACGTGGCTGGTCGCCGACCTGGACTCCGGCGCCGTGCTGGGGGCCTGCGGCCCGCACGAGTACGGCACCCCGGCCAGCACCCAGAAGCTGCTGCTGGCGGCGACCATGCTGCCCAGGCTCGACCCGAAGCAGGTCGTCACGGTGACCCGCGGTGACCTCGACATCGTCCCCGGCAGCTCCGCGGTCGGCCTGCTCGTCGGCGGCCGGTACCCGGTGGAGACGGTCTGGTTGGGGTTGCTGCTCAACTCCGGCAACGAGGCGGCCAACGTGCTGGCCCGGCTCGGCGGTGGCCCGGGCGGCGTGGCCGGCGGGGTGCGGGCGATGAACGAGGAGGCCCGCCGCCTCGGCGCCCGGCAGACCCACGCGGTGACGCCCTCCGGGCTGGACGGCAAGGGGCAGTTCACCAGCGCGTACGACCTCGCGCTGATCGCCCGCGCCTGCTTCGGCAACCCGCTGTTCCGCCGCTACACCCGTACCGAGCGCACCCAGATTCCCGCCCAGCCGAAGCTGAAGGCCGGCGGTTTCCAGATCCAGAACGAGAACCAGCTCATCTACCGCTACCCGGGCGCGCTCGGCGGCAAGACCGGCTTCACCGAGCTGGCCCGGCACAGCTACGTCGGCGCGGCGCAGCGGGGCGGGCGGCGGCTGGTGGTGACCCTGCTCGGTGCGGAGGCCCGCCCGGTACGTGGCTGGCAACAGGGCGCACAACTGCTCGACTGGGGCTTCGCCCTGCCCCGGGACGCCTCGGTGGGCCGGTTGGTAGAGCCCGGCGAGCTGGACGCCGCGCAGGCGGCCCCGAGCGGCTCACCGACTCCACCCGCCCCGGCCCCGCCCCCGCAGTGGCAGGGGCCGGCCGGCGTCGCGCTGCGCCGGATGGCCGACGGCGACTGGAAGGTGATCCTGCCCGTCTCCGGCCTGCTCGCGTTGACCGTCGGAGGGCTCGTCACGGTCCTGGTCGCCCGTCGCAACCGCACCCGCCGGGTGGGCCGCCGGCGCGCCTGATGCGGCGTGGATCCCGCGACCCTGGGTAACCGCGGGGGCATGGAGTCCCGGGTACGCGTCGGGGTGGACGCCGGGCGCGCCGGTGCCGGTCAGCACGAGGTCGGGCGCGCCGGTACCGGTCAGCACGTGGCCGCCGCCGGGCCGATCCGAGGGCCGGGCGCGGGTGGGGTGCGGGGCCGGTGGGGGTGGGGGAGCGCGCCGTCCCGACCGCTGCGGCGGGCGTTGCGCGCGACATACCGGCGGTCCCGGCGCCGGCTGAGGCGTCTGCTCCGCGTGCTGTCCGGCCGGGCCTGGCTGTCCGGTCCGGCACTGGGCACCCTGCTGCGTCCGGTCGGTGAGCGGATGCGCCGGTCGGGCCGCCGGTGGGCGCGGTCGGTGGTGGGCGGCGGGCGGCCGCCCGGTGCGCGGACCGTCCGCCGGGCGCTGGTCGACTCGGTCGGTGACGCCGTGGCCGTGATCGCCGCGCTGCTCCAGGCGTCCCAGGGCATCCGGTGAGCGCTTCCCGCCCGGCGGTGTGCCGACCCGGCCGGCGGGCGGAGTAACGCCGGGGCCGGGCGCGGACCGTGCCGGCGGGTGGCTTAACGCCGGGCGCCGGGTGCGGATTGTGCCGGCGGGTGGGGTGATGC
>NZ_KQ058650.1 GCF_000982955.1 Micromonospora sp. HK10 | reverse complement strand
GCGCCGGCCGGCCGGCCGGCGCGGCCCCGGTCCGCTGGCTGGTCGGGCTCGCGCTGGTCGGGCCGCTCGCCTTCGCCGATCCGGAGGAGCTGACCGTCCTGCTGGCCACCGCCCGGGACGTGCCGTTCTGGGTCGCGGTCGGCACCGGGGCCGCGTTCGCCGTCGCGGTCCTGCTCGCCGTCGGGTACGGCGTGCTGCTGGCCCGGCCCGGGGCGGGCGCGCCACGCCGGCGGCTGGCCGGGGCGACCGCCGCGGTCCTGCTCGCCGCGGTGGCCGTGGTGTACGTCGTACCGGGCCGGCCCGGCCTGCACGGCGAACGGCTGCTCGTGGTGCTGCGGGAACAGGCCGACCTGACCGGGCTTCCGGCCGGGGCGCCGGGCCGGGCCGGGCGGGACGCCCGGGGGGCCGAGGTCTACCGGCGGCTGGTGGACACGGCCCAGCGGACCCAGGGCGACCTGCGCCGGGAACTGACCCGGCTGCGGCTGCACCCCACCCCGTACTACCTCGTCAACGCCATCGAGACGGACGGCGGACCTGGGGTGCGCGCCTGGCTCTCCGGCCGGCCGGAGGTGGCCCGGGTGCTGGTCAGCCAGCGGCTCCGACCGCTGCCCGCGGCGGCACCCCCGGCCCGGGGTGACGCGCCGGCACCGACCGGCCCGGTCTGGAACGTGTCGCTGATCGGGGCGGACCGGGTCTGGACCGAGCTGGGCATCACCGGGGCGGGCGTGGTGGTGGGCAGCTCCGACTCCGGCGTGGACGGCCGGCACCCGGCTCTGGCCGCCGGCTTCCGGGGCGGCGACGACTCCTGGTACGACCCCTGGGAGCACCGCCGCACGCCGGGCGACCGGGGTGGGCACGGCACCCACACGGTGGGCAGCGCGGTCGGCCGCGACGGGATCGGGGTGGCCCCGGACGCGCGCTGGGTCGGCTGCGTCAACCTGGACCGCAACCTGGGCAGCCCCGCGCATTACCTGGACTGCCTGCAGTTCATGCTGGCCCCGTTCCCGCCCGGCGGGGACCCGTTCACCGAGGGCCGGCCGGGGCGCGCGCCGGACGTGCTCACCAACTCCTGGGGCTGCCCGCCGGTCGAGGGGTGCGACCCGGGTGCGCTCCGGCCGGCGACCGCCGCGCTGGCCGCCGCCGGCATCCTGGTGGTGGCCGCCGCCGGCAACACCGGGCCGTACTGCGCCTCGGTGGTCGACCCGCCCGCGCCGTATCCGGACGTGCTGACGGTCGGTGCGGTGGACCGGAGCCGGATGGTCACCGACTTCTCCAGCCGGGGTCCGGCGGCCGGGGGCGCGGCCAAGCCGGATCTGGTCGCTCCCGGTGCCGGGGTGCTGTCGGCGTTCCCCGGCGGCGGGTACGCCGTCCTCGACGGCACCTCGATGGCGACGCCGCAGGTGGCCGGGGTGGTGGCGCTGATGTGGTCGGCGAACCCGTCGCTCGTCGGCGACCTGGACCGGACCCGCCGGATCCTGCGCGACACGGCCGGTCCGGCCGGGGTGCCGCCCGGCACGGACCGCTGCGGGGGCGACCGGAACCTGACCGGCGTCGGCCTGGTCGACGCCTACGCCGCAGTCCGGGCGGCGATGCGGGCCGGGGATCCGGCCTGACCGGTGCCCGGCGCTCCGGGTGCCGGCCCGACGGGCCCTGTTAACAAACCTGGCAGTTGAGTAGGGTCGGCGACCATGGACACGGAGATCATCGAGCTGGACCTCGACCGCCTGCCGGCGGTGGTCGAGCTCTGCCGGCGGGCCCTCGACCTGCCCGAGGACGCGGCCGAGGCGTCGGCCGTGGTGGACACCCTGGCCGCCCGGGCGGCGGCCGACCGGCCGGTGCTCCGGCTCGGCGCGGTCCGGGACGGCGCGCTGATCGGGGTGCTGGTCGGTTCGCTCTCGGCGGCGGATTCCCGGCTCGGCCACGTGGACCTGCTGGCGGTGGCCCCTGAGGAGCGCCGCCGGGGGGTCGGCCGGGCGCTGCTGGACGTGGCCGAACGGCGGCTCGCCGGGCTGGGCGCAACGGAGGTGCTGCTCGCCGGCAACCCGCCCTACTACGCGTGGCCGGGCATCGACGTGCGGTACACCCCGGCGGTCTGCACCGCGCTGCGGCTCGGCTATCACCAGGACCGGACCGGCTGGAACATGACGGCGGACCTGACCGGGGGTTCGCCGGCGCTGCGCTCGACCGAGGCGGCCGAGCGCCGGCTCGCCGGGGCGGGGATCACGGTACGCCGGGCCGAGCCGGCGGACCTGCCGGCCCTGGCCGCCTTCGCCCGGGACACCTTCGGCGGGGCGTGGGACGCGGAGCTGGCGGGTTCGCTGGGCCGCCCGGGCGCCGGCGCGCACCTGGCCGAGCGGGACGGGGAGATCCTCGGCTTCGCCGCGTACGGGTCGTCCCGGCCGAGCTGGTTCGGGCCGATGGGCACGGCACCGGCGGCGGAGGGTTCCGGCATCGGCGGGGTGCTGCTCCGGCGCTGCCTGCGCGACCAGGCGGAGGCGGGTCTCCCGGCCGCGCAGATCGGCTGGGTCGGCCCGGTGCCGTTCTACGCGGGGGCGGCCGGGGCGCGGATCGAGCGGGTCTTCTTCCTGTACCGAAAGCCACTTAACGGGCAGAAGTAACCAAAGTTACATAGACCCTTATAACGCCATTCTGCCTCCCGGTCATCGACCGGCCCCTACGGTCAAGCTAGAGGAGGCAGCCATGTCCACGGATGACGAACGGACCGACGACCCCGCGGCGAGCTGGCGACCGGTCACCGACCTTCCCGGCCAACTGCCGTTCGACCGGCTCGACTACGGCGACGCCGAGCAACTGGCGGAGATGGCCGGCGCCGGTGAGCCGCCCGCCGCGGAGCCACGGCAACCGGTGGACGAACCGATCCGGATCACGCCGCCGTACGACCGGGCGCACAAGCGCCGCAACCAGCGGCGGCTGCCGACCTGAGCGACGCGGAAAGGGGCGGACCGCTGACGCGGCCCGCCCCTTTCGGCGTACTGGATGGAGCTGGACTCAGAAGTCCATGTCCCCGCCACCCGGGCCAGCCGGGGCGGCCGGGGTCTTCTCCGGCTTGTCCGCCACGACGGCCTCGGTGGTGAGGAACAGCGCAGCGATCGAGGCGGCGTTCTGCAGCGCGGAACGGGTCACCTTGGCCGGGTCGATGATGCCCGCGGCCAGCAGGTCCACGTAGTCGCCGGTCGCGGCGTTGAGGCCGTGACCCGGCTCGAGGTTGCGGACGTGCTCGACGACCACGCCACCCTCGAGGCCGGCGTTGACGGCGATCTGCCGCAGCGGGGCGTCCAGCGCGATCTTCACGATCTGCGCGCCGGTCGCCTCGTCACCGGCCAGGTCCAGCTTGTCGAAGGCGGTCTTGCCGGCCTGCACCAGCGCGACGCCACCACCCGGGACGATGCCCTCCTCGACGGCGGCCTTCGCGTTGCGGACGGCGTCCTCGATGCGGTGCTTGCGCTCCTTCAGCTCGACCTCGGTGGCCGCGCCGACCTTGATCACCGCAACGCCGCCGGCCAGCTTGGCCAGCCGCTCCTGCAGCTTCTCGCGGTCGTAGTCGGAGTCGCTCTTGTCGATCTCGGCCCGGATCTGGTTGACCCGGCCCTGGATCTGCTCGGCGTCGCCGGCGCCGTCGACGATGGTGGTCTCGTCCTTGGTCACCACGACCTTGCGGGCGCGGCCCAGCATGTCGAGGCCGACGGCGTCCAGCTTGAGGCCGACCTCCTCGCTGATGACCTGGCCACCGGTGAGGATGGCGATGTCGGTCAGCATGGCCTTGCGACGGTCACCGAAGCCCGGCGCCTTGACGGCGACCGACTTGAAGGTGCCCCGGACCTTGTTGACGACCAGCGTCGCCAGGGCCTCGCCCTCCAGGTCCTCGGCGATGATCAGCAGCGGCTTGCCCGACTGCATGACCTTCTCCAGGATCGGGAGCAGGTCCTTGACCGACGAGATCTTGCTGTTCGCGATGAGGATGTAGGGGTCGTCGAAGACGGCCTCCATCCGCTCCGGGTCGGTCATGAAGTACGCGGAGATGTAGCCCTTGTCGAAGCGCATACCCTCGGTGAGCTCCAGCTCTAGGCCGAAGGTGTTGCTCTCCTCGACGGTGATGACGCCTTCCTTGCCGACCTTGTCCATCGCCTCGGCGATGATCTCACCGACGCTGGGGTCAGCGGCGGAGATGGAGGCGGTGGAGGCGATCTGCTCCTTGGTCTCCACGTCCTTGGCGAGCTTGAGCAGCTCCTCCGAGACGTTGGCCACGGCGGCCTCGATGCCCCGCTTCAGGGCCATCGGGTTCGCGCCGGCGGCCACGTTGCGCAGGCCCTCGCGGACCAGGGCCTGGGCCAGGACGGTCGCCGTCGTCGTGCCGTCACCGGCAACGTCGTCGGTCTTCTTCGCGACCTCCTTGACCAGCTCGGCGCCGATCTTCTCGTACGGGTCCTCGAGCTCGATCTCCTTGGCGATGCTCACACCATCGTTGGTGATGGTGGGGGCGCCCCACTTCTTCTCGAGCACGACGTTGCGGCCCTTCGGGCCGAGCGTCACCTTCACGGCGTCGGCGAGCTGGTTCATGCCCCGCTCGAGGCCGCGGCGCGCCTCTTCGTCGAACGCGATCATCTTGGCCATACGGCGTTGTCCTCCTGGACACTCACGGGCCACCCGGGGATGCCCCGGATGGGCCGTCTGGTGTACGCACCTTGGGGACGTCGCCACCTGGCGACGACGACGTCTCCTCGGTCGGGCCGGACAGCCCGCGACGACCGGCCCCGTGCCGCCCCGGCGCCATCGAGACACCGGCGCGGCCGTGGCCCTACCGCCCCGACCATTGGCACTCACCGTACGCGAGTGCCAATGACCTGTTTAGCACTCTCCCTAGCCGAGTGCAAGCACGATGCCCCCGCTCAGCCGAGTTCCGCGGCCAGCCGGGCGGCGTTCACCGGACCTTCGTGGGCCCGCTGTTCGGCGTACGTGACGACCAGCCCGACCAGCTGCGCCAGGTAGCCCGGGACGACCAGCAGGGTGCCCACCAGGGTCAGCAGCACGGCGGCCACGGCGCTGCCCGGGGCGTCCAGCGGGTGCTCGCCGAAGAGCGCCCGGTTGACCAGGTCCAGGATGCCCTTGACCACCGAGGCGACCACGAGCGCGGCGAGCACCAGTGCGACCCGACCCAGCACCATCCCGAACCGCTGGTGGAACAGCCGGAACGCGCGACCGATCGGCTCCTGCCGCTCGAAGAGGTAGACCGGGCCGAAGAGGGCGACCGCGAAGGCGACGTAGACGCCCGGCAGCAGGCAGGCGCAGACGCCGACCGTGATCAGCAGGGAGGCGACGATGGTCCAGCCCCACAACCCGAGGCACCGGCGCCAGCCGTAGCGGAAGGCCGCCCCGACGCCGGCCGGCTCGCCGGCCGCCTGCCGGGTCACCACCCAGGTGCCGGCGGCCCAGCCGGCGCTCTGCAGCGGGCCGAAGAGCAGCGCGGCCAGCAGCACCGCACCGTAGAAGAGGAAGGTGTCGGTGAAGTAGCCGTCGGGCAGGACCGGCGCCCCGTCGGGCCGGGTGGCCAGCTGGCCGGTCGGTGCCAGGGCGAGCGAGAGGACGGCGATCACCCCGGCCGGCACCCCCTGGCTGACCAGGACGATCGGCAGGAGTTGCCGCCAGCCCCGGCGCAGCGCGCCGGTGCACCGGGCGAACCAGCCCGCGATGCCCGCCTGCGGCGGGGTGACGAGCGGATCGGTGGGATCGGCCGGCGGATACCAGCCGTAGGCGTGGCCCGGCATCGGCCCGCCGGGATAGCCGCCGGGAGCGGGCCAGCCCCAGCCCTGCGGCGGGGCCGGATGTCCCGGCCACGGCTGCCCGTAGCCGCCGGGGACGCCGTAGCCCGGCTGCCCGTAGCCGCCAGGAGCGCCGTAGCCCGGCTGCCCGTAGCCGCCGGGGACGCCGTAGCCCGGCTGCCCGTAGCCGCCGGGGCCCGGCTGCCCGGGGGTGCCGGGCGGCGGTGGGGCGGGGGCGTCGGGCGGGATGAAGCCCGGCTCGGCGGGGTGTCCGGGCCAGCCGGGGTACGGCGGCTGCGCCGCGACCGGTGGCGTGGGCGGGGCCGGGTCGGCCGGGCCTCCCGACGACGCCGGCGGCACCGGCTCGGTGGAACCCGACGGGGGCTGGTCGGACATGAACCCTCCTCAGCGATGGCTGGAACGGCTCACGATCTTCCCTGGTGCGCGCCCGTGGCGCAGCCCCCCGGGCCCGGGTGGTCCGGCTGCCGGGCGGCGGGTCAGATGACGCGGACCCGCTCGGCCTGCGGGCCCTTCTGGCCCTGGGCGATTTCGAACTCCACCCGCTGGCCGTCGTCCAGCGCCTTGTAGCCGTCCATCTCGATCGCGGAGAAGTGGACGAAGACGTCCTGCCCGCCGTCGACGGCGATGAAGCCGTAGCCCTTTTCGGAGTTGAACCACTTCACGGTGCCCTGTGCCACGGTGCACTTCCTCACTCTGCGCGGCGTTCCACAACCCGGAAACCGGCGGACCGGCACCGGCGGAGCACCGGCTCAGCGATCGGCGACGACCACTGAATACGGTGACCGAAATCGCACGCTACACGAGGCGTGACGGCGGCGCACGACCACAAATCGGGCATATTTCGGCCGACTCGCGGCCCGGGTGAGCGCGGCTGATGGGCGCTCCGGTATGCATTGCGTCATGACCAGCGCGCCCGTTCCGACCACCACCGTCCGCCGGGTCCGGCCGGCGGACGCCGCCCGGATGCGGGCGCTCCGGCTGGAGATGCTCGCCGACTCCCCGCTGGCCTTCCTGGAGACCCTGGCGGAGGCTGCCGCCCGCCCGCACGCCGAGGTCACGGCCCGGGTCGCCGCGGTCTCCCGGGGCGACCAGACGGCGCAGTTCGTGGCGGACCCGGGCGGCCGGCTGGTCGGCCACGCCGGCGGCACGGTGCTGCCCGCCGAACCGGGGCTCACCGTGGTCTACGCCGTCTACGTCACCCCGGCCCGGCGGGGCAGCGGCCTGCTCGGGGCCCTGGTCGACGAGGTGGCTGCCTGGTCCCGGGCCTGCGGGCGGCCCGAACTGCTGCTGGAGGTGGTGGTCGGCAACGACCGGGCCTACCGCGCCTACCAGAAGTTGGGCTTCGTGGACACCGGGGTCCGGGTCCCGCACCCCCGGATCCCCGCCCTCACCGAACTGCAGATGCGCCGCCCCGCCTGACCAGGCCGCGCGGCGCACCCACGCCCTGCTGGCCGGGAACTCGACCCCGGGCCGCACACCCGGGATCACCACATCCCCGGCCGGCAGCCGAGACCACAACGACCAGGTCGGAAACCCCTACCCCAAGATCAGACGTGCCGGCGCGACTGCACGATCCGGAACCGGTTGGCGACGTAGGCGCCGTCGGTGAGGGCGGAGTTCGCCGCGGCGTTCGCCCCCGAGCCGTGGAAGTCGGAGAACGCCGCCGACTGGTTGACGAACACCCCGCCGGTGAGGTTGCAGGACAGGTGCACCCCGGCGTCGATCGCCGCCGCCTCGGCGGCGTCGAGCACCGCCTCGTCGGTGGAGTAGACGGCCGCGGTGAGCGCGCCCTTCTCGCCCACCGTCGAGCGCAGGATCTCCAGGCTCTGCGCGGTGGAGTCGGTGGCGATGACGAACGAGATCGGCCCGAACCACTCCCGCGAGTAGGTCGCGGTGTCGGCCGCGTCCAGCTTCACCACGGTCGGGGTACGCACCACGGCGTCCGGGTACGACGGGTGCTCGACGGTCCGTGACTCCAGCACCGGCTCGCCGACCTTGGTGGCCTCCGCCAGCCGGTCCAGCACGCCGTCGTTGACGATCGCGCCGGTCAGCTCGACGCCCCGGGCCGGGTCGGCGGTGAGCTTGGCGACCGCCCCGGCGATGCCGGCGGCCACCTCGTCGAAGCTCTTGTGCCCCTGATCCGTGGCGATGCCGTCCCGGGGAATGAGCAGGTTCTGCGAGGTGGTGCACATCTGGCCGCTGTACAGGGTGAGCGTGAAGCCCAGGTTGCGGCAGAGCCCGGCGAAGTCGTCGGTGGAGTCGATCACCACCGTGTTCAGCCCGGCCTTCTCGGTGTAGACGGCCGCCTGCCGGGCGTTGGCCTCCAGCCAGTCGCCGTACTCGGTCGAGCCGGTGAAGTCGACGATCCGCACGGCCGGGTGCAGGGCCAGCGTCGAGGCGAGCCGCTCACCCGCCGCCTCCGGCGCGAGCTGGACCAGGTTCGGGTCGAAGCCCGCCTCGGCGAGCACCTGGCGGGCGTAGCGCACGGTGACGGCCAGCGGCAGCACCGCGCGGGGGTGCGGCTTGACGACCACCGGGTTGCCGGTGACCAGCGAGGCGAAGAGCCCCGGGTACGAGTTCCAGGTCGGGAAGGTGTTGCAGCCGACCACCAGGGCCACGCCGCGCGGCACCACGTGGAACGTCTTGGTCATCCGCAGCGGGTCGCCCTTGCCGGCGGCCTTCTCCCAACCGGCGGTGCCCGGGTGGCGGGTCATCTCCGCGTACGCGTAGGCGATCGCCTCCAGCGCCCGGTCCAGCGCGTGCGCGCCGCCGGCCTGGAAGGCCATCACGAACGCCTGGCCGCTGGTGAACTGCACCGCGTTGGCCAGCTCGAAGATGTTCTTGTGCAGCCGGTCCAGGATCTCCAGGCAGACGCCCACCCGGGCCTGCGGGCCGGCGTCCCGCCAGGCCGGCAGCGCGGCGGTCGCGGCGGACACCAGCTGGTCGGCGCCGGCGTGCGGGTAGCGCACGTTCAGCGCGACGCCGAACGGGCTGACCTCGGTGGCGACGGTCTCCCCGTCCGCCGGCTGGTCGAGCGGGAAGTCAGCGTTCAGGTACGCCTCGAAGGCGGCCCTGCCGTCGGCGGCGGCGGTCTCGCCGTACACCCGGGGGCTGGGCGACTCCGGGTAGGCGGACCAGTACCCCCGCTCCGTGATGGCGGTCAGCGCGCGGTTGAGGGTGTCGGCGTGCCTGGCGTACAGGGGGTGCGGGGTCTCCGTCATGCCCGCCATCATGCAACAGCAAGCCACCAGATCAGTAGGGGCCTGTCACAAGTTGGCACCGCCGCCCACCGCTCGGACGGGGATTGACCGTGCCATCCACGGGTAACCGCGCGGCCGGCGGACGAGGGGCGGCGGTAGGTGGGAATCACCGAGATCCGGGTGCACGGCGTCGCCGACCGTGGGCCGGAGGCGATGCTGGACCGCCCGATCGTGCACCGGGTGGCCGGCGACCGGGACGCCGGTTTCTACCGGGCCAGCCCCGACTTCGGAAACCCGTGCAACGCGGCCGGCGGGATCCTGGAGGCGTACCGCTGGAGCGGCCTCACCGGGGGCACCGCCGCCCGCACCTTCTCGCTGGTTCTGCTCCTGCCCTTCATGCTCGCCAACATCGCCGTCTGGATGCTGCCGCCGGGCCGCCGCACAGGGCTGATCGGCAAGGCCCTCTGCCGGCTGCTCGCGGCGACCCTCACCGCGATGTTCGTGCTGTCGATCGTGGGGGTGGCTCTGGACCTGATCGCGTGGCAGTGCGCGGAGTACCCGCGGTGCCTGGCGGGCCGCCGGGAGATCTCCTGGTTGGGCGACCTGCTGCCGGGGCAGCGCCTGGCCCTGCTCGCGGTGCTGCCACTCCTCGCGGTGGTCCTGGTCTGGTGGCTCGGCGGGCGCACCTGGCAACTCCCCGAGGACACCGGTCCGGTGCCGGGGCCGGGCGCGGACCGGCTCGACGCGCCGGCATTCTGGGACAACCGGGCCCTGCTGCTGCGCCTGCGGTCCGTGCACGTGACGATCTCCCTGACCTCCCTGGACCTGGCCCTGCTCCTGGCCCTGGCGCCGCACGACCGCGCTCTCCCGGGCAACGCGCTGCTCGCCGCGGTGGCCGGCCTGCACGCCGCCGCGCTGGTGCTGCTCTGCCTTCCCCAGCTCGAACGGCCCGCCGCCCGCTGGCCGCGACGGGCGGTCCGGCTCCTCCGTTGGGGCACCCTCGCGCTGACCGCGCTGGCCCTGGCGTACGCGGCGGCGCCCCGCGCGCCGTGGACCGCCCGGGGCGGCCTGCCCGGGTACGACGTGCTGGTCGCGCTCCTGTTCGCCACCCAGATGGTGCTGCTCCTGGCGCTGGCCGTCCTCGTCCTGGCCCGGCGACCGGCCCGGGGCCGGTCGAACCTGCTGGTGACCGCCGCCCCGCTGGTGGTCTCGGTCGCGATCGGCCTGGCGGTGTCGTACGACGCCGGGCTGACCTACGGCGTCGCCGAGTACCTGGACCGGGGCTCCAGCCCCACACCGGCCCGCCCGTTGCCGGACGACGCCCCGCCGCTCTCCCCGCCCGTCGCCTTCCGCTGGGCGGCCGTGGGCGTCTCGGCCGCGCTGCTGCTCGCCGCCGGCACCGCCACGCTGGCCAGCCGCTACCGGCGGGCCGGCCGGCGCCGGGCGGCCGAGGAACTGGTCCGGAGCGAGTTCCCGGAGGCGGAGCGGGCCGCACCGGAACGGGTGCGCGCGGTCCGGGACCGGATCGTCCGGGCGCGGCTGGCGGACCGGCTCGCCCCGCTGCTCCTGACGTCGTACGCGCTGCTGGCCGCGCTGAGTCTGGGTGCCGCCGGGCTGTCGCTGCTGCACCACGGGCCGGAGGACGTGGCCCACTGGCTGGGCGGGATGCCGCTGGCCCGTCCGGTGATCTTCGCGACCGACCTGGGGAGCTTGCTGATCGGGCTGTTCGCGGTGGTGCTGTTCGGCGCCGGGCTGTTCGCGTACCGGTCGCATGCGATGCGGCTCGTCGGCGTGCTCTGGGAGCTGGCCACCTTCTGGCCGCGCGCCGGGCACCCGCTGGCCGCCCCCTGCTACGCCGAGCGCGCGGTGCCGGACCTGACCCGGCGGATCGCCCACCTCACCGCCGGCGGGAACGCGGTCGTGCTCGCCGGGCAGAGCCACGGCAGCGTGCTGGCCGCGGCGGCGGTCCTGCAGTTGCCGGCGGCCTGCCGGGCCCGGGTGGCGCTGTTGACCTACGGCACCCCGCTCGGCCGGCTCTACAGCCGGGTCTTTCCGGCGTACCTCGGGCCCGCGGTGCTCCGTGAACTGGGTGACCGGGTGGACTGGCGGTGGATCAACCTGTGGCGGCGCACCGACCCGGTCGGCGGCCCGGTCTTTCCGCCGGAGCTGCCCCGCGACGATCCGGCCGCCGGGGTGGACCGCCGGGTCCGCGACCCGAAGTCGCTGGTCATCCCGGCGGGGGACACCGTGCCGCCGGCGATCGGCCGGCACCGCTTCCAGCCGGACGAGGACCTGCACCGCGCGGTGTGCGACCTGGCCGCCCGGCTACCGCCGCCCGGCCCCGGGTGACCGGCTGAGGGCCACGGACAGCGAACGGGCCGGCGGAGTTCCGCCGGCCCGTTCGCGAGGTTGGTCGGGAGGGACGTCCGCACAACGCCTCTGGCGTTGGGTCGCAAGAACTTGAAAAGTCTCCGGCGGATGCCCTCCCGCACCGAGCATCTTGCGCCGTCCGGTTCCTGCCGTCAAGTCCCTGGGGGTGGTTTTCTGGCACTCACCGGATACCGCCGGTTACCCACCGCTCTCTCCCGATCCCCCGCTCGGGCCGGCCACCATCGGCCGGACGGCCGGCCGGAGGGTGCGGAGTCCGGCCCACAACAGAACGGCACAACCGCCGATCAGCACCGGTTCGAGCGCGAAGCCGGTGGCCAGCCCGCGCCGGTCCGCCAGGGCACCGAGCAGGTACGGGGACGCGGCGGCGAGCACGCCGAGGACGACCTGCGTACGGGCGTTGGCCCGGTCCTCCTGGCCCGGCGCGGCGCCGAGGGTGAGCGCGAGCGAGAGCGGATAGAGGTTCGCGATGCCCAGCCCGGCCAGGAACAGCGCCCCGACGGCGAGAGCGGGCCGGTCGGCGACCCAGAACAGCACGACGCCGACGAAGGTGGTGGCCAGCGAGACGGAGAGCAGCGGGACGCTCCGGCCCGGCCGGCGGGTGATCCGAGCGCCGACCACCCGCCCGGTCAGGATGCCGAGGAGGTTGCTGCTCAACGCCGTGCCGGCGGCGGCCGCCGACAACCCGAGCTCCAGGAGCACCTGCGGGCCGAAGTAGACCAGGCAGAACTCGATCGCCGAACTCACCGCGGTGAGCACGGCGAACAGCCAGCAGGCCAGCGGCAACCGGCCCGGGCCGCCGGCGGCCCGGTGCCCGCCGGGCCGGGGCAGGGTGAGCCGCCGGTAGCGCAGGTGCAGCGCCACCAGGGCGACCGCCGGCAGCGCGAACGCGGCACGCCACCCGAACACCAGGGCCGCCGACCCACCGACGATCAACGGGGCGATCACCGCGGAGGCGCCGGCTCCGACGTTGGCCTCGGTCAGGGCCCGGTCCCGCCGGCTTCCGTGCCGGTCGGAGAGGATCGCCTGGTCCACGGTGAGCAGCATCGTCCCGGCCGCGCCGAACACCCCGGCGCCGATCAGGGTGGCCGGCACGCCGGTGCCGAGGGTGAACACCGCGGCACCGCCGGCCGTGACCAGCGCCGACCACCACAGCAGCGCGCCGCGCGCCAGGTGGCGGGCCGCCCACCCGAAGGTGGCGCCGGCGAGCGCCGCGCCGCCGGCCCAGAGCACCTGGTAGAGGCCGAGCACGGAGTAGGAGAAGCCCAACTCCGCGCGGAGCAGCGTCACCGCGGGCGCGAAGGCGTACAGCCAGAAGGTGAAGCAGGCCAGGACCGCGTAGGACAGCACGGTCGGCCCGTCCCGGACGAAGGCGTCGGGTCGGATGGCGGGGGGCGGGGCCGGGCGTCGCCGGCTTGTGTATCGATACACAGTTAGAGTGTCGCCATGAACCACGCCGTCGGCAACCCGAAGCGGCGGCCCACCATGGGCGACGTGGCCCGTGCCGCCGCCGTCTCGCCGATGACCGTGTCCTACACCTACTCGCAACCGGAACGGGTGTCCGCCGAGACCGCCGCGAAGGTCCGTGCGGCGGCCGCGCGGCTGGGCTATCCGGGGCCGCACCCGGCCGCCCGCTCGTTGCGTCGCGGGCGGGCCGGCACCCTCGGTGTGGTGCTCGGCGAACGCTTGACGTACGCCTTCGAGGATCCGCAGGCGGCCCGTTTCCTCGCCGGCGTCTCCGACGTCTGCGCCGCCGAGGGCGTCGGACTCACCCTGGTGCCGACCACCGGCGCCGCCACCGATCCCCGGCGCGTCGCGGAGGCCGCCGTGGACGGCTACGTCGTCTGGACCACCAGCGACGACGACCCGGTGCTCGACGCCGTGGCCGACACCGGCCTGCCCGCGGTGATCCATGCCGGCCCGCACGGGCGCGGGCTGCCGGTGGTCGGCATCGACGACCGCGCCGCGGCGGTGGCGATCGGTCGGGTGGCCTTCGCGCGCGCCCGCCGCCCGCTCGTCCTCGGTTTCCCGCTCGACCGCGACCGCGTCCGCGAGCTGCTCACCGGCGACGACGTGCCGGAGGTGCGGTTCCCGGTGACCCGCCACCGGTGGCAGGGCTTCCGCGACGCCTGGACCGAGGCCGGGCACCCAGCCGGGCAGCTCCGGCTGGCCGTCTGCCCGGTCAACCACATCACCGCGGGCGAGGCCTTCGCCGGACAGGTGCTGACCGGCGGAGATCCGCCGGACGCCATCGCCGCCATGAGCGACGAACTCGCTCTCGGCGCCCTGCGCGCCGCCACCGCCGCCGGCCGCCGCGTGCCCGAGGATCTCGCGGTGACCGGCTGGGACGACAGCGACGCCGCCGCACCCGCCGGGCTGACCACCCTGGCACAGTCCCTACGGGACCAGGGGGCCCACTGCGCCCGGGTGGCCCTCGGCCTGACAGGCCCGGCTCCGGACCACCCGCGATGGCACGTCGTGGTACGCGACACCACCCGACCCACCGGTTGAGCGACGACTCCTACGAGAGGAGCCCGGCGTCCCGGGCGGCCCGCAGCGAGGGCTTGATGCGGTGGGTGGGGCCGACCTGCGGGGCGACCGCGTCGATGGTCTTCAGGCCCTCGCCGGTGTTGAACACCACCGTCTCGGCCGCCGGGTCGAGCCGGCCGGACTCGACCAGCTTGCGCAGCACCGCGACGGTGACCCCACCGGCGGTCTCGGCGAACACCCCGGTGGTGCGGGCCAGCAGCCGGATGCCGGCGCGGATCTCGTCGTCGTCGGCGTACTCCATCCAGCCGCCGGTGCGGCGGACCGCCTCCAGCGCGTAGAGGCCCGCCGCCGGGTCGCCGATGTTCAGCGACTTGGCGATGCCGGTCGGCTTCACCGGGGTGATCGTGTCGGTGCCGGCGTGCAGCGCCGTGGCGATCGGGTTGCAGCCGGCGGACTGCGCGCCGAACACCCGCCAGCCGCCGGCCGGCGCCTCGACCAGGCCGATCTCGACCAGCTCGGCGAACGCCTTGTCGATCTTCGTGAGCAGCTCACCGCTGGCCATCGGGATGACCACCTGGGCCGGGATCCGCCAACCGAGCTGCTCGGCCACCTCGTAGCCGAGGGTCTTGGAGCCCTCGGCGTAGAACGGCCGGACGTTGACGTTGACGAACGCGGTGTCCTCGAACTCGTCGGTCTCCACCAGCTCGCCGCAGAGCCGGTTCACGTCGTCGTACGAGCCGTCGATGGCGACCAGGTCGCCGCCGTAGACGGCGGTGGTGACCACCTTGCCGGGCTCCAGGTCGCCGGGGATGAAGACCACCGACGGCGCACCGGCCCGGGCCGCGTGGGCGGCCACCGAGTTGGCCAGGTTGCCGGTCGAGGCGCAGGCGTACCGGGTGAAGCCGAGCGCCCGGGCGGCGGTCAGCGCCACCGAGACGACCCGGTCCTTGAACGAGTGGGTGGGGTTGGCGCTGTCGTCCTTGACCCAGAGCGGGGCGCTGATGCCCAGCTCGGCGGCGAGGTGCGGGGCGGACACCAGCGGGGTCAGCCCCGGGTCGAGGGTGACCCGGGTGGTCGGGTCCTGGCCGGCCGGGAGCAGGGCGGCGTACCGCCAGATGTTCTTCGGGCCGGCCTCGATCTGCTCGCGGGTGACGGCGGCCAGCGCGGCGGCGTCGTAGTCGACCTCCAGCGGGCCGAAACACTCGTAGCAGGCGTGCTGCGCGGCCAACGGGTAGCGCGCGGAGCAGGCGCGACAGACCAAGGCGCGGGCCGGGCTGAGGGTGGTGTCGATGCCGGAGACGGCGGGAAGAGTCGACGTCATGTCGAGCAGGTCCTCTCATCTTTCCCCGCATCGCCGGGTGCGGCGGGGACGGAATTGGCACCTGCCCGCGGTCGCTCGTCATCGAGCGCGCGGGTGGTTGCCGGGGCGTCATCGGGCCGTATCCCTCAGCCCCTCTGGATGAGGTATGCAGTTGTGCCGTCGAGTCTATGCGCCGCTGACGGCCGCGCTACCTGGGGATCCCACGGTGTGGGCCGGCTCAGCCACCGACCACCGCGACCGGCTCCACCACGGCGGGCCGGTCGACCACGGCGACCGGCGCCGGGGCCGTCGCGGCGGGGGTACGGGTGGCGAGGTTCGCGGCCACCAGGGCGGCGATGGTCAGCCCGGCGCCGACCAGCTCCACCGGGACCGGCCGGTAGCCGCGCAGGATCTGCACGGCGAACGTGGCCACCGGCACCAGGTTCATGAAGAGCGCGGCGTTGGCCGGGCCGAGCCGTCGTACGCCGGTGTTCCAGGCCAGCACCGCGAGGACGGCGCCGACGAGCACCGCGTACGCGAGCTGGGGGGCGACCGCGGCGAGGTCGGCGGCGGCCGGCGCGTGCTGGAGCCCGGCGAGGTCGGCGACGGTGCTGGCGGCGAGCATGGCGAGCATGCCGGCGACGGCGGTCAGCGTGGTGTACCGCAGCGCGGACCACTCGGGGAACCGGCTCGCGCCGTGGGTGTAGAACGCCCAGCCGAGTACCGCGCCGATCATGAGCAGCCCGCCCAGGCCGAACTGTCCCAGCCCGTCCAGGCGGCCCCGGGTGATCACCAGGCCGACACCGACCAGGGCGACCAGCGAGAGGCCGAGCAGCGCCGGCCGGGGCCGTACGCCGTCGCGCGCCCAGCGGACCAGCTGGGTGACCAGCGGCACGGTGGCGGCGAAGAGCGCGATCTGCTGCGGGGCGGCGTGGCCGAGGGCGAGGTTCATCAGCGTGTTGAAGCCGGCGAAGCCGAGCGCGCCGAGCAGCGCCACCTCGACCCCGCGCCGCTGCGTGGCCAGGGCGGTGACCCCCTCGCGCGCCAGCAACAGGGCGAGCAGCACGGCGGTGGCCAGCACGTACCGGGCGGTGGTCAGGTTGAGCGCGTCCACCCGGGTGAGCGCGCTGGCCAGCACGGGGAACATGACCCCCCAGCTGACCACGGCGAAGATCGGCAGGGTCGCGTGACGGGAACGCATCGCAGCTCCTATGTTCGAGTATCGTCGAACCAACGGCCCGACTCTAGGAGCTTGTTTGACGATTGTCGAACATAGGTTACCCTGGTCACATGGAGCTGCACGAACCCGAGCTGCGGGACGTACCGGTGACCGCCGTGCTGGCGGCGCTGGCCGACGACGTCCGGCTGCAGATCGTCCAGGCCCTCGCCGAGGGTGGGGAACACGCCTGTGGCACCTTCGAGTTCGGCGTCTCCAAGGCGACCCGCAGCCATCACCTCAAGGTGCTCCGCGAGGCCGGCCTGACCCGCACCCGGGTCGCCGGCACCAGCCGGTTCGTGCGGCTGCGCCGCGAGGAACTGGACCGCCACTACCCGGGGCTGCTCGACGCGGTCCTCACCGGGCCCGCCCGGCCGGCCTGATCAGCGGATGCGGAGCACGGCGCGCCTGATCGGCGCCCTCACCGGCGTGACGCTGCTGGCCGCCTGCGCCCCGACGCAGGGGCCGGCCGACCGGCCGCCGGCGAGTGTCGACCCGCTGGCCACGACAGCACCGCGGCCGGGTGCCCGCACGGCCGACCCGAGGCCCGCGGCCACGTGCTCCCCGGAGGGCATCCTGATCACCGAACTCGGGGTGAGCGCCGCGATGGGGCTGCGGGCGATGGGCCTGGAGCTGGTCAACTGCGGCGACCGGCCGTACGAGCTGAGCGGCTATCCGGCGGTCCGCCTGCGGGACGCCGACGGCGATCCGATCACGGTGCGGATCATCCCGGGCGCCGCCCCGATCACTGCCGGTTTCGACCACCCGCCCACCCGGATCGTGCTGGCCCCCGGCGAGCGGGCCGGCGCCGCGCTGATCTGGCGCAACCTGGTCACCGACCCGACGGTGGTGGCGGCCGACGGCACCGCCCTCGACGTCGCCCCGGTGGCCGGGCGGCCGGCATACCCGGTCGCCCTGGACGGGCCGATCGACCTCGGCAACACCGGCCGGCTGGGCGTCAGCGCGTGGGAACGCCGGGAGCCCGACCCGGCCACCGACCCGCCCACGCCGCCGGTGCCGCCGCCGCCCACGACCCCGCCGGTCAACCCGCTGGCACACCACGGTCCGGCACGGGCGCTCCCGTACCGGACCCTGGCGCGCTAGCGGACGCTCAGACGGGGACCGAGGCCGGGGCCGGGGCGGGCTCGGCCGGGGCGGCACGGCGGCGGGCCAGCGCCGAGTCCAGCGCCCAGCTGCCCGGACCGAGCACCGCCACCAGCAGGAACGACCAGCAGAAGAGCGCGGCCAGCTCGCCGCCGTTCTGGATCGGCAGCAGCTGGTGCGGCTGGTGCACGGTGAAGTACGCGTACGCCATCGAGCCGGAGGCGAGCAGCGCGGCGGGCCGGGTGAGCAGGCCGACGAGCACCAGCGCGCCGCAGACGAGCTGGATGAGCGCCGCCCACCAGCCGGGCCAGGTGGCGAACGGGACAGCCGCACCGGAGCCCCGGTTGCCACCGAGGACGCCGAAGATCGACGCGGCGCCGTGACACAGGAAGAGCGCACCCACCACCACGCGGTACAGGGACAGGACGGGGCCGCTCAGCTGGGCCGGAATCATGTGGAAACCTCCTGGGCCGGGTATCGGACGGATCCAGGATGGCGTTCACATATATCGATGTTAATCGATTTCTTTGCAGGCGGGACAATATCATGGGAACGCTCCCATGATATGGGCGGGCGGGCTCGCGCGGATACCCCGCCGGTCAGTTCAGCTCGTGATGTCCTTGCGGGTGAAGCGCCAGAAGGCCAGGCTCCAGAACAGCGTCGCGTAGACGATCGCCGAGAACGCGCCCCGGACCACGTCGTCGGTCTGCATCGGCGTGGACAGCAACCCCAGCCAGGCGCTGCTGTAGTGGGTGGGCAACAGGTTCCGCAGCCCGCCCAGCGCAGTGATCTGGTCCAGGATGCTGGACAGGATCCAGAGCAGCACCGCGCCACCGACCGCGCCCAGCGCGGCGTCGGTGGTCACCGACAACAGGAAGGCCAGTCCGGCCACCACCAGCAGGGCGACCGCGAGATAGCCGAGCACCCCGAGCAGCCGCAGCAGCCCCTCGCCCGGGGCCAGCTCCGCCGAGACCTGGCTGCCCAGCGGCTGCCAGCCGTACCGAAGGGTGCCGGCCAGCAGCGCGGTGCCGGCCAGCAACAGCAGGGCCAGCCCGGAGTACGCCAGCGCCACCACCAGCTTCACCGCCAGCAACCGGGCCCGGGGCACCGGCACGGCCAGCAGGTAGCGCAGGCTGCCCCAGCTCGCCTCGCTCGCCACCGTGTCCCCGCAGAACAGCGCCACCACCACGACCAGCAGGAACGACGCCGACACCAGGATCGAGAAGAGGGTGAAGTTGAGCCCGCCCGAGGTGGCCAGGTCGGCCAGGCTGGCGAACTCGCCCCGCCGGCCGCCGTCGTCGTCCCCGGAGTCGAACTGGAACGCCACCAGGATGATCAGCGGCAGCAGCACCATGAACCCCAGCGCGAGCTGGGTACGCCGGCGCGACGCCTGCCGCCGGAACTCCGCCCCGAACGGCAGGGTGGCCGAGGGCCGGTAACCGGCCGCTGCACCACCCGCGCCCGGCGCCGCCGTACCGGGCGCGCCGCCCGACGACGACGCCACCGACGAATCCGCCATCACCGGTCCCCGCTTCCCCGAGAGTTCTCGCCCACCAGGGCGAGGAACGCGTCCTCCAGGCGGCGCCGGGGCACCACCCGGTCCACCCCGATGCCGGCCCGGACCAGTTCGGCCACCACCTCGCTGCGGGCGGTCCCGTTGGTGTCGACCACCAGCCCGCCGTCGCCGTCGGGCAGCACCCGTACGCCGGCCAGCCGGTCGAGCACGCCACGCGCCGCCTCCGGGTCGCTCACCTCGAACAGCACGCTCGGCGACTCGCCGACGATCTCCTCCACCGGGCCGGACGCCACGATCCGCCCCTTGTTCACCACCACCGCGTGCGTACAGGTCTGCTCCACCTCGGCCAGCAGGTGGCTGGAGACCAGCACCGCCCGGCCGTCGGTGGCGTAGCGCTGGAGCACCCGGCGCATCTCGGCGATCTGCGGCGGGTCCAGCCCGTCCGTCGGCTCGTCCAGCACCAGCAGCTCCGGCAGGCCCAGCATGGCCTGGGCGATGGCCAGCCGCTGCCGCATGCCGTGGCTGTACTTCTTCGTCCGCCGGTGCACCGAGTCGCCCAGGCCGGCGATCTCCAGCGCCTCGTCGAAGTGCGCGTCCGCCCACGGCCGCCCGGTCGCCCGCCAGTACGCCTTGAGGTTGTCCAGCCCGGACAGGTGCGGCAGGAAGCCCGGCCCCTCGACGAGCGCGCCGATCCGGGACAGCACCGGCGAGCCGGGCACCAGCCGGTGCCCGAAGACGTAGATCTCCCCCGCCGTGGGCTGGGTCAGCCCCATCAGCACCCGCAACGTGGTGGTCTTGCCCGCGCCGTTCGGCCCGAGCAGGCCGACCACCTGGCCGGGATGCACCTCGAAGTCCACCTCGGAGACCGCGACGAAGCCGTCCGCGTACTCCTTGCGCAGGTTGCGCACGGCGAGCGGGACGCCCGCGTACTCCGGGTGGATCGAGGTGTCCTGGCGGCGGTGCCGGCGGCGGGCGAGCAGCACGACCACGACGAGCCCGACCACGACCGCGGCGAGCAGGCCGGCCAGCGCCCAGCGCCAGATCGTGGCGGTGGTGGGGATCGGCGTGGCGTCGACCGTCGGCAGCGTCAGCGTCCCGTCCGCGAGCGCCACCGTGTGCACCGCCGGCTCGGCCGGCGAGGCGTACGCCTGGTCCGACGTCGCCACCACGAGCCGCAGCCGGTGCCCGGCCTCGACCCGCCGGACGATCCCCGGCAACGTCACGCTGACCGGGGTGGCCGCGTCGACGGTGCGCGGCAGGCCGGTCAGGCGCACCGGCGCGACCAGACCGGACGGCAGCGTGGCGGCGCCCTGCGGGTCGACGTCGTAGAGCTTCACGAACAGCACGGCCTCGCCGGTCGGTGAGGCGGCCCTGATCCGCACGGTGGGCGCACCCACCACGTCGACCGGCTCGTCCAGCGGCGCCGACTCGAAGCGGGCGTGCTGGCCGGGGATGTCACCGGCCACGCCGTCCAGCAGCGAGCCGAGCGCGCCCGCGAACGGCACCGAGGAGATCGCCGCCGGATTGCCGTTCGGCGGTACGGCGACCGGCTGGGGCGGGCCGGCCAGCGTCACCTCGCGGCGGTCCTGCCCGGCCAGCCCCGGATAGTCGGCGGTGCGGAAGCCGGTGGCCACCAGGCCCCGGTCGAGCGCGTCGAAGCCGGCGATCCGGGAGAACGTGAACGTGTCGCCGGGCGCCGCCCCGTCCCCCTTGACGTAGTGGTCGAGCCACTGCGCGGTCAGGAACTTCACCCGGTCGGAGTCCGAGGTGGGGCCGGCACCGCCGTCGTGACCGCCGGTGAACCAGGCGACCCGCACCGGCGTGCCCGCCGCCGCGATGCCCCGGGCGTTGGCGTCCGCCTCGGCGAGCGGGAACAGCGTGTCCGCCTCGCCCTGCACCAGCAGCGTCGGCGCCTTGATCCGGTCCAGCACGCCGGCCGGCGACGACCGGCGCAGCAGCTCGACCGCGGCCGCGTCGGCCCGGCCCGTGGTGGCGATCCGCAGGTACGCGGCGCAGACGTCGGCCGCGAACCGGCCGCAGGACGGGTCGGCGACGCCGCCCGGCGCGCGGCCGGAGCCGGTGCCCGGCCCGCCACCCGGTTGCGGGCTCGGCGGGCCGGCGGACTCCGGTGCGCCCTCCGGCGCGGCGGCGGTGGCGCCGGAGAGGCCGGCCGGGCCGGAGCCGGCGTTGCCGCCACCGCCGAAGAAGAGCCCGGCCCAGCCCTTCTTGAACACGCCCTCGGTCGGCTCCTTGCCGGTGCTCTCCGGCAGGAACGCCCGGGACAGGTCGTGCCAGGTGATCATCGGGACGATCGCGTCGACCCGCCGGTCCTGGGCGGCCAGCAGCAGGGCCAGGCCACCACCGTACGAGCCGCCGACCACGCCCACCCGGGGGTCGCCGGCCGCGTCGAGGCGGACGTCCGGCCGCTGCGCGAGCCGGTCGAGCAGCCGCTGGGCGTCGCGTACCTCGTAGTCGGGGCTGTCCAGGTGGATCTGGCCGCCGCTGCGGCCGAACCCGCGGGCGGTCCAGGTGAGCACCGCGTACCCCCGCTCGGCCAGGTCCTCCGCGTCCGAGCGGACCGACTCCTTGGTGCCACCGAAGCCGTGGGCCAGCAGGACGGCCGGTACCCGGTGGGACGCGGAGGCGCCCGCCGGCAGGTAGAGCGTGGTGTCCAGGTCGACCGGCTCGTCACCGGCGGGCCCGGACCGCACCGTCACCAGCGCCGGCTCGGTACGAAAACCCGGACCCTGCGGCCGGGCCACCCAGACCAGCGCGGCGGCGACGAGGACCACCACCACTGCGGCGGCAACGCGGCGCGGATGGCCGGCCAGGGCGCGCCGGAGCCGCGCGGCGGTTGATCTCATGCGGCACACGGTACGGGCCGGCGGCTGAGCATTCGCTGAGATCCGCCGTACGTCTGTCCGGTTGCGCCGATCGTCGCGTGGGGTCCGTCATCCGCCAAAGGTCCAGAGCGTCCCAGCGGGACGAATTCGGATCATGTGAATTCACACCTACAGGCGTAAATCATCGTCGATGTCACTTCTCGGCGTCGCGATCGCACGCTACGTACCATTCGCCCTGACACACGGTGACGCAAAAAGTACTGACGTGAAGCCGACTCATCAGCCGAGGTCTCAGCCGAGTCCGATTCGGCTAATTTTCCGGTCCGGTGCACGGGACTGCGTACGGCGACCTCCCGGGGCACCGATCGCCCCGCCGTCGCCGGAGGAGACACACCATGACAGTCCCCGCGTCGCGGGTCCGTCGACGGCCCGCCGTACCGGGCCGCACGCTCGCCCTGGTGCTGGTGCTGGCGTTGCTGGCCCCGCTCGGGTTCCTCTTCGTCCAAGCCGAACGCGACTCCGCCGACGACCACGATCTGGCGAGCCGGGAACGGCTCGGCGTGCGCTACCTGCGCGCCCTCGGGCCGGTCACCGACGCGCTGGTGGAGGCCCAGGCGATCGCCGTCGCCGAAGGCACCGTCTCCCGGGCGTCGCTCGCCGCCACCATCGAGGGCGTCGCGGCGGTCGACAACGCCGTCGGCGACCAGCTGCGCACCCACGAACGCTGGGCCGGGCTGCGGGCCAAGCTGGAGTCGCTGCCGGACCGCGGGGTCAGTGACCCCGAGGCCACGTACCGGGCCTACGGCGAGGCGTCCGACCTGCTGCTGGCCCTCTACCACAAGGTGCGGGAGAGCTCCGGCCTGATCCGCGACCCGCGCGCCGACTCGTTCTTCCTCCAGGACGGCATCGGCGGGGACCTGCCCACCGCGACGGTGCTGGCCGGGCGGCTCGTCGACCTGGCCCGGCTGACCGCCAAGCGGCCCGCCGCCGACCGCGCCCGGGCGGGCGCGGAGCTGGCCGAGCTGCGCGTCTCCGCGCTCGGTCCCGCCACCGACCTGGTCACCGACCTGCGCTCGGCGGTCGACAGCTCGGAGAGCACCGACCTGGGCGCCAACGTGCTCACGCCGCTGGACACCTACCAGCGTTCACTGGAGACGTTCGCGGTCTACTCCGCACCCGGCGCCGGCCGGGCCGCGCCGAGCCCCGACCAGCTCACCCGCGCCGGGATCAGCGCGCAGAACGCCGCCAAGCAGCTCCGTACGGTCATCCTCGACCAGCTCGACGCGCTGCTGCGGGACCGGCTCGACGCCCTGGAGCGGGACCGGCTGCTCGGCCGGATCGCCGCCGGGGCGGCGCTGGCGCTGATCGCCGGGATCATCGCGCTGCACATCGCCGCGCTGCGCCGGGACCGTTTCCGGGCCACCCCGGCACGCCGCGAACCGGCCGAAGCCGCGCCCACGGTTCACCCGGACCCACCGCTGGCCGCGCCCGGGGCCGACCGCCAGCCGGTCGCGGTGGGGCACGGTGGCGACGCCGACCGGTGGAGGCCCTTCGATGCTGCTCGGTAGGTTACGCATCCGGGGCAAACTCGCCCTACTGGTGATCATTCCGCTGCTCGGCGTGGTCGGACTGGCCGTACCGGTCGTCCTCGACCGGGTGACCGCCGCCCAGCGGGCCGCCGAGACCGCCGAGACCGTCCGCGTCGCCAGCCGCGTCGGCAGCCTGGTCCAGGACCTCCAGCAGGAACGCCTGCTCTCGGTCGGGCTGCTGCTCGGCCGGGTGAACCGCACCGAGCTGATCCAGAAGTCGGCCGCCGTCGACGACCGGGTCGCCGACCTGCGCGCCGAACCGCTGCCGGCGGCGGTCCGCGACAGCCTCGACGGGGTACGCCGACTGGCGGACGTCCGGACCGCCACGCTCGCCGGTCGGTCCACGCCGCAGCAGATCCTGACCGTGTTCGGCCAGGTCGACACCGCCCTGATCGACGCGCTGCGGCTGCCCTTCCAGGTGGACACCGACACCGCGGCCGGACGCCAGGTGCTCGCCCTGGACGCACTGCTGCGCGTCGACGAGGCACTGAGTTCGTGCACCACCCTGATCGTGCTGGTCAAGGCGACCGGCGATCCTCAGGTGGCCCAGTCGTTCGTGGCCTGCATGGCGGGTCTCAACGTCGACAACCGGCGGTTCCGCAAGCTGATCACGCCCGAGCAGCTGAAGGTGGCCGAGCTGGACGATGCGGCGGTGGCCGCCCGGACCAGCCCGACGTTCCTGGTGGACAGCCTCCGGGACCCGGACGAGGCGATCGCGCCGGTGCCGCTGGACGTGCTGTTCCCCTCGGCCCGGTCGATGATCACGCTGGGCCAGTTCGTGGAGAAGAAGGTCGTCGCCGACGTCATCGCGGAGACCCGCGCCCGGGAACGGGCGGCCCTGACCGCCGCCTGGCTGGTCAGCCTCGCGGCGGCGGCGATCCTGCTGGTCGTGGTGCTGCTGAGCATGACCGTGGCGCGTACGGTGGCCCGGCCGCTGAGCCGGCTCACCCGCTCCGCCGAGCGGGTCGCCCGGGTCACCGAGGCCGAACTGACCCGGGTCGCCGACGACGAGTCCGAGACCGTCCCGCCGGTACGCCTCGACCCGGTGGAGGTGCGCGCCCGGGACGAGATCGGCGACCTGGCCCGTGCGTTCGACCGGGTGCAGCACACCGCGGCCCGGCTGGTCGAGCGGCAGGTCGCCGGGCGGCGCAACGTGGCCCAGATGTTCGGGCACGTCGGCCGGCGTACGCAGAACCTGGTCGGCCGCCAGATCGCGCTCATCGACCGGCTGGAACGCCAGGAGACCGACCCGGGCCGCCTGGAGCACCTCTACCGGCTGGACCACATCTCCAGCCGGTTGCGCCGCAACGCGGGCAGCCTGGTGGTGCTCTCCGGTGCCACCGGCTCGGACGGCCACGTGGCGCCGGTCCCGCTGGCCGACGTGGTCCGGCTCGCGCTCGGCGAGATCGAGGACTACACCCGCGTCGACGTGCAGGTCCCGCCCGGCGTGGCGGCGGCCCCCGCCATCGTCGGCGACCTGGTGCTGACGCTCGCCGAGCTGATGGAGAACGCCACCGTGTTCTCGCCGCCGCACACCCGGGTGGTGGTGACCGGTGAGCTGACCGAAGGTGGGGCGCGGCTGGTCGTGGTCGACCACGGCATCGGCCTGACCGGAGACCGGATCGCCGAGGAGAACGCCCGGTTCACCCGGCGGGAACGCCTCGACCTGGCCCCGACCGAGGTGCTCGGCCTGTTCGTGGTCGGCCGGCTGGCCCGCCGGCACGGCTGGAGCGTCCAGCTGAGCGCCACCCCCGGCGGCGGCGTCACCGCGGCCCTGGAGATCCCGCGCGCCTCGCTCGTGATCCGCCGCCCCGAGCCGGTCGGCGTCACCGCCGGCCGGGCTGCCGTGCCCGGCGCCCGCGAATCGGAGCAGCCGGCCGTGGAAGCGCCGGGCGGCTTCGACGCCGAGTTGCTGAGCCGGGCCACGCGCAGCATGACCAGCGGCCACCCGTGGAACGCCTTCGGCCACCAGGCCGACACCGCGGCGCCGGCCGAGGACCCGGGCCTGGCCGCCAGCGACCCGCCTTCGGCCTGGGCGGCGGTGCCGGCCGCCCGGCCGCCCGGACCGGTGGCGCGGCCCGGTCCCGTCTCCCCGCCGACACCGGTCGTCGGCCCGGCCCCGGCCGCTCCCCCGGCCACCGGGCCGGCGACCGGCCCGACCCTGACGCCACCGGCCACCCGCCCGGGCCCGGCGCTGCCCACCCGGTCGGCACCCGGGCCGGCAATCGTGCCCCCACCCGGGCCAGGGCTCGCGCCGCCACCCGGGCCGGCACTCACGCCGCCGCCGGGGCCGGCACTCACGCCGCCACCGGGGCCGGGGCTCGCGCCGCCGCCCGGGCAGGCACTTGCGCCGCCGCCCGGGCCAGGGCTCGCGCCGCC
>NZ_KQ058649.1 GCF_000982955.1 Micromonospora sp. HK10 | reverse complement strand
GTCCCGGCCCGGCCCCGTCGACGCCGCCGACCCCGCCCGCACCGACCGGTCCCGGCCCGGCCCTGTCGACGCCGTCGACCCGGTCGGGACCGTCGAGGACCGGGCCGCCGTCGGCGGCACCGACCGGACCCGGATACGCCGGCTGCCCGACCTGGCCGTCCACGACCGGGCGGCACTGCACGCCGTGCTCGACGCCGGCCGGGTCGCGCACCTGGCCGTCGTCGAGGGCGACCAGCCGTACGCGCTGCCGGTGGCGTACGCCCGGGACGGGGAGCGGGTGCTGGTGCACGGCTCCACCGGCAGCCGACTGTTCCGGCACCTCGCCGCCGGCGCGCCGGCCTGCCTCACCGTCACCCTGCTCGACGGCCTGGTGCTGGCGCGCAGTGCCTTCGAGTCGTCGATGAACTACCGCTGCGCCATGGTGCTCGGCACCCTCACCGCGCTCGACGGCGAGGCCAAGCTGGCCGCGCTGCACCGCCTCTCCGAGCATCTGCTGCCCGGTCGCTGGGCGGAGATCCGGCCGCCCTCGGCCAAGGAACTGGCCGCCACGCTGGTGCTCGCCCTCCCGCTGCGCGAGTGCTCGGTGAAGGTCAGCGCCGGCCCGCCCGACGACCCCGAGGACGACCTCGACCGGCCGGTCTGGGCCGGGGTGGTGCCGGTCGTCGAGGCGTACGGGATTCCGCAGCCCGACCCGCGGCTGCGCCACGACCTGCCCCCACCGGAGTGGTGATGCGCTACCAGGAGCTGTCGTACTGGCTGTCCACCGTGGCCGAGCCACTGACCCCGCGCCCCGGCCTGGCCGGCGACACCGACGCGGACGTGGTCATCGTCGGCGCCGGCTACACCGGGCTCTGGACCGCGTACTACCTCGCCGTGGCCGACCCGGCGCTGCGCATCGTGGTGCTGGAGAAGGAGATCGCCGGGTACGGCGCCTCCGGGCGCAACGGCGGCTGGTGCTCGGCGCTCTTCCCCACCGCCCTGCCCGCGCTGGCCCGCCGGCACGGCCGGGACCGGCCACTGGCCATGCAGCGGGCCATGCGGGAGACCGTCCGCGAGGTCGGCCGGGTGGTCGCCGCCGAGGGCATCGACTGCGACTGGCGGGCCGGCGGAACCGTGGTGCTGGCCCGCAGCGAGGTCCAGCTCGGCCGGGCCCGGGCCGCCGTCGCCGAGGCCCGCGAGTACGGGCTCGCCGACGCCGACCTGGTGCTGCTCGACGCCGCCGAGGCCGCTGCCCGCTGCCACGCCGAGGGGGTCCGCGGCGGCACGTACACCCCGCACTGCGCCGCCGTGCACCCGGCGAAACTGGTCCGCGGCCTGGCCCGGGCGGTGGAGCGCCGGGGGATACGGATTTTCGAGCGGACCCCGGTGACCGCGCTGCGCCCGGGTGCCGCGGTGACCCCGGCGGGGGTGGTCCGCGCCCCGGTGGTGGTCCGGGCGACCGAGGGCTTCACCCCGGCCCTGCCCGGGCTGCGGCGGGCCGTCGCCCCGGTCTACTCGCTGATGGTGGCCACCGAGCCGCTGTCCGCGGCGACCTGGGCGGAGATCGGGCTGGCCGAGCGGGAGACGTTCTCCGACTACCGGCACGTCATCATCTACGGCCAGCGCACCGCCGACGGCCGGCTGGCCTTCGGCGGGCGGGGCGCCCCCTACCACTACGGTTCGCGGGTCCGTCCGGGCTACGACCGGGAGCCCCGGGTCTTCGCGGCGCTGCGCCGGGTCCTCGGGGAGCTCTTTCCGGTGCTCGGGCCGGAGGTGCCGGTCAGCCACAGCTGGGGCGGGCCGCTCGGGGTGGCCCGGGATTGGGCCGCCTCGGTGGGGCTGGACCGGAGCACCGGTCTCGCCTGGGCCGGCGGGTACGTCGGCGACGGGGTGGGCACCAGCAACCTGGCCGGCCGTACCCTGGCCGACCTGATCCGGGGCGCGGAGAGCGACCTGACCACGCTGCCCTGGGTCAACCACCGCTCCCCCCGCTGGGAACCGGAACCCCTGCGCTGGCTGGCCGTCAACGCGGGCCTGAAGGTGATGCTCTCCGCCGACACCACCGAATCCCGCACCGGCCGCCCCGCCCGCCGCGCCACCACCCTCTCCCACCTCCTCGGCCACTGACCCCCTCCCCACCCTCCCCACCTCCCCTCCCCCTCCCTCCCCCCGCAACACGGGGGTTGATCAAGGAGTTTGCGTCAGGCGTGGCGCGGATCTCGGACGCAAAGTCCTTGATCAACGCCAGGGCAGACGTGGGGGGTGGGGTGGGTGGGGTGGGGTGGGGGTGGGGGGTTAGTGGGTGGGGGGGATGACGCGGAGGTGGCCGCGGCGGCCCTGTTGGGGGGTCTGGGGGTTGCGCTGGTCGTCCTCGGGGGGACGCGGGGGTGCGGGGCGGGCGGCCTCGCGGACCGCCTCGGCCAGCGCGACCAGGTCGTCGGTGGTGGGCGGCGGCGGCTCGAACTCACCCTCGTGCCGGACCACGTCCCAGCCGCGCGGGGCGGTCAGGCTCCGCGCGTGCGGCTCGCAGAGGTCGTACGTGTGCGGCTCGGCGAAGGCCGCGAGCGGACCCACCACGGCGGTCGACTCGTTGTAGACATAGGTCAATGTGGCGACCGCTTGCCGGGGGCAGCCGTTACGGGAGCAGCGCCGTGGTGACCTCACGGCGGCAGGGTATCCCCATTACCGGGTCCGGCGCACCGCTTCGCGTTGCGACACGCCCGTCATGGTGATCACAATTCGCCCGATCGGCGCCCGGCGCGGCGCACCGGCGGCGCAACGGCGGGCGGCCGGGACCTGCGGGCTACCCTTTGCGTCATGACGAGCCCGGAGAACCGCCGCCCCGGCTCCGGCCGGCGCACCCACCGTGACCGGCACGGACGCGGGTTGCGCGGGCGGCTGGTGCCGGCCACCGTGCCGCTGGCCCGGACCAAGGCCGAGGTCTTCGACGACCTGGTGCTGGACACGGTCGAGACCCTCGAGCGCCGTTTCGCCAAGGAGCTCGCCGGGGTCGAGTTCGCCGTCGAGGACGTCCCGCCGGAGCTGAACGTCTACGACTCCGACGTGCTGGAGGACGGCGAGGTGCCGCTCGCCCGGCTGCTGCCCGGCCGGCCGGGCCGGCAGGAGGTGCCGCCGCGGATCGTGCTCTACCGCCGGCCGCTGGAGTTCCGCGCGATGGACCGGGAGGACCTCGCGGATCTCGTCCACGACGTGATCATCGAGCAGGTGGCGAACCTGCTCGGGGTCGACCCCGACGAACTGGCCTGAGCCCGCTCGTCGACGCGCTGCCGGAAACCGGCCGGCCCCCGCCGGCCGGGTCGTCGGCCCGAGCCGGGCGGCCCCCACCGCCACGACCCGGTACCCGTCAGGCGGCGACCCGCCGCTTCAACTTGCGCCGCTCCCGCTCGGAGAGCCCACCCCAGATCCCGAACCGCTCGTCGTGACCGAGGGCGTATTCCAGGCATTCCGTCTTGACCTCACACCGCGAGCAGATGCGCTTCGCCTCGCGGGTCGAGCCGCCCTTCTCGGGAAAGAACGCCTCCGGGTCGGTCTGCGAGCAGAGCGCCCGCTCCTGCCACTCCGGCGCGTTTCCGAGCAGGTCGGCCACCTCGAGCTGGCCGTCCATCAGTTGCCTCCTTGTCGCGCACCGGCGTCACCGCCGCTGCAACCCCCCACGCGAAAGGCGTGCCTGTCCGTCCGCACCCAATTTGTTGTGTTCCGAACGAACAACCCCATTCAAATTACACGCGTGTAATGCGTGCGCCGTCAAGCCAAACTTGATAATGGAGTCGCCCTCCCGACACCTCCGGACGACCACCGAGCCGCCCGAGCCTCGCAACCTGCCCTATCGATTCAGACCCCGGACGAGTAACGCCCTCCCCGGCGAGTTGCCCCAGATTTTCGCCGTGGCGCACCCGGTCCGGGCACCGCCGGACGCCCCCCGCTGCGGCTCCGGCGGGCCGTCGCCGGGCGGCTCCCCGAGTCCCGTCCAAGATCAGCATTATGGTGGGGGAAAGGTTAACCCGGTCGCCGCCGAACCGCTCGTCGAGCCCGCCGACGCCGCCCGCGCCCCGTCCACATCGTGGGCGGGGCGCGGCGGCAGGCGGGGCCGGTACGGTCAGCGCGTACCCGGGGGTGCGCTGGTCGGCCAGACGAATTCGGCGACGGTGCCGCCGGTGACCGAGATCGCGCCGGCCGGCGTCCGATCGTCCCACCAGACGGTATAGACGTCCGCCGGCAGGCCCGGATAGACGGCACTGTGGAACACCCCGTCGCGGACGTGCCGGGCCCGGACGGCCGAGTGGGTACGCGGCCCGTCCCGGCCGGCCGGGCTGATCTCGATCTCCCGGCCGTGCAGGTCCGGTCCCGTGTGGACGACCAGGGCGCCACGGTCACCGCCCAGTTCGAGCACGACGCTGCCGCGCTCCGACGGCCCGAGGGGGTGCTGATGCTGGTGCACGCGGACGCTCCTCAGGACTTCCGGGCCGGCGGGTTGCCGAACCCGTCGTACGGCGTACCGAGGAACGGGAAGTCGGCGAGGAACGGGGCGGTCACGTCGGCCGCGCTGAGCCCGGGGGTGAGCGTGGCCGTCGCCGGATCGGGCGTGAACGTCTTGTCCACCAGCGGCACGGTCAACCCGGCGACCGCCCGCAACGCGATGCTCACCACGTCGTCACCGACCCGCCGGCCGTTCGGGAAGCCGGCCAGGTCGCCGCCGAGCACGCCGAACCGGTCCGGCTCGCGGGTGGGCGGGATGGCGGTGTTCAACCGCAGCATGTCGGCCTGCACGTCCCCGGTGGTGTTGGCGAAGCCGTCGATCAGGCCCGCCGGGATGCCGGTGAGCAGGATCGCCACCAGGTCGGCCCGGGGCTTCTTCGACCGGTTCAGCGCGTCCAGGTGGGGAAACACCCCCGGGTAGAGGGTGGGCAGCAGGGCGGCCAGCTCGGGATGCTCGACGAACCGGGCGAACCGCTTGTCCTCCGTGGGCGGCAGCGTGTTCCACCGGTCCTTCCTGGACATCGGCACGATGACCTCGTTGAACAACGGGTTGCCCAACCGGGAGACCTGGGTGAACGGACCGGCCGCGGTGTCCGCGGTCACCCCGTCGCCGAGCACCCGGACCTGCTGCCGGGAGGCCGTGGTCCAGACCCCGATCGTCGAGGCGCGGTCGGCGTAGCCGTACCGGCTGGCCTTGCGGCGTACGGTGGCCAGCGGCACCTGCACCGCGATGCTGTGCACGTTGGTGCGGTCCAACGAGTTGACCGGCTCACCCTCGGTTCTGAACAGCCGCTTGCCGGCCACGTGCAGCTGCTGGAACGGGCGGAGCGTGCCGAGGTCGAAGACGGCGCCCAGGTCGACGAAGAAGCCGTCCGCCCGCTGCCCGGCGAAGACCCGCTCGCCGGTGGAGAGCCGGTACGTGGCCTGCCGGGCCAGCTCCCGGTACTTCGGGGTGGAGAGCGGCCCCACGTTGCACGGCGGACAGGGCAGTTTGTGCGCCAGCACGCGCTCCCGCCCGTCCACCACCCGGGTCAACCGGTAGAACTGCCGCCGGTTCCAGTTCTTGCTGTCCAGCGACTCGATTGGCCCGGTGTTGTAAAGAAAGCTGTTCGGATTCGTGACCTCGGTGCTGAATTCGAAACGATAGGTGACATCCGGATAACCGTCGCCGTCGTTGTCGAGGTGAATCTCGTACCGCACGTCGTCGCCGAACTCGTAGAAGTTCGGACCGCCCGAGGGGAGCTGCACCGGCACGTAGTTGGCGATCAACGTGACCGTGTCGGGGCGGCTCGGGCTGACGAACGCGTACAGGTCGGAGCTGTCGGCGACCGGATCCTTGGCTATCTCCGGGGCTTCACGGTGAGAGGACATGGCGGACCACACCTTCGTCGAGGGGGAAGTCGATGCGGGACCGGCGCCGGGAGCCCGCGCCGGGAGGAGGTCACACCGCCGGGCGGCGCGCGCGGGTCAGCGGCGTCCGGCGGCCCGGACCAGCCGGTTCGCCAGGCCCCGGTCGCGTACCTCGATCCGGGTGGTGCCGACGAAGACGTCCAGCGTGCCGGAGGCCGGGTCGCGGAGGTGGACCACGATCGGCTCGTCCCGACGTCCCGCCGAGGGCGCGTTCTGGGCGGCCGACAGGCCCGGCACGGTGAGAGCGGCGGCGCCCAGGGTGGCGCTCGCCGCGGCGGTCAACGTCTGCCGGCGGGTCAGGCGCGGCCAGGGCCGCTTCTGCTGATCACTGGTCATGGGCAACCTTTCCGGGCCGGCGCCGCAGCGCCCGCGTGGACGGGGACCGGGCACCGCCGGAGGCCCCGGTTCGGGGTCGCCGGCGGCGGTCCTCGCCGCGACCGCCGCCGGCATCCACTGGTACGGCCGGCGGCGGGGAAAGGTTCGACGTCAGGTGCCGGCGTGACCGTACGCGGTCGTCCGCCTGCGGGCCGGCCGGCCCGCGGCCGCCGCGATCGCCCGCAACTGCTCCTCGGTACGCGCCGAGCCGTTGCCCGAGCCGGCCATCCGCGAGATCGTCTCCTCCATCAGCGTGCCGCCCAGGTCGTTGCAGCCGCCCTGGAGCATCGCCACGGTCCCGGCGTCGCCGAGCTTGACCCAGGAACACTGGATGTTGGCGATCCGGCCGTGCAGCAGCAGCCGGGACATCGCGTGCACGGCCCGGTTCTCCCGCCAGGTCGGCCCCGGGCGGGCGATCCCGGCGAGGTAGATGGGCGCGTTGGTGTGCACGAAGGGCAGCGCCACGAACTCGGTGAAGCCGCCCGTGCGGTCCTGCACGCCGGCCAGCACCCGGAAGTGGGCCAGCCACTGCCCGGGATGGTCGACGTGGCCGTACATCATCGTGGAGCTGGACCGGATGCCCAGCTCGTGGGCCGTGCTGACCACCTCGACCCAGGCGGCCGCCGGCAGCTTGCCCTTGGTGAGCACCCAGCGCACGTCGTCGTCGAGGATCTCCGCGGCGGTGCCCGGGATGGTGTCCAGCCCGGCGTCGCGGAGCTGGAGCAGCCACTCCTTCACCGGCACGCCGGCCTTCGCGGCGGCGGTGACGATCTCCATCGGGGAGAACGCGTGCACGTGCAGCTGGGGCACCCGCGCCTTGATCGACCGGACGATGTCGAGGTAGCCGGTGACCGGCAGCTTCGGATCGATGCCGCCCTGGAGGCAGACCTCGGTGGCGCCGGCCGCCCAGGCCTCCTCGGCCCGGTCGGCGACCTGCTCCACGGAGAGCCGGAACGCGTCCGCGTCGGACTCCCGCTGGGCGAAGGCGCAGAACCGGCACCCGACGTAGCAGACGTTGGTGAAGTTGATGTTGCGGTTGACCACGTACGTCACGTCGTCGCCGACCGCGTCGCGGCGGACGTCGTCGGCGGTCCGGCACAGCTCGTCCAGCGCCGGCCCGTCCGCACCGAACAGCGCCAGCGCCGCCGACTCGTTCGCCGGCGCCAGCAGCGCCGCCGGGTCGGCCGCGGCCAGCCGCAGGCCCGCCCGCAGGTCACCGTCCGCCCCGGCCGTGCTCCCGTTCCCGGGTACGCGCGCGGCCGCGCTCGCCGTGCTCCCGTCCCCGGGTACGCGCTCGGCCATGCTCGCCGTGCTCCCGTCCCCGGATGCCCGCGTGGCCGCGCTCGCCGCGCTTCCGTTCCCGGATGCCCGCGCGAGCGCCTCCGGCGCGATCCGGCCGGCCACCTCGGACCAGTCGCCGTAGACCTGGTCGAAGTCGCCGCGCCGGTCCCCGGTGCGCCCGGTGGTGTCGATGGTGGCGTGCAGGTCGGTCCGGCCGCCGAAGACCTCCTCGGGCTCCTGCCAGGGCCGGCCCACCGGGCGGGCCGCCTCGACGGCGAGCCCGGTGGCCGGGTCGGCGAGGGCGCGCACGTGCGGCAGCAGGCGCGGGTCCAGCCAGGGGTCGCCGGCCCGGACGTACTCCGGGTAGACGGTCAGCCGCTCCCGCAGGGTGAACCCGGCGCTCGCGGTCCGCCGGGCCAGCTCGTCGAGGTGCGGCCAGGGGCGCTCCGGGTTGACGTGGTCCGGGGTGACCGGCGAGACGCCGCCCCAGTCGTCGATGCCGGCGCGCAGCAGGAGGTCGTACTCGCCCTCGATGAGGTTCGGTGGGGCCTGGATCCGGGCCTTCGGGCCGAGCAGCACCCGGGCCACCGCCACCGTGGCCGCCAGGTCGTGCAGTTCCGCGTCGGGCATGCCGCGCATCGCGGTGTCCGGCTTGGCGCGGAAGTTCTGCACGATCACCTCCTGGAGGTGGCCGTACTCCCGGTGCGCGCGGCGGATCGCGAAGAGCGCGTCGACCCGCTCGGCCGGGGTCTCACCGATGCCGATCAGCAGGCCGGTGGTGAACGGCACGCCGACCCGGCCGGCGTCGTCGAGGACCCGCAGCCGCACCGCCGGCTCCTTGTCCGGCGAGCCGTAGTGCGGACCGCCCGGCTCCGACCAGAGCCGGGTCGCGGTGGTCTCCAGCATCATGCCCATGCTCGGCGCCACCGGCTTGAGCCGCTGCAGCTCGGACCAGGACAGCACGCCCGGATTGAGGTGCGGCAGCAGGCCGGTCTCCTCCAGCACCGCCACGGCGCAGGCACGCAGGTAGTCGAGGGTGGAGTCGTAACCCCGCTCGTCCAGCCAGCGCCGGGCCGCCGGCCAGCGCTCCTCCGGCCGGTCGCCGAGGGTGAACAGGGCCTCCTTGCAGCCCTGCGCGGCGCCCGCCCGGGCGATGGCGAGCACCTCGTCCTTCTCCAGGTACGCGGCGGGCAGCCGATGCGGCACGGTGGCGAACGTGCAGTAGTGGCAGCGGTCCCGGCAGAGCCGGGTCAGCGGGATGAACACCTTCTTGGAGAAGGTGACCACGCCCGGCCGGCCGGCCTCGCGCAGCCCGGCGTCGCGCACCTCGCCGGCGATCCGGAGCAGGTCGGCCAAGGCGTCCCCGCGCGCGGCCAGCAACGCGCTCGCCTCGTCGAGGTCCAGCGCCCGCCCGGCGGCGGCCCGGCCCAGCGCCCGCCGGATGCTCGCCTCGGTCGGTACGGACTCGCTGCGATCAACCATCCGTCCAGCCTAGGCGCTGACCGGACCGGGCCGGACGACCCCGGTCCGGTCCGCGGCCGGGCCGGCGGCGGTCCGGCTCACGGCGCGTCAGCGGGCGGTCCGGTCCACGGCCGGGCCGGCGGCGGTCCGGGCGGGACCGCCGCCGGGGGGTCAGCGCGGGTGGTTCGGGTCGTCCCGGTCGAAGCGCTCGGTGCGGTCGCCGTCCTGCGGGGCGGGTTCGGCCGGCTGGCGCGGGATGGCCTGGGTCGGGTCGGCCGACGGCGGCTGACCGAACGGCGGTGCCGGCTGCGGGGCACCGTACGGGGGCCCGGACTGGGGGGCGGCGTACGGCGGGCCGGACTGCGGGGTGTGCGGCGGGGCGGTGTTGAACGGCGGCGCGGACTGCGGGTGGCCGTACTGGCCCGGCACCGGGTGGCCGGGCTGCGGCGCGCCGGCGCCCGGGTACCCGCCCGGCTGGCCCGGGTAGCCGCCCGGCCCGCCCGGCTGACCCGGGTAGCCGCCCGGCTGCTGCGGCCAGCCCGGCTGCGGCTGCCCGTACATGCCGGGCTGGGGCTTCGGGCGGGGGACGAAGTAGAGCGTGCGCCAGATCCGGAACACCACGAACGCGGCGATGCCGAGGATCGCCAGCCCGGCGAGCCGGCTCAGCATGCCGAGGAAGGCGTCCAGCACCGCCGCGTCGGCGAGCCGGCCGACCAGCCAGACGAGGAACGTGAGCACGCCGAAGAGGGCGGCGAAGGCGTACTCGGCGAGCGCCACCTGGGTGATCAGCTTCGCCCTGGCCAGGGTGGGACGCACGTGCGTGGCCAGCAGGACGGCCAGCAGCGGCAGCACCACCGCCTCGACGCCGACGAACCCGTAGTGGGTGGAGCCGGCCCGGTCGGTGAACGTGCCGTAGCCGTCCAGCGGCAGCAGCAGGCGCAGCAGACTCACGAAGAGCAGCACGGCGTTCGCGCCGAGCAGGACGAGCGCGGCCAGTTCGCGCAGTGGCTTGGTCACCTGGCTGGCCTGCGTCGCGTCGCTGGACGCCGGCTCGGCGGGGCTGGTCACGGACTCCCCCTGGGGACGAAGACGGACAGTTGCCGGACGTGAGCCTAGTCGCATCGGGCACCGGCCGATCGATGGCCGCGCGTGCGGAAGGATGGACACCATGCGCATCGTGGTTCTGACCGGCGGCATCGGGGGTGCCCGCTTCCTGCTCGGCGTCCGGGCGTACGCCCGGGAGGTGGGGGCCGAGGTGACCGCCGTGGTCAACGTCGGCGACGACCTGCTGCTGCACGGGTTGAAGGTCTGCCCCGACCTGGACAGCGTGATGTACACGCTGGGTGGCGGCGCCGACCCGGAGCGGGGCTGGGGCCGGGTCGGCGAGACCTGGACGGTCAAGTCCGAGCTGGCCGCGTACGGCGCCGAGCCGACCTGGTTCGGCCTCGGCGACAAGGACATCGCCACCCACCTGGTGCGCACCACCATGCTCAACGCCGGCTATCCGCTCTCCGCGGTGACGCAGGCGCTGGCCACCCGGTGGGAGCCGGGCCTGGCCCTGCTGCCGGCCACCGACGACCGGCTGGAGACCCACGTGGTGGTCGACGGCGAGCAGGGCCAGCGGGCGATCCACTTCCAGGAGTGGTGGGTGCGCTACCGGGCGGACATCCCGACCCACCGCTTCGTCTTCGTGGGGGCCGAGACGGCGAAGCCGGCGCCTGGCGTGCTGGCGGCGATCGGGGCCGCCGACGTGGTGCTGATCGCGCCGAGCAACCCGGTGGTGAGCATCGCGCCGATCCTGGCGGTGCCGGGGCTGCGGGAGGCGGTGGCCGACGGGCCGGCGCCCGTGGTCGGGGTCTCCCCGATCATCGGTGGTGCCCCGGTGCGGGGCATGGCCGACCGCTGCCTCGCCGTGCTCGGCGTCGAGTGCAGCGCCGCCGGGGTGGGTGGCCTCTACGGTGGCCGGTCGGCCGGCGGCCTGCTCGACGGTTGGCTGGTCGCGGCCGAGGACGAGGGGACCCTGGTGCCGGCGGTGACCGTACGCTCGGCACCGCTGCGGATGACCGACGAGGCGGCCACGGCGACGATGGTCCGGGCCGCGTTGGAGCTGGTGTGAGGTTGGAGATCCTGCCGGTGCTGGGCATCGGCGACGTGACCGAGGGCGACGACCTGGCGGCGCTGATCGCCGCCGCGGCGCCGTGGCTGCGCGACGGGGACGTGCTGGTGGTGACCAGCAAGATCGTGTCCAAGGCGGAGGGCCGGCTGGTCGACGTGCCGGCGGACGGTCCCGAGCGGCTCGCCGCCCGGGACGAGGTGCTGGCCGGGGAGACGGCCCGGGTGGTGGCCAGCCGGGGCGCGACCCGGATCGTGCAGACCCACCACGGCTTCGTGATGGCTTCCGCCGGCATCGACGCCTCGAACGTGGACAAGACCCGGCTGGTGCTGCTGCCGGCGGACCCCGACGCGTCCGCGCGGGCACTGCGGGCCGCGCTGCGCGAACGCTTCCAACTGGACGTCGCGGTGATCGTCAGCGACACCATGGGCCGGCCGTGGCGCAACGGCCTCACCGACGTGGCGCTCGGGGTGGCCGGAATGCCGGCGATCCGCGACCACCGGGGGGAGATCGACCCCTACGGCAACGAGCTCCAGCTCACCCAGATGGCGGTGGTGGACGAGCTGGCCGGCGCCGGCGAGCTGATCAAGGGCAAGTGCGACCAGGTGCCGGTGGCGGTGGTCCGCGGCTACCTGGGCGTGGGGCGGGACGACGACGGTGGGGGCGCCCGGGCGTTGGTCCGCGACGCCGAGCTGGACCTCTTCTCGCTCGGCACGGCCGAGGCACGGGCGGCCGGGCTGCGCGAGGCCGCCACCCTGGCCGACGGCCCCGGCCCGGCGCCGGCCGACCCGGCCGCCGTGGAGCGGGCGATCGCCGCGGTGGCCGGGGTGCTCGCGCCCGGCACGGTGCTCACCCACGTCACCGACGAGGCGGTACGCGCCGGACTGGTCGCCACCGTGCCCGGCTGGCCGGCTCAGGCCACCGGGCTGGTGCTGGGCGTCCCGCCCACCCCGGTCGACGCGGCGGACCTGGTGCGCTTCGGCGCCGACCTGCAGCGGCTGCGGACCGCGCTGGCCGCCGAAGGGGTCCCCTCGGCACTGCTGCCGCCACCGCCCGGCACCACCGCCGGCGCCGCGCTGGCCGTCTGACCGGCACCACCGCCGGCGCCGCGCCGGCTGTCCGACCGGGGCCACCGCCGGCGCCGCGCTGGCCCTCCGAGCGGCACCACCGCCGGCGCCGCGCTGGCCGTCTGACCGGCGCCACCGCCGACGCCGCGCCGGCCGTCCGACCAGGGCCACCGCCGGCGCCGCGCCGGCCGAGCGGGGGCCTCGGCGGGTCAGGCGTCGAGGACGGCCCGGCCCAGCGGGGTCAGGGTGTGCAGCACGGTGTTGCGGTCCCGGTGGCTGACCAGCAGACCGGCGTTGCGCAGCACCGTGGCGTGCTGGCTGGCCGCCGCCGCCGAGATGGCCAGCCGCCGGGCCAGCTCGCCCGTGGTGCACCCGTCGTCCGACGCGACCAGCACGGCGGCCCGGGTCCGGCCGAGCAGCGCGGCGAGGGCCTCCCGGCCGCCGTCCGGCTCGGCGACGGCACCCGCGCCGACCGCCAGGCCGCCGAGCCGGTCCACCGGATAGACGAGCACCGGCGGCAGCGCCGGGTCGAGCAGCGCCACCGGGGTCCGGGCGCAGAAGAAGGCCGGCACCAGCATCAGTCCTCGACCGTCGAGGTGCAGCTCGCGGCTGTCCGGGTAGTCGACCACCTCGAGCACGCCGTCGGCCCACCGCATGCCGGGCCGCAGGCTGGCCAGCAACCCCTCCGGCCCGCCGTCCAGCATCGCCCGGGCCCGCCGTGCCCGGTCGGCCTCGACGGCGGCCTGGATCCGGGGCCAGTACGGGGCGATGGCCACGCTCCGGTAGCGCGTCATCGAGCTGGTCAGGTGATCCATGACCTCCGGCTCACCCCGGGCCAGCGCCGCCGCCGAGGTGGGCAGCTCGTTCTCCTCCGCCAGCACGGTCAGGTCGCGGCGCAGCAGGTCGATCGGGGTGCCCCGGACGGCTTCCAGCCCTGCCTCGAAGCCCTCCCGGCTGGCGTACGGGGTGAGGAAGTCGGGAAAGTAGCCGCGCGGCGGGTTGAGCGCGAGCAGCAGGCGGAACTGCTCGGCCGCGGTCTCCGCCCGCAGCGCACGGGCCACCGAGCGGCGCCACTCCAGCAGCAGCGGCTGGCGGTCCCGGCCCTGGAGCAGGTGCAGGCTGAGGACGAGCTCCCACATCGGATCCGGGGCAGGGGCGACCCTGGTCCGCAGGATGTCCTCGCTCGAGAAGAAGATCTTCAGCATGGAGCACTCCCGAAGGCGGGCGGAGGGAAAGCCCTTACCTTCACCCCGCACTCTACCGTCGGCGCTAATCTCCATCTTTAAGCGTGGGCTGAAAGACCTCGACGGCGACCGGACCGGCTGGGCAAACTGCTGGTGCCCGTCGGACCAGACGGTACCGGCGTTCGGGGGTAGGGCGGGCGACCGGGCGGCAGCACGAGGGTCCGCGGCGACACTCCGCGGAGGTGCCACCCGGTCGTTCCGTGTCCGGCCCGCTCCACCGGTCGCCGGGTCACCGGCCCGGGCAGCGAGCGGACGCTCGTAGAGTGTCGGCGTGCACCCCGACCTGAGGACGTACGCCGACCTGCACGCCGACGCCACCGCGCTGCTGAGCCGCTGGACGGCGACCAGCCCGGCCGCCGCCACCAACCGGGACCGCACCCTGGATCTGCTGGCCGCCGGGCCGGTGGCGCTGAGCCGCGCGCACCGCCCCGGGCACGTGACCGCCAGCGCGCTGGTGCTCGACGCCACCGGCGAGCGGGTGCTGCTCTGCCTGCACGGCAGGTTCCACCAGTGGGTGCAGCTCGGCGGGCACTGCGAGCCCGGCGACCCGACGCTGGTGGCCGCCGCGCTGCGCGAGGCGACCGAGGAGTCCGGGATCGCCGGGCTGGTGATCGACCCGGAGCCGATCGACGTGGACATCCACCCGGTCAGCTGCCAGGGCGGCTCGCTGCACTACGACGTGCGGTTCGCCGTGTTCGCCCCGGCCGGCGCGGCCGAGCGGGTCAGCGCCGAATCGGCGGCGCTGGGCTGGTTCCCGCCGGACCGGCTGCCCGAGCCGCTGGCCGACGGGACCGTCCAACTGATCGCGCCGGCCCTGGCCACGCTGGCCCGCCGCACCGCCGGCTGACCGTCAGAGCAGGCCCTCCTCGCCGCGCTCCTTCAACTCGTCGACCAGCTTCTTCACGTCCTGCGCGCGGTCGCGCGGACAGACCAGCACGGCGTCCGGGGTGTCCACCACGATCAGGTCGTGCACCCCGACCGCGGCCACCAGCCGGCCGGACTGCGGGACCACCACGCTGTCGGTGGTGTCGCGCAGCAGCACACCCGGCTTGGCGTCGCTGCCGAGCACCACGTTGCCGTCGGCGTCGGCGGGCAGCACCTCGCCGAGGGTGTGGAAGTCACCGACGTCGTTCCAGCCGAAGTCGCCGGGGACGGTCGCCACCCGGCCGGCCGTCGCCGCGCCCTCCATCACCGCGTAGTCGACGGAGATCTTCGGCAGGGTCGGCCAGACGGTGCCCAGCACGTCGTCCTGCTCCGGGCTGCCCCACGCGGCCGCGATGGCGGTGATGCCGGCGTGCATGGCCGGCTGCTGCCGGGCCAACTCGGCCAGGAACACGTCCACCCGCCAGACGAACATGCTGGCGTTCCAGAGGTGCCGGCCGGAGCGGACGTAGCCCTCGGCCACCTCGACGGCCGGCTTCTCCTTGAACTCGGTCACCGGGCGCAGCGGGCCGTCGCCCACCGGCTCCCCGGTCTCCAGGTAGCCGTAGCCGGTCTCGGGCCGGGTCGGGGTGATGCCCACGGTCATCAGCAGCCCCTGCTCGGCCCCGCCGATGGCCTGGCGTACCACCTCGGCCAGCCGGGCCGGGTCGCCGATCAGGTGGTCGGCGGCGAACGAGCCCATCACCGCCGCCGGGTCACGCTCCGCGATCACCGCGGCGGCCAGCGCGATGGCCGCGCAGGAGTCCCGCGGCGAGGGCTCGACCAGGATGTTCTCCTCGGGCAGGCCAGCCAGTTGCCGGGCCACCGCCGCCACGTGCGCGGCCCCGGTGACCACCAACGTGCACTCCGGTGTGGTCAACGGCGACAACCGGTCCACCGTCGCCTGCAGCAGCGAGGCCGGGGTACCGGTCAGCGGGTGGAGGAACTTGGGATGGCCGGCACGGGACAACGGCCACAACCTCGTGCCACTGCCACCCGCCGGGATCACGGCGTAGAACATCAGCACATCATGCCCGAAGCGGGCACGCGGTCAGGGGCGCTCGCGTCGACCGGCAGCGGGCGGTCAGGACCGGGCCCGGCTCCAGGCGGCGGTGTGCACCTCGGCGCTGGACTCCCAGGTGAACTCCTTGGCCCGGTCGAACCCGGCCTTGGCCAGGGCGAGCCGGCGCTGCTCGTCGTCGAGCAGGGCGCCCAGATCGGTGGCGATCTGGTCCGGGTCCTCGCTGGTGTACGCCACCGCGTCGCCGCCCACCTCGGGCAGCGAGAGCCGCGGCGTGGTCAGCACCGGCGCGGCGCACGCCATCGCCTCCAGGATGGGCAGGCCGAAACCCTCGCCGTACGACGGGTAGGCGGCGACCAGGGCACCGCCGAGGAAACCGGGCAGGTCGGCGTAGCGGAGGTAGCCGGGGCGCAGCAGCCGCAGGTGCGACGGGACCTCGGCGACCGCCCGGTCGATGTCGTCGTCGTGCCCCTGGCCACCGGCGAGCACCAGGGCCGGCGGGTCGTCCCGGTCGGCCACGGCGCGGGCCCAGCCGCGGATCAGGTTGGGCACGTTCTTGCGCGGCTCCTTGGCCCCGAGGAAGGCGACGTAGCTGCTGCTGCCGAGCCCGAGGCGGGCGCGGACCCGGGCCTTCTCCTCCTCGCTCGGGGCGTGGAAGGCGGCCTGGTCGACCCCGTGGTACGCCACGTCGATCCGGGTCGGGTCGGCGTCCAGCAGGCGGATCAGCTCGTCCCGGGTGGCCTTGCTCGGCACGATCACCCGGTCGGCGCGACGCAGCGAGGTCTTGATCGCGCTGCGGAAGAACGTCCGGCGGGACTTGTCGTAGTGCTCCGGCTCGGTGAAGAAGGTCGCGTCGTGCACGGTGACCGTGACCGGGCAGCCGGCCCGCAGCGGGCAGGTGTAGAAGGGCGAGTGCAGCACCTCGGCGCCCACCTGCTGGGCCAGCAGCGGCAGGCCGGTCTGCTCCCAGGCGAGCCGTGCCGGGCGGTGCGCCACCGCCGCCGGAGCGGGGATCACCTCGGCCGCCGGCAACATGCGGGTGTACCGCTCCAGATCGGTGCGGAGGCTCACCACCGCCAGGTCGACGGCGGAGCCGCAGACCCGGCCGAGGGCGCCGAGCAGGCCGTCGACGTATCTACCGACGCCGCCGCGGTCGGCGGGGACACTCGTGGCGTCGATGAGCACGCGGGGCGGGCGACCGGCGGTCACGGGGCGACTCCTCAGCAAGTCCAGTTGTGGGGAACAACACTGTCGGCAAGCCTACGCCGGGCCCGGGTCCCGGCGATGACCGCGACCCGACGGTACGCCGACTTGTCCTTGTCATCGAGTACGGGCCACCGGCGCGTATCGTTCGCGCCGATGGCCGACAACATTGCCCGGGTGTTCGCCGACGCGATCGCGTCCGACCCCACCCGTCCCCTCCTGACCTGGTACGACGACGCCACCGGCGAGCGCACCGAACTGTCCGGCGCGACCCTGGCCAACTGGGTCGCCAAGACGGCGAACCTGCTCGTCGACGAGGTCGCCCTCGCCCCCGGCGACACCGCCGCCGTGCTGCTGCCGCCGCACTGGCAGACCGCCGCCGTGCTGCTGGGCTGCTGGTCGGCGAAGCTGACCGTGGTGGACGCCCCGGGCGAGGTGGACGTCCTCTTCGCCGCCGCCGGGCGGGCCGCCGAGGCGGCGCAGTGGTCGGCCGGCGAGCGGTACGCGCTCCCCCTGGACCCGTTCGCCCTGCCGCTGCGGCAGGTGCCGGCCGGCTTCGTCGACTTCGTGTCGTCGGTACGCGGTCACGGCGACCACTTCACCGCGTACCCCCAGGGGGGACCGGGGGACGCGGAGCTGCTGGCCCGCGCGCAGGCCCGGGCGGCGGAGCTCTGCCTCACCCCCGGCGACCGGGTGCTGGTCGACACCGACCAGCACCCCGACCCGGTCGACTGGCTGCTGGCCCCGCTCACCGCCGGCGCCAGCCTCGTCCCGTGCGCCCACCTCGACCCGGCCCGCCTCGACGCCCGCACCGCGAGCGAACAGGTCACCCGCACCGTCGCCTAGCGTCGGTCAGGCCGGCGTCGGGTGGTCTGACTCGGCCCGGCGTTGGGCGAAGGCGGCGAAGGCCGTGAGGGAATCCGGGTTGGCCAGGGCGCCCTTGGCGGCGGCCCGGTCGACCGGGGTGCCGGTCAGGATCTTCTTGACCGGGACCTCCAGCTTCTTTGCCGACAGGGTGCGCGGAACCGCCCTGACCTGATGGATCTCGTCGGGCACGTGTCGCGGCGACAGCGCGGTCCGCAGCTCGCGGCAGATCTTCTTCCGCAGCTCGTCGTCGAGCTCCAACCCCTCCGCGAGCACCACGAAGAGCAGCAGCTCGCCGGCGCCGCCCTCGTCGTCCTCCAGGTGCACGACCACCGAGTCGGCCACCTCGTCCAGCCCCTCCACCACCGAGTAGAACTCGGCGGTACCGAGCCGCACGCCGCCCCGGTTCAGGGTGGCGTCGGAGCGGCCGGTGATCACGCAGCCGCCGCGCTCGTTGATGGTGATCCAGTCGCCGTGCCGCCAGACGCCCGGATAGAGCTCGAAGTACGCCTCCCGGTAGCGGGAGCCGTCGGTGTCGTTCCAGAACCCCACCGGCATGCTCGGCATCGGCTCGGTGATCACCAGCTCGCCCAGCTGGCCGATGACCGGGCTGCCGTCGCCCGAGCGGGCCTCCACCTTCGCGCCGAGCGCCCGGCAGGTGATCTCGCCGGCGTGCACCGGCAGCAGGGGCACCCCGCCGACGAAGCCGGTGCAGACGTCGGTGCCGCCGGAGAGCGACTGGAGCTGGAGGTGGTCACCGACGTTCTCGTACACCCAGGTGAAGCCCTCGGCGGGCAGCGGCGCGCCGGTCGAGCCGAGGCCGCGCAGCGCGCCGAGGTCGGCGATCTCGCGCGGCACCAGGCCGGCCTTGCGGCAGGCCAGCAGGAAGGGCGCGGACGTGCCGAAATAGGTGGTGCCGGTCTCGGCGGCCAGCCGCCACAGGGCGCCCAGGTCGGGGTGGCCGGGGTTGCCGTCGAAGAGCACGATCGTCGCCCCCACCGCCGGGCCGGAGACCAGGAAGTTCCACATCATCCAGCCGGTGGTGGTGAACCAGAAGAACCGGTCCGCCGGGCCCAGGTCGTGGTGCAGCGCCAGCATCTTCAGGTGCTCCAGCAGGATGCCCCCGTGGCCGTGCACGATCGGCTTCGGCAGGCCGGTGGTGCCGGAGGAGTAGAGCACGTAGAGCGGGTGGTCGAAGGGCACCGGCGTGAAGGTCAGCGGCTCGTCGGTCGCCGCCGCCAGCTCCGCCCACGGGATCGTGTCCTCCGGGACGGCGGCGAGGTACCCGATGCCGACGGTGTGCCGCAGCGACGGCAGCGCGGCCCGGATCGCGGCCACCTCGCCGCGCCGGTCGACGGGCTTGTCGCCGTACCGGTAGCCGTCGACGGCCACCAGGACCTTCGGCTCGATCTGCTGCCACCGGTCGGTGACGCTGCGGGTGCCGAACTCGGGCGCGCAGGAGGAGAAGATCGCGCCGAGGCTGGCGGTGGCCAGCAGCAGCACGAACGTCTCCGGGATGTTCGGCGCGTACGCGGCCACCCGGTCGCCGCGGTCGACGCCGAGCCGGCGCAGCCCGGCCGCCACCCGGCGGACCTGCTCGCGCAGCTCGGCGACGGTCAGCGTCTCGGGCGCCCGGGTCTGCCCGTGCGCCACCACCACCGGGTCGTCGTCGCCCCGGCCGGGCATCCGCAGCACGTTCTCGGCGTAGTTGAGGGTGGCGCCGGGGAACCACCGGGCGCCGGGCATGGCCCGGTCGGCCAGGGTCGCCGTCGGTGGGGTGTGCGCGATCACCTGGAAGTAGTCCCAGATCGAGCGCCAGAAGGCGTCCAGGTCGGTCACCGACCAGCGCCACAACGCGTCGTAGTCGGCGAACTCGAGGCCCCGGTGCGCCGCCAGCCAGCGCAGGTAGTCACCGATCCGGGACCGCTCACGCGCGTCGGCCGGCGGCGTCCACAGCACGTCACCCACTGATCCCACCTTCCCTGCGGCCCGGCACCACACTGTGCCCGGGCCTGGCGCCATCTTGCCCTACCTCGCCTGGCCATTGTCCGCGCCGGGTGGCGCCGACGGGGCGTGGCCGGGACACACCCCGCGGCGCCGGCAGGTGTGGGTCGGGCTGTTGAGCGGGGCCCTTGCTCCACCGGGGATTCAAGCGGGGCCTCTTCCCTCCCCTCAGCCGGCGCGGTGCGCCTGGATCGCGCGCCGGCGGGCGAGCCGGTGGGCGCGGCGGATCTCCGCCTCCCGGTAGCGCCGCTCGTCCTCCGCCGTCTCCGGCAGCACGGGCCGCACCGGTCGGGGCGCGCCGCCCACGTCCACCCCCACGAAGACCAGGTACGCGGTGGCCACCCGCACCGGCTCGTCCTCGGCCGAGTCCCAGCGCTCGCCGACCACCTTCACCCCGATCTCCATCGAGGTGTGCCCGGTCCAGTTCACCTGGGCGTGCGCGTGCACCAGGTCACCGACCCGGACCGGCTCGGAGAAGACGATCTCGTCGATCGACGCGGTGACCGCGGTGCCCCCGCTGTGCCGGGCGGCGGCCGCCCCGGCGACGTCGTCGACGAACTTCATCAGTACCCCACCGTGCACGGTCCCGTACAGATTGACATCGACGGCAGTCATGATCCGGCTGAGCGTTACCCGGGAGTACGAGGTCGGTTTGCCCGCCGGCACGGTGGAGGGGTGATCTGTCATGGCGGAAACGGTACGGTGCGCGGATGCGACATCTCTGGAGCTTCCTCGCCGGGTTGGTGGTGGCGCCCGTCACCTGGGTGCTCGTCACACTCGGTCAGGACGGATCAGGACGCACCGTCCACCGCTGGGTGGAACTCGGTACGTACAGCACACCCAACCTGATCGAGCCGGCCGTCTACCTCGGCGTCGCCGGCATCCTGCTCGGCCTGCTCGCCACGCTGCGCTTCTCGCCGCTCGGTCCGCTCACGGCCGGGCTGCTGCTGGCCGTCCCGTACCTCGGGATGTTCGTCGCGCCGTTCACCGTCCGTGACGCGGTCCCGCAGAACTGGAAGATGCTCGGGGACCCGCTGCCGCTGCGCCAGCCGTTGGAGAACGGCACGCTGTTCCTCATCGGCATGCTGCTGCTGATGGCCGTGTTCAGCGTGCAGCGCTGGCGGCGGTGGCCCGACCAGCCCACGGCCGAGGCGGAGCTGACCCCGGCAGCCAAGCCGGCCGAGCCCAGCCCTTCGCTCGGCGACTGGCCGCCGTCCGACGCGACCAAGGACACCGCCCCGCTGACCCTGGGCTATCCCGAGACCCCCACCGAACCCCTGCCCCGCCGCACCGGCGGCGAGTCGCCGTGGTCCGCGCCCCCGCGCCCCGCGAGCCGACCGGAGGGCACCACCGAGTTCCGCTGACCGTCCGCGGGCGGGCCGGCACCCCGGCCCGCCCGCCCGACCTGCCGGGTCAGCCCTTGAGCAGCTGGCGCGCCATGACGATGCGCTGCACCTGGTTGGTGCCCTCGTAGATCTGGGTGATCTTGGCGTCCCGCATCATCCGCTCGACCGGGTAGTCGCGGGTGTAGCCGTAGCCACCGAGCAACTGCACGGCGTCGGTGGTGATCTCCATGGCGGCGTCCGAGGCGAAGCACTTCGCGGCCGCCCCGAAGTAGGTCAGGTCGGCGTCGCCCCGCTCCGACTTGCCGGCCGCGGCGTAGGTGAGCTGGCGGGCCGCCTCCAGCTTCATGCCCATGTCGGCGAGCATGAACTGGATGCCCTGGAAGTCCGCGACCGGCTTGCCGAACTGCTTGCGCTCCTGGACGTACCCCTTGGCGTAGTCCAGCGCGCCCTGGGCGATGCCGAGCGCCTGGGCGGCGATGGTCACCCGGGTGTGGTCCAGGGTCCGCATCGCGGTGGCGAAACCGGTGCCCTCGGCACCGATCATCCGGTCCGCCGGGATCCGCACGTTGTCGAAGTAGACCTCACGGGTCGGCGAGCCCTTGATGCCGAGCTTCTTCTCCGGCGCGCCGAAGCTCACCCCGGCGTCGGACTTCTCGACCACGAAGGCCGAGATGCCCCGGGAACGGGCTGTGGGATCGGTCACCGCGAAGACCGTGTAGTACTCCGAGACGCCCGCGTTGGTGATCCACCGCTTCACGCCGTTGAGCACCCAGTGGTCGCCGTCCCGGACCGCCTTGGTGGTCATCGAGGCGGCGTCGCTGCCCGCCTCCGGCTCGGAGAGGCAGTACGAGAACATCGCGTCGCCCGCGGCGACCGGGGTGAGGTACTTCCGCTTGAGCTCCTCCGAGCCGGCCAGCAGCAACGGCATGGTGCCCAGCTTGTTCACCGCCGGGATCAGCGAGGACGAGGCGCAGGCCCGGGCGACCTCCTCGATCACGACGGCCGTGGCCAGGGCGTCCGCGCCGGCGCCGCCGTACTCGACGGGGATGTGCGGAGCGTGGAAGTCGGCGGCCCGCAGCGCGTCGTAGGACGCCTTGGGGAACTCACCGGTCTCGTCCGCCTCGGCGGCGTGCGGGGCGACCTTCGCCGCACAGACCTCACGGACCGCCTCCCGGATCGCCTCGTGCTCCTCCGGCAACCGGTAAACGTCGAACGACTGCTCTGCGGCCATGTCGGCCCCTCCCCTTCACCGCTAAAATGCGCAGTCCGTGACGCCCGGAGGCCGCCGACTGCCGCAGACTGAAGGATAGCGACCAGGGTTCAGCCGGACCTTACCGACGGGTAGGCTCGCGCACGACAGGCGCCGAGACGGCACAACTACCCTCACCCGAAGACAGACGACCCCTCGGTGCCCGGGCGTGGCGCCCAGCCGATCGCGACGCAACAAAGCGCCGCCAGTGCGAGCGGAGAGACAGGCGTGACGATTCCGTACCCGAACACCCAGCCGGTACCGGCCATCGCCGCGGTGACCCCGCCCTCGGGTGCGGCCCGGCCCCGGGTCACGTTCCTGGGCACCGGGTACCTCGGTGCGACGTACGCGATCTGCTACGCCGAACTCGGCTACGAGGTGCTCGGTTTCGACGTCGACGCCGACAAGATCGCCAAGCTGAACGCCGGCGAGGTGCCGATCCACGAGCCCGGCCTGGACGAGCTGCTGCGCCGCAACCTGGCCGCCGGCCGGCTGCGGTTCAGCACCGACATCCAGGAGACCGCCGACTTCGGCGACGTGCACTTCATCTGCGTGGGCACCCCCCAGCGGGCCGACGGCATGGGCGCCGACCTCTCCTACGTCGAGGCGTCGGTGACCAACCTCGCCCAGCACCTGACCCGCAAGGCGCTGATCGTGGGGAAGTCGACCGTCCCGGTCGGCACCGCCGAGTGGGTGGAACAGCTCGTCGGCAAGCACACCCCGGCGGACCTGGGCATCGAGGTGGCCTGGAGCCCCGAGTTCCTCCAGGAGGGCTTCGCCGTCGACGACGTGCTGCGCCCCAACCGGATCGTGGTCGGGGTCAAGAGCGAGTGGGCCAACGGCATGCTCTACGCCGCGCACAAGGGCGTCTTCGATCTCGCCGCCACCGAGGACCGCGAGGTCCCGCTGGTGGTCACCGACTTCGCCACCGCCGAACTGGTCAAGGTCGCCGCGAACGCCTTCCTGGCCACCAAGATCTCCTTCATCAACGCGATGGCCGAGGTCTGCGAGGCCGCCGGCGGTGACGTCACCCAGCTGGCCCGCTCGATCGGCTACGACCCCCGGATCGGCAACCGTTTCCTCCAGGCCGGCCTCGGCTTCGGCGGCGCCTGCCTGCCGAAGGACATCCGCGCGTTCCAGGCCCGCGCCCAGGAACTGGGCGCCGGCGAGGCGCTGCGCTTCCTGCACGAGGTCGACCTGATCAACCTGCGCCGGCGGACCCGGGTGCTCCAGCTCGCCGCCGAACTGCTCGGCCGCCGCTCCGGCCCGGCCGGCCCGGAACTCTCCGGCACCCGGATCGCCGTGCTCGGCGCCACCTTCAAGCCGAACACCGACGATGTCCGGGACGCCCCGGCGCTCGCGGTCGCCTCGCTGCTGCACAAGGCCGGCGCCGAGGTGCACGTGTTCGACCCGCAGGGCCTGGAGAACGCCCGCCGGGCGGTGCCCGAGCTGACGTACGAGACGAGCATGGCCGACGCGGTCCGCGAGGCCGACCTGGTCTGCGTGCTCACCGAGTGGGCCGACTTCCGCAACGCCGACCCGGTCGCCCTCGGCGACCTGGTCAACGGCCGCAAGGTGGTCGACGCCCGCAACTGCCTCGACTCGACACTGTGGACCCAGGCCGGCTGGGAGTACCGGGGCATGGGCCGCCCCTGACCGCGTCGCCCGACGTCGGCCGTGGACCCGCGCCACGGCCGGCGTCTTTTTGTGTCCCGAACGCGCCGACAAATGTCGAAATCCGCGCCCGGTCAAGGCATGCTGCGACTGTGGAGGTCCGCGCAGCGGGCCGGCCGGACGGAGGATGTCGTGCAGACCTTCAGGTGCGCCTCGTGCGGGCGGGAGATCAAGCCGGCCGTGATCTGCCCGCACTGCGGGGCGGACCAGCCACAGTGGGCCGAGCACCTGGCGGACATCGAGCGGTCCATCGCGGAGATGAAGGCGCGCGACGCCGAGATCGCCCGCGAGCAGCGGCAGATCGCGGCCAAGATGCAGGCCGCCCTCTTCCAGCGGGACATCCTCGCGCACGCCGGTGAGGAACGGATCAAGCAGGCCACCCGGCCCCGCCGGGTGCTGCGCCGCCGGCCCGGCCGGCGCCCGCCGACGGCCACCACCGGCGCGCCGCCCCGGGTGCCCCGCCAGGGCACCCCGCCGCCCGCCCCGGACGACCCCCCGCCGCCCCGGGTCCGGGCACAGTGGCTCGACGTCGACGACCCGGAGCACCCGCCGGAGGCGTCCTCCCGGGAGGTGCAGAACATTCCCCTCGGGCTCGGCGCGCTGCTGCTCGGCGTCGCCGCCGTGGTCTTCGCCGCGGTCGCCACCAGCTCCATGGACGCGCTGGCCCGGCTCGGCGTGCTGCTGGTGGCCACCGTGCTCATGCTGCTCGCGCCCCCGGTGCTGGCCCGCCGCGGCCTCACCTCGACCGCGGAGACCATCGCCGCGGTGGGCCTGCTGCTGCTCCCGCTGGCCGGGTACGCGCTCTGGGCCGTGGACCGGATCGGCGGCGCCACCTCCGGCCCGGCCTTCGCCGGGTCGATCTTCCTGGTCACCACCGTGGTCGCCGTCGGCTACGCGTACGCGACCGGGCTGCGCGCGCCCCGCTTCGCCACCGTCCTCGCCGCTCAGCCGGTGCTGCCGCTGCTGACGTACGAGCGGATCACCGGGCCAACCGGCTGGGCGCTGGTGCTCACCGTGGTGGCGGTGGCCGACCTCGCCCTGGTCCGCTCGGCGGTGGTGGTCGAACGCCCCGTCCGGCGGGACCTGCCCACCCCGCCGCCGACCCCCGTCCCACCCCGGCAACGGGCCACGGACGAGCGGCCCGAGGCGGCCCCGGAGGAGGCGGCCGAGGTGCTCGGCGGGGAGCCGGGCGGCGACCCGGTGGCCGCGCCCGCCCGGCCGGTGCCGTGGCTGCGCGAGCTGACCTGGCTGCTGCACGGCACGGCGGTCGCGGTCGCCCTCGCGTACGCGGTCACCGCGCTGCTGCGCGCCGTCACGGTGCCGGTCGCCGCCGGGGCGGGGGTGGTGCTGCTGCTGGCCGCACTGGTCGGGCTGACCGGCACCCTGGTGCTGCGCCGGCCGCCGCTGCCCGACCTGGGCGCCGGTATCGTCACGCTGGCGGTGATCGGCGCGCTGGGCCGGGTCGCCTCGGTCGCCTTCCCCGGTCGGTCCCTGCTGCTCATCGCCGCGGTCATCGCGCTGACCGGGTTCGCCGTCCGGGCCGTGCCGGAGGCCGCCCGGCGGGGCCCGCAGCTCGCCTCGGCGGTAGCGCTGACGGTCAGCGGGCTCGTGGTGGCCGGCGGCGCGCTCCGCGCGGGCCTGGCCCCGGTGCGCGCGGCGCTGCCCGCCTGGTCGGCCGACCTGAGCGGGTGGCACGCCGAGCTGGCCACGGCGGTCGGGCCGACCGGCTGGCAGCTCGCCGCGAGCGCGCTGCTGCTCACCGTCGCCGCGGTGATCGCCCTGCCGCCGGAAATCCGGCGCGAGTTCGCGGTGATCGGGGCGGCGCTGACCGCCCTCGCCGTGCCGGCCTCCCTCGGCCTGGGCTGGGCCGCCGCCTGCTGGCCGATGCTGCTCACCGCGGTGGCCATCGGCGTGCTCGGGCTCTCCGCCGGATCGCGGCGCGCGGCGGTGGCGCACGCGGTCACCGCCGCCGGGCTCGGCCTGGTCGGCGCGGGCGCCGCGCTCGCCCGGCCGGCGCTCACCGCGGCGGCGCTGACCCTGCTCTTCCTGGCCGGCGCGCTCGTCTCGCTGGCGCCCCGGGTCCGGATCGCCGCCACCGCCGCCGACACGGTGTGCGGCTGGGCCGCCGGCGGCGCCGCGTTCGCGCTGCCCGGGGCGGTGGCCGCGTTCGTCGCCGCCACCGAACCGGCCGTGCCGGCGGCCACCCCGGCCGACCTGCGCGAGCTGACCGTACCGATCCTCGCCGCGAGCTTCCTCGGCGTCTGCGTCACGCTCGGCTACGCCGCCGTCGTCCAGGTCGCCCAGCGGCACCTCAGCGCCCCGCACGCGGTCGGCACCGTGCTGGGCGCCGTGGCGGTCGCCGCCGCCGGGTTCGGCGCACCGGGCGCCACCGCCGCCGACGCCTGGGTGGGTGGCCTGCTGCTGCTCGCCGCCGCACTGCTGGCGCTGGCGCCCCGGATCGACGCGGGCCGCCGCTCCGACCTGACGCTGGACGGCTCCGACCTGGCCCTGGCGGCGACCACGGCGGCGCTCATCGCCACCCTGGTCCGGATCACCGCGGTGCTCGCTCCCGACGGCCAGCTCATGGTGGCGGCCGCGCTGGTGCTGGTGGTCGCCGTCGCCGCCCGCGCCCTGCCCGAGGAGTGGCGGCGTGGGCCGACCCTCGGCGTCGCCGTCGGCGGCACGCTGATCGGCCTGCTCGCCGGCTGGACCGCGCTGCGCGGTGGCGTCGGTGTGCTCGCCACCCCCGGTCCGATCTGGGCCGGTGACCTCACCGGCTGGCCGGCCGCGCCCACCGGTGGGGCGACCTGGCAGGCCCCGGTGGCGCTGGCCCTGCTCGCGGTGACCGCCGGCATCCTGCTGCCGTCGCCCTGGCGCTACGACGTGTCCGGCGTCGCCGCCGTGCTCGCCACCATCGGCGCGCCGGCCGCCTTCGACCTGCCCTGGTGGTCGCCGGTGCTGGTGGGCGCCATGGTCGCCACGGTGTTCGGGATGGCGGCGGTGGCCGCGGCCGACCCGCGGGCCGCGCTGTCCCGGGCCACCGTGGCCGGGGTGGTCGCGCTGCACGCGGCCGGGGCCGGGCTGGTCCGGCCGTGGACCACCGCGCTGGCCCTGGGCAGCATCGTGTTGATCGGGGTGGTGGTGGCGGCCCTGGCCCGGGCGGTCGCCCCGTCGCTGGTCGAGGACGTCCGCTCCGAGGGCATGCCTCGGCACCTGGTGCAGGTGGGGAGCGCGGCGCTGGGGGCCGCCCTGCTCGCGCTGCCCGGTGCGGTCGCCGCCCTGGCCGCCGAGTACGGGCGTTCACCCCAGGTGGTGCTGACCGCCGCGCTCGCCGCGTCCAGCCTCGGCCTGGCCGCCGTCGCGGCCGCCCGCCGGCAGATCCCGCAGTACCTGCCGTACGCGAGCGTCGCCGTGGCGGGCGGTGCCACGGTGAGCGCGATCGCCGCCGTCGTCACCCACCTGCCGTCCGGCGTGTACGCGGCCGCGGCGGCGCTGCTCGGCGTCCTCGCCGAACTGGTCCGCGCCGCCACCGTCCCGCCGGCCGGCTCGGCCCAGCCGGTACGCCGCTGGTCGGTGCTGCTGAACGGGGCGCTGCGCCGCGACGGCGACACCGACCTGCGCTGGCGGGTCAGCCCGGCCGCCGGTGCGCTCGCCGCGGCCCTGCTGCCGACCGCGCTCGCCCTGGTCACGCTGCTTCCGCCGCTGGTCGTGGCGCTGGTCGGACCGATGAAGGTGCTGTCCCGGGTGTGGCAGGGACCGCCGCCCGAACTGCTCACCCCGCCGGCCGACGCGGTCGATCCGACCCATGTGCTGACCGCGTTCCTGCTGACCGTGACGGCGGCGCTCGCCGCGACCGGCCTCAGCGGCGGGCGGCGCAGCCGGGCGGTGCCGGTGGTGCTGCCGGGCGCGGCGGTGACGCTGCTGATCACGCCGGTGGCGCTGGGCCAGGGCTGGCCGGAGACCGCCCTGGCCGGACTGGCCGTCTTCACCATCGCCATGCTGGGCCTGGCGTTGACCCCGCCCCCGCCGCTGGTCGAGCCGGCCCGCTCGATCCGGGTCGCCCGGGTGCTGGTGTTCGCGATCGGGCTGGCCGCCGGGGGCGCCGGACTGGCCGGCAGCCTCGCCACCCGGGAGCTGACCCTCTTCACGCTGGGCGGTGCGGTCGGTGTCGGGGCGGTGGCCGCCTTCTTCGGCACCACCCAGCGGGCCCGCATCCTCGGTTGGCTGTTCGCCTCGCTGATGGCCGAGCTGTTCGTGCTCACCGTCGGCCTGGTCGCCGGGCTCGCCGCGGTCTGGTCGGCGTTCGGGGTGCTGGCCGTGGGCGCGGCGCTCCAGGTCTTCGCCGCCACCCTCCCCCGGCTGCGCCGGCCCGAGGCCTACCGGGAGGCGGCCACCGTCGAGTGGAGCGGGTACGCCGCCGCGCTCATCGCGCTCGCCCTCGCTTACGACTCGCCCCGGCACATCGCCGCGCTGCTGGCCGGCTGGGGCGCCGTGCTCGGGGTGGCCGCCACCCGGCCCGGCCGCCGGCCGGTGGAGCGGCGGATCCTGTTCTGGGCGGTGGTGGTCTGCGAGATCACCGCCTGGTGGATCCTGATGCGGGTGGCCGAGGTGGCGCTGCCGGAGGCGTACACGCTGCCGTTCGCCGCGCTCGCCCTGCTGGTCGGGGTGCTGGAGCTGCGCCACCGGCCGGACCTGTCGAGCTGGGTGGCGTACGGGCCGGCGCTGGTCGCCGCCTTCCTGCCGACACTGGCGATCGTGGTGGCCACCGACTCCACCATGCTGCGCCAGGTGCTGCTGCTGCTCGGCGCGGTGGCGGTGCTGATCTTCGGGTCGATGACCCGGCAGCAGGCCCCGGTGATCGTCGGCGCCTCGGTCACCGCGATCGCCGCCGTGCACGCGTTGATCAGCCTCGGACCGTGGGTGGTGCTGATCCCCGTCGGCATCGTGCTGCTGGTGCTCGGCGCCAGCAACGAGCGCCGCCGCCGCGCCCAGGAGCGCCTGCAGACCGCGCTGCGCGGCATGCGGTGAAACCGCCGACGCCCTTGATCCACCCCGAATGCGGCAGGTCGGGGCCTCCGGAGCGGCAGTAGCCCCAACCTGCCGCAAACCGAGTCGATCAAACGGGCCGGGGTCGAGGCGTCAGGTCAGGGAGGCGCGGAGGGCGGCGTCCTTTTCGGCGACCAGCTTCTCCAGGCCGGCCTGGTAGTCGGCCATCCGCTTGAGCAGCGCCGGGTCGGACGCGCCCAGGATGCGCACGGCGAGCAGACCGGCGTTGCGGGCGTTGCCGATGGAGACCGTGGCCACCGGTACGCCGGCGGGCATCTGCACGATGGAGAGCAGCGAGTCCATCCCGTCCAGGTGCTTCAGCGGCACCGGCACGCCGATCACCGGCAGCGGGGTGACCGAGGCGACCATGCCCGGCAGGGCGGCCGCGCCGCCGGCGCCCGCGATGATCACCTTCACGCCCCGGTCGGCGGCGTCCCGGCCGTACTCGATCATCTTGACCGGGGTCCGGTGCGCGGAGATCACCTGGACCTCGTACGGCACGTCGAACTCGTCCAGCGCCTCGGCGGCGGCCTTCATGGTCGGCCAGTCCGAGTCGCTGCCCATGATCAGCCCGACGGTGCTCACGCTGGTAGTCCCTTCGTTCGCGACTGCGGGGCTCGCAAGCTCACTCCTCGCGCTCACTGGTCATCCCCTTCGTTCGCGACTGCGGGGCTCGCAAGCTCACTCCTCGCGCTCACTGGTGCCCTTCGCGCAGCCAGCGGGCGGCTCGCGCGGCCCGGGCCCGTACGTCGGCCAGGTCGCTACCGAGCACGGTGACGTGCCCGATCTTGCGACCCGGGCGCACCTGCTTGCCGTACAGGTGGACCTTGGCGCCGGGCTCGGCGGCGAAGAGGTGGTGCAGCCGCTCGTCGAGGGAGATCCCGCCCGGCTCACCGCCGAGCACGTTCGCCATCACGACGACCGGGGCGGTGAGCGACGTGTCGCCCATCGGGTAGTCGAGCACGGCCCGCAGGTGCTGCTCGAACTGCGAGGTCCGGGCTCCCTCGATGGTCCAGTGGCCGGAGTTGTGCGGGCGCATGGCCAGCTCGTTGACGACCAGCCCGTCGGGCGTCTCGAACAGCTCCACCGCGAGCAGGCCGACCACGCCGAGCGCGGTGGCCAGGTCGATGGCGAGCTGCTGGGCCGCGAGCGCCCGCTCCTCGCCCAGGCCGGGGGCCGGGGCCAGCACCTCGACACAGATGCCGTCCTGCTGCACCGTCTCCACCACCGGGTACGCGGCGACCTGCCCGAACGGCGAGCGGGCCACCTGCACGGCCAGCTCCCGGCGAAGCGCCACCCGCTCCTCGACGATCAGCGGGGTGCCGCCGGCGAGCAGCGTGGCCGCCAGCTCCTCGGCCTGGACCGCGTCGTCGACCAGCCAGACGCCCCGGCCGTCGTACCCGCCCCGGGCCGCCTTGAGCACCACCGGCCAGCCGACCTCCGCGCCGAAGGCGACCAGGTCGGCGGGCTGCTCGACCGGACGCCAGGCCGGGTTCGGCGCGCCCAGCTCACCGAGGCGCTCCCGCATCACCCGCTTGTCCTGGGCGTGCACCAGCGCCTCGGCGGGCGGGAAGAGCTTCGCCCCCTCCTCGGTGAGGGTGCGGATGTGCGCGTTGGGCACGTGCTCGTGGTCGAAGGTGACCACGTCGCAGCCCTTGGCGAAGGTGCGCAGCGCGGCCAGGTCGGTGTGGTCGCCGTACTGGACGTCGGCGGCGACCAGGGCGGCGCCGTCGTCCGGGGCGAGCGCGAGCACGCGCAGCGACTGGCCGAGGGCGATGGCGGCCTGGTGGGTCATCCGGGCCAGCTGGCCACCGCCCACCATGCCGACGACAGGCAGTCCGGTACGGGAATCCATAGCGCCGCCAGCCTATCCGGGCCGGTGCCCACGCCGTCCCGGAGGGCCGGGGGTGCTCAGGCGGCCATGGTCACCGCGATCCGGCGTGGGGCGCGGGCGATCTCCCGCGCGGTGGCCCGGGCGATGAACGCGGAGCCGATCAGGGTCGGGGCGAGCCAGGCGATCAGGTTGCCGTCGGTCATCTGCACGGCGAACCCGGTGACGAAGGCGATCACCGTACTGCCCATCAGGTTGAGGTGCCAGATCCGCCAGCCGCGCGGGCCGAGGCGGCGCGGACGGCGGCGGGCGATCAGGACGCCGCCCACCAGCCAGCCGAGGGTGAGTGCGCCGAGCACGGCCAGCCCCCACAACCGGGCCGGATCGAGGGCGAAGAGGCCGAGCGCGCTGAGGCTGAGGCCGAGGGCCGCGCCGGCGTAGACCCAGCCGAGCCGGGTGTGCCGGCCCCGCCGCTTCGGAGCGAGCAGCACGGGCAGGGCGAGCAGCAGCCCGAGGCTGCCGCTGACCGCGTGGACGACAACGAGAAACGTACGCATGACAGCCTCCCCCGCAGCCGACCTCCCACTGTGGGAGGTCGCCGCAGTCAGCATGCGACCTGACACAATGGGATGTCAAGCACCTTCGAAGGAGCAACCGATGCCGGACCGGCCGATGAACGCCACCGCCGCCTCCCTGCTGGGCTTCCTGCACGACGGCCCGATGACCGGCTGGGACCTGGTCGAGTACGCGCAGCAGCGGATCGGCGGATTCTGGTCCCTGACCCAGAGCCAGGTCTACCGGGAACTGGCCGCGATGGCCGCCGCCGGACTGGTCCGGGCCGGCGAGCGGGGGCGGCGCGATCGGCAGCCCTACGAGATCACCGAAGCCGGCCGCGCGGCCTTTGCCGAGTGGGCCGCCAACCCCCCGGCGGAGGAGGCCATCCGGTTCCCGCTGCTGCTGACGGTGCTCTTCGGCCGGCACCTGCCGCCGGAGCGGCTGGCCGAATACCTGGCCGCACACCGGGCCACCCACGCCGCCCGGCTCGCCGGATACGAGGCGGTGGCCGCCGCGCTGCCCGCGGAGGCCGACGACATCGACCCCTACTCGGTGGCGACGCTGCGGTTCGGGCTGGCCTACGAACGGGCGGTCCTCGACTGGTTCGACGCCCTGCCGGGGCCACTGCGGTTGGCGGACGGGAACGGTGCCGCGGGAGGCGAGGGCAGCCCACCGGCCGCCGATTGACATGATCAGGTCATGAGCACCCGCGACCTGCTGCGCGGGCTTCCCGTGCTCGCGCACGAGATGCCCCCGTTCGACCCCGCCGACACGCCCGACGCCCCGGTTCCGCTCTTCGCCTCCTGGCTGGCCGGGGCGATCGACGCCGGCGTGGACGAACCGCATGCGATGACCGTCTCGACCGTCGACGTCGACGGCTGGCCGGACGCGCGGGTGCTGATCCTCAAGGATCTGGACGCCGCCGGCTGGCACTTCGCCACCACCTCCACCAGCGCCAAGGGGCGGCAACTCGCCGCCAACCCGCGGCTCGCGCTCAGCTTCCACTGGCGGGAGCAGGGCCGGCAGGTCCGGGTGCGCGGCACCGCCCGACCCGCCGATCCCGACGTGTCCCGGCGGGACTTCCTGGCCCGGCCGGAAGGTTCCCGGATCGCGACCCTGGCCGGCCGGCAGAGCGCCGTCCTACCCGACCGGACCGAGCTGGACCGGGAACTGGCCGCGGTGCGCGCCCGACTGGCCGCCGACCCGGACCTGGTCGCCGAGGGGCACACGGTCTACACGGTCGCCCCCGAGACGGTCGAGTTCTGGCAGGCCGACCGGGAGCGCCGGCACGTCCGGCTGCGCTACCGTCGGGCCGCGACCGGCTGGGAGCGCGAGCTGCTCTGGCCCTGACCGCTCAGCCGAGCTCGGCGACCAGGTCGTCGACCGAGGTCACCGGCCGCTGGCAGACGAAACCCTGGCACACGTACGCGGCCGGTCGCCCGTCGACCAGCGGCCGGTCCGCCAGCAGCGGTACGCCGGGCTGGTCGGGACGACCCGCCACCACCACGGCGCCGGGCGGGGCGTACCGGTGCGCGGCGGCCAGCAGCGGCTCGCCGACCGGGTCGTCGGTCACCACGGCGATCTCGTACGGGCCGGAGAGCAGCGCCTCGCCGACGGCCGCCGCGTACCCGGTGAACCGGGCGTGCCGGCCGACGATCGGCGCGACGGTCGACAGGGCCGCCTCGGCCGCCTCCCGGTAGCGCGTCTGCCCGGTCAGTGCCGCGTACGCGACCAGCGCCGCCACGATCGCCGAACGGCCGGACGGGGTGGCGTTGTCGGTCGGGTCGGCCGGCCGGGTTACCAGCCGCTCGGCATCGTCGGCGGTGTCGTAGAAGCCGCCGTCCGGCGCGGCGAACCGGGCCAGCGCCACGTCGAGCAGCTCCCCGGCCAGCGCCAGCCAGCGCCCCTCGCCGGTGAGCTGGTGCAGGGCGCAGAACGCCTCGGCCACGCAGCCGTAGTCCTCCAGCACACCGGCCGGCTCGCCAACCACCTTGTCCCGGGAGACCCGGCGCAGCCGCCCGTCCACGATGTGCACGCCGGCCAGGTGCTCGGCGGTGTCCCGCATGGCCCCGTCGGCGACGATGGTGACGCCCTCCATCAGGTTGGCGTCCTCGTCGTCGGGGGCCGCGTAGAGCGCGGCGACCTGCTGGAACTCGGCGATAGCGGTGATCGCCAGCCCGTTCCAGGCGGCCACCACCTTGTCGTCCCGGGCCGGCTGCGGGCGGGTGTCCCGGGCCGCGAGCAGCCGCGCCACCACGTCCTGCCAGCGGCTCCGTACCGCCGGGTCGGCGTCGTCCACGTCCCGGGCCAGCCGCAGCACGCTGGTGCCGTGCTCGACGAGCCTCCTTCCGTCCGGAGTGCCGTCCTGCGGCGCGGCGGCGGAATGGGGCTCGAACGTCCCGGCCTCGGTCATCCCGAACAGGTCGGCGGCGAAGCGGCCGTCCTCCTCCCCCAGCACCTCGACGAGTTGGGTCGGTGTCCAGACGTAGGTGAGACCCTCGACGCCCGCGGTGTCGGCGTCCAGCGCGGACGCGAAGCCCTCACCGGGCTTGTGCAGCTCGTCGGCGAGGAAGCGGGCGGTGTCCCGGGCCACCCGGCGGGCCAGCCGGTCGCCGGTGAGCCGCCACAGCTGGGTGTAGACCCGCAGCAGCAGGGCGTTGTCGTAGAGCATCTTCTCGAAGTGCGGCACCGTCCAGTGACCGTCCACCGAGTAGCGGGCGAACCCGCCGGCGAGCTGGTCGTGCAGGCCACCGCGGGCCATCGCCTCGGCGGTGTGCCGGACGATCTCCAGGCTCCGGGCCGAGCCGGTGCGCTGGTGGTGCCGGAGCAGGAAGAGCAGGTTCATGTGCGGCGGGAACTTCGGGGCGCCGCCGAACCCGCCGTTGGTCTCGTCGTACTCCTGGGCGAGCTGGCCGGCGGCGGCGTCGAGCAGGTCGGCGGTGAGCGGGGCGGTCAGCCCACCGACGGCCTGCGCGCCGCCGATCGCCTCGACCACGGCGGCGCCCTGGCTCAGCACCGCCTCCCGCTGGTCGCGCCAGGCGGCGGCGACCGAGCCGAGCAGCCGGATGAAGTTGGGCCGGGGAAAGTACGTGCCGCAGAAGAACGGCGTGCCGTCCGGGGCGGCGAAGACCGTCATCGGCCAGCCGCCCTGCCCGGTCATCGCCTGCGTGGCGGTCATGTAGACCGCGTCCACGTCGGGCCGTTCCTCCCGGTCGACCTTTACGCAGACGAAGTCGTCGTTCATCAGCCGGGCCACGGCCTCGTTCTCGAAGGACTCGTGCGCCATCACGTGGCACCAGTGGCAGGCCGCGTAGCCCACCGAGATGAGCACCGGCACGTCGCGCCGTTTCGCCTCGGCGAACGCCTCCTCGCCCCACGGCCACCAGTCGACCGGGTTGTCGGCGTGCTGGAGCAGGTACGGGGACGTGGCGTCGGCGAGTCGGTTCACCCGACGACCATAACCAGACCCGCGGCGCGCCGCCGTCGGGTCACCCGCGGACCGCCGGGTCGGCGTGCCCCCGGCCGGGTCAGGAGGCGCCGTCGGCGCGCAGCGGGAAGACGTTGCCCTGGGCGTTGTCGCGCAGCGTCCCCAGCACCGCCCCGATCTTGTCCGCCGGCATCGGCTTGAAGAAGTGGTAACCCTGCGCCGAGGTGCAGCCCAGCTCCGCCAGCGCGGTCCGCTGCTCGGCGGTCTCCACCCCCTCGGCCACCACCCGCAGGCCCAGCTCCTGGGCCAGCCCGACCGTGGTACGGACGATCGCCGCCGCCTCCGGCGAGTCGGCCATCCGGAGCACGAAGGAGCGGTCCACCTTCAGCTCGTCCACCGCGATCCGGGTCAGGAAGGTCAGCGACGAGAACCCGGTGCCGAAGTCGTCGACGGCCAGCTGCACGCCCATCGTCCGGAGGTTGGTCAGCACCTCGTCGATGACCTCCAGCTCGCTCATCACCACCGTCTCGGTGATCTCCAGGACCAGCCGGTGCGGCGGGACCTGATGCCGGCGCAGTGCGTCGCCGATCTCGCCGGGCAGCCGCGGGTCGAGCAGGCTGCGCGCCGAGAGGTTGACCGAGATCGGCACGTCCAGCCCCTCACGGGCCCAGTCGGCGGCCACCGCGAGCGCCTTGTCCAGCACGTACCGGGTGAAGGTGCCGAGCTGCTCGCTGTTCTCCACCGGGCGGATGAAGTCGGCCGGGCCGAGCCAACCGCGGCGCGGGTGCTGCCAGCGGATCAGCGCCTCCACCCCGGTCGGCGCGCCGGTGGTCAGGTCCACCGCCGGCTGCAACGCCAGCACCAGCTGGTCGTCGGCCTCCAGCGCCTCCCGCAGCTCGGCGAGGAGCGCCAGGTGGTCGGTGCTCGCCGCGTCCCGGGAGCTGTCGTACGCGGCGACGCTGCCGCCGCCCTCCTTCGCCTGGTACATGGCGATGTCGGCTCGGCGCAGCAGCTCGGTCATGTCGGCGGTACCCGCGTCGGCGACCACCACCCCGACGGCCACCTCGACGGACATCCGCACCCCGGCCACCTCGGTCGGCGCGGCCAGCCGCTCGGCGATCTCCCGGGCCTGGCGCAGCGCGTACGCGATCGGGACGGTCCGGTCGTCGAGCACCGGGACCGCGGTCAGCAGCAGGGCGAACTCGTCGCCACCGAGCCGGCCGAGCAGGTCGCCGGGACGGGCCAGGGCGGCCAGCCGGCTCGCGGTCAGCCGCAGCAGCTGGTCCCCCGCGGCGTGCCCCAGGGTGTCGTTGACCTCCTTGAACTGGTTCACGTCGAGCAGCAGCAGCGCCACCGGATGATCGTGCGCGAGCTGCCGCAGCGCCTCGTCGCCCTTGGTGAGCAGGGCGGCCCGGTTGAGCAGCCCGGTGAGCTGGTCGTGCACCGCCTCGTACGACGAACGGGCGGTGACCAGCCGCAGCTCCCGGTGGGTGGCGGCGTCGTGCAGGGCGGCGGCCAGGGCGTCGCCGAACGCGGCCACCCCGTCGCGCTCCCGGGCGCTCGGCGGGGCGGACCGGGCGAAGTGCACCCGCAGCCGGCCCACCTCGGTGCTGCCCACGGTGAGCGACCGCACCAGCTCGTGCTCCCCGGGCTCGGCCGGGGCCGGGGGTGTGATCTCGCGGTCGCGCACCTGGCCGCCCGCGTCGGCCCGGTAGCGCCGCCACCGGCCGTCGCCCCGAGCCACGTCCACCTCGACCAGTTCGGCGCCGAACAGGGACAGCGCGCCGGACACCGCGGCCGTCGCCACGCCCCGCTCGTCGAGCTGGTTGAGCGCGGCGGTGGCCTCCGCGAACGCCCGCCAGGTGCGCCGCTCCTGGTCGGCCCGGAGCCGGTGCCGGTAGGTCTGCTGGAGCAGCCAGAGCGGCGGCGGCAGGAGCAGCAGCCAGCGGGCGTCCAGCTCCAGCAGCGTGACCACCACCAGGCCGACGGCCACGTTCCCGACGAACATCAGCAGCTTGCCGCGGAGCGCCGCGATCAGCGGCGGGCCGATCGGGATGCCGTGCCGCAGCGCCAGCGTGGCCCCGCCCAGCCAGACCGTGGTCAGCAGGTACGTCACCGAGCCGGCGACCAGCGCGAGGGCCAGCTCGGGCGTCGGCGCGGCCAGCAGCGGCCGGCCGAGCGCGGTGGCCACCACGGCGGCGAGGGCCGCGGCGGCGGTCAGCGAGCCGATGATCCGGACCAGTTCCAGCACCGGGCGGCGGTCGGCGAGCAGCGACATGGCCGTCCAGGCGGCCCCGGCGCCGAGCAGGGTCGCCGCCGGCAGCCAGCCGGCCGGTGCGACGTAGAGGCAGATGACCAGCGCCGCCTCGCCCCAGGTGATGCTGACCATCCCGGTCGCGGTGCGGAACCGCAGGCGGGCGAAGTGGGCCACGGCGACGGCGGCGACCGCGATGCCGAAGCGGGCGGCCGGCGGCAGCGGGTCGTCCGCTGGCAGGGACGCGGGACCGGCGAGCCCCAGCACGGTGGCCACCAGGGCGGTCACCGCGACCGCGACGGTCAGCAGGAGAACCCCGACCGGCGTGCCGCGCAGGCCGAGCCGGTCGGGGCGGTCACCGCCCCTGCCGGAGGTCACGGGCCCACCCCGTCCGGCGGTGGTCCGAGGGCACGGCGGGCGGCCACGGCTGCCACGAACATCGGCGCCCCCCTTCCGCGCACGGCTCAGGGACTTTTGGTCCCCCCGGCGGAAGGCTAAGCCAAAGCCGGTGGTCGCAACAGGGGGCGACGACCGGCTTCGACGTGATTCATGCGCCGACTACCCGTTTCGGCGCTGCTCGGAGCCGTTGGGAGCCGTCGGGTGCGATTCCTGCGCGGTGGAGCCGCCTGTCGGATCGGTGACTGCCGCGTCGGCCGGGGTGTGGTCGGCCGGACCGCCCTGCTGGGGGAACCGGTCCGGCAGCCGCCGCAGCCGGGCGTTCATGTTGCGGATCAGCAGGATGGTCGCGGCGCCGAGCAGCAGGATGAGGAAAAGACCCATCGGACCGGCCAGCCCACCCGTACGGGTGTCACCGAAGTTGTTCTCCGCGAGCACCTGGGCGGCGGTGGTCAGCATGGTGTTCCTCCGATATGTGGCTGCCCCCCAGGGTAGCCCCCCGCCGGATCAGCGGGCATGGGCCGTCTCCCGGACCCCGGCGAAGAGGTCCGACTCGGGCAGCGGGCTGTCCACCAGCGAGCGGGCGAGCTGGTAGTCCTCCGTCGGCCAGGCGCGCTGCTGCAGGTCCATCGGCACCTGGAACCAGAAGCCGTCCGGGTCGATCTGGGTGGCGTGGGCGCGCAGCGCGTCGTCGCGGACCGGGAAGTATTCCGCGCACTCCACCCGGGTGGTGATCCGGCCGCCCTTGTCCTCCCGGTCCTCCCAGCGCTTCATCCAGTCGCCGTACGGCGACTCCAGGCCGGCGGCGAGCATCCCCTCGTGCAGCGCCATGATCTTCGCCCGGGAGAACCCGATGTCGTAGTAGAGCTTCAACGGCTGCCACGGCTCACCCAGGTCGGGGTAGCGCTCCGGATCGCCGGCGGCCTCGAACGCGGCCACCGTCACCTTGTGGGTCATGATGTGGTCCGGGTGCGGGTAGCCGCCCTCCTCGTCGTACGTGGTGACGACGTGCGGACGGAACTGGCGCATCAGCCGCACCAGCGGGGCGGCCGCGACCTCGATGTCCTGCAGCGCGAAGCAGCCCTCGGGCAGCGGCGGCAGCGGGTCGCCCTCGGGCAGCCCGGAGTCGATGAAGCCGAGCCAGGCCTGCTCGATGCCGAGGATCGCGCGGGCCGCGTCCATCTCGGCGCGGCGGATCTCGCCGATGTTGGCCCAGACGTCCGGCCGGTCCATCTTCGGGTTGAGCACGCTGCCCCGCTCACCGCCGGTGCAGGTGACGACCAGGACATCCACCCCCTCGGCGACGTATTTCGCCGTGGTCGCGGCGCCCTTGCTCGACTCGTCGTCGGGATGGGCGTGCACCGCCATGAGACGCAACTGCTGGGCCACCTTCGGCTCCTCGTCTGTGCCGACCGGCCGGACCCACCCGGGCCGGACCGGCTGACCTGCCGGAATCTCCCCCCGCGCCCGCGAAAGCCCCCGTGCTGGCCGGCGGGCGCCGCGCCCGACCTGCCATCCTTGACTCAGCGCCGGGCTGGGAAGATGGACTCTGCCATTCTTGCCGATGCCGCCGACAACAACGCCAGGAGATACCCGCCGGTGAGCGAGACGCACGCCACAATCGCACCGGGTGAGCCGGTCTTCCCGCCCGGCCGTTACGGCCGTCGCCGGGAGCCCGGCCGCCGCCGTCCGCTGTTGCCGGCCCTGGTGGCGGTCGTGCTGCTGGCCGTCCTCGGGCTGGCCGCCACGAAGCTCTACCGGCAGTACGGCGACCCCGACTACCGCGCCCAGGTGATCACCTACACCGGGATCACCGACTCCCGCGTGGTGGTCGACTTCCGGGTCACCGTGCCGCCCGGCGGGTCGGCGACCTGCCTGCTGCGCGCTCGCGCCCACGACGGCGCCGAGGTGGGACACGTCGAAACGACCGTGACCGCCGCCGCCGGCCAGCGGCACGTCACCGCCCAGCGGGAGGTGCCGACCACCGCCCGGCCCTTCATCGGCGAGGTGCTGCGCTGCCGGCCGGCGGCCTGACCCGCCCGGAACCGGGGGTTCCGGCCCTGCCTCTCGGGGTGATCGGCGACACCCCCGTGCGGTGCGGCACTGGTAACTTGGAAGTTCACCTGTCAGCCAGTCCGTACCAACCGAGGAGACCGCCTGTGTCCACCAACGGCAACGAGGCGCCCGCCACCTGGCTGTCCCAGGACGCATACGACCGCCTGAAGGCCGAGCTCGACGAGCACATCGCCAACCGGCCGGTCATCGCCGCCGAGATCAACGCCCGGCGCGAAGAGGGCGACCTGCGGGAGAACGGTGGCTACCACGCCGCCCGGGAAGAGCAGGGCAAGGCCGAGGGGCGCATCCGCTACCTCCAGGAGCTGCTGCGCACCGCCAAGGTCGGCGAGGCTCCGACCGCCGACGCGGTGTCGCCCGGCATGGTGGTGACGATCTACTTCGACGACGACGCCGACGACACGGAGACCTTCCTGCTCGGCTCCCGGGAGATCGCCTCCACCACCGACCTGACCGTCTACAGCCCCGAGTCGGCGCTCGGCAAGGCGATCCTCGGCGGCAAGGCGGGCCAGACCTGCACCTACACGGCGCCCAGCGGCGCCGACATCAAGGTGACGGTGGTGAAGTTCGAGCCGTTCTCCGGCTAGCAGACATCCGGACCCGCGCCGGGTGGCTCGGGTCCGACCCGACCGAGGCTGACAGGCTCCTCGGACCCGAGCCACACCGCGAACGCCCCGACCTACCGGTCGGGGCGTTCGCGTTTCCGTCGGCCGGCGCGGCTCACGACTCGGCCGCGAAGACCACCTGGTAGCCGCTGGCCCGCAGGGCGCTGATCAACGTGTCCGAGTGCTCCACCCCGCGGGTCTCCACCGACAGGGCCACCTCCACCTCACCCAGGCCCAGGTGCGGGTTGGCCCGCTGGTGCTCGACGTCCACCACGTTGGCCCGGTGCTCGGCGATCTCGCTGAGCAGCGACGCGAGCTGGCCCGGCCGGTCCGAACAGCGCACCGTCACGCGCAGGTAGCGGCCGGCCGCGGCCAGGCCGTGCTCGATCACCCGGAGCAACAGCAGCGGGTCGATGTTGCCGCCGGAGAGCACCGCCACCACCGGCGCCCGCACCCCCTCGACCACCCCGGCCAGCAGCGCCGCCACGCCGACCGCCCCGGCCGGCTCGACCACCTGCTTGCCCCGCTCCAGCAGCATCAGCAGCGCCCGGGAGATGTCCTCCTCGGAGACCGTGACGATCTCGTCGACCAGCTTGCGGACGTGGGTGAAGGTCAGCTCGCCGGGGCGGCCCACCGCGATGCCGTCGGCGATGGTCGAGAACGACGGCAGGCGGACCGGCTCGCCGGCCTTGAGCGAGGGCGGGAAGGCGGCGGCGCTCGCCGCCTGCACCCCGATCACGCGTACGTCGGGGCGCAGCGCCTTGGCCGCCACCGCCATCCCGGAGATCAGGCCACCGCCGCCCACCCCGGTCACGATCGTCTTCACGTCCGGGCACTGTTCGAGGAGCTCCAGCGCCACCGTGCCCTGGCCGGCGATGACGTCCGCGTGGTCGAACGGGTGGATGAGCACCGCCCCGGTCCGCTCCGCGTAGGTCTGCGCCGCGACCAGCGCCTCGTCCACCGTGTTGCCGACCAGCTCGACCGAGGCGCCGTACCCCTTGGTGGCGGCCACCTTCGGCAGCGGGGCGTTCACCGGCATGAAGACCGTGGCGTGCGTGCCGACCAGTCCGGCGGCGAGCGCCACCCCCTGCGCGTGGTTGCCCGCGCTCGCCGCGACCACGCCGCGCTCCCGCTCCGCCGGGGAGAGCCGGGAGATCCGCACGTACGCGCCGCGCACCTTGTACGACCCGGCCCGTTGCAGGTTCTCGCACTTCAGCCACACCGGGCCGCCCAGCGCGGCGCTCAACGGCCGGGAAGGCTCCAGCGGGGTGGTCCGGGTGACCCCGGCGAGCAGCTCCCGCGCGGCCTGTACGTCGGCGAGACCGACCAGTTCCGTCATGCCCCGATCGTGCCACCCGGTCCCGGCGGAACCTGCGGCGACGCCGCCGACGGGCCGGCCGGCGGCGCGAGCTCCACCGCCGCGCCGGGCGCGGCGTGCGGCACGGGCGCGGCGTGCGGCACGGGCGCGGTGTGGGCCACCGGGAACGGCGCGGGAGCGGCGGCCGCGGGCCAGCCGGGGTGACCGGGCCAGCCGGGCCAGGCGGGTACGGCCCGCGCGATCCGGTCCTGCTGGGCGGCGGAGATCCGGCGGATCAGCACGATGAACGAGATCGCCGCGACCAGGCAGGCCACCGCCGGCAGCAGCCGTGGCGGAAGCGCGTCCTGGTAGAAGCGGACGTAGGTGGCGAACTCCCCGTCGTTGCGCGGCCACTGGGTCAGCCGTTCGTACCGCCGGTCCTCCGCCTGGGCGACGATCCGGTCCCCGATCGAGAACACCAGCCAGGCCGCCCACCAGAGCCAGATGAGCCCGGGGGTACGGCGCCGCCACAGGCTGTACCGGGCCACCTCGGCGACCACCCGGACGGGCACGACGAAGCTGGCGATCGGCACCAGCCAACCGGCGATCGCCCAGCCGGTGCCCTGGGTCGGCGCGGCGCCCGGGAACGCGTCCAGGTTCTTCCGCACCCGCCAGGTCCAGATCACCACCAGCGTCGCGGCGGTCAGCAGGGCGAGTACGAACGGCAGGGTGAACGCGACCTCGGCCAGCACCGCGCCCAGCAGCACGTCCCGGTCGAGCTGCGCGGCGGCCGAGCGGGCCAGGCGGACCCCCAGCAGCGGGAAGAGCGCCGACAGCAGGAACAGCACGGCGGTCGCCCCGACCGCGACGGAGGCGGCCACGCCCAGCCCTCGGACGGCGTACGTGGGCACGCCGGGGGCCACCGCCGGCTGGCCGGTCCGGGTGCCGCAGCGCTGGCACTCCTCGAAGGCGGGAGACGGGGCGTCCCCGCAGGTCTGGCAGTTCATCGGGCGACCGTCCGGAGGTGTGCGCGAAGGGGTGCGCACACGTTAGACGATCAAGCGGTGGCCGGCGACCCCGTGCCGACCCGGGGGTAACCGGGGGCGTGCCGGGACCAGGGGGCCTGCAGCTCGAACTGGCCGGCGACGCCGAGCAGCAGCAGCTCCGAGCCGGGCGGGCCGACGAGCTGCACGGCGACCGGAAGGCCGTCCGGGCGGCGGCCGACCGGCACCACGATGGCCGGCAGCCCGGCGATGTTCCACGGCGCGGCGTACGGCGCGTACCGGATGTTGGCCTTCATGTTCGCCAGCCAGGACCGGCCGGACCAGCCGGCGGCCTCCGGCGGCGGGCCGGCCAGCGCCGGGGTGAGCAGCAGGTCGACCGAGTGGTCGGCGAAGAAGCCGATCGAGCGCTCCCGCCAGGCAGCCCGGTCGGCCTCCCGGACGTACCCCCGGCGCTGCGCCCACTCGCCGAGCGCGACGTGCCGGCGGCTGCGGGGTTGCAGACCCTGCCGGGGCACCCCGGCGGCCCGCACGTCGGCGGCGGCCGCCGCGAACCAGGTGGCGACGCCCTGTAGGCCCAGCCGGGTCGGGTAGACCGGGTCGGCCGGGACGGTGTCGTGTCCGGCGGCGGCCAGCAGCCGGCCGGCGGCGGCCACCGCGTCCCGGTTCGACGCGTCCGGCGCGACCCCGCGCACCGGGGAGCGCAGCGAGACCCCGACCCGCAGCCGGGGCGGCGGGACCAGCTTCTCCGGGCGGCGGCCGGCCAGCACCGAGAAGCCGACCACCGCGTCGGCGACGGTGCTGGTGAGCATGCCGTGCTCGGTCAGCCCGAACCAGTCCTCGGCGCCGAGCTGGCAGGGCACCACCCCGCGGCCGGGCTTGAGCCCGACCAGGCCGCAGCAGGCCGCCGGGATGCGGATCGAGCCCAGGCCGTCGTTGCCGTGCGCCATCGGCACCAGGCCGGCGGCGACCGCGGCGGCCGCGCCACCCGAGGAGCCGCCCGGGGTACGCGAGCGGTCCCACGGGTTGCGGGTCACCGCGGTCTCGTCGTCGGTGAGCGCCCAGAGGCCGAGCTCCGGCATCCGGGTCACCCCGAGGATCACCGCGCCCGCGCCGCGCAGCCGGCGGACAACCTCGTGGTCGGCCTCCGCCACCGGGGTACGCACGGCCGCCGACCCGTTCCAGGTGGGCAGGCCGGCGACCGGGGTGTTCTCCTTGACCGCGACCGGCACCCCGGCCAGCGGGAGGTTGGCCAGGTCCTCCTGCTCGTCGACCTTCTCCGCCTCGGTGATCGCCTCGCCGCCGCGTACCGTGCGGAAGGCGGCCAGCTCGGCGTCGGCCCGGGCGAGGTGGTCCAGGTGGTCGGCGACGACCTGGGTGGCGGAGACGTCACCCCGGCGTACGCCCCGGGCGATCTGTTTCGCGGTCGCCCCCACCCAGGTCGTCGGCATGATGTCCGGCACGGCCACCCTCCCCAAGCCAGCGGTCAGCCCAGCGCCTGCTCCAGATCGGCGAGCAGGTCGTCGACCGTCTCGATGCCGACAGACAGTCGCACGAGATCGCCGGGAACTTCAAGCGGCGAGCCGGCAGCGCTCGCGTGTGTCATCCGGCCCGGGTGCTCGATCAGGGACTCGACCCCGCCGAGGGACTCGGCGAGCACGAACAGCTTCGCCCGGTTGCAGATCTCCACGGCGTGCTCCTCGCCGCCCGCGGCGCGGAACGAGATCATGCCGCCGAACCGGCGCATCTGCTTGGCGGCCACCTCGTGGCCGGGGTGCGCCGGCAGGCCCGGATAGATCACCTGCGCGACCTTGGCGTGACCGTCCAGGTAGGCCGCGATCCGCTCGGCGTTGTCGCAGTGCCGGTCCATCCGTACCCCGAGGGTCTTGATGCCCCGCAGGGTGAGCCAGGCGTCGAAGGGCCCGTTCACCGCGCCCATCGCGTTCTGGTGGTAGCGCAGCTCCTCGCCGAGCGTCCGGTCGGCGGCGACCAGCGCGCCACCGACCACGTCGGAGTGTCCGCCGATGTACTTCGTGGTGGAGTGGACCACCACGTCCGCGCCGAAGGCGATCGGCTGCTGCAGGTACGGCGAGGCAAAGGTGTTGTCGACCACCAGCAGCGCGCCGGCGTCGTGCGCGACGGCGGCCAGGGCGGCGATGTCGGCGATGCCGAGCAGCGGGTTGGTCGGCGTCTCCACCCAGACGATCTTCGTGGCGCCGGGGCGGATGGCCGCCCGGACCGCGTCCGGGTCGGAGACCTTCGCCGGGGTGTACGCCAGCCCCCAACGCTCGGCCACCTTCGCGAAGAGCCGGTACGTGCCGCCGTACGCGTCGTCGGGGATCACCACGTGATCGCCCGGCTTGCAGACGGTACGCAGCAGGGCGTCCTCGGCGGCCAGGCCGCTGGCGAAGGCGAGGCCCACCGGCCCGCCCTCCAGCGCGGCCAGGCACTCCTGCAGCGCGTCCCGGGTCGGGTTGCCGGAGCGGCTGTACTCGTAGCCCTGCCGGGGCGCACCGACGGCGTCCTGGGCGTACGTGCTGGTCTGGTAGATCGGCGGGATCACCGCGCCCGTGCGGGCCTCCGGGTCCTGGCCGGCGTGGATGGCGAGCGTCTCGAAGCCGTGGTTCATGACCGAGACGTTAGTCCGCCCGCCTGTCCCAGCGCGTGGAACCCGGACGCGGGTCACTACCGCGAAGGTGTCCGACCGGTCGGCCATACTGGCTCGGTGACCTCGACCGAAGCTCTGCCGTCCCGCCTGCTCGGCGTGGTCGACCGGATCCCGCCGTCGCTGGGGCTCCTGTCGGGGCCCGACCAGGGCCAGGTCAGTTTGCCGGTCCGCCTCGCCTGGTCCGGCCCGACCGAGTTCGACGTCACCGACCCCCGACAGCGGCTCACCCTCTACTGCCTCCTGCTGGACTGCGGCCAGCGGGACGACATCGTCCGATACGTCAACGCGACGCTGCTCCGCCGGGACTGGCCACGCATCTGCCGGCTGACCACGCGTCGGCTCACCCGGCTCTGGGAGCGGAGACTCCCTGAGCTCGCCGCGCACTGATGGACACGCTGCACCGCCGACTCCTCCGGGTCGGCTTCGCTGCTGGCGACGACCTGGGCCTGGTGCTCGCCGGCGGTTACGCCATGTGTGCCCACGAGCTGGTGAACCGGCCGTCCCAGGACATCGACTTCGCCACGGCTACCGCGTTGCCGCTGCCGACCGTGGTTGCCCGGGCCTCAGCGATGCCTACAGGGCGGCCGGGTTCACTGCCCGGATCGTCGAGGTAACACCGCGGATGGCCCGCATCCTGGTCGCGGACGACACCGCATCGTGCGAGGTCGACCTGCTCAAAGAAGCGATCGGTCCACCTGCGCGGTTGGCGATCGGACCGGTACTCGCCTTCGATGACGCGGTCGGGCTCAAGATGCGCGCGTTGCACGACCGTGCGGCCCACCGGGACTACATCGACGTCCGGGCGGCGCACGAGCGGCTGAGTTGGAACGAGCTGGAGCAGTTGGCGGCGCGCCACACCGCTGGTTTCTCGCTGGAGGAGCTCGCCGACCGGTTGGGCGGCGTCGAGGAGCGGGAAGAACGCGTCTTCCTCTCCTACGGGCTCGACGGCGCGCAGGTCGACGAATTGCGGGCCTGGGCACTGCGCTGGGAGGCGGACATCCGCCGCCGGTTGGCAAACGGGGAGACCGGACCGACCGGGGTCCCCGACGACGACTGGGACGCCTACCTCGACGGGTCCTGACCGGCCGGTGAAGACCTCCCCTCTGGCCCGGGTGCCCCGGTAGTCCTTGCCGTGCCGGGATGAGCGTCAGGCCGCCAAGATCGGCGTGGGGACCGGCACGTTCGTAAGACAGCGCCTAGCCTGGATGAGTGGCTGGGTGCGTGTTCTGCGGGATCGTGGCGGGCGAGGTGCCGGCGTTCCGGGTCGTCGACGAGGCGGACGGGGTGGCTTTCCTGGACACCCGGCCGGTGTTCAAGGGGCACGTGCTGGTGGTGCCGCGCACCCACCTGGTGACCCTGGCCGACCTGCCGGCCGACGCGCTGCCCGGTTACTTCCGGCTGGTGCAGCGGATCAGCGTGGCGGTGCAGACCGGTCTGGGGTCCGGCGGCACCTTCGTGGCGATGAACAACACGGTGTCCCAGTCGGTGCCGCACCTGCACACCCACGTGGTGCCCCGCACGAAGGGCGACGGCCTGCGCGGCTTCTTCTGGCCCCGCACCCGCTACTCCGGTGACGACGAGGCCGAGGAGTACGCGGCCCGGGTGGCCGCCGCCCTCGGCTGACGCCCGGGGGCAGCGGGTAAGGAACCGGACGTCGGCGCTGTTGTACCCGGTGGGAAAGCCGAGAGAGGAGTCCCAACCGTGTTCCTTCGCCGCATGAAGGCCGAAATGATCTCTCCCGACCAGGCCCTGCCCGGTCGCCTGATCGCGATGCCGGTCGCCGACCGGCACGAGGTGCTGCCCTCCTCCCTGACGGGCCCCTTCCCGGCGGGCGCGCAGGTCGCCGTCTTCGGGATGGGCTGCTTCTGGGGCGCCGAGCGGCTCTTCTGGACCCTGCCGGGCGTGATCACCACGTCGGCCGGCTACGCCGGCGGCTACACGCCGAACCCGACGTACGAGGAGGTCTGTTCGGGGCTGACCGGGCACGCCGAGGTGGTTCAGGTGGTCTACGACCCGACCAAGATCGCCTACGAGGACCTGCTCAAGGTGTTCTGGGAGAATCACGACCCGACCCAGGGCCTGCGCCAGGGCAACGACGTCGGCTCGCAGTACCGCTCGGCGATCTACACCACCACCGACGAGCAGCTCGCCGTCGCGCAGGCGTCGCGGGACGCGTTCGCGCCGATCGTGGCGCGCGCCGGCAAGGGTGAGATCACCACGGAGATCGCTCCGCTGGGTGACTACTACCTGGCCGAGGACTACCACCAGCAGTATCTGGCCCCGACCAAGAATCCGAACGGCTACTGCAACCACGGCCCGAACGGGCTGAGCTGCCCGGTCGGCGTGGCCCGTACCGCCGGCTGAGCGAGGGACGTCCGGGCCTGCGGTGTTCGTCACACCGCGGGCCCGGCGCATTTCCGACACCGGTCGCTCCGGCACCCAAACCGCCCGGCTCGGAACGGCACCACCGCCGCAGCGGGGCATGATAGCGAGCCGTCACACAACTGTCATCGTCTCAACAGGCAAACCGCAACAACCTCTGGCAGCATGGGGCCGCATGTGCGGACTTGCGGGAGAGTTCCGCCGTGACGGCTCGCGCGCCGATGTCGGCGTGGTGGAGCGCATGGCGGCGACGATGGACGACCGAGGGCCCGACGACGGCGGGGTCTGGTCGCAGGGCCGGGTGGCACTCGGGCACCGCCGCCTGAAGATCATCGACCTGTCGGCGGCCAGCGGCCAGCCACTGGTCGACCCGGCCGCCGGCCTCGCCGGTGTCTTCAACGGCTGCATCTACAACTACCGGGAACTGCGGGAGGAACTGCGGGCCAGGGGCCACCGCTTCTTCTCCTCCGGCGACAGCGAGGTGGTGCTCAAGGCGTACGCCGAGTGGGGGCTGGACTTCGTCGACCACCTGGTCGGCATGTTCGCGGTGGCGATCAGCGAGCGGGACACCGGCCGCCTGGTGCTGGCCCGGGACCGCCTCGGCATCAAGCCGCTCTACCTGGCCGAGACGCCCAGCGCGGTCCGCTTCGCCTCGACCCTGCCGGCGCTGCTGGCCGGCGGCGGGATCGACACCAGCATCGACCCGGTGGCGCTCGCCCACTACCTGAGCTTCCACAGCATCGTGCCGCCGCCCCGCACCATCCTGCGCGGCGTGGCCAAGCTGCCGCCGGCCACGGTCCGGGTGTACGAGCCGGACGGCGCCACCCACGAGCGGGTCTACTGGGATCCGGCGTTCAGCCGCGCCGCCGAGCGGGCGGACTGGTCCGCGCGGGACTGGCAGGACGCGCTGCTGGACTCGCTGACCACCGCCGTACGCCGCCGGATGGTGGCCGACGTGCCGGTGGGCGTGCTGCTCTCCGGCGGCCTCGACTCCAGCCTGGTGGTCGCGCTGCTCGCCGGGGAGGGCCAGTCCGGGCTGGCCACCTTCTCGATCGGCTTCGAGGCGGTCGGCGGCCGGGAGGGCGACGAGTTCGTCTACTCCGACCTGGTGGCGAAGACGTTCAACACCGACCACCACCAGATCCGGGTGCCCACCGGTGACCTGCTGCCGCCGCTGGAGGCCGCCGTCGCGGCCATGAGCGAGCCCATGGTCAGCCACGACTGCGTCGCGTTCTGGCTGCTCAGCCAGGAGGTCGCGCGGCACGTCCGGGTGGTCCAGTCGGGTCAGGGCGCGGACGAGATCCTGGGCGGCTACCACTGGTACCCACCGCTCGCCGGCGTGGACCGGGAGCGGGCGCTCGAGACGTACGCGAAGGCGTTCTTCGACCGCGACGCGGCCGGACTGGCCCGGGTGCTCAACCCGGCGTGGCTGGCCGACGGCGACCCGGCCCGCGCGTACGTCGCCGCGCACCTGGCCCGGCCCGGCGCGCAGACCGCGGTCGACGCCGGCCTGCGGATCGACACCCAGGTCATGCTCACCGACGACCCGGTGAAGCGGGTCGACAACATGACGATGGCGCACGGGCTGGAGGCCCGGGTGCCGTTCCTCGACCACGAGTTCGTCGAACTGGCCGCGAGTTGCCCGCCGGAACTGAAGCTCGCCCAGGGCGGCAAGGGCGTGCTCAAGGAGATCGGCCGGCGGGTCCTGCCGCCCGAGGTGATCGACCGGCCGAAGGGCTACTTCCCGGTGCCGGGCCTCACCCACCTGGAGGACAAGCTCCTCGACCGGGTACGCGACGCGCTGACCGCGCCCGAGGCCCGCCGCCGCGACCTGTTCCGCGCCGACTACGTCGACGCGCTGCTCGCCGACCCGAACGCCGAACTGACCCCGTTGAACGGAAACAAGCTGTGGCAACTGGGACTCCTGGAAATGTGGCTCCAGAGCCACGGAATCGACTGACCGTGACCGACACCCTCGCCACCGGAACGGCGCGTACCGACCGGGAACGGGTGCTGGGCCGGCGCCGGGAACGCACCGGCCCCGGCGGTGACCCGGTCGCCCCGGGTACGGCGGAGCCGCGACAGCCGGCGGCCGGGTCCACCGACGCCTCGGGCGTGGTGCTGGACTGCGGCTGGGGCCGGCTGGTCTTCGGGCAGACGTTCGACGACCAGGTGCACGTGGCCGACGTGCTGCGCTCCGAGGCGGTCGGTGCCCGCGACATCTGCATCTACCTGCGCGACCCGCACGTGCTGGTGTCCCGGCTGCCGGACGAGCTGTTCATCGACCCGTCGCTGACCTACCGGCTGCCGCTCGGCGGGAAGCGGCCCGCCGCCACCGAGGGCGGCGAGGTTCCCGGGTTGACCGTCCGGCCGCTGCGCGACGCCGACGACGCGGACGCGGTGAACCGGATCTACGCGCGCAACGGCATGGTCACCGCCCCGGTCGACGTGCTCGTCGACAACGCCCGTACCGACCGGTTCCTGCACCTGCTGGCCGAGGACGCCACCGGTGAGGTGGTCGGCACCATCACCGGCGTCGACCACGTGGCGGTCTTCGCCGACCCGGAGAACGGCGCCAGCCTGTGGTGCCTGACCGTGGATTTCAACACCGCGCCGCCCGGTACCGGCCAGGCCCTGCTGACCGCGCTGGCCGACCGGCTCGACGCCCGGGGTCGGGCGTACGTGGACCTGTCCGTGCTGGCGGAGAACACCGGCGCGATCCGGCTCTACGAGCGGCTGGGCTTCCACCGGACCGGAACGCTCTGCGTGAAGCGGAAGAACCCGATCAACCAGCGGCTCTTCCTGCCCGCCGCCCCGGAGGGGTACGACCAGCTCAACCCGTACGCGAAGATCATCGCCGACGAGGCGATGCGGCGTGGCATCCGGGTGGAGGTCACCGATCCGCGCTGGGGCGAGCTGCGGCTCAGCAACGGCGGGCGGACCGTGCACACCCGCGAGTCGCTGTCGGAGCTGACCTCGGCGGTGGCGATGAGCCGGTGCGACGACAAGCGGGTCACCCGGCGGATCCTCGCCGAGGCGGGGCTGCGCGTACCACGTGGCCGGACCGCCACCGGTGACGCCGACGACCTGGCGTTCCTGACCGAGGTGGGCCCGGTGGTGGTCAAGCCGGCCCGGGGCGAGCAGGGCAACGGCATCACCGTCGGGGTCCGTACGCCGCAGGCGCTGACCGCCGCCATCGAGCTGGCCCGCCGGTTCTGCCCGGACGTGCTGATCGAGGAGCTACGCACGGGCGAGGACCTGCGGGTGGTGGTGATCGACCACGAGGTGGTGGCCGCCGCGGTCCGCCGCCCGGCACAGATCACCGGGGACGGCGTGCACGACATCACCGAGCTGATCGAGCGGCAGAGCCGGCGGCGCGCCGCCGCGACGGGAGGCGAGTCGACGATCCCGGTCGACGAGCTGACCCGCGAGGTGGTCGCCGACGCGGGCCACCGGATGGACGACGTGCTGCCGGAGGGCGAGGTGCTGGCGGTCCGCCGGACGGCCAACCTGCACACCGGCGGGACCATCCACGACGTCACCGCCGAACTGCACCCGGTGATCGCCGAGGCGTGCGTGGCCGCCAGCCGGGCGCTGGACATCCCGGTCACCGGGCTGGACCTGCTGGTCCCCGCCCCGGACCGGCCCGAGCACGTGTTCATCGAGGCGAACGAGCGGCCCGGCCTGGCCAACCACGAGCCGCAGCCGACCGCCGAGCGCTTCGTCGACCTGCTCTTCCCCGGCACCCGGGCGCCGCGACGGCTCTGGTCCCCGGCCGGCACGGGGGGCGCCGGGTGAGCCCGCGACCGTTGGAGATCGACCTCGACTACCTGCGCCAGGTGCTGGTGGAGCTGCTGGAGATCCCCAGCCCGTCGGGGCGCACCGACCACGTCCAGCAGTACGTGGGGGAACGCCTCTCGGCGCTCGGGATCGGCTCGACGCTGACCCGGCGCGGGGCGCTCAGCGCCTGCCTGCCGGGCCCGCGGGAGACCGGCGCCGACCGCGCGGTCGTGGTGCACACCGACACCATCGGGGGCATGGTCAAGCGGCTCAAGGAGAACGGCCGGCTGGAGTTGAAGCCGATCGGCACGCACAGCGCCCGGTTCGCCGAGGGCGCCCACGTGCGGATCTTCACCGATGACCTGGACCGGGTGGTCACCGGCCAGATTTTGCCGCTCAAGGCCAGCGGCCATCGCTACAACGAGGACGTCGACCTGCAGGGCGTCGGCTGGGAGCTGGTCGAGGTACGGGTCGACGAGCCGGTGCACGACATCGCCGGCCTCCGCGCGCTTGGCATCGACGCGGGCGATTTCGTCGCGCTCCTGGCCAACCCGACGATCACCCCGAGCGGGTACGTGAAGTCCCGGCACCTGGACGACAAGGCCGGGGTCGCCGCCGTGCTGACCGCGTTCAAGGCCATGATCGACGCGGGCGTCACGCCGGCGGTCACCGCCCACCTGCTCGTCACCGTCACCGAGGAACTCGGGCACGGGGCCAGCCACGGCCTCGACCCGGACGTGGCCGAGATCGTCTCGGTCGACGCGGCGGTGGTCGCCCCGGGCCAGCAGTCCCGGGAGGACGCGGCGACCCTGGCCATGGGCGACGGCGTCGGCCCGTTCGACTACCACCTGACCCGCAACCTGGCATCGATCGCCCGCGCGCACGGCGTCGACCTGGTCCGGGACGTCTTCGACTACTACCGCTCGGACGTGGCCGCCGCCGTGGAGGCGGGCGCGCACGCCCGGGTGGCGCTGGTCGGCTTCGGGGTGGACGCCACCCACGGGCACGAGCGCACCCACCTCGACGGGCTGCGGCACCTCACCCAGTTGCTCTGCCTCTATCTCCAGAGCCCGCTGGTCTTCCCCGAGTGGGACGCCGAGCCCGCCGGCGACCTGGCCGATTTCCCGTCCCTGGCCGTCCAGCCGGCCTCCGACGACGGCCCCCGCGAGGGCCCGATCGGCCTCGACTGAACGGGCCAGCGGGGCGGTCGGGCAGCGGCCGGTCCGCGCCGCGCGGCGACCCTGCCGACCAGCGTGCGGGTGGTTCCGGCTGCGCCTGTGATCGAAATCCGTTGCCGGGCGGCCCGGGAAGTGGATAGCGTGGCGGTACACGGGAAAGGAGGTGGTCCAGACTTGTATAGCAATCGGACTCGTGAGGTGGCTGTCCGCTAGCCGCTGTCCTCGACAGTGAAATCTCGCCCGCCGCGAGGCGGGCACCTGCAAGATCGTCGAGACCGTGTGGCAGCGGTGCGGCGAAACCACGACAGCCACCCGACCCCCGGGGTGCCGGCCCAGTCCAGCCGGCCCGCGCGCGAGCGCGGAAGCCCCGGGGGTCGACCCTATCCGGGGGAGATTCCGTGTCGATGCGCGAGTTGGTGGTGCTCGGCACCGCCAGCCAGGCTCCCACCCGGCAGCGCAACCACAACGGCTACCTGCTGCGCTGGGACGACGAGGTGCTGCTCTTCGACCCCGGCGAGGGCAGCCAGCGGCAGATGCTGCACACCGGCATCTCCGCCACCGACCTGACCCGGATCTGCGTCACCCACTTCCACGGCGACCACTGCCTGGGGCTGCCCGGCGTGATCCAGCGGCTCTCCCTGGACCGGGTGCCGCACCCGGTGGCCGTGCACTTCCCGGCCGGGGGCGCCGACTACTTCGCCCGGCTGCGGCACGCGGCGAGCTTCTACGAGACCGCCGAGCTGGCCGTCGAGCCGATCGACGCCGACGGGCAGCGGATCACCCTGACCATCGGCACGCTGGAGGCCCGCCGGCTGCGCCACCCGATCGAGACCTACGGGTACCGGCTGATCGAGCCGGACGGCTGCCGGGTGCTGCCGGAGAAGCTGTCCGCGTACGGGATCGCCGGGCCGGCCGTCGGCGCGCTGCTCCGCGACGGCCACCTGGACCTGGACGGGCGCCGCATCACCCGGGACGAGGTGAGCGTGCCCCGACCGGGCCAGCGGTTCGCCTTCGTGATGGACACCGGGCTCTGCGACGGCGTGTGGGCGCTGGCCGAACACGCCGACCTGCTGGTCATCGAGTCGACCTTCCTGGAGTCGGAGGCCGCCCTCGCCGCCGAGGTCGGCCACCTGACCGCGGCCCAGGCCGCGCGGGTGGCGGCCGAATCGGGGGTACGCACCCTGGTGCTGACCCACTTCTCGCAGCGGTACACCGATCCGCGCCGGTTCGCCGAGGAGGCCCGGGCGCACTTCACCGGCGAGCTGGTGATCGCGGCGGATCTGATGACGGTGCCGGTGCCGCCCCGACGGGTAGCCTCGTCCGGGTGACCGTCTCGTTACGCCCCGCCACCGACGCCGACCTGATGCCGGTCGGTGCCCTGCACCAGGCGTCCCGGGTGGCGGCGTACTCGTCGTTCCTGCCCGCGGACGCGCTGGCCGCGCCCACGCCCGAGGAGATGGGCCGGTACTGGGCGGAGCGGTGGACCTGGGAGCGGACCGACCACCGGATGACCGTGGCCGAGCGGGACGGCGCGCTGGTCGGCTTCAGCTACCTCGGCCCCGACGACGCGGACGACCCGGCCACCGGCCTACTGAACGCGATCCACCTGGCACCCGAGGAGCGGGGCCGGGGCACCGGGCGCACCCTGATGATCGACGCGCTGGACGCGATGCGGGCCCGGGGCTGGTCCCGGGCCGCCCTCTGGGTGCTGCGCGACAACACGGCCGCCCGGCGGTTCTACGAGCGCGGTGGCTGGACCGCCACCGGGGAGGAACGCCGCGACCGGATCGGCCTCGCCGTCGTCGCCCAGCTTCGCTACGCCCGCCACCTCTGAGCAGGCGCCGGATTGAGGCCGGGCGCGTCAGGAGGGGCCCCTCCCCGTCGCAGTGGGCGTGGGGGAAGGGTCCCCTCCTGAGCGCTCAGCGGGCGCCGAGGTGGGCGAGCAGGTCCTGCCGGGTCAGCACGCCCTTCGGCTTGCCGTCGACCAGCACCAGGGCGGCGTCGGCCTTCTCCAGCAGGGTGACCGCCTCGCTGACCGGCTGGCCGCCGCCGATCATCGGCAGCGGCTCGGCCATGTGCCGCTCGATCGTGTCGTGCAGGTGCGCCTGGCCGGTGAAGAGCGCGTCGAGCAGGTCCTTCTCGGCGATCGAGCCGGCCACCTCGCCGGTCACCACCGGCGGCTCGGCCTTGAGCACCGGGAGCTGGGAGACGCCGTACTCGCGCATGTAGTCGATGGCGTCGCGGACCGTCTCGGTGGGGTGGACGTGCACCAGTTCGGGCAGGCCACCGGGCTTGCCGCCGAGCGCGTCGGCGACCGTCGGCTCGGCGCCGGAGTTGTCCAGGAAGCCGTACCGGGCCATCCATGAGTCGTTGAAGATCTTCGACAGGTAGCCCTTGCCGCTGTCCGGCAGCAGCACCACGATCACGTCGTCCGGGTCGGCCTTGCGGGCCACCTCCAGGGCGGCCACCACGGCCATCCCGCAGGAGCCGCCGACCAGCAGCCCCTCCTCGCGGGCCAGCCGCCGGGTCATCTCGAACGACTCCTTGTCCGACACCTCGACGATCTCGTCGGCCACGGTGCGGTCGTAGGTCTCCGGCCAGAAGTCCTCCCCGACGCCCTCGACGAGGTACGGCCGGCCGGTGCCACCCGAGTAGACCGAGCCCTCCGGGTCGGCGCCGACGATCCGCACCCGCCCCGCCGAGGCCTCCTTCAGGTAGCGGCCGATGCCGGAGATGGTGCCGCCGGTGCCGACGCCCGCGACGAAGTGGGTGAGCGCGCCCTCGGTCTGCTTCCAGAGCTCCGGGCCGGTGGTCTCGTAGTGCGAGCGCGGGTTGGCGGGGTTGCTGTACTGGTTGGGCTTCCAGGCGCCGGGGATCTCCCGGGCCAGCCGGTCGGAGACGTTGTAGTAGGAGCGGGGGTCCTCCGGGGCGACCGCGGTCGGGCAGACCACCACCTCGGCGCCGTACGCGCGCAGCACGTCCTGCTTGTCCTGGCTGACCTTGTCCGGGCAGACGAACACGCACTTGTAACCCTTGAGCTGGGCCACCAGGGCCAGGCCGACGCCGGTGTTGCCGCTGGTCGGCTCGACGATCGTGCCGCCCGGCTTCAGGATCCCGGCCTGCTCCGCGTCCTCGACCATGCGCAGCGCGATCCGGTCCTTCACCGAGCCGCCCGGGTTCAGGTACTCCACCTTCGCCAGCACGGTCGCCTGGATGCCCTCGGTGACGTTGCGCAGGCGGACCAGCGGGGTGTTGCCGATCAGCTCGACCACGTTGTCGTAGTACTGCACGTCGTTGTGCCCTTCGTCGCGTCGCCGTCGTGGGGCGGCCGGTAGGTCGTCAGTTCGTCGCCCAGGGTACGTGCCGTCAGGGCACCAGATGCCCGGGGATGACCGACCTGCGGCGCGCCTCCCACTCCAGGAACCGCTCGGTCTCGGCGAGCACGCTGCCGGCCAGCCAGGTGACCATCACCGCGTCGTCGGCCAGCCCGAAGATCGCCAGCGGGATCTCCGGCAGCAGGTCGATCGGGGACACGATGTAGGCGGTGGCCGCGGTCATCAGGGCCAACCGCAGGCCGCCGTCGTACTCCCCCTTCGCGGTGGCCCGGATCATCCGCGGCAGCGCCGCCAGCCGGGCGCCCACCGACGGCCCGCCCCGGGCTCCGGACGCCAGCGCCCGGGCCAGTGCGGCGAACGCCGCGCTCCGCTTCAACGTCTTGCCCATGTCGTCGCCCCTCTCCGCTCGACCAAGGGTGCGGCCCCGGCGCAAGTCCGGCGTCCGCTGTCGGACAGGTACCCGGAACGGTGGTCGCCCAGCCTCCTGATCACCGGACGGCGGGTGTCGGGGTGGCGCGATACTGTCGGTGCATGGGGGACGTCGGTTCCGTCACGCGGGTCGGCTGGCCGCGCGCCCGCCGGGTCGTCCGGCTGGCGGCGATCGGCACGGGCGCCACCGTGGCGGCCACCGTGGCGACGGGTGGGGTGCTGCTCGGCCAGGCCCGGCAGGCCCGGCGCACCATCCCGATGGCCGAGGCGCCCCCGCCGCGCTGCGACGGGGTCTACGGCGCGAAGCTTCCCGGCCAACCGGTCACCATGGTCGTTCTCGGCGACTCCTCGGCCGCCGGTTACGGCGTGCACCGTCGCCGGGAGACCCCGGGCGCGCTGCTGGCCACCGGGCTGTCCCGGCGGTTGCACCGGCCGGTCCGGCTCTGCCGTTTCGCCGTGGTGGGCGCGCTGTCGGCGGGGCTCAGGCCGCAGGTCGAGTCGGCCCTGGAGGTCGAGCCGGACATCGCCGTCGTGCTGGTCGGCGGCAACGACGTCACCAACCGCACCCCGCCCTCGGTGGCGGTGCGCTATCTGGTCGACGCGGTCCGCGCCCTGCGCGCCGCGGGCTGCGAGGTGGTCGTCGGCACCTGCCCGGACCTCGGCGCGATCCGCCCGATCCAGCCGCCGCTGCGCTGGCTGGCCCGCCGGTGGAGCCGCCAGCTCGCCGCCGCGCAGACGGTGGCGGTGGTCGAGGCGGGCGGCTGGACGGTCTCCCTCGGGGACCTGCTGGGTCCCCGCTTCGCGGCCGAGCCGGCCCGGATGTTCGCCTGGGACCGGTTCCACCCCTCGGCCGAGGGTTACGCGGTCGCCGCGGCGGCGCTGCTGCCCACGGTGCTCTCCGCGCTCGGCGCCGGGCAGGAGCGCCGCTCTCCGCTCGCGGGCCGGGACGGCGTACGGGCGCTCCCGGAGGCGGCCCAGGAGGCGGCCCGGCACGCCGGCACGGAGGTCAGCGCCACCCAGGTCCGGGGTCGCGACCGGGGTCCCGACGGGCGCTGGGCGCAGCTTCGGCGGCGGGCCTTCTTCGGCGTCGGCGCGGCGGCGCAGTCCGGTGCCGCCGAGTCTCCGACCCTGGAAGGGCTGGCATGAGCGGGGCCACCAGGGGCATCATCAGCAGGCACAACGTGGGTCACGCTCACGTCTGCCCCGCCAGAGAGACGCGGCGGCGAGCAACCGGCGCCACCCGGGCCGGCCGCACCGCCGCCACCAGGGAGGTGTCGTCATGACCGAGCGCAACGAGCTCGTGGCTCGGCTGGGTCGGGCCGCCGCCCTGTCCCTGTTCGCCGGGACGGTGGGCGGCGCGGCCGTCCTCGCCGGCCAGGCCATCGCCGCCCGCAGCCGGCAGTACGCCCAGCCGGAGCTGGGCCTCGCCCTGCGCGCCACGGTGGGCCGGACCGGCGCCCCGCCGCTGCGGCTGGTGCTGCTCGGCGACTCCTCGGCGCTCGGCGTCGGGGTGGAGCGCTTCGAGGAGACGATCGGCGGGCAACTCGCGCACCTGCTCGCCGAGGGGCCGGCCGGCCGGCTGGTGCACCTGTCCAGCGTGGGCGTGTCCGGTTCCCGCTCGACGGATCTGGCCACCCAGGTGGCCCGGGCGCTGCTCGGCGAGCGCCCCGACGTGGCGGTGATCCTGGTCGGGGCGAACGACGCCACCGCGCTGGCCCGGCCCGGCGACGCGGCGGCGTACCTGGGGTCGGCGGTGCGCCGGCTGCGGGAGGCGCACGTCGAGGTCGTCGTCGGCACCTGCCCGGACCTGGGCGCGGTACGCGCGGTCGACGCGCCGCTGCGCCAGGTGCTCGCCTGGTCCGGCCGGCGGATCGCCCGGGCGCAGACGGCGGCCGTGCTCAACGCCGGGGGTGGCGTGGTCGACCTGGCCACCGAGACCGGCCCGGTGTTCCGGGCCGACGCCGGCACGCTCTGCCACGACGGCTACCACCCCTCCGCCGACGGCTACCGGGTGTGGGCGCACGCCCTGCTCCCCGCCGTGGAGGCGGCGGCCACGGTCGCCACCCGGCACCACTAGGAAGCAGGCCACCGACCCGGCCCGGCGGCGCGGCCCGGTCTGCGCGCGGCCGGGTGACATTTCCCGCCCGGCCGGCAACTTCCGCGTCAAGTTACCCGCGGGTTAACGTTGGTTCATGCCGATTGAGTCGCCCCGTGACGCCGTCATCGTCGCCACCGCCCGGTCCCCCATCGGCCGGGCGTTCAAGGGTTCCCTGCGGGACGTCCGCCCGGACGACCTCGCCGCCACCATCGTCCAGGCCGCCCTCGACAAGGTGCCCGCGCTCGACCCCACCACGATCGACGACCTCTATCTGGGCTGCGGCCTGCCCGGCGGTGAGCAGGGCTTCAACATGGCCCGGGTGGTCGCCACGCTGCTCGGCCTGGACGGGCTGCCGGGCGCCACGCTGACCCGCTACTGCGCCTCGTCCCTGCAGACCACCCGGATGGCGATGCACGCGATCCGGGCCGGCGAGGGCGACGTGTTCATCTCCGCCGGCGTCGAGACCGTCTCCCGGTACGCGCGCGGCAACTCGGACACCCTGCCGCCGGAGGCGCAGGCGCTGGTCGGCGGCGGCTGGGAGAACCCGCGCTTCGCCGAGGCACGCCGCCGCTCCGAGGCCCGCGCCCAGGCCGGCGCCGTGGTGTGGACCGACCCGCGCGAGGCCGCCCAACTCCCGGACATCTACCTGGCCATGGGGCAGACCGCGGAGAACCTGGCCCAGGTGTACGACGTCACCCGCGCGGACATGGACGCGTTCGGGGTACGCAGCCAGAACCTCGCCGAGAAGGCGATCGCCGACGGCTTCTGGGCCCGCGAGATCACCCCGGTCACCACGCCCGACGGCACCGTGGTCAGCACCGACGACGGCCCGCGTCCGGGGGTGACCCTGGAGGGGGTGACCGGCCTGAAGCCGGTGTTCCGCCCGGACGGCCGGATCACCGCCGGCAACTGCTGCCCGCTCAACGACGGCGCCGCCGCCGTGGTGGTCATGAGCGCCGAGCGGGCCGCCGAGCTGGGGCTCACCCCACTGGCCCGGATCGTCTCCACCGGCGTCACCGCGCTCTCCCCCGAGATCATGGGCCTCGGCCCCGTCGAGGCGTCGAAGCAGGCACTCAAGCGGGCCGGCATGACCATCGACGACGTCGACCTGGTCGAGATCAACGAGGCGTTCGCCGCCCAGGTGATTCCGTCGTACCGGCAGCTGGGCATCCCCGAGGAGAAGCTGAACGTGATGGGCGGCGCGATCGCCGTCGGCCACCCGTTCGGCATGACCGGCGCCCGGATCACCGGCACCCTGCTCAACGCCCTGGAGTGGCACGACAAGACCATCGGCCTGGAGACCATGTGCGTCGGCGGCGGCCAGGGCATGGCCATGGTGCTCGAACGACTGAACTGAGCTACCGGTTCGGCCGGAAGCCGGCCGGGTACGGGAGGCGCCATGGCGACCGTGGTGGAACGCGAGCGCAAGTACTCCGGTGACGAGGGCTTCCGGCTGCCCGACCTGGCCGGGTGCGGTGGCGTCGAGACGGTGTCCGACGCCACCGCCCTCGACCTGGACGCGGTCTACTGGGACACCGCCGACCTGCGGCTGGCCCGCAGCGGCTTCGCGCTGCGGCGGCGTACCGGGGGGCACGACGCGGGCTGGCACCTCAAGGTGGGCGCGGCGGGCGGCGCCCGGACCGAGTACCAGTTCCCGGCCGGACCGGACGACCAGGAGCCGCCGGCCGAACTGACCGCGCTCTACCGGGCTGCCGCCCGGGGCGCGGCCGTCGCGCCGGCCGCCCGGGTCCGCACCCGGCGTCGGGAACGCCGCCTGCTCGACCCGGACGGGCGGACGCTGGCCGAGGTCGCCGAGGACAGCGTCGAGTCGGAGGACCTGGTCAGCGGGGTCCGGCAGGCGTGGCACGAGATCGAGGTCGAGCTGGTCGAGGGCGACGAGGCGCTGCTCGACGCCGTGGCGGACCGGCTCCGGACGGCCGGCGCGGACCCGGTGCCGGTATCCAAGTCGCACCGCGCGCTGCGCGCCCGGCTGGCGCAGGCCCGGCCGGCGGCGCCGGACCCCGCGGTGGCGCCCGTCCTCGACTACCTGGCCGACCAGCGTGACGCGCTGATCGGCAACCATCCGGGAGCGCTCGCCGGCGACGAGGACGCGGTGCACGACATGCGGGTGGCCGTCCGCCGGCTCCGCTCCACCCTGCGGACCTTCCGGGGGCTGTGGGACCGGGCGGAGAGCGAGCGGGTGCGGGCCGAGCTGAGCTGGCTGGGCGGCCGGCTCGGGCGGGTCCGGGACGTCCAGGTGATGTCCGCCCGGCTGGCCGACGCGGTGCACGCGGAACCGGCAGAGCTGGTGCTCGGCCCGGTCCCCGCCCGGCTCGCCGAGCGGTTCGCCGCCGAGCTGGCCGCCGCCCTCGACGGCGCGCACGCCGCGCTCGGCTCCGACCGGTACACCGACCTGCTGCGCCGGCTGGACGCCCTGGTCGAGGGGCCACCTGCCCGCGAGCCTCGGCCCGGCTGGGTGGCCCGCCGGGTGCGCCGGGCGGTCACCCGCTTCGACGAACGCCTGGACGCCGCGCTGGCCGGCGGGGACGACGACGCGCTGCACGAGGCCCGCAAGGCCGGCAAACGCGCCCGGTACGCCGTCGAGGTGCGCGAACCGGTTGTCGGGACGCCCGCCGCGAAGCTGGTGAACCGATTCAAGGACCTCCAGGATGTGCTCGGCGCGCACCAGGACTCCGTGGTGACCCGGCAGGTGCTGCGCGAACAGGCGTTGCGGGCGTACGCGGACGGCGAGAACACGTTCACCTACGGGCTGCTGCACGCCCGGCAGGCCGGGGCCGCCGAGCGGGAGCTGCTTGCGCTGCCCCGGGCCCGGGACCGGGCGCGCCGGCGCAAGGCCCGCCGCTGGCTCAAGCGCTGATCCCGGGGGGGCGATAGGTATCAGGTGGACCTCTGCCGCGCCGCGGTGATCTCAGCGTGGTGGCCGACTGCCCAGTCGGCCAGGGCGGAGAGCGGCTCGAGAAGGCTGACGCCCAGCGGTGTCAGCCGGTATTCGACGGTCGGCGGTAGCGTCGGGAACACCTCACGTGCGACCAGGCCGTCGGTCTCCAGGGTGCGCAACGTCCGGGTGAGCATGCGCTGGCTGATGCCCTCCACAGCCCGATGCAGCTCATTGAACCGGTAGGGGCGCTGGCCGAGCAGCGTGAGCAGCAGCAACGTCCACTTGTCGCTCAGCCCGCGGAGCAGGTCGGTGACCGGACAGCGGGCGTACTCGCCGGCCGGGACCGGAACCGGGAGCTGGTGACCACGCATCGAGGCAGTCACACCGGTGTTCGTTGTGGACATGAAAGTGCCTTCTTTCGCGCACGCCGACCGTCCGCCCAGGATGAGCCCGTCAGCGATCGACGGCAACGGGAGCGGCATGGGCATCGTGGTGGTCAGTGGCGGCACGAACGGAATGGGACGCGCGTTCGCGCTGGAGCGGGCCGAACGTGGCGACCGCGTCCTGGTGCTCGGCCACAACCGGGCCCGCGGCGAGGCGCTGGCCAGCGGCTCGATGGCATTCCTTCCGGTTGACCTGTCCAGCGTGACCGAGACACGGCAGGCCATCGAGCACATCCTGACCGAGTATCCGGTCGTGGACGGGTTGGCACTGTTCGCGAATGCTCTGGCGCCGCGCCGGGTCCTGACCGCCGACGGGCTGGAGCGCACCTTCGCGCTCTACTACCTCAGCCGCTACCTGCTCAGCTTCGGCCTACGTCCGGCACTGGACCGGGCCGCCGCGCCGGTGATCGTGAATGTCGCCGGCGTCGGGATCACCAGAGGTGAAGTGCACTGGGCTGACCTGCAACTGGCGGCGGCCTACTCGACCATCACCGCACAGCTGCAGGCCGGCCGAGCCAACGACCTGCTCGGTGTGGGCTTCGCCCAGCGATCCGGCAGTCGGGCGAGATACGTGCTCTACCATCCCGGCTTCACCAGGAGCGGCGACCGCAGCGCCCTCCCCTGGATCGTCCGCGGACTTCTGGCGGCGGCGTCGGTGGCAGCCCGGCCGGTCGTCGGCGCGGTCGCCCCCATCCACCGGTTTCTGGACGAACCGCCAGCTACACCGCTGACCGCCATCGACCGGGGCAGGCAACTCCCGCCCGACTTCCCCACCCTCGACCCGCGCGACGCCGAGCGGTTGATGGACCTGACGGAGAAGCTTCTGCGCTGATGCGTATCGCCCGCAGCCTGCGTGAGATCGTGGTACGGAACGAGCCCCCCGGCGGGCCGGCATCGTCCAAGATCTTCCCGCTAGAGCGCAGCGCGGGTCGCCGCCACCGCCGCCGCGGCCTCGGCCAGCACCGGCTCGGGGGCGCCGGCCGCGACCAGGTCGGCGGCGACCACCCGGAGCTGGTCGGGCAGGACCAGGTCGCTGCCGAGCCGGGGTACGTCCCGGCGCGGCTCGCCTGCCGCGTCGGCGGCCCGGTTGGCGAGCTCCTGCACCAGCTTGTGCACCAGGTCGCCCCGGGCCACGTTGCCCCCGGCGGCCGGTGCCGACCAGCGCGGCTGCTGCCAGTGCCCGACCTGACGGACCAGCAGTCCCACCACCCGGTCCAGTTCCGCTGCGCTCATCGCGGCCGAGTCTACGACGGCGTGCGGCCGCGCCCCGGCGACCGGCCCGGACCAGGGTGCCAGCCGGCGGCGTGGCAGGAGGATGCTCGCCGGCCGGGCGGGAGCGGTCGTACGGTCAGCGCCGCAGGTAGCTGAGCAGACGGAGGATCTGCCAGTACAGGAAGATCAGCCCGACCAGCAGCCCGAACGCGCAGTACCACGCGTACCGGCGGGGCAGGCCGGCCCGCGCGGAGCGCTCGACCAGGTCGAAGTCGAGGATGAAGCTGAGCGCCCCGGCGATGATCGCCACCCCGGAGAAGAGGTACGGCAGCCAGCCGACCCGGGCGGTGAGGCTGTACACCTCCAGCCCTTGCCGACCGGTGAGCAGGTAGGTCACCAGGTTGACCAGGCCGACGGCGACGATCCCGATCAGCGCGCCGAGGACGAGCCGGGCCAGCCGCGGGGTGGCCCGGATGACCCGGGCCCGGTAGAGCAGCGCCATGCCGAGGAAGACCCCGAAGGTGCCGATCACCGCCTGCGCCACGATCCCCGGGTAGACCAGTTCGAAGGCCCGGCTCGCCACGCCCAGCAGCAGCCCCTGGAGCACCGCGTACCCGACGATCAGCGGCGGGTTGGTGACCTGCTTCAGCGAGATGAACAGCACCAGCGCGAGGCTGGCCAGGGCGCTGCCGGCCAGCGCCGCCGAGATCCAGGCCGCCGGCGGAACGAGCACCCAGGCGACCGCCGCGGTGACGCCGGTGACCAGCAGCAGGCCGACGGTGCGGCTCACCACGTCGGCGACGCTCATCGTCTCGGCGGCCCCCACCCCGAGGACCTGGCGTTCGGTCCGTCCGACGTCGTCCAGGCGGTCGAGGACCGGGTTGGCACTGCGCACCGTGACCTCCTTGCCGCCGTACCCCGGCTCCCACTCTGCCCCGGCGGGCCCGGCGGCGGCGGGGAAACGACGACGCCCGCCGGCCGCGGTGGCGGCGGGCGGGCGTCGTGCGGCGGGGCGGGACGGTCAGTCGTCGCCCTGGAGGTAGCTGAGCAGGCGCAGCACCTCCAGGTAGAGCCAGATCAGGCCGACCACGATGCCGAACGCGGCGGTCCAGGAGTAGCGCTGCGGGAGCCCCATCCGGACGCCGTTCTCGATGTTGGCGAAGTCGAGCACGAAGCTCAGCGAGGCCACCACGATGCAGACCAGGCTGAAGCCGATGGCCAGCGGGCTGCCGTCGCGCAGGTGGGTGTTGACGCCGAAGAGGGCGAGCACCAGGTTGATCAGCATGACCGCGAAGAGGCCACCCATCATCGCGATCAGGATCTTGGTGAACTTCGGGGTGGCCCGGATGACGCGCGACTTGTAGAGCATCGCCATCATGAAGAAGACACCGAAGGTCGCCACCACGGCCTGGAGCACGATGCCGTCGTAGAGGGTGTTGAACGTCTTGCTCACCGCGCCGAGGAAAACACCCTCGACGACCGAGTAGGCGATGACCAGCGCCGGGTTGGCCATCCGGGAGAACGAGATGATCAGGCCGAGCACCAGGCCGACGACGGCACCGCCGATCCAGGCCAGGCCGAGCAGCTGGTCCGGCAGGACGGCCCAGGTCGCGGCCGCCACGACGCCCAGGATCCCGAGCAGGGTGACCGTCTTGACGACCACGTCGTCCAGGGTCATCGGGGTCACGGTGGGCGGTGCCGCCGGGTAGCCGTAGCCGGTCGGGTACGGCTGCTGCGGATATCCGGGCTGGGCGTACGGCCCGGGCTGGGCGTACCCGGCCGCCCGCTCGCGGCCGGCCGCCTGGCCGAGCCGGGAGAGCACCGGGTTCGAGGTCTTCACTTTCTCAGGCCTCCCTCAGGGGGTCGATGCACGTGAACGTGCCCCTCCAGGGTAAACGGCACCCGCTCACCGCGGCGGGCGGCAAGCTGTGGGAAAGCTGAGAGTCTGTGCCCGGGGCGGGGGTCGAACCCGCACGCCTTGCGGCAGCCGCTTTTAAGGCGGCCGTGTCTGCCGTTCCACCACCCGGGCGGGTGACGCCGGTGCGCCGACACACCTCGGCGCAGGTCTCACCGTAGCCGTTGCCGCGCGAGCCGGCGTACCCCGAGGGTTCGCGCCGCTATGGTCGAGGCCGTGACCAGCGCCGCCGCCACGGTCCCCGGACCGGACCCCGACCAGGCCGTCCTCGGTCCACCGGTGGTCCGCCCGAGCCGCCGGGCCCGCCTGCTGACCACCGTCGCCCGCCACCGGTCGGGCCTCCTCGCCGGCCTGCTCTTCGCCCTGCTGGCCGGCTGGCTCACCCACGGGCTGTGGCCCGCCCCCGGACAGCGGGTACTCGCGCTGAACCCGGCGGACCAGACCCTCTACGAGTGGTTCCTGGCCGTCGACTCGCGCGCCCTGCTCGGCGACTTCCACCTGCTCACCGACCGGCTCAACGCGCCCGACGGGGTCAACCTGCTGGCCAACACCACAGTGATCGCGCTGGGGGTGCTGTTCGCCCCGGTCACCCTGGCCTTCGGGGCACCGGTCAGCTTCGCCCTGCTGACCGCCGGCAACCTGGCCGGCACGGCGCTCGCCTGGTACCTGCTGTTCAGTCGGACGTTGCGGGTCCACCGGCTCGCCGCCGGGCTCGGCGCGGGACTCTGCGGCTTCGGCCCCGGCATGGTCTCGCAGAGCAACGCCCACCTGCACATGACCGCCCAGTGGCTGATCCCGGTCATCGTCTGGCTGGTGGCCCGGATGCTCCGGGCCGCCGACCCCGCCGCCGGCCCCGACGGGCCGGACCGCCGCCGGCTGGCCACCTCGGCGGTCGGGCTGGCCGCGGCGGTCACCGCCCAGGTGTTCATCGGCGAGGAGGTGCTCTTCCTCACCGCGGTCACCCTGCTGATCATGACGGTCGCGTACGGCCTGGCCGACCGGGCGCTGCTGCGCCGGGCCCTGCCCACCTTCGCCGGCGGGCTGCTGACCGCGGCCGGGCTGGCGCTGCTGGTACTGGCGTACCCGCTCTGGCACCAGTTCGCCGGGCCGCAGGGCGTGGCGGAGGGAATGTTCAGCCCGTACTACTTCTCCGCCGACCTGAGCGGCTGGTCGACCCTCTCCCCGCTCTCGGTGCTGGGCAGCGACGCCGCCGCCCGGCTGAGCACCGGCCCGGCCGAGTTCACCACCTTCCTCGGCTGGCCGCTGCTGCTGGTCACCGCCGGCTGCGCGGCCTGGCTGGGCCGCCGCCCGCTGGTGACCGCCTGCGTCGCCGGCGCCCTGGCGATGGCGCTGCTGTCGCTCGGCCCCGAGGTGGTCGTCTCCGGCGAACGGACCGGGCTGCCCGGACCGTACGCCCTGCTGGCCGGGCTGCCGGTGGTGGACGGCGCGCTGCCGATGCGGTTCGCCCTCGCGGTGCCACCGCTGGCCGGCACGGTGCTCGCCCTGGCCCTGCACCGGGCGCTCGGGGAACCCGGGCGGGCCCGGCGGCTCGTCCCGCTGGGCGTCGGCGCCGCCCTGCTCACCGTCTTTCCCGCCCCGCTGCCCACCGCCGACCGCCCGGCGCTGCCCGAATTCGTCTCGGCCGGCCACTGGCGGCAGTGCGTACGCCCCGGCGGGGTGCTGGTCCCGGTGCCCACGGCCACCCCGAACGACCCGTGGCCGATGCGCTGGGCCACCGCCGCCGACGCGGCCTTCGGCATGCCGGAGGGCTTCTTCATCGGCCCCTACGGCCGGAGCGGCTCGGCCGCCATGGGCACCTACCAGCGGCCCACCTCGGCGCTGCTGGCCCAGGTGGCCCGGCGCGGCGTGCCACCGGCGATCGGCGACGAGCAGCGCCGGCAGGCCGGCCGGGACATCCGGTTCTGGCACGCCTCCTGCGTGGCGGTCACCGACGACGCGCCGCACGCGGCGACCCTGCGCGGCACCCTGGAGCAGCTCTTCGGCCCCGGCACCCGGATCGCCGACGCCTGGACCTGGCGGTTCTGACCGCGCACCCCGGCCGGTCGCCGGCCGGGGTGCGGCGTCTCCCGCCGTGTGATCGACCCGGGTTGCCGCATGTCGGTGCCCGCCAGGCCGTCGGAAGGGCCGCTTTGCCGCAACTCGCGTGCCAGCCACCTTCCGCCGGCGAAACTCAGCGCGCCGCGCCCACCGGGGCGGACGCCTCGGCGAACTCCTCGCGCGGGTCGTGCAGCTGGCCCAGCGCGACCACCTCACGCTTGAGGACGAACGCCAGCGTCCAGTCGACCACCACCCGGACCTTGCGGTTGAACGACGGGATCCGCGACATGTGGTACGTGCGGTGCATGAACCACGCCGGCCAGCCGGTCATCTTCACGCCGTACACCTGGGCCACGCCCTTGTGCAGGCCGAGGCTGGCCACGCTGCCCGCGTGCTTGTGCTTGTAGTTGACCGGCTCGCGCCCGCGGATCACGTTCACGATGTTGTCGGCCATCCGGGCGGCCTGCCGGACCGCGTGCTGCGCGCTCGGCGAGCAGAAGTTGCCCGGCTCCTTGGTCAGGTCCGGCACCGCGGCGCAGTCGCCGGCGCTCCACGCGCCCTCGACCACCCGGTCACCGTCCACCACCTGCAGGGTGGGCAGGCAGGTCACCCGGCGGCGCTCGTCGCGCGGAAAGTCCGTGGCGTCCAGCATCGGCGACGGCTTCACGCCCGCCGTCCAGACGATGGTGTCCGAGGGGAAGCTCGACCCGTCCGACAGCTTCGCCACCCCGTCGACGCAGGACTCCAGCCGGGTGTCCAGCCGGATGTCCATGTTCCGCTTGAGCAGCTGCTGCACCGTGTAGGCGCCCATGTCCCGGTCGACCTCGGGCAGCACCCGCTGGGTGGCCTCGACCAGCACCCAGCGCATGTCCTCCGGCTTCAGCTCCGGGTAGTAGCGCAGCGCGTCCCGGGCCATGTCCTCCATCTCGGCGAGCGCCTCGATGCCCGCGTACCCGCCGCCGACGAAGACGAACGTCAGCGCCCGGCTGCGGACCTCGGGATCGGTCGTGGCGGCCGCCACGTCCAGCCGGTCCAGCACGTGATTGCGCAGGAAGATGGCCTCGCCGATGGTCTTGAACCCGATGCCGTGCTCGTGCAGCCCGGGGATCGGCAGGGTGCGGGAGACCGAGCCGGGGGCGACCACCACGTGGTCGTACGGGATCTCCCGGGCCGGGCCGCTGATCGGCTGCACCACGGCGGTCCTGCGGTGGTGGTCGATCCGGGTGACCGTGCCCGCCACGACCTTGCACTTGCGCAACTCCCGCCGCAACGGCACCACCGCGTGCCGCGGCGAGATGTTGCCCGCCGAAGCCTCCGGGAGGAACGGCTGGTAGGTCATGTGCGGCTGCGGGTCGACGACGACGACCTCGGCCTCACGGGAGCTCAGCTTCTTGGACAGGCGCAGAGCGGCATACAGGCCGACATGCCCGGCACCCACGACAAGGATCCGCTTCGGATTCACGTCATCTATCTTTCCCCGGGCGGCTCGGGTAATCCCGTTCGAGACCCCCTTCTGTGACCGAGCACAACCCCTGTGACCTGCGTAACTCGGCCACCCGGTCCGGCTATCCGCGACGCAGCAACCAGCCGAGCAGGGCGCTGAGCGCCACCGCCACCAGCAGCCCGGCCACCGTCGCGGCCTGGAAGCCCCGGTCGCCGCCGACCCCGCCGAGCCAGGCCAGCACGATGCCGACCACCGCGCTGGCCAGCACCACCCCGCCGGCCCGGCCCAGCCAGCGCAGCACCAGGTCCGGGTCGACCACCCCGTCGTAGGGCAGCAGGGCGGCGAGCGCGCAGAGGGTGTGCGCCAGGTAGAGCAGGGTGGCCACGGCGACCAGCCGCCACAGCGCGGGCGGGCGGTCGTAGCCGACCGTGGCGAGCAGCCAACCGCCGACCACGACCAGCGCCGCGAAGGTCGGCCACGTCCGGCGCGGCCCGACCGCCGGCAGCACCGCCACCACCGTCAGGGCCAGCAGCGACCGCGGGGTGATCGCCTCCGCCGGGTACGCCACCAGCGCGCCCAGCAGCACGGTGAGGAAGATCCCGGCCCGGATGAGCAGCGGGACGAGGCTGATCCGGCCGACCAGGAACCGCAGCGCCCGGGCCCGCTCGTGCAGCGCCGCCAGCATGTCGTTCACCGGCCACCCACCCGGGGTGCGGTGGCCAGCCGGGCCACGTCCCGCAACACCTGGTCGAGGCTGCCCGCGCCGGCCCAGCGGACCACCGGCACCCCGTGCTCGCGGAGCTGGCCGATCATCGTGTCCCGGTCCAGCCGCCACAGCCGGTACGCCACCTCGGCCCAGCCGCGCTCCTTCGGCGGCGGCAGATCGGCCGGCAGGGTGTCCACCGCCACCACGAACCGGCCGCCCCGGGCCATCCGGGCCAGCATCTGCGCCGAGCGCTCGTCCAGCAACGGAGTGAGCACCACCACCAGCGCGTCCGAGGAGAGCAACTGCGGGCCGAACACCAGGTCGTACGGCTCGTGCGGGGAGGACTCCGCCTTGACGTCGAGCAGCCACTCCAGCACGGTCAGGTACTGCCGGCGCCCGGTGGCCGGGCGGAGCCGGCGGGCACCCGGGCCGTACTCGAGCAACGCCACCCGGTCGCCCCGGTGCAGGTAGTGCTCGGCGATCGCCGCCGCCGCCCGCACCGTGGTGTCCAGCACGGACGCCGGACCGCGTACCCCGCCGGAACGGCCCGCCTCGGCCAGCACGTCGAGCAGCACCACCACCTCGGCGTCCCGGTCGGACAGGGTGGCCGCCACGTGCAGCTGCCGGGCCCGCAGCGAGACCCGCCAGTCGATCCGGCGCAGCCGGTCCCCCGGCGCGAAGACCCGTACGCCGGCCAACTCGCCGCCCTCGCCGGGCCGGCGGGAGTGGTGCGCGCCGACCAGGCCGGCCGCCCGCGGCATCGCCTCGACCGCCTCGAACGGCTCGGTCCTCGGGTAGACCCGGGTCCGCACCGGTTCGGTGAGCACCGCGCGGGAGACCAGCAGCCCGTCGGCGGCCGCCACCCGGGTGCCGGCCGGCCCGATCGGGTGCCGGCCCCAGCGCAACGCCGTGCCGGTCAGGGTCAGGTCGACCGCGGCGCCGGACGGCACCGAGGTGACGAACGGGCGGTCGGCGCCGCCGCCGCGGCCCACATCGATGCCGGCCCCGCCGAAGCCGATCCGTTCCACCCGCAGCCAGCGGGACATCCGGGTGCGGACCACGGCCAGGTCGTAGGAGACGGTGTCGGGGTTGGCGACGGCCACCGTCGCGGTCATCGGGGACCCTTCGACCAGGTGCGCGTCCCCGGCGCCGATCTCCAACTCGGGCAGCGCGGTGGGCCGGCGGCGCAGCCCGTACGCGGTGCCCAGCGCGAACGGCGTGGCCAGCACGACCAGGTCGATCCGGCCGAGCAGCACGGCGGCGACGAGCAGCAGCCCGGTGAGCAGCACGGCCCGGCCGAGCGCCGCGGTGGGCGCCCAGCCGGCGGCGGGCTCGTGGCGGTCGGTCATCAGCGCCCGGCGGGCCCGGCCGCGTAGCTGGGCAGGGCGCCGCTGGCCGGGGCGGGGGTGGACTCGAGCACCTCGCCGACCACGAAGGACGGGTCGACCCGGCGCAGCCACATCTCCGGGCGCAGGGTGATCCGGTGCGCCAGGGCGGGGGCCGCCACCGCCTTGACGTCCTCCGGCACCACGTAGTCCCGGTTGCCCAGCACCGCCCGGACCCGGGACAGCAGCAGCAGCGCCAGCGAGCCGCGCGGCGACGCGCCGACCAGCACCGACGGGTGCTCGCGGGTGGCCGCGGTGAGCGTCACGATGTACCGGCCGATGGAGTCCTCGACCACCACGTCCTCCAGCGCGGCCTGCATGGCCCGCAGCGTGCCGGCGTCCACCACGGGGGTGATCTCGGCCTCCTCGCGGCGGCGGGCGATCCGCCGTTGCAGGACCTCCCACTCCTCGTCGTGGTCGGGATAGCCGAAGGAGACCCGGAGCAGGAACCGGTCCAGCTGCGCCTCCGGCAGCGGGTAGGTGCCCTCGTACTCGATCGGGTTGGCGGTGGCGAGCACGTGGAACGGCTCGTCCAGCCGGTAGGTGACGCCCTCGACGGAGACCTGTTTCTCCTGCATGGCCTCCAGCAGCGCCGACTGGGTCTTCGGCGGGGTCCGGTTGATCTCGTCGGCCAGCAGCAGGTTGGTGAAGACCGGGCCGGCCCGGAACGCGAAGTCGCCGCTGCGCTGGTCGTAGAGGAAGGAGCCGGTCACGTCGGCGGGGAGCAGGTCCGGGGTGAACTGGAGGCGGCGGAAGTCCAGGCCGAGGGCCTGCGCGAACGACCGTGCGGTGAGCGTCTTGCCCAGGCCGGGTAGGTCCTCCAGGAGCACGTGGCCGCCGGCCAGGATGCCGGCGAGGACCAGCTCCAGGGCCTCCCGCTTGCCGACCACGACCGTGCCGACCGCGTCCAGCACCGCCCGGGCCAGCCGGCCCACCTCGGCGGGGGGCATGCTGCGGTCCACGTCGTTCATCACAACTTCTCCAGTTCGGCGACGATCGCCGCGAGATCGCGCGGCGACGGGGGGCGGCGGGAGGGGGCGCTGAGGAACGTCCACAGCGGCTCTCCCAGCAGGGTGCGGGCCCGGGCCGGGTCGGACTCGCGGGTGATGCCGTGTTTCTGGCGCAGCCGCTCGTCGGCCAGCTCACCGAGGCGGGGCAGGATCCGCTCGGTGAACCGCTCCCGGTTGCCGCCGCACCAGTCCAGCGGGCGTTCCCAGCCGTTGATCGCGGTGCGCAGCGCGTCCCGGGAGGCCCAGTTCCAGGTGCCCGGTTCCTCCCCGGCGGGGGTGCGCGCGGCGGCCCGGGGCGGTGGCGGGGGCGTCAGGGCGGCGGTGACCCGGCGGACCGCGAGCACGGCGAGCACGCCGGCCACGATGATCCAGAGCGAGACCTGGAGGCCGACGGCGCGCAGCCCGACCACCACGACGACGGTGATCGCCGCGGTGACCGTGAGCGTCCGCAGCAGCACCCGGACCCGGCCACGGCCGGCCGGTTCGGCCCGCGTCCCGGCGGGTTCCTCGGCGGACGACAGCAGGTCGTCGATGCTGGTGCTCACGATGCCGGGGCCTCCCCCGCGACGGCCAGGCTGGTCAGCTCGCCGCGCAGCCGGCGCAGCGCGGACCGGGCCTGGTCGCGCATCCGCGCGTCGACTGTGTGGGTGGCGTAGCGGGCCTCGCGGTAGACGTGCGCGAACCCGTCCAGCACGTCGGCGCTGGCGATCGCCGGCACCCCGGCGGCCGGGTCACCGCGCAGCAGCCGGGTGACCAGGTCGGTGGGGGTGTCCCCGGCGAGCCGGGGCACCCCGGCCTCCTCGGCGGCCTCCTCCAACCGCACCCAGCAGGCGATCACCGCGGTCCGCGGGTCGGTGTCCCGGTCGTCGAGTTCGACCAGGCCGGCGTCGAGCGCGGCCACCACCTCGCGGGCGGTGCCGGCGGCGGTGCGCCGGGCCCGCTGGGTCGGCACCGCCCGGGTGGTCCGGCGCAGCGCCCCGCCGATCAGCGTCCAGAGCACGTAGCCGACGGCGGCCAGCACGGCCGCCGAGAGCAGCACGATCGCCGTGCTGGCGACCCAGCCCGGGATGCCGCCGGAGGTGGGCGGACCGAAGTCCCGGGGCTCGGCCGGGAAGGAGGGCGCGGCCTCGGCGGACGGATACTCCGGCACGTACGGGATGTTGTCGGCGGCCGGTGGGATGCGGCTGGCCCCGATGGCGGAGTGGCCGGCGGCGAGCGCGGCGGCGGCCAGCAGCAGGGTCACCGCCGCGATCGGCCACCATCTGCGCAGCACGCCGAGGTCCATCCCACCGCCCCACGCATCCCTCAGTCCACCCCGGCCAGGTGCTTCGCCCGGGCGAACACGTCGTCCAACATCGCTGGTGTCAGCCGCCCCGTGAACGTGTTCTGCTGGCTGACGTGGTAGCAGCCGAGCAGTTCCGGCGCGGACGTGCCGGACCAGTGTGCCCCATGGCCGAACGCGGGGCGCGGCGTGGGCGGCCGCCGGCCGTACACGTCGCGCAGCACCGGCCACCACGCGGCCCAGGCGAACGCGCCGAGCGCGACCACGACGCGCAGCGTGGGCCGGATCAGCGCGACCTCCCGGTGCACCCAGGGCGCGCAGGTGTCCCGCTCGACCGGGGTGGGCTTGTTGTCCGGGGGCGCGCAGCGCACGGCGGCGAAGATGCGGGTGTCGCGCAGGGCGAGGCCGTCGTCGGCGGCGACGCTGGTCGGCTGGTTGGCCAGTCCGGCGCGGTGCAGCGCGGCGAAGAGCACGTCGCCGGAGCGGTCACCGGTGAAGATCCGGCCGGTGCGGTTGCCGCCGTGCGCGGCCGGGGCCAGACCGAGGATGCCGATGCGCGCGTCGGCCGGACCGAACCCGGGCACCGGCCGCCCCCAGTACTCCTGGTCCCGGAAGGCGGCCCGCCTGGTCCGGGCGACCTCCTCCCGCCAGGCGACCAGGCGCGGGCAGGCGAAGCAGTCGCTCACCGCGCCGTCGAGGTCGGCCAGGTCGGTCGCCCGCGCGGCGCGGGCGACCACCTCGGCGGGGGTACGCGACTCAGCCAAGCCGGGCCCGGAACAGTTCCAGGGTGCGGGCCCAGGCGGTGGCGGCGGCCCGCTGGTCGAAGTGCTCCGGCCGGTCCTCGTTGAAGAACGCGTGCGCGGTGCCCGGGTAGTCGTAGGTCTGGCAGGAGCCGCCGGCCGCCTCGATCGCCCGCTTCGCGCTCTGCACCCCGTCGGCGGCGGAGAGGCCGTCCGCCTCGGAGCAGTGGATGAGCGCGGCCTTGCCGGCGTAGTCCGGCCAGTCGGCGCGCATGTCCTCCCAGGGCAGCCGGGGGTAGAAGGCGGCGGTCGCGACGATCCGCTCGGAGAACGTGCCGGACCAGAGGGCCAGGCTCGCCCCGGCGCAGAACCCGGCGCAACCGATCTTGCCGGCGACCTCGGGGCGGCCGGCGAGGAACTCGGCGGCGGCGGCGATGTCGCTGGCCGCCTCGTCCATCTGGGTGCTGTTCAGCATCTGCCGCGGCTCGTCCGGTCTGCTGGCCGGGCCGCCGTGCCGGAAGTCCGGGGCGAGGGCCACGAAGCCGGCCTCCGCGAACCGGTCCACCACCGCCCGCACGTGGGGCACCAGGCCCCACCAGTCCTGGATGACGATGACCGCCGGGCTGGCCGCACCGACGGAGGGTATCGCGAGATACCCCTCGCTCGTCCCTCCGTTGCCGGCGAAGCTCACCATCTCGCCCATGGGTCTTTCCTCCTAGCGGTCAGTCATCGTTGGCTGGTCGCACAGTGGTGTTACGTGCGGGTAGCGTGCCACGCGCCGCACGGCCCGGGGAAGACGCGGGAACAGTGGCATTCACCTCCTGTTCGCCGGCGGGACGGAACGCCCCGGCGGGCGCGACGGCCGCCGGCCTGGCCGGTCTGGTCCTGGCTGGACGGTGCACGGCCGCAGGGGCGCCCGCCGGTCGGCGGGCGCCCCTGCGGGGTGCGGGTTCAGCGGGTGGTGGTCGGCTCCGCCGACGGCGCGGGCCCGACGGTGGCGGTCGGCGACGCGGACGTGCTCGCGCTCGGCGCGGGGGCGCTCCCGCTCGGGGCCGGCGCGCTCCCGGTCGGGGTCACCGTGCCGGGCGCGGGCGGCGCGGGCGTCGCGGGGGACGGCACGGGCGGCGCGAAGGGCGCCTGCTCCGGGCAGTACGGGTAGACGTAGCGGGGCGGCGGCACCACGCCGGTGCCGTCGGGGCAGGTGGGCCAGCCGAGCCGGATCGGCACGCCGTTCTGGTCGAAGAGCCGGGCGTTGGTCACCAGCCGGCCCTGCTCGTCGTAGACGAAGACATCCTGGATCATGTCGTACCGGCGGTCGGTCGAGATCTCCTGGTAGCTGCCGAACCGGTCGGTGCTGGCGCGCTGATCCACGGTGACCAGGGCGGCGAAGGAGAACAGCAGCAGGGCGGCCGTGCCGATCTGCACCGCCTGGCGGCGCCAGCCCCGCAGACCGGCGGACCGGCGGCCCAGCCAGACCGAGGCGAGGACCGTGCCTGCGAGCAGGACCAGGCCGGCGAACACGCTGCCATCGAGCCGGGGCAGCAGCCCGGGCGCCCCGCCGAGGATCACGGAGATCACCAGCGCCGCCAGCCAGCCGCGCAGCAGCCACCACGCCGGCCGCAGCGGGCGCAGGAACTCGCTCACCGAGGGCTGCCCGAGCAGCGGGCCGAGCTGGGTGTCGAGGGCGCGGAGCTGGGTGCCGGCCCGGGCCCGGGCGGCGTCGAGCCGCCGGCTCAGGAACGCCGACCGGGCGCCGGCCTCCGCACCCGCGGCGGCCCGCAGCTCGGCCGCGTACGCCTCCGGCGCGCCGAGCCGGTCGACCAGGGTGCCGTCGGTCTCGGCGGCCACCTCGGCCAGGTGCTCCGGCAGGTCCTCGGTCAACTCGTCGCGGACGGCGGGTGGCAGGTCGGCCAGGGCCCCCCGGACCCGGTCGACGTAGTCTGCGATCTCCTGCCCAGTGACGGTCATGCCGCCATCCCCCGATCGTCGAGCAGCGCGTTCATGGTGGTGGCGAAGGAGCGCCAGGTCTTGCCGGAGCGGGCCAGCTGGTCGCGGCCGGCGGCGTTGAGTGCGTAGTACTTGCGGTGCGGTCCGGCTTCGCTCGGCACCACGTACGTGGTCAGCAGGCCGGCGGCGAAGAGCCGGCGCAGGGTGCCGTAGACCGAGGCGTCCCCGACCTCTTCCAGGCCGGCCTCGCGCAACCGGCGGAGGATGTCGTAGCCGTAGCCGTCCTCGTCCTTGAGCACGGCGAGCACGGCGAGGTCGAGCACACCCTTGAGGAGCTGCGTCGTATCCACGCTCCGCACACTAGTGCGGATTGCAGAGTACTGTCAAGAAAACAGTAGTTCGGCGTGTCCCGTGACTCGGGGACGCGCTCCACCGGCCCGGGCGGGAGATCGGTCGGCTTAAGTTTCGCTTAGCAGACCTGCTCATCTTCGGACGAAATCGGTACCTTGCCCGGATGCGACACCTCGGAACAGTGCTCGCCGCCGTCATCGTCGGTCCGCTGGCCTGGATTCTCTTCGCGCTCGGCCAGGACCGGTCGGAGCGGGCGTTCGCCGCCGCACAGCACGGCGGCGCGCTGGACAGCGCCGACTTCGTCCGGCCCGTGCTGGTGCTCGCCGCCGGCGGGCTCGTGCTCGGACTCATCGCCACGCTCCGGTTCTCCCCGCTGGGCGCGGCGCTGACCGGCCTGGTCTACTCGGCCAGCTACCTGGGCCTGCTCGTCAGCCCGGCCCGCGTGCTGGCACTGTTCGACCACGAACTGACCGTGAGCGGCCACCGGATCGACCTGGCGGCCCCGCTCCGGTCCGGGACGACGCTGCTGGTCGGGTCGCTGCTCCTGGTCGGTGTCGTGAGCATCCGCCGCTGGCAGCGGTGGCCGCAGCCCGCGGACGACCGGCCCCCGGCGCTGCAGGCGGACGAGATCCTCCCACCGGTGACCCGACGGGACCGCGCACCGGGTGGCGACGGTTTCGGGCTCGGCACGCCGCCCGCCACCGCCGAGCCGGAACTGGTGCGGGCCGGCGGACCCGCCCGGGTCGACGGTGCGGACTGGGCCGGTCGGTCCGACTGGGCCGGGCTGCTGTCGGGCGGGGACGGGTCCGGGCGGTCGGCGGACTGGCCGCGCCAGCGTTCGAGGTAGACCGCTGACGGCGCACGGTGCCCACCGGGCGCGCGGGGCCGTCAGCGACAATCGGCACCATGCTCTTCCGCATCCTGGGTCCGACCCAGGTGCTGCTGGCCGACGGACGCGAGTTGCCCGTGGGCGGTCCGCGGCTACGGGCCCTGCTGGCGCTGCTCCTGCTCGACGCGGGCCGGGTGGTGTCCACGGATCGGCTCATCGACGGCCTGTACGGCGAGCATCCGCCCCGGGGCGCGGCCAACGCACTCCAGTCCCAGGTGTCCCGGCTGCGGCAGGCCCTGCCCGCGGCGTACCCGGTCGAGTTCCACCCGGCCGGCTACCGCCTCGCCGTGGATCCCGCTGACGTCGACGCGTACCGGTTCGAGCGGCTCGCCGAGGCGGGGCACCGGGCACTCGCCGGCCGCGACTGGGCCCGCGCGGCGGCGGCGCTGCACGAGGCGCTGGACCTGTGGCGCGGACCGGCGCTGGCCGACGTCAGCCACGTGGCCGGTGCGCCCGTTCAGGCGGCCCGGCTGGACGAGCTGCGGCTGGCCGCCCTCGACGATCGCATCGAGGCGGAGCTGGCGCTGGGCGAGCACGCCGTGCTCGTCGCGGAGCTGCGCGAGCTGGTCACCGCGCATCCGTTGCGGGAGCGGTCGCGGATCCAGCTCATGCGCGCCCTGGCCGCGGCCGGCCGGTCGGCCGAGGCACTCGCCGAATTCGAGGACGCCCGGCGGACGCTGGCCGAGGAACTCGGTGCCGACCCGTCGGCCGCGCTGGCCGCGGCCCACCTGGCCGTGCTGCGCGGCGACGAACGCCCGGCCGTACGCGAGAAACCCGAGCCCGGACTGCCCGGCCAGCTCACCACGTTCGTCGGGCGGGAAGAGGAGCTGACCCGCCTCCGCGAGCTGCTCGACGAGCGACGGCTGATCACTCTCATCGGCCCTGGCGGAGCCGGCAAGACGCGGTTGGCCATCGAGGCCGCGGACCGCCTCCACGCCGACGTCTGTTTCGTCGAGCTGGCCGGGCTGGCCCACGGAGCGGACGTACCACAGGCGGTGCTGAGCGCGCTCGGCCTGCGCGACGCGGGGCTGCGCGCCCCGTCCGAGCCGGGCCGGGACTCGGCCGACCGCCTGGTCGCGGCGCTGGTCGAGCGGGGGCTGCTGCTCGTGCTCGACAACTGCGAACACGTCGTCGCCGATGCTGCCCGGTTGGTCGCCCGCTTGCTGAGCGCCTGCCCGGCGCTGCGCGTCCTGACCACCAGTCGCGAACCGCTCGGACTGGCCGGCGAAGCGCTCTGCCCCGTGTCCGGGCTCGCCCTGCCGGCGCCGGACACGGCGGTGACGGACGCCGACGGGTACGCCGCGGTCATGCTGTTCGCGCAGCGGGCCGCCGACGCCGCGCCCGACTTCGCGGTCACGTCGGCCAACGTCGAGCTGGTGCTGCGGATCTGCCGCACCCTCGACGGCCTGCCGCTGGCGATCGAGCTGGCCGCCGCGCGGCTGCGCGGGCTGCCGATCGCCGAGCTGGCCGCCCGGCTCGACGATCGCTTCCGGCTCCTGTCGATGGGAAGCCGGAGCGGGGCGCCGCGGCACCGGACCCTACGGGCGGTGGTCGAGTGGAGCTGGGACCTGCTCGACGACGCCGAACGGCGGCTGGCCCGGCGATTCACCGTATTCGCCGGTGGCGCCACCCTGGAGGCGGCCGAGCGGATCTGCGGCCTGCCCACCGCCGAGTTCGTCGACGCGCTGACCGGCCTGGTCGACAAGTCCTTCGTGGAGTTGAGCGCCGGCCGGTACCGGATGCTCGAGACGGTGCGCGCCTTCTGCGTCGAACGGCTCACCGAGGCCGGCGAGGCCGACCAGCTCCGTCGTGCGCACGCCGCGTACTTCCTCGAACTGGCCTGGACCGCCGACGGTCACCTGCGCCGGGCGGAGCAGTTGGCGTGGCTGCGCCGGCTCGACGCCGAGCGGGACAACCTGCACGCGGCGCTCCGTCGCGTCACCAGAGCCGGCGACGCGCCGGTCGCGGCCGGGTTGGTCGCGGCCCTGTCGTTCTACTGGTGGCTGCGGGGCATGCGCGGCGAAGCGGCCCGGCTGGCCGCCGACGTGCTCGACGTGCTCGGCCCGGAGGCGCCACCCGGTCTGCGCGAGGAGTTCGTCCTGTGCGTCTACAACGCCTCGCTCGGTGGTTTCGGCCGCCTGCCGCCCCCCGGATCACAGCGGTCCCTGCTCCTCAGCCTCGACCGGCCACCCCGGCAACCCTTCCTGCTGTACCTGTCGGGCATCTCGACCGGGCCACCGTCCCGGGACGGGGAGGACATCGACCACCTGATGCGGGACCTGCGGCAGCTGATCGGCTCGGATGTCTGGCTCAACGCGCTCGGCGCGATGGGACTCGGCTCGGCGCGGCTGTGGAGTGGCGAGCACGACCGGGCAGGGACCGCGCTGACCACCGCGCTCGACGGCTCCCAGAGCCTCGGCGACCGCTGGGGGTCGATGATCACGCTCGGCGTGCTCGGCGAACTCGCCGGGTGGCAGGGTGACCCCGGAGCGGCGGGCGCCTTCCTGGACCGGGCCATGGCGTTGGCCGAGGAACTCGGATCGACCGTCGACCAGGCCGACATGCTGCGTACCCGGGGCGAGACACGGCTGCGCGCCGGTGACCTCGCCGCGGCACAGGACGACTTCGCCCGGGCCCTGCTCCTCGCCCAACGCGGCGGCGCACCGGAATTCGTGTCCGGTGCCCGCCTCGGCCTCGCCCAGGTGGCGCGGTTGCGTGGGGACCTCGCGGCGGCCCGGCGGCTGTGCGAGGCGGCGTTGACGGGCGGACTCACCGGCTGGTACGTCGGGGAGGCGACGCGCGCGGAGATCATCCTCGCCCTCGAGCAGATCACCGCGGCGGAGCAGACCGCGACCCGGGTCGGACCGGGCGGTGCGCCGCCGTCAGCCGACGGTGCGTGAGCGGTCAGCGCCCGCCCGCACCGTGGCGGCATGACAACATTCGAGGTCGTCGCCGAAGGGCTGGGCAAGCGGTACGGCCCGACCCGCGCGCTCGACAAACTTGACCTGGCGGTGCCGGGTGGCACGGTCCACGGCCTACTGGGACCGAACGGCGCGGGGAAGACCACCGCCGTACGGGTCCTCGCCACGCTGCTGCGCCTCGACGCCGGCCGAGCCAGCGTGGCCGGGTTCGACGTGGCGCGTCAGCCGGACGAGGTGCGGGCCCGGATCGGGCTGACCGGGCAGTACGCGGCGGTCGACGAGATCCTCAGCGGCCGGCAGAACCTGGAGCTGTTCGGACGGCTCTGCGGGCTCGGCGCCCGGGCCGCCCGCCGGCGGGCCGGCGACCTGCTGGAGCGGTTCGGGCTCGACGAGGCGGCCAGCCGGTCCGCCGGTTCGTACTCCGGTGGGATGCGCCGCCGGCTGGACCTCGCCGCCAGCCTGATCCGCACGCCGCGCGTGCTCTTCCTCGACGAGCCCACCACCGGCCTGGACCCGCGCAGCCGCAACCAGGTGTGGGACGTCGTCCGCGCGCTGGCCGCGGACGGGACCACGGTGCTGCTCACCACGCAGTACCTGGAGGAGGCCGACCGGCTCGCCGACCGGATCTCGGTGATCGACACCGGTCGGCTGGTGGCCGAGGGCACCCCGGACGAGCTGAAGTCGATGACCGGCGGTGACCGGATCGAGCTGGTCGTCCGCGACGCGGCCGACCTGGCCCGGGCCGGCGGGATCCTCACGCGGATCTGTGGCGCGGACGCCGAGGCCGACCCGGAGATCCGGCGGCTCAACGCGCCGGTCGCCGACCGGGTCGCCGGCCTGGTCGACGTCGTCCGGGCGCTGGACGAGGCGGGGATCGCGGTCGAGGACATCGGCCTGCGCAGCGCTACGCTGGACGAGGCGTTCCTGCACCTGACCGGAGACCGTGCCGACGAGGCCGGCCAGCCCGTCGGGGCCGGACGAGAGGCGGACCCGGCATGACGACCGCGACCCGACCGCCCGGGACGGTGGCCGCACCGGCCCCGCCGCCGCCCGCGCGTACCCCGCTGGCGCGGTTGCGCCGGGCGGTTGCCGACGGCTGGACGATGACCCGGCGGAACATGACCCACGTGATCCGCGCGCCGGAGGAACTGATCCTCTACTTCTCGCTACCGATCATGTTCGTGCTGGTCTTCGGGTACGTGTTCGGCAGCGGCATGCAGGTGCCGGGTGGCGGCAACTACCGCGAGTTCCTGATGCCCGGGATCTTCGTGATGACGATGCTGTACGGCCTCGGCGCCACCGCGACCGGCCTGGCGCTGGACCTCAACCGCGGTGTCGTCGACCGGTTCCGGTCGATGCCGATGGCGCGTTCCGCCCTGATGACCGGCCGCAGCGCCGCCGACCTGCTGCGCGCCCTGCTGGAGATGTCCACCCTGCTGGTGTGTGGCCTGCTGGTCGGCTGGCAGTGGCGGGAGGGTGTCGGCAGGGCGGTGCTCGCCGTCGGGCTCCTGCTGATGCTGCGTGTCGCGATCACCTGGATCGGGATCTACCTGGCGCTGCTGGTCCGCAACCCGGACACGGTCGGCGTGATCATCTTCCCGGCGGCGTTTCCGCTCACCGCGATCTCCAACGTCTTCGTGTCGCCCGAGCTGATGCCGCGGTGGATCGGGGCGGTCTCGGAGTGGAACCCGCTGTCCGCCACCGTCGCCGCGATCCGCCAACTGTTCGGCAATCCCGGCCTGGGTGGCGACTCGTGGCCGGCGGAGCACGCGCTGCTGTTGGCGGTGGTGTGGCCGGTGCTCCTGATCGCGACGTTCGCTCCGCTGGCGGTTCGCCGCTACCAGCGACTGAGTCGCTGACAGCCGGGTCTCCGGCGGCCCGGCCGCGCCGGCGATCCTGCCCGGCCTGCCCCAGACGCCACCGGAGACCCGGCACGAGCACCGTACGTACCGCCCCTGGGCGGGGCCGCCGGCTAGCTCGTCGCCGGCAGGAGACTCCAGGCGATGCCGTCGAGGATGTCGTGCTCGGAGGCGACCACCGAGGGCATCCCGGCCCGTTCCATGATCACCCGGAGCACCAGCGCGCCCGCCCCGATCACGTCCGCCCGGCCCGGATGCATCACCGGGATCGCCAGCCGCTGCTCGCGGGTCTTCGACAGCAGGTCGGCCGTGACCGCGGCGACCCGGTCGTACGACACCCGGGCATGGTGGATCCGCGCCGGTTCGTACTCCCGGAGGCCCTGGGCGATGGCGACCACCGTGGTGACCGAGCCGGCGAGCCCGACCAGGGTGGCCGCCTCCCGGCCCGGCACGGCCGCCAGCGCCCGGTCCACCGCGGCCGCGATGTCGGCCTGCGCGGCGGCGACCTGGTCCGGCCCGGGCGGGTCGCCGTGCAGGTGCCGCTCGGTCATCCGGACGCAGCCGATGTCCACCGAGATCGCCGCCTGGACGCCGCCCTCGCGGGTGCCGACCACGAACTCGGTCGAGCCGCCACCGATGTCGACCACCAGGTACGGCGGCTCGGCGTCGGCGGGCAGCCCGCGTACCGCGCCGGTGAAGGAGAGCCGGGCCTCCTCGTCGCCGGTGACCACCTCCGGCGGCACCCCGAGGGTCTGCTCCACCATGGTCCGGAAGTCGGCGGCGTTCGACGCGTCCCGGCTGGCCGAGGTGGCACACATCCGCACCCGCTCGGCACCGAACTTCTCGATCTCCGCCGCGTAGCCGGCGAGGGCGATCCGGGTCCGCTCGATCGCCTCGGGCGCCAGCCGGCCGGTCCGGTCGACGCCCTGGCCCAGCCGGACGATCTCCATCCGGCGGCTCAGGTCCACCAACGGCGCCTGCGGCCCGGCGGACGGGTCGGGCAGGTCGGCGACCAGCAGTCGGATCGAGTTGGTCCCGCAGTCGATGGCGGCCACGCGCGTCGTCACGGCTGCCACCCTACGGCAGCCGACCCCGGGCCTCCGGTGCTACGGCGCGCCGTCGAGCAGGTGCGCGCCGAGCGGGGTGAGCCGGTGCCGGACCGCCCCGCCGCGGCGTTCGGTGTCGACCAGGCCGGCGGCCCGCAGCGCGGAGGCGTGCTCGGAGGCCGACGAGAGGCTGATCCCGACGGCGCGGGCGAGCGCCGTGGTGGTGTGCCGGCCCGGCTCGGCCAGCCGGCGCAGCACCGCCGCCCGGGTCGCGCCCAGTACCCCGGCGAGCGGGTCGGCCGCCGGCGCGGTGGCCCGGGCCGGCATCGCCGCCGGGTAGACGAGCAGCACCGGCCGGTCCGGTTCGACCAGCACCCGGGGCAGCGGACCGGCCACCGGGGACGGGAGCAGCATCAGCCCGTGGCCGGTGCCGGTCACCTCGCCGCTCCACCAGGTCCGGACCTCCAGCACCGGGGGCCGCCACCGGATCGCCGGGTGCAGGCCGGCGAGCAGGCCCGCCAGCCCGCGCCGGGCCAGCCCGAACGCGGCCTCGGCCACCTGCCGCTGGTGCAGGGCGGCCAGCGCCGGCCAGTGCGGGGCCAGCACCGCACCGAACCAGGTGTGCATGGCCCGGCCGAACAGGTCCAGCACCTCCGGGTCGGCCGCCGCGAACCCGCGCCGCAGCGGCGTCGCGGCCACCCCGCCGTACGCGGCGGCGACCTCGGCCCGCACCCGGCGGACCGGGGTGGCCCGGATCGCGGCGAGACCCGCCCCCACCGAGTCCAGCCCGTCGAACGGGGTGAGGAAGTCGGGCAACCGGCCCCGGGCCGGCAACAGGTGGCGCAGCGAGGCGGCGGCCGAGCGGACGCCGGGCGCCGACGCGGCCGTACCGGCCGCCGCCGCCAGGTCCGGCGCCATGGCGGCGCTGCGTGGGTCGTGCAGCGCCTGGCAGGCCATCATCGCGGTGCCCACCGGGTGCAGCCGGTCGACGAACCGGATCCGGCACAGGTCGGCCGGTCCGAGGTGCAGCCGCAGCATGGGAAAAGCGTGCCCGGCTTCGGCGAGGACCGAAAGGGTTGACCGGTCGATGTTCCGGAACCGACGGTGGGAACCCGGGTGGCCACGGGGAGGGCGGGACGTGCGACGGACGATCGCGGTGCTGGCGGGGCTGGTTCTGGCGTACGCCGGGGCGGGGTGCGGCGGGGAGCGGGAGCCCGGCCGCACCCCGCCCTCGGCCTCGACCCCGGCCGAGCGTCCCGCCGCCGGGGACCACACGCTGACCCTGTCCCACGGCGGGGTGTCCCGCAGCTACCTCCTGCACGCCCCGCCCGGCTACGACCCGGCGCGCCCCACCCCGCTGGTGATCGCGCTGCACTTCTTCCCGGGCAGCGGGGCCGCGATGCGCGAACTGGCCGGCCTGGACGCCCGGGCGGACCGGGAGAACTTCCTGGTCGCCTACCCGGACGGGCGGGACGGCGGCTTCAACGCGCTGATCTGCTGCGGGTCCGCCGACGACGTCGGCTTCCTCGGCGCGCTCACCGACCACCTGGTCGACGCCTGGCGGGCCGACCCGGACCGGGTCTATCTGACCGGCATCTCCAACGGCGGCGATCTGAGCTTCCGGGCCGCCGTGGAGGGCGACGGTCGGTTCGCGGCGATCGGTGTGGTCAGCGGCGGCTACAGCGGCCCGCTCACCGAACCGGACAGCTACGTGCCGAAGCAGCCGGTCTCGGTGATCACCTTCGTCGGCGGGCAGGACCGGTACGCGGACACCTTCCACGAAGGGCTGCGGACCTGGCAGCGCCGGCTCGGCTGCCGCCCCGTACCGGGGAAGGCCGAGCCGGGCCGGGCCGGGATCACCCGGGTCGACGCGCGGTGCGCCGACGGCAGCGACGTCACGGTGTGGAGCCTGCCCGAGATGAGCCACTCCTGGCCGGGCGCGACCGCTGGCCAGCTGGCCGCGCCCGACGCCGGACTGACCGCCACCGATCTGATCTGGGAGTTCTTCGCCGCCCATCCCCGCCGGCGCTGAGCCGCCGTCAGAGTCGCAGCAGCATCCGGGTGTTGCCCAGGGTGTTCGGCTTGACCCGTTCCAACTCGAGGAACTCCGCGACGCCCTCGTCGTAGGAGCGGAGCAGCTGCTCGAAGACCGGCTGCGGGACCGGGGCGCCATCGATCTCGCGGAAGCCGAACGAGCCGAAGAAGGCGGTCTCGAAGGTCAGCACGAAGATCTTCGCCACGCCCAGCTCGCGGGCCGCGTCGATCAGCTCACCGACGATCCGGTGCCCGATCTTGCGGCCCCGGCAGGCCGGGTCCACCGCCACCGTCCTGATCTCGGCCAGGTCCTCCCACATCACGTGCAGGGCGCCGCAGCCGACGATTGTGCCGTCCGCGGTGACCGCCACCCGGAACTCCTGCACGTCCTCGTAGAGGGTGACGGTGGCCTTGCTGAGCAGCCGCCGGTCGTTGGTGTAGGTGTCGACCAGCCGCCGGATGCCCCGCACGTCGGAGGTGCGGGCCCGGCGGACGGCGATCTCGTCGGCGGCGCTCATCTCACCCCGCCGCCGGCACGTCCACACACGGGCCGGCCGCCCACCACTTCTCCACCAGCGCCAGCGTCTCGTCGCCGAACGGGTTGACCCCCGGCCCGGCGCCGAGCGCGTGCCCCAGGTGCACGTGCAGGCACTTCACCCGCCCCGGCATGCCGCCGGCCGAGATGCCGGCGATCTCCGGCACCTCGCCGATCGCCTCCCGGCGGGTCAGGTAGTCCTCGTGCGCGGCCCGGTAGCGGGCGGCCAGCTCCGGGTCCTCGGCGAGCCGCTCGGCCATCTCCTTCATCAGGCCCGCCGACTCCAGCCGGCTGCACGCCGCGGTGGCCCGCGGGCAGGTCAGGTAGAACAGCGTCGGGAAAGGGGTGCCGTCGGCCAGCCGGGGCGTCGTCTCCACCACGTCGGGCAGGCCGCACGGGCAGCGGTGGGCCACCGCCCGGGTGCCGCGGGGCGGGCGACCGAGCTGCGCGGCCACCGCGGCCAGGTCGGCCTCGGTGGCCGGTTGCCGTTCCGGCGGGGGTACGGAGTCCGCCGCCGGCTCCTGCGGTGGTACGACGCTCACGGTGCCTCTCTCGTTCGTGGTGGTCATTTGTCGGGGCGCTCGGCGTTGGCCGCCCGCACGCTCGACCACAGGGTGTCGTACCAGGGTTCGGGCGCCTTCGGCGGCCCCGGCCGGGCACCCTTCCCGGCGTCCTTCGCGGCGCCCTCCGGGTCGGAGAGGACGATCAGCAGGGTCTCGCCGGGCCGGCCCATGAAGAAGCGTTCCCGGGCCTGGGTCTCGACGTACGCCGGGTCCTGCCACTTGGCGGCCTCGGCGGTGAGCTCCTCGATCCGGCGGCGCTGGTCGGCCTGGGACGCCTCCATCCGCTCGATGTCCGCCTGCTGGTCCAGGTAGACCCGGACCGGATAGGTGTACGCCAGGGCGAGCGCGATCAGCACCGCGAAGAGCACGGTGGCGCGCCCGGTGAAGCGCCGGGGTTGGGGTGCGGTGAGCCGCTTGACCGTGCCACCGGCCCCGGTCCGCCGGGCGGCCCCCGGCCGGCTCGCGGAGCGTACGCCGTCGGTGCCTCGGGTGGCGCCGGGCGAGCGACCGGCGGCGCGCGGCTCGGCGCGGACGCCCCCGTCGCGGACCGTCGACCGGACCCGGGCCCCGCCCGGCCGGCCGGCCTGACCCGGCCGGCGGGCGGGACGCTGACCACCCGGTGTGCGGCGCTGCTGCATCGTCACACCCCTCCCCGGAGCTCTCGGCTCAGGCCGAACGGTAGCGCGGGAACGCGCCGGCGCCGGCGTAGCGCGCCGCGTCGGCCAGCTCCTCCTCGATCCGCAGGAGCTGGTTGTACTTGGCGACCCGGTCGGAGCGGGCCGGGGCGCCCGTCTTGATCTGGCCGCAGCCGGTGGCGACGGCCAGGTCGGCGATGGTGGTGTCCTCGGTCTCGCCCGAACGGTGGCTCATCATGCAGCTGAAGCCGGCCCGGTGGGCGAGGTCGACCGCGTCCAGCGTCTCGGTCAGCGAGCCGATCTGGTTGACCTTCACGAGCACCGCGTTGGCCGCCTTCTCGGTGATGCCCCGGGCGATGCGCTGCGGGTTGGTCACGAACAGGTCGTCCCCGACGATCTGGATCCGGTCGCCGAGCGCCGCGGTGAGGGTGGCCCAGCCACTCCAGTCGTCCTCCGACAGCGGGTCCTCGATGGACACGATCGGGTAGTCGCCGACGAGCTTGGTGTAGTAGTTGCTCATCTCCTCGGCGCTCTTCGCCGCACCCTCGAAGGTGTAGGTGCCGTTGTCGAAGAACTCGGTGGCGGCCACGTCGAGGGCGAAGACGATGTCGGTGCCGAGCCGGTAGCCGGCCTTCTCCACCGCCTCGGCGATCAGGTCCAGCGCGGCGGCGTTGGTGGGCAGGTTCGGGGCGAAGCCGCCCTCGTCGCCCAGGCCGGTGGAGAGGTCCTTCTTCTTCAGCACCGACTTGAGCGCGTGGTAGACCTCGGCGCCGGAGCGCAGCGCGTCGCGGAAGGTGGGCGCCCCGATCGGAGCGATCATGAACTCCTGGATGTCGACGTTCGAGTCGGCGTGCGCGCCACCGTTGAGGATGTTCATCATCGGGACCGGCAGCAGGTGCGCGTTCGGGCCGCCCAGGTAGCGGAAGAGGCTCAGCTCGGCGCTGCCCGCGGCGGCCTTCGCCACCGCCAGCGAGACGCCGAGGATGGCGTTGGCGCCCAGCTCGGCCTTGTTGTCGGTGCCGTCGATGTCGAGCATCTTCTGGTCGATCAGCCGCTGCTCGCTGGCCTCGTACCCGATGAGCTGGTCGACGATCTTGTCCTCGATGTTGGCGACCGCCTTCTCGACACCCTTGCCCTGGTAGCGGTCGGCGTCACCGTCGCGCAGCTCGATCGCCTCGAAGGCGCCGGTGGAGGCGCCGGACGGCACCGCGGCGCGGGCGATCGTGCCGTCGTCGAGCCCGACCTCGACCTCGACCGTCGGGTTGCCCCGCGAGTCCAGGATCTCCCGGGCGACGATTCCCTCGATGGTTGCCACTGAGTCGCTCCTCGTTTGTGTGTTCCGGTCCGGTATGGGCCGCGACGGTGCGGCTGAGGCAGGTGTTGAACGCAGCGTATCGGTCGGTGCCGGAGCGCACGTCGCTCGGGGCGCACCGGCCCGGCCCGCGGACACGGACATTCCCGGATTCTCGGGCCTCAACCGGCAACGGGTTTGCGAGAGGTTGCCCGGATCGACAAGGCTGGGGCCCATGCCCGCCGCCACGACGACTCTCCGCGTGCTCGCCGCCTCGGTCATCGCGTCGCTCTCCGTCACCGGCTGTCAGGCCGTTGACGATGCCGGTGTCGCGCTCGGAAGGGCCGATCTGGTCAACGACCTGGCCGCCCGGATGGACCGGTCGCTGGAACAGACCTGGGCCGCGGACTACCAGCTGGACGGCGGACGGAGCGCCTCGATCGCGCAGACCACGAAGCCGCTGCAGTCCTCGTACACCTGGCCGGACGGCAAGATCACGGTGACCCAGCAGGCGGTGACCCGGTGCGCCAGCACCGGCGGGCGCACCTCCTGCACGCTGTCGCCGCCGGTGCTCACCGCCGGCAAGCCGTCCGTGATCGTCTACGCGGAGGCCCGCAAGCACGGGCTGGTCACCCCGCCGGCGGTCATCCGGCTGCTCACCGACGCCGCGTTCGACCCCGAGGCGGAGATCGAGCAGAGCGACACCACCCTGGCCGGGCGGCACGCCACCTGCGTCGACGTCGCCCGGGCCGGGGAACGCTTCACCGCCTGCGTCACCAACGAGGGCGTGCTGGCCAGCTTCGCCGGCACAATCGACAACAAGCCCGCCGAGCTGACATTGACCGGCTACACCGACACGGTCCGGGCCGCCGCCTTCGACGTGCCGCCCGGCGCCGGGGTGGTGGACCGCCGTACCGGCACCTCGTGACGACCGGACCCGCCGGGACGCCCGAACGCCCCCCGGTACCTGGACCGCCGGCCCTGGGCGACGGCTCCAGCAGCCCTCAGGCGAGGCCCAGCAGGGTACGCAGGTGGCGCGGCGGCGGGCAGTCGTGCGCCAGCATCGCGTCGTGCCAGTCGCGTACCGGCACCCCGCCCGGGCGGGCCCGGGCGATGTCGGCCATCTCGCTGTAGCCGACGAAGTAGGTGGAGAGCTGGGTGGAGGTGAGCAGCGCCCGGCGCCACTTGCCGGCCGCCTCGCCCTCCTCCTGGAAGCCGCGCCCGGTCATCAGCGCCATGGCGTCGGCCTCGGTCAGGTCCTCGGCGTGCACCAGCTGGTCGAGCAGCGCGTTGATGGTCATCCGGAGCTGCATCTTGAGCTGTTGGAGCCGGACCGGCAGGCCGCCGAAGCCGAGCCCGGCCATCAGCTCCTCGGTGTAGACCGCCCAGCCCTCGACGAACACCCCGGACTCGGTGAGCGCGCGGACCCGGGTGGGGCCGGCGTAGCGACGGGCGTGGGCGAGCTGGAGGAAATGCCCCGGCATCGCCTCGTGCACGGTCAGGTTCCGGATCATGTGATCGTTGTACTCCCGGTAGAAGGAGTCGACCCGGTGCGCCGGCCAGTCCGCCGGGGTGGGCGCGATGCAGTAGAAGGTCGGCACGTCCGCCGTCTCCAGCGGGCCGGGCGAGTCGCAGTAGGCCACCGCCACGCCCCGGGCGAACTCCGGCATCTCCTGGATCACACACGGGTCGTCGACCAGGGTGACCAGGTCGTGCGCGCGGACAAAGTCGGTCGCCTCGTCGAGGGTGACCGAGGCGAGGTCGACGATGGTGGCGTCGTCGGGGTGCTCGGCGGCGAGCAGGTCCAGCGCCCGGCGTACCGTCTCGTCGTCGGCCGGGCCGCCGACCAGCTCGACGGCCGCCGCGCGGATCTCGGCGCCGACCCGGTCGAGATTGGCCCAGGCCCGGCGCTGGATTTCGGCGGCGCTCAGCTCGGTGTCCAGGGTGTGCCAGAGCCGCGCCTCCCACCGGCGCCGGCCCAGCCGCGGATCGCGCCCCGGACCGGTATCGGCGACCAGGCCCATCCGCAGCCAGGCCACGAACTCCTCCAGCGCGGCGATCGCCGCGGTGGCGGCCGGCTCCACCCGGCCGTGCAGGCCCGGCGCCTCGGCCAGCAGCACCGGCACCTCGTCGCGGATCAGCGCCGCCGTGCCGGTGAACTGCCCGATCGCCGTCTCGGCGTGGATCCGGGGCATGTCGCGCAGCGTCGCGCGGGCGGTGGCCAGCGCGTCGGGTACGGCGGCCAGCCGCCCGGCCAGGTGGGTCAGCCGTTCCTCGGCCGGTGCGTACGGGCGGGCCAGCAGGGCGTGCAGCAGCGGGCCGGGATTGTGCCGCAGCGGGTCCCATTCGGGCGTGCGGATCTGGGTGGCCTCGAACAGCTCCCGGTCGACCAGGTTGCTGAGCAGGGCGTGGTCGACCTGTTCCGGGACGTCGAGGGCGTCCGGGTCGATCTCGGAGAGGGCGTCGGCCGCGTCCTTGAGCATCGCCTGGTCGGCGGCGAGGGGGTCGGCGGAAAGGTCGGGCAGCCGGTCGTCGTACCGATGGTCCCCGGCGGACGTGGCCAGCCCGGGCCGGCTCTCCAGCAACGCCTCCACGATCCGCTCCGCGAGCGGCCCGAACGCTTCCATGCCGAAACCCTACCCACCTGCCCCGCCCGTCCCCGCCCCACCGCCTTTCCGGTGATCAAGGGGTCTGCGTCGGCTGCCCCACCGCCTTTCCGGTGATCAAGGGGTTTGCGTCGGCCCGGTCCCGGTTCCGGACCCAAACTCCTTGATCAACCCGGCGGGGTGGGGGTGGGGGGTGGGGTGGGCGGGGAGGGGGGTTCGGCGGCGCGGACGGCTTGGGCGTAGGCGAGGGCGGCTCGGCGGAGGGCGGCTTCGGGGTCGATTCCCGACTGCCTTGCGGCGGCCACCGTGGTTAGGAGGGCGGCGCCGAGGCGGGCCTCGGGGTCTACCTGGGACTCGGCGAGCGGCGGGGGCACGGCCAGACCGATGCGGGCGGCGCGGTCGAGGATCTTGGCGGCCAGGGCGAGGGCCGGCTGGCTCAGCGCGATGCCGTCCAGCACCGACTCCCGGGTCTTCTCCGCCCGCTTGATCCGCTCCCAGTTCGCCTCGATCTCCTCGATCGAGCCGGCCTCGACCCCGGCGAAGACGTGCGGGTTGCGCCGGACCATCTTGTCGACCAGGCCGCCGGCCACGTCGTCGACCGTCCAGCTCTTCCCCTCGGGCAGGTCCTCGGCGAGCCGGGCGTGCAGCAGCACCTGGAGCAGCACGTCACCCAGCTCCTCGCGGAGCGCGTCGGTGTCGTCGGCGCTGATCGCGTCGTACGCCTCATAGCACTCCTCCAGCAGGAAACCGGCCAGGCTGCGGTGCGTCTGCGCGCGCTTCCACGGGTCGCCGCCCGGCGAGGCGAGCCGGTCCATCACCTCGACCGCGTCGAGCAGCCGGGCGCCGGGCGGGTCCCAGGAGCCGTACATCAACTCCAGCTCGGCCAGCCCCGGCTCGCGGGCCAGCCGCAGCCCCAGCTCCCGGGCCAGCGCCTCGTCCCCGGTCGGTCCGGCCAGCCAGACCGCCGTGCCGTGGGCCGCCGCCGCGTCGAGCAGCGCCTGCGTCGCACCCCCGGTGACCACGGCCACCTCGGCGCCCGCCGTGCGGACCACCCGGGTCAGCTCGCTCTCCGCGCCGGCCAGCACCGGAGCTTCGCGTACGGCGTCCCAGGCGGCCGCGGTCAGCAGGCCGGCCGGCAGCCGGGGCGAGGTGACCAGCAGGATGATCCGTGCCGTCATGCTCAGGTGGTGGCCGGGCCGGTGGAGGCGTCCGTCTCGGCCGGGTCGGTGGCCTCCGGCTCCGGGGTCGAGACGTCGGTCACCTGGTCGGCGCCGTCGACGTACGGCAGGTCGTAGAGGCTGATGGTGCGCAGCTGGAGCAGGGCCGGCACGGCGAGCGACGCGTAGCGCGGATTCACCCGCACGTCCTGGCGCTCCACCTCGTCCTTCAGCGCCTCGCTCAGCCCCACCACGGCCGACAGCTGCGGCGCGATGGTCGGGTCGGCGAAGGCCTTGCGCTGGTCGTCCACGGACCAGCCGGCCGGGGCCACGTTCGCCTTCACCAGCGCCGCGTAGACGGCGGTCCGGTCGGCGTCGGACAGCTCCGCCTTCGGCAGCCCCTTGCCGAGCGCGGCGAAGACGTCGTACCACTCGGCGGCGAGCCGCGCGTACTCGGTGTCCGGCACGTTGAGCGCCTGCCCGATGTCCGCCGGGCTGATCTCGTCGGCGGTCTGCAGCTGCTTCGCCGCGACGATCCGCTTACCCAGGTCGAGGCCGACCAGCAGGTTGACCACGTCCTGACCGTCCAGGTCCAGCTGCCGCCGCTCGGCCGGCACCTGCTGGCCCTGTTCCTCGGCGGACTTGACCACCCCGGCGTACGCCTGCGCGGCCTCGTCCCGGATGGCGTTGACCCGGTCGATCGAGTAGCTGGTGTCACCGACGTACGCGGCGACGTCCGGGGCGGACCGGCCGCAGCCGGCGACGGGAAGCACAGCGAGGGCCGCGACGCTGGCGGCGGCGAGGAGACGGCGAGCACGCATGACGGCCACTCTCTCACGCCCTCCGCCCGGCTGTGACGCCGCCCACCGCGATGTCCGCACTCCCCGACTGCGCGGTGCCCCCGGCCCGGCGGCTCACCGTGCGCCCGCCGTTGCGGGGCCGGCGGCACCGGCCAGCTCCTCGGGCTCGCCGAGCACGTCGGAGAGGAGCTGGGCGCACCACTCCAGCAGCGCCTGGTCGCGCAGCGGCTCGCCGCCGATCCGGCGGGTGCTCGGCCGGGGCACGCTGACCTGGTCGAGCGCGGCCTTGTAGACCGAGTCCGGGTGGTAGCGCTTGAGCCGCAGCTGCTTGGAGTCGGGCAGCGGCAGCGGGCCGAACCGGATGTGCTTGCCCTGCATCGACACGTCGGTCAGGCCGTAGCGGCGGGCCAGCAACCGGAACCGGGCCACCGCCACCAGGTTCTGCACCGGGGCGGGCGGCTCGCCGTACCGGTCGGTCATCTCGGCGACCACCTCGCGCAGCCGCTCGTCGTCCCGGGCCTCGGCGAGCTTGCGGTACATCTCCAGGCGCAGCCGCTCCACCGCGACGTAGTCGTGCGGCAGGTGCGCGTCGACCGGCAGGTCGATCTTGACGTCGACCTCCTCCTCCGGCCGCTCGCCCTTGAACGCGGAGACCGCCTCGCCGACCATCCGCACGTACAGGTCGAAGCCGACGCCCTCGATGTGCCCGGACTGCTCGCCGCCGAGCAGGTTGCCGGCGCCCCGGATCTCCAGGTCCTTCATCGCCACGTACATGCCGGCGCCCAGCTCGGTGTGCTGGGCGATGGTGGCCAGCCGCTCGTGCGCGTTCTCGGTGAGCGGCTTGTCCGGCGGATAGAGGAAGTACGCGTACGCCCGCTCCCGGCCGCGACCGACCCGGCCCCGGATCTGGTGCAGCTGGGCCAGGCCGAGCAGGTCGGCCCGCTCCACGATCAGCGTGTTGGCGTTCGGGATGTCGATGCCGGACTCCACGATCGTGGTGCACACCAGCACGTCGAACTCCTTCTCCCAGAAGCCGACCATCACCTTTTCCAGGGCGTCCTCGCCCATCTGTCCGTGCGCCACCGCCACCCGGGCCTCGGGCACCAGCTCCCGGATCCGCCGGGCCGCCTTGTCGATCGACTCGACCCGGTTGTGCAGGTAGAACACCTGCCCGTCGCGGAGCAGCTCGCGGTGGATGGAGGCGGCCACCTGCCGGTCGTCGTACGCCCCGACGAAGGTGAGCACCGGGTGCCGCTCCTCGGGCGGGGTGGCGATGGTGGACATCTCCCGGATGCCGGTGATCGCCATCTCCAGGGTGCGCGGGATCGGGGTGGCCGACATGGCCAGCACGTCGACCGAGGCGCGCAGCGTCTTCAGGTGCTCCTTGTGCTCGACGCCGAACCGCTGCTCCTCGTCGATGATCACCAGGCCCAACTGCTTGAACCGGGTGGCCGCCTGGAGCAGCCGGTGGGTGCCGATCACGATGTCGACGCTGCCGTCGGCGACCATCTCCAGCGTCCGCTCGCTCTCCTTCGGTGTCTGGAACCGGCTCAGCTGCCGGATGTTGACCGGGAACTGGCTCATCCGCTCGGCGAACGTGTTGTAGTGCTGCTGCACCAGCAGGGTGGTGGGCACCAGCACGGCCACCTGCCTGCCGTCCTGCACCGCCTTGAACGCCGCCCGCACCGCGATCTCGGTCTTGCCGTAGCCGACGTCGCCGCAGATCAGCCGGTCCATCGGGACGGTCTGCTCCATGTCCCGCTTGACCTCCTCGATGGCGGCCAGCTGGTCGGGCGTCTCCTGCCACGGGAACGCGTCCTCCAGCTCCCGCTGCCACGGCGTGTCGGGGCCGAAGTTGTGCCCCTTGGACGCCTTGCGCGCGGCGTAGAGCTGGATGAGCTGGGCGGCGATCTCACGGACCGCCTTGCGCGCCCGGGCCTTGGACTTCTGCCAGTCCGAGCCGCCCATCTTGTGCAGCGTGGGCTGCTCGCCGCCGACGTACCGGGAGAGCTGGTCGAGCTGGTCGGTGGGGACGAAGAGCCGGTCGCCGGGCTGGCCGCGCTTGCTCGGCGCGTACTCGATGACCAGGTATTCCCGGCTGGCGCCGTTGACGGTGCGCTGGACCAGCTCGACGTACCGGCCGATGCCGTGCTGCTCGTGCACCACGAAGTCGCCGGCCCGCAGCTCCAGCGGGTCGATGGTGTTGCGCCGCCGGCTGGGCAGCTTGCGCATGTCGCGGGTGGAGGTGCCCCGGCCGCCGGTGACGTCGTCGCCGGTGAGCAGCACGAACCGGGACGCCTCGTCGACGAAGCCGGCGGTCAGGCGGCCGCAGGAGACCAGCAGCTCGCCGGGGACCGGCGCGGCCGGCACCTCCTCGGTGAGCCGGGCGCCCAGGCCGGCGTCGCGGAGCACCTCGACGGCCCGCTGGGCGGGCCCGTGCCCCTCGAAGACCAGCGCGATCGACCAGCCCTGGTCGGCCCAGCGCTTCAGGTCGGCGACCACCCGGGCGGTCTCGCCGTGGTAGAGCGGGGCGGGCTGGGCGGCCAGCGTGACCGCGATGGCGTCGTCCGGGGTGACGTCGACCTCGACCGGCTCGTCCTCCCAGGGCTGCCGGGCGGACGCCGCGTCCGCGTCGACCATAATTCGGCCTCCGCGCCGGTGGCCGGCGCTCCGGACCGAATGAGGGTCGTCCACCAGGCCGAACGGCGACAGCGTCCACCAGGGCTGGCGCAGGGCGCGGGCGCGGGTGCGTACCTCGGCGAGGGTCTTGAAGGCCGCGGCGCCGAGGTCGACCGGGGCCTGGCCACCGACGGCGGCCGCGGCCCAGCTGGCCTGAAGGAACTCCTCCGAGGTACGGACCAGGTCGTGCGCCCGGGTGCGGATCCGCTCCGGGTCGCAGAGCAGCACGTGGCTGCCGGTCGGCATGCAGTCGACGAGCAGCTCCAGCGCGTCGGCGCCGATCAGCGCCGGGGCCAACGACTCCATCCCCTCGACCGGGATGCCCTCGGCCAGCTTGTCCAGGATCTCGGTCAGCTCGGGGTGCTCGGCGGCCAGCGCGGCGGCCCGCTTCCGCACCTCCGGGGTGAGCAGCAGCTCCCGGCACGGCGGCGCCCACAGCTGCGCCACGCCCTCGATGGTGCGCTGGTCGGCCACGGCGAAGGTGCGGATCTCCTCCACCTCGTCGCCCCAGAACTCGACCCGGGACGGGTGCTCGTCGGTGGGCGGGAAGACGTCGAGGATGCCGCCGCGCACCGCGAACTCGCCGCGCTTGGTGACCAGGTCCACCCGGGCGTACGCCATGTCGGTGAGCCGGCGGGCGATCTCCTCCAGGTCCGCCTCGTCGCCGGCGGCGAGCTGCACCGGTTCCAGGTCGCCGAGCCCCTTGAGCTGTGGCTGGAGCAGCGACCGGACGGGCGCCACGACCACCCGCAGCGGGCCGGTGCGGCCGTGCGCGTCGGCCGCGTCCGGGTGGGCCAGCCGGCGCAGCACGGCCAGCCGCCGCCCGACCGTGTCGGAGCGGGGCGAGAGCCGCTCGTGCGGCAGCGTCTCCCAGGACGGGAAGACCGCCACCTGCTCCGGCGGGAGCAGGCTGCCCAGCGCGGCGGCCAGGTCGTCGGCCTCCCGGGTGGTGGCGGTCACGGCGAGCACCGGCCGTCCGGCGCCCCCGGCCGGCTCGTCGGCGGCGACGGCCGCGACGGCGAACGGGCGCAGCGCGGCCGGGGCGGTCAGGTCCAGGCCGTCGACCTGGGCGGCACCGGAGCGCGCCAGGTCACGCGCGCGGGCCAGCCCGGGATCGGCCAGGGCGGCGGCGAACAGTCCGGTGAGCATGCGTGATCACTTCCCCGCGGAGAGCACACGACGATCACCCCTCGCCCGGGCTGGACGGGGGGTCTGTCGGCTCGACACTATCTCTCCAGGAACCCGCCCGGCACGGCACGCCGGGACGGGCCACCGGGGGGAGAGTCGCGTTGCCCGAGGGAGTCGGCAGTGATCCACGCCGGAGCACCACGTCCGCCCGCTGGCGGGTGCTCGGCCATCCGGACGGGATCCTGATCTACCAGGCCCGCTGCATCGTCGAGGACCATGGTTGGTCGGAGAGCGTGGCGGACGACCGGTACAAGATCCTCATCGGCGTGTCGGGGGCGTACCAGCGCCGGTTCAACGGGCGTACGGCGGTCGCCGACAGCACGTCCGTCCTGTTCGCCCGGCCCGGCGACGAGATGGCGGTGGCCCACCCGTACGGCTGCGGCGACTCGTACACCTGCCTAGAGGTGGATCACGAGGTGCTGGCCGAGCGGCCGGACGCGGCCCGCTGGTTCGCCCGCGACGGCTGGGACGGCCGCTCCGACCCGGCCCTGGACCTGGCGCACCGGCAGCTGGTCGCCGCGTCCCGGCGCGGGCTGGACAGCTTCGAGCTGGCCGAGCGGTTCCACCGCTTCCTGGGCCGGCTGCTCCAGCACAGCCGGCTGGCCGGCGAGGGGGCCGACGCCGACCTCGACCACGCGATCCGGCGGCGCCCGTCGACGCTCGCCGCACACCGGCGCCTCGCCGACCGCGCCCGCGAGGTGCTGGCCACCTCCGACTTCACGCTCGGCCTCGAGGAGGTCGCCCGGGCGGTCGGCTGCTCGCCGCACCACCTGAGCCGGGTCTTCCAGCGGGTCACCGGGAGCAGCCTGACCGCGTACCGGAACCGGCTGCGGGTCCAGGCGGTGCTGGACACCCTGGTCGAGCCGGACGGGCGCCCGCTCGGCGCGTTGGCCAGCGACTACGGCTTCGCCGACCAGGCGCACCTGACCCGGGTGCTCCGGGACCAGGTGGGCCACCCGCCGGCCCGGCTGCGGCGGCTGTTGCACAGCCCCGCGCCGCGGACCGGGGCGGCCTGAGCGGGGTCCGGACCCGAATCGCGCACATTTTTACAAGACCGGGTCGGCCGACCGACCGAGGATTGTCGGCAACGGCCCGATCCCGGTCGCCCCAGGACGCCGGGACGGCGGGGACACGCGGACCCATTCGGGGGGGCCCGACGCCCCGGCGCGGGTCCGCGCAGGAGGTCCACCGCCCAGCGGGGCCGCCGGAGGTGCCGCGCTCCCCCCGCGCGGCACCTTCCCTGCCCTGCCCGCTGTGGGCTGCACGGCATTCCGACGGCGGATCTTGCCCGTGCGGCGGCCGGCGTGGTGCGGTGAGCGGCATGATTGAGCAGTACCGGGCACAGTTCGACGCGGAGGTCGCCTTCGCCAACGGTGGGGGACTCCGGACGGAGGGCTTCCGCCTCGACATTCCCGGCCGCGACATCGCCGACACGGAGTTGGCCGCGCTGTTCGTCCGGCACCTCGGGCTGCTGATGGTCGCCGACGTGCGGATCAGCGGCAAGACGATCATCGAGGAGCCGCACAAGGGCGGTCGGGGCACGGGGGCACCGGCGGCCGAGGGCGGCCGGCGGCTGATCGAGCTCAGTCACGTCATCAGCGACGGGATGGTCACGCTGCCTGGCTGGCAGCCGCCCCGGATCACCGACTGGCTGACCTGGGAGGCGTCCCGGGAGCGGTACGCGCCGGGCGTGGAGTTCCACGTCGCGCGGATCGACATGATCGCCAACACCGGCACCTACCTGGACACCCCGGCGCACCGCTGGGCCGACGGGCCGGATCTCACCGGCGTACCGCTGGACCGGCTCGCCGACCTGCCCGGCCTGGTGGTCCGGGTGCCCGCCGGCACCCGCGCGGTCGACCGGCTGCTGCTCGCCCCGTACGAGGTGGCGGGCCGGGCGGTGCTGCTGCACACCGGCTGGGACGTCCACTTCGGCACCGACCGGTACGCCGGCCCGGACGCCCCCTACCTGACCGCCGACGGCGCCGACTGGCTGGTCGAGGCGGGCGCGGCGCTGGTCGGCATCGACTCGATCAACATCGACGACATGACCCCGGCCGCCGCCGGGCAGCGCCCCGCGCACAGCGCCCTGCTCGCCGCCGGCATCCCGATCGCCGAGCACCTGACCGGGCTGGCCGCCCTGCCGCCGGAGGGGTTCCGGTTCACCGCCGCGCCGCCGCGGGTGGCCGGCATGGGCACCTTCCCGGTCCGCGCCTTCGCCACCGTGGAGGGCTGACCGCCGCCGCGGCGAAGGGTGGCGAAACCCCGCAAACCGGGCGAAGCGCCACCATAGGCTGAGCCCGTGGACGAGGCGGAGCGGGACCTTCCGGTACGCCGCTGGCTGCCCCGCACCGCGGCGCTGCTGGTCGGCACCCTCGCCCTGGCCACCGCGTTCATCGCCGCGTACGTGGGCGCGCTGCACCAGCCCGACCCGCGGGACGTCCCGGTCGGGGTGGTGCTCGGCGACCAGCGCGCCCAGGCCGTGCTGGCCGCCGTGCGGCAGCGCACCGACAAGCTCAAACCGGTCGAGTACGACGACCCGACGGCCGCCGACGACGGCCTGACCGCCCGCGCCGTCTACGGTGTGCTCACCGGCGGTCCGGACAACGGGCTGCGGCTCACCACCGCCAGCGCCTCCTCGCCGGCCGCCGCCGAACTGGTGACCCAGGTGCTCACCGAGGCCGCCCGGCAGGCCGGCGTGCCGATCCAGGTCGCCGACGAGGTGCCGGTGGCGGAGACCGACCCGCGCGGCCTCGTCCCGTTCTACCTGGCGGTCGGCCTCGTGCTCGGCGGCTATCTCGCCTCCACCGCGCTCGGCCTGCAGACCCGCACCGCGCCTGCCGGCCTGCCCCGGGCCGGCCTGCGGATCGCCGCGCTCGCGGTCTACTCGGTGCTGCTCGGGATCGTCGGGGCCGTCGTGGTCAGTCCGGTGCTCGACGTCTGGGACCACGACATCGTCGCGCTCTCCGGGGTCGGCGCGCTGACCGTCTTCGCCGCCGCCATGGTGGCCGCCGCCGTGCAGGCCTGGCTCGGCGTGATCGGCACCGGCATCGTCATCCTGCTGCTCGTGGTGCTGGGCAACCCCGGGTCCGGCGGCATCTACGCCCCCGAGTTCCTGCCCGACTGGATGCGCGGCATGCACCGCTGGAACGTGCCCGGACTGGCCACCGACCTGATCCGCTCGGCGGTGTACTTCGATCGCCGCTCGGCCGGCTGGGCCACGGCCGGGCTGACCCTGTGGGCGCTGCTCGGCGCGCTCGGGCTGATCACCGCGACGATCTTCCAGGCACACCGGCGGGCCGCCCGCGCCGCCGGGAGCCGGCCCGCCCTCGGCGACGGGCCACGGACCGTTGACTGACCCGCACCGGCCGTCCCGGAGTGCAGATCATCACGCGATCCCCCTGCTCCGGTCGGCCCCGGCACGGATACCATCCAGGGAGTCGGACAGCGCTGTCCTTCGTACTCACGTAAGGAGCGCACCGTGACCGACCAGCACGACCACGACGGCCCGGACGCCGCACTGCGGGCCGACATCCGCCGCCTCGGCACGCTCCTCGGGCAGACCCTCGCCCGGCAGGAGGGCCGCCCGCTGCTCGACCTGGTCGAGGAGATCCGCGCCCAGGTCCGCTCCGACCCGCCGGCCGCCGCGCAGCGCCTCGGCGGTCTCGACGTGACCACCGGGACCAAGCTGGCCCGGGCCTTCTCCACCTACTTCCACCTGGCCAACATCACCGAGCAGGTGCACCGGGCCCGCGACCTGCGCCGCCGCCGGGCCATGCACGGCGGCTGGCTGGACCAGGCGGCCAAGATGATCGCCGAACGCGGCGTGCCGGCCGAGGAGATCGCCGCCGCCGCCCGCCGGCTCGCGGTACGCCCGGTCTTCACCGCCCACCCCACCGAGGCGGCCCGCCGGTCCATCCTGTCCAAGCTGCGCGCGATCGCCGACGAGTTGGACACCGAGACCGCGAACGCCATCCTCTACGGCGCCAGCGACGAAGGGCCGGCCAACCGGCGCCTGGCCGAGCTGCTCGACCTGATGTGGCAGACCGACGAGCTGCGGTTGGACCGGCCGGACCCGACCGACGAGGCCCGCAACGCCATCTACTACCTGCGCGACCTGCACGCCGAGGCCGCGCCGCAGGTCCTCGACGACCTCGCCGACACGCTGCGCACCCTGGGCGTGGAGACCTCGCCGACGGCCCGCCCGCTGACCTTCGGGACCTGGATCGGCGGCGACCGGGACGGCAACCCGTTCGTCACCCCGGCGGTCACCCGGGAGGTGCTGCGGATCCAGCACGAGCACGGCATCGAGGCCACCGAGCGGGCGATGGACGAGCTGATCAACGAGGTCAGCGTCTCCCGGCGGCTGCGCGCGGTCTCGCTGGACCTCTCCGCCAGCCTCGCCGCCGACCTGGACGCGCTGCCCGAGGTGGCGCCCCGGTTCCGCCGGGTCAACGCCGAGGAGCCGTACCGGCTCAAGGCACGGTGCGTGAAGGCGAAGCTGGCCAACACCCGGGAGCGGCTGCGCAGCGGCACCGCGCACGTGCCGGGGCGGGACTACCGTGGCTCGGCCGAGCTGATCGCCGACCTGGAGCTGCTGCGCGCCTCGCTGGCCCGCAACTCCGGCCAGCTCACCGCGGTCGGCCGGCTCGCCTCGACCATCCGTACGGTCTCCGCGTTCGGTCTGCACCTGGCCACCATGGACGTCCGGGAGCACGCCGAGAAGCACCACGAGGTGCTGGCCCAGCTCTACGCCGCGGTCGGCGAGGTCCCCGACTACCCGTCGTTGACCCGGCTGGAGCGCACCAAGCTCCTCGCCGACGAGCTGACCGGCCGCCGGCCGCTCTCCACCCAGGACACCCCGCTCACCGAGTCGGCGCAGAAGACGTTCGACGTGTTCGCCGCGGTCCGCGAGGCGCAGGACCGGTTCGGTCCCGAGGTCATCGAGTCGTACATCATCTCGATGACGCTCGGTGTCGACGACGTGCTGGCGGCCGTGGTGCTGGCCCGCGAGGCCGGCCTGGTCGACGTGCACAGCGGCCGGGCCCGGATCGGCATCGTGCCGCTGCTGGAGACCCCGGCCGAGCTGAACGCCGGCGGCGAGCTGCTCGACGAGCTGCTGTCGCTGCCGGCCTACCGGGCGCTGGTGGCGGCCCGGGGCGACGTGCAGGAGGTGATGCTGGGCTACTCCGACTCCAACAAGGAGGCCGGCATCACCACCAGCCAGTGGTCCATCCACCGGGCCCAGCGGGCGCTGCGCGACGTGGCCGCCCGGCACGGCGTGCACCTGCGGCTCTTCCACGGCCGGGGTGGCACGGTCGGTCGGGGCGGCGGCCCCACCCACGACGCCATCCTGGCCCAGCCGTACGGCACCCTGGACGGCGCGATCAAGGTGACCGAGCAGGGCGAGGTCATCTCCGACAAGTACACGTTGCCGGCGCTGGCCCGGGAGAACCTGGAGCTGACCATGGCCGCGGTGCTCCAGGCCACGCTGCTGCACACCGCGCCGCGGCAGCCGGCCGAGATGCTGGAGCGCTGGGACGCCACCATGGACGTGGTGTCCGAGTCGGCGTTCCGGTCGTACCGGTCCCTGGTCGAGGATCCCGACCTGGCGGCGTACTTCTGGGCGTCGACCCCGACCGAGCTGCTCGGCGCGCTGAACATCGGCTCCCGGCCGGCGAAGCGGCCGAACACCGGCGCCGGCCTGTCCGGCCTGCGCGCCATCCCGTGGGTGTTCGGCTGGACGCAGACCCGGCAGATCGTGCCCGGCTGGTTCGGCGTCGGATCCGGCCTGGCCGCGGCCCGCGCGGCCGGGCTCGAGGACGTGCTCGCCGAGATGCACCGGAACTGGCACTTCTTCCGCACGTTCCTGTCGAACGTCGAGATGATGCTGACCAAGACGGACCTGTCCATCGCCCGCCGGTACGTCGAGACGCTGGTCCCGAAGAAGCTGCACCCGATCTTCGCCAAGATCGAGCAGGAGTACGAGCTGACCAAGCAGGAGGTGCTGGCGGTCACCGCCTCGCCGGCCCTGCTGGAGAACTCGCCGGTGCTCCAGCGCACCCTGGCGGTACGCGACACCTACCTGGAACCGCTGCACCACCTCCAGGTGGCGCTGCTTGCCCAGTACCGGGACTCCGGCGCGGCGGGCCGGGCCGTGGCCACCGCACCCGGCGGCCGGCGCGCCCCCAACGACGGCACCGCCCTGGAACGGGCCCTGCTCACCACGGTCAACGGCATCGCCGCCGGCATGCGCAACACCGGCTGACCCCACCTCTCCCCACCCCACCCCACCCCACCCCCGCCTTGTTGACCAAGGAGTTTGCGTCGGGAAGCCCGCGCCATCCTGACGCAAACTCCTTGGTCAACGAGGCGCGGGCAGGGGGCGGGTTGGGTGCGGATGGGGTGGATGTCCGCGCCGGCGGCGGCATATCGGTCACTAGCGATATGCCGCTCCGTCATGAATATGCCGGGGAGGCATATCGGTCGAAAGTGATGGGTGTACCCGCCGTCCGGCGACAGCCCTTCGGCGATCAACGGGCCCGGTTGACGGCACCACGCCCGGCCTCCGCCGCGCCCTCTAACTGGCCGGCCAGGGGCACCGCGCCCCGGCCTCCGCCGCACCCACCACCGGCGCGAGCGGGGTCACGCGAGCGGCCCGCCGCTCACGCCACTCGGCTCACCAGTCACCGCCGCCGAAGTCGCCGCCACCGAAGCCGCCGAAGTCGCCACCGCCGAAGTCCCCGCCGCCGCCGAAGTCGCCGCCGCCGTAGTCGCCCTGGTCGCCGGCGAACTGGTCGCCGCCGACGTCGTTGCCGCCCTGGTCGCCGTAGTCCTGGCCGTCGCCGTAGCCGTCCTGGAAACCCTCCTGGTAGCCGGACTCGTAGCCGTAGCCCGGGTCGGCGAAGGCGGGCGAGAAGAGCGCGTCGGCGATCAGCAGGCCACCGAGCACCCCGGCGCCGGTGCCGAGCGCCGTCTTCCACCAGGGCGTCGAGTACCAGCCGGCCGGCACCCGCCGACCCTGCCAGTTGCCGCCGGGGTAGTAGTAGGGCGTCTGGTTGCCCGGCTGAGGGCCGGCCCGGTAGGTCTGCCCCTGCACGTTGACCTCGCGCTCCTTGGTGAGCATGCCGGCGCCCCGGGCGGCCGCGAGCGGAGGCAGCTCCGGCCCTGGGTCGATGCCCATCGCCGTCCGCGCGGCCCGGATGTACGCCAGCCCTTCCAGCGCGGTCTCCCGGGCCAGCGCGAACTGGTGCGGCGTGCGGGCCTGCTCGAGCTGGGAACCGGCGGCGTTGTACCGCTCACCGGCGTCGGCCAGCGCCTGGCGTACGGCCGGGGCGTCGCCGTGCAGGTTCATCAGCTGGCCGCCCAGCCGCTCGTACCACCGCTGCGCCTCGGCGCGGGCGTCGGCCAGCTCGGTGGCCCGCCGGGACCTGCTTCCCCACCGCCAGAACACCAGCGCACCTCCGAGCATCAGGATGAGGACCAGCCACAGGGCGAGTTCCATGACTCGACCGTACCCAGCAGGCGCACGTCGTATCCGTTTGGCAAGCTTCTCGCCATGAGCTTCTCGACGGTGGCCGTGGTGGTGCTCTGCCTCGGCGCGGGCGGCGCCGTCGGCTGGCTGGCCGCCCGCGCCCGGTCGGCGACCGAGATCGCCCGGCTGGAGGCGACCCTCGCCGCCAACCGCGAGGGCGAGGGGCGGCTGGAGCAGTCCATGCGGGCGCTCAGCTACGAGGCGACCGCCCAGTCCCAGGAGGCGGTGGCGCGGGCGGTGGCGCCCCTGCACGACACTCTCCGCCGCTACGAGCAGCGGGTCACCGAGCTGGAGCGGGACCGCGTCGACGCGTACGCCGAGCTGCGCGAGCAGGTTCGCGCCATGAGCAGCGTCTCCGGGGAGCTGCGCACCGAGACCAAGCAGCTCGTCGCGGCGCTGCGGGCCCCGCAGGTGCGCGGCCGGTGGGGCGAGCACCAGCTCCGGCGGATCGTGGAGGCCGCCGGCATGCTGGAGCACTGCGACTTCAACGAGCAGGTCACCGCCGCCACGGACCACCAGGGGGTCCGCCCCGACCTGGTGGTCCGGCTGCACGGCGGCCGCACCGTGGTGGTGGACGCCAAGGCGCCGTTCGACGCGTACCTGACCGCCATGGAGGCGCGCGACGAGCGGGGACGGGACGCCCAGCTCGACGCGCACGCCCGGCACCTGCGCGCGCACGTGGACGGGCTGGCCGCCAAGTCCTACTGGGCGGCCTTCGATCAGACCCCGGAGTTCGTGGTGCTCTTCGTGCCGGCCGACCCGTTTCTCGACGTGGCCCTCCAGCGCGACCCGACGCTGCTGGAGCACGCCTTCGCCCGCAACGTGGTGCTGGCCACGCCGGCCACCCTGGTGGCGATGCTGCGCACGGTGGCGTACTCGTGGCGGCAGGAGGCGCTGGCCCGCAACGCGGCCACCGTGCACTCGCTGGCCCGCGAGCTGTACGGGCGGCTGTCCACCCTGGGCGAGCACGTCGGCAAGCTCGGTGCCTCGCTCGGCGGCGCGGTCACGGCGTACAACCGGGCGGTCGGCTCGCTGGAGGCGCGGGTGCTGGTGAGCGCCCGCAAGCTCGCCGAGCTGGGCGTCTCCGACCAGGAGCTGGCCGCCCCGGCGCAGGTCGAGCTGACTCCTCGGCAGCCACAGGCGCCGGAGCTGCTCGACGCCCCGTCCACATCGTCCGAACGGCCAGCGACCCTCGACGATCCACGTGCCGACTGTGACGACGATGGTCGATCTGCGTTACGGACCGGTCACAAATCCATCCTGGACTAGTGACATCGGGCGGGGTGCCCCAGAGGATCGCGGACATACGTGCCCTGTTCCCGGCAGGGCCCTGTTCTCTGGAGGAAGAGAACGTGAGCCATCCCCGCAACCGGAGCCGGCGCGCCTCCGCGGCTCTCTTCGCCTCGGTCCTGGCCGTCGGCGCCGTGACCGTCGGCGGCGGCGCGGCGACCGCGAGCACCGCCCCGACCGCCACCCCTGACGTCTCGCCGCCGACCGCGGTCGAGGCGCTGGGCGCGCACGACGCCAAGCTCCTCGACGAGGCGGAGGCCAAGCACGCCCCGACCGTCACCCTGATCATCGCCGCCCGGCGGGGCTCCACGGGTACGGTCGCCGCCGGCCTCGAGGGCCTCGGCGCCACCGTCAGCCAGCGCTACGACCAGGTCGGTTACCTGCTGGCCAAGGTGCCCACCGGCAAGGTGCTGAAGGCCGCCACGCTGCCCGGCGTCTCCGCCGTCGACCTCGACGAGACCATCAAGCGCCCCGACCCGGCCCCCGAGACCGCCCCGTCCGGCGCGAAGGCCGCCCGGCAGGGGGAGACCCTGGCCGGCCCGGGCGCGGGCACCGGTGCGATCAACCCGTACATGCCGACCGCCGAGACCGGCGCGGAGGCCTTCAAGGCCGCGCACCCGACCTGGGACGGGCGCGGCGTGACCATCGGCATCATGGACTCCGGGATCGACCTGGACCAGCCGGCCCTGCAACAGACCACCACCGGCGAGCGCAAAATCGTCGACTGGGTCACCGCGACCGACCCGCTCGAGGACTCCACCTGGCGGCCGATGACCACCGAGGTCACCGGCCCGTCGTTCGTCATCGGCGCCGGTTCGGCCGCGACCACCTGGACCGCGCCGGCGGGCACCTTCAAGTTCAACACGTTCCGCGAGTCCATCACCGCCGGCAGCGACCCGGCCGGTGACGTGAACCGCGACGGCGACACCACCGACGCCTGGGGCGTGCTCTACGACCCGGTGAGCCACGACATCCGGGTGGACGTCAACCAGAACCGTGACTTCACCGACGACGAGGTGATGCGGCCGTACAAGGAGAAGTTCCAGGTCGGCCACTTCGGCACGGACAACCCGGCCACCCCGGTCCGGGACCAGATGCCGTTCGTCGTGGAGTACCGCGAGGACGTCGACACCGCGCCGGCCGGCGGCCCCGGCCTCGTCGACTACGTGAACATCGGCATCATCGAGGCCACCCACGGCACCCACGTCGCCGGCATCACCGCCGCCAACGACATGCTGGGCAACAGCGCCTTCGACGGCGCCGCCCCGGGCGCCAAGCTGGTCTCCGCCCGGGCCTGCTCGTGGGGCGGCGGCTGCACCGCGGCGGCGCTCACCACCGGCATGGTCGACCTGGTGGTCAACCGCAAGGTCGACGTGGTCAACCTGTCGATCGGTGGCCTGCCCGCGCTGAACGACGGCGCCAACGCCCACGCCGAGCTCTACAACACCCTGATCACCACGTACGGCGTGCAGCTGATCCTCTCCGCCGGCAACTCCGGCCCCGGGCTGAACACCGTCGGCGACCCGTCGGTGGCCAGCAACGTGGTCAGCGTGGCCGCGAACGTCAGCAGGGACACCTGGCTGGCCAACTACGGCTCGGTGGTACGCACCGAGAACGCCCTGTTCAACTTCTCCTCGCGCGGCCCGCGGGAGGACGGCGGTTTCAAGCCGAACATCACCGCACCGGGCTCGGCGATCTCCACCGCGCCGACCTGGCAGCCGGGCAACCCGGTCCCCGAGGCCGGCTACCCGCTGCCCCCGGGATACCAGCTGCTCAACGGCACCTCGATGGCCGCACCGCAGGTCACCGGCGGCGCGGCGCTGCTGCTCTCGGCGGCCCGCGCCACCGGCCAGGCGGTCACCCCGGCCGGGCTGCGCCGGGCCCTCTACAGCTCGGCCAAGGCGATCAAGGATGTGCCGACGTACGGCCAGGGCTACGGCATGCTCAACGTGCCGGGCGCCTGGGGCCTGCTCGCCAAGGGCGTGCAGACCCGCGGCTACACGTCGGCCGCGCCGGTCTGCACCGAGCTGTCGGCCAACCTGGCGACGTACAACCCGGACAGCGGCGAGTTCGAGAAGAACCCGAACGTGGGCACCGGCGTCTACAACCGCTGCGCCGTCGGCCGGGGCGGCCAGCAGGTCAAGGAGAACCGCTCCTACGAGGTCAAGCTGACCCGGACCAGCGGCCCGGACCGGACCATCCGGCACGAGATCGCGTTCCGGGGCAACGACGGCACCTTCTCGGCGCCGAAGTCCGTGGCGCTGCCGCTGAACCGGACGGTCACCGTCGCGGTCAAGGCCAAGCCGCTGAGCACCGGCGCGCACGGCGCGATCATGACGGTGGACGACCCGGCCACGTCGGTGATCGACTTTGAGGTCTCCACCGTCGTGGTGGTGCCGACCCAGGTCACCGCGCCCGGCTACGCCTTCACCGCCGAGGGTTCGGTCGATCGCAACAGCTTCACCTCGTACTTCGTGACGGTCCCGGAGGGCGCGGGCGCGCTCCAGGTCAACCTCTCCGGCATCGCCACCGGCTCGCAGACCCGGTTCATCGCCATCAACCCGTACGGCGTGCCGGTCGACAGCACCGCGAGCACCGCCTGCTACACCAACTTCTCCGACGCGGCCGCCTGCAAGCCGCAGGAGCGGGACTACCCGAACCCGATCGCCGGGGTGTGGGAGATCGAGGTGGAGGCCCGGCGTACCTCCCCGAGCCTGGACAACCCGTACCAGCTCCAGGCGCGGGTGCAGGGCGTCGCGGTCGAACCGGCCGTCGTCGAGCTGCCGTCGGTGACCGCCGGCACCCCGACCGAGGTGAGCTGGGACCTGACCAACACCTTCGGCCCGGTCCGGGTCAGTGGCGTCGGCGGGCCGCTGGCCAGCGTGCGCAGCGGGCGGCCGAGCATCACCGTGGGCACCAGCCAGGAGTACACGGTGGACGTCCCGGCCGGTACGACCTCCTTCACCGCCCGGATTGGCAACACCTCCGACCTCGGTGCCGACCTGGACCTGTACGTCTTCCGCGGCGCGACCCAGGTGGGCCGTTCCGCCGACGGCGACTCGGAGGAGGCGGTGACCCTGGCCAATCCGGTCGCCGGCAGCTACCGGGTGGTCGTGCAGGGCTACGCGGTGGCCGCCGGCGGCACCGAGTACGACTACCGGGACTCGTTCTCGTCGCCGGCGCTGGGTGCCCTCGCCGCCCCCGGCGCCCCGGTGTTCCTGGCCAACGGCGCCACCGCCACGCTGACCGGCACGGTGACCGCCCTGGCCGCCCCGGCGGCGGGCCGGGAACTCTACGGTGACCTGGCCGTCACCACCGTCGAGGGCGCGGTCGTCGGGCGCGGCTCGGTGGCCGTCGGCGCGGTGAACTGACCGCCCGCCCGACCCGTCAGGAGCCCCGTCCCCACCCGTGGGGGCGGGGCTCCGCCGGTCGGGGCGGGACCGCGCCGGCGGGGGCGTGACCCAGCCCGGGCCGTGCTCAGGCCCGGCGGGCGGACTCGACGACGAACGGGGTGCCCTGTTGGCAGGTGGTCATCAGGCCGGGCTGCGGGTGACCGGTCACGACGACCCGGGTGCCCGGCTGGAGCACGTCGCGCGGGCCACCGACGAGCAGGTTGCCGCCGATCAGCACGCAGTTCGGCTCCACCCCGGCCTCCACCACGCCGGTCAGGGTGTCCCGGGCGGGAGGCGGCACCGAGGGACCGCCCTTGCCGGTCGGCGTCGGGCCGCCGTTGCCGGTCGGGGTCGGGTCGCTCGGGACAGCGCTCGGGTCCGGGCTGGGCTGGCTGGTCACCGGGGTGGCTCCCGTCGTCGCGGGGGTGGCGGGCTCGGTGCCCGGACCCGCACAGGCGCTCAGCGCCACGCCGGCGAGCAGGGCGACCAGCACCGTCCGAGGAGTCTTCATGCCGAGTTCGACGTGCCGGCCGACGGTTCCGTTCCGGCCGTCAGCCGCGCGCGGCGGCCTTCATGTCCCGCTTGAGTTCCTGCGGCAGCGAGAAGGTCAGCCGCTCGTTGGCGGTGGTGATCTCGTCGACGTCGGTGAAGCCCCGCTCGGCCAGGTGCGCGAGGACCTGCTGGACCAGCTCGTCCGGCACGCTGGCGCCCGAGGTCACCCCGACGGTGCGGGCGTCGGCCAGCCAGGCGTCGTCGATCTCGTGGGCGAAGTCGACCAGGTGCCCGGCGCGGGCGCCGGCGTCGAGGGCCACCTCGACCAGGCGGACCGAGTTGGAGGAGTTACGCGAGCCGACGACGATCACCACGTCGCAGTCCGGCGCGATCTCCTTGACCACGTGCTGCCGGTTGGAGGTGGCGTAGCAGATGTCGTCGCTGGGCGGGGACTGGAGCAGCGGCAGCCGCTGCTTGAGCCGGGCCACCGTCTCCAGCGTCTCGTCGACCGAGAGGGTGGTCTGGGAGAGCCAGACGACCTTCGCCGGGTCACGCACGGTGATCGCGTCGACGCCGTCCGGCCCGTCCACGAGCTGGATGTGCGCGGGCGCCTCACCGGCGGTGCCGATGACCTCCTCGTGCCCCTCGTGGCCGATCAGCAGGATGTCGTAGTCCTCGGCGGCGAACCGGCGGGCCTCCTGGTGGACCTTGGTGACCAGCGGGCAGGTCGCGTCGATCGCCTTGAGCGAGCGCTCCCGGGCCTGCTCGTAGACCTCGGGGGCGACGCCGTGCGCGGAGAAGATGACGGTGGCGCCCTCCGGCACCTCCTCGTTCTCCTCCACGAAGATCGCGCCCTGGGCCTCGAGGGTCTGCACCACGTGCTTGTTGTGCACGATCTGCTTGCGCACGTAGATCGGGGCGCCGTAGAGCTTCAACGCCTCCTCGACGGTCTGCACCGCCCGGTCCACCCCCGCGCAGTAGCCGCGGGGCTTGGCCAGGAGCACGCGCTTGCCGGTCCGGGGAGTGGTCGCAGCCTCAGTCACCCGACCATCGTACGTGGCCGCTCTTCGGCCGGCAGCGGCCGCGGAGCGTCGACGGTCCCCGCCCCACCCGGTTGATCACCAGGTGCGCCGCGGTCCCGGAACGCACCGCCGTCCCGTTCGCGGCGACACGGGTGGGGCGGAGGTGGTGTCGGGGTGGGCGGTGCGGCGGGAACTAGGGTGGGCGGATGGGCGCGGTGGGGCAGGGCGGTAGCGAGGCCGGACGGAGCACGTCCGAGGAGCCGTGGCCGGTCCGGGTGGTCAGCCAGAAGGTCGGCGCGTGGATCGCCCGGCTTGGGTGGGTCTGGGTGGACGGGCAGGTCGCGCAGATCAGCCGCCGGCCGGGCGCCAGCACCGTCTTCCTCACCCTGCGCGACCCGTCCGCCGACCTGAGCCTGACCGTCACCACCAACCGGGACGTCCTCGACGCCGGCGCGCCCGAGCTGCGGGAGGGCGCCCGGGTGGTGCTGCACGCCAAGCCCGAGTTCTACGCCGCCCGTGGCACGCTGAGCCTGCGCGCCGACGAGATCCGCCAGGTCGGGCTGGGTGAGCTGCTGGCCCGGCTGGAGAAGCTCAAGAAGCTGCTCGCCGCGGAAGGACTCTTCGACCGGTCCCGCAAGCGCCGCCCGCCGTTCCTGCCGCAGCGGATCGGGCTGATCACCGGGCGGGCCTCGGCCGCCGAGCGGGACGTGCTCACCAACGCGCGCCGGCGTTGGCCCGCCGTGGAGTTCCGCACGGTCAACGTGGCGGTGCAGGGCCCGAGCGCGGTGCCCGACATCGTGGGGGCGCTCAAGGTGCTCGACGCCGACCCCACCGTCGACGTGATCGTCATCGCCCGGGGCGGCGGCGGCATCGAGGACCTGCTGCCCTTCTCCGACGAGGCGCTCTGCCGGGCGGTCTTCGCCTGTCGTACCCCGGTGGTCAGCGCGATCGGCCACGAGACGGACACGCCGCTGCTCGACTACGTGGCCGACGTCCGCGCGTCCACGCCGACCGACGCGGCGAAGCGCGTCGTACCCGACCTCACCGAGGAGGTACGCCTCATCGGCCAGGCCCGGTCCCGGCTGGAGCGGGCGGTCCGCAACCTGGTCGACCGGGAGTCGCACCGGCTGGACCTGCTGCGCTCCCGTCCGGTGCTGGCCCGCCCGCAGGTGATGGTCGAGCAGCGGGCCGCCGAGGTGGTCGCGCTGCGCGACCGCGCCGGCCGGTGCCTGGACCACCGGCTCGCCGCCGCCGGCGACGACCTGCGGCACACCCTGGCCCGGCTGCGCGCCCTCTCCCCCGCCGCGACCCTCGACCGGGGGTACGCGATCGTCCAGCGCGCCGACGGGCACGTGGTCCGCGCGGCGTCCGAGGTGGCCAAGGGCGACCCGCTGCGGGTCCGCCTCGCCGAGGGCGAGTTGGCCGCGACGGTGGACGGCGGGAGCTGACCGGCCCGGGGACGCGGTCCCGACCCGCTGGTTCCGGCGACGCGCCGTCCGACCCCGGCGACCCGTGCCCGCGGTCCGCGCCGGGGGTGTGATGGGATGGGCCCGATGAGCGACCAGAGAGACGCCGGGCCGGACGAGCGGCTCAGCTACGAGCAGGCGCGGGCCGAGCTGGCCCAGGTGGTCGAACGGCTGGAGGCCGGCGGGACCTCGCTGGAGGAGTCGCTGGCCCTCTGGGAGCGGGGCGAGCGGCTCGCCGGCGTCTGCCAGCGCTGGCTGGACGGTGCCCGCGCCCGCATCGACGCCGCCCGGCAACCCGCCGAGGACTGACCGGACCGCCGGCCCGGCGACCGGACACGCCGGCCTGGCGACCAAACCGCCGGGAACCGACCGGACACGCCGGCGCGGCGACCGAGCCGCCGAGGATTGACCCGGACACGCCGGTGGGGCGGCCGGGGCCGCCCCACCGATGCGTTCGGTCAGTTGAACAGGTTGTAGAACTCGGCCGGCGCCTCGACGACCTGGTCGGCCGGGGGCTTCTGCGCGGCGGCCGCGCTGCCGTAGTCCGAGTACGTGATCTTGACGTCCTGCGCGGCGCTCTGCCCGGCGGCGGGGAGCTTCAGCACCAGCTCACTGAGCCGGCCCTGCCCGTCCACCTTGGCGGTGAACGGCACGGTCTGCGCCTGGGTGCCGAGCGCGGTGATCACGGCCGGGTCGAGCGAGCCGGCCTCGGCCGCCTTGGACACGTCGACGGTGCCCTCGTACGCGCCCTCGCCGGCCTGCCGGACCTCGGTGATGCCCTGGGTCAGCACGGCGCTGCCGGCCGGGTCGATCTTGTCGAAGTCGAAGCCGAGCGCCCGGTTGCCCTTGATCCGGGTCTGGTCGAGGTGCTGGTACTTGCCGAGATTGAGCTTCTGCACGCCGGGAACGCTGCTGGCGGCCTTCCCGCCGAGTTCCAGCTTCACCCAGCTGTCCGGCTTGAAGTGGATCAGGTCCAGCTTCATCATCAGGTCGGACGACGGGTCGCCGATCGTCATCCGCATCGCCGCGCTCTGGCTCGGCTCGTGCACCTGCCCCTCCGCCGTGGAGCCGGCGCCGGACATGGTGAACCGGAAGTTCCCGTCGCGGATCGCGTTCGTGGAGTCGAGCAGCGCCTGCTTGGCGTCGCCGGTGCCCGCGCTGCCGCTCGGCGCGATGCTGCCCGAGGCGCTCGGGGTGCCGGAGGCCCCCGCGCCGGCGGTCCCGTCGCCGTTGCAGGCGGCGACGCCGGGGATGAGCAGCGCCGCGGCGAAGGCGGCGGCGCTGAACCGTCGAATCTTCATGTGCATCTCTCCAGGTGGGTCGTCCGGCCCACGAGGTGCCGGAGGCGTTTCGCCGCAGCCCTGACGCCGGCTCCGGCGTACGGCCCCGGTGCGGCCTGAAGAGGCGGCGACGGGTCCGTGCCTCCTCTGTTCCCTGAAGTGGTGTTCGGCAATCCCTGTCCGGTTGGCACGGCCGTCGACGGTCGGCCTCGGCGACGGCGGCCGGGATGCCGGCCGGTCAGCGCAGCGCGCTGGCCAGCCGGCGCAGCTCGCCCTCGCGGGCGTCACCGATCACGAGCACGGTGCGGTTCGGTTCGAGCAGGACCAGGGCCTGTTCGTTGTCCCGGGCGGTGTACCGCTGCCAGCTCGCGCCGGGCAGCTCGGCCGGCCCCTGCGGCTGGCCGCCCTTCAGCTCGGTGCGCAGCAACTGCTCGGCCGGCACGTTGCTCTCCACCAGCTGGGCGCCCCGACCCTCCGGGGTCAGGTAGCCGATCCGCAGCGTGGCGCCACCGGGTTCGGTCCGGTAGCGGGCGCTGACCGTACGCCAGTCGGAGGCCAGCCCTTCGGGCGCGCTGACCGGGAACGCGCCGGCCGCCCGGGCCTGCTCGATCGCGGGCGCGGCATCGACGGTGGTCGGCTCGTCCCCGCCCAGGAAGCCCCGGTAGAAGGCGAGCAGCAGCACGATGGGGACCAGCAGCACCAGCAGGGACAGGGCCATGTCCCGGGGCGACCGCTCGGAGCGCGACTTCTCCTTGCCGGCCGGCGGGGCGGGCTGGTCGCCGGGGACGGCGGGGTGCGGGCCGGCTTCGCCCGCGGCCGGCCGGTCGACCGGTTCGACGAGGGCCGGCTCGCCGGCCTCGGCCAGCGGTGCGGGACCGGTCGACGACTCGACCAGCGCCGGCTCCCCGGCCGGGGCGGCGGGCCCGACCGGCGGCTGGCCGTCGGGCGGGGTGGCGTCGGTCGGTACGCGGTCGGCAGGCTGTGCGGGTTCCACCCGACCATTCTCGCAGCCCGCCGGGAGGCGTGATCCTGGCCTCCTCCGCCCCGCTCCGACGCGGAACCTGAGATCGTGTGAGGATCAGCGACAAAACCGGCGGCGGCGACGGCCGCATCCCGCCGGTCCACCCCGCAACGTCGCGAGGAGGAAGCCGTCATGACAATCACCAGGACGCGGACCCCCCAGGATCTGGACCGTAACCTCGCCCTCGACCTTGTCCGGGTCACCGAGGCCGCGGCGATGGCCGCCGGCCGCTGGGTCGGTCGGGGCGACAAGGAGGGCGGCGACGGAGCCGCCGTCGACGCCATGCGCAAGCTGATCAACTCGATCCCGATGCGCGGGGTCGTGGTGATCGGCGAGGGCGAGAAGGACAACGCCCCGATGCTCTTCAACGGCGAGGAGGTCGGCGACGGGACCGGTCCCGAGGTGGACGTGGCGGTCGACCCGATCGACGGCACCACGCTGATGAGCAAGGGCATGCCGAACGCCCTCGCGGTGCTCGCGGTCGCCGAGCGCGGCGCGATGTTCGACCCGAGCGCCGTCTTCTACATGGAGAAGCTCGCGGTCGGCCCGATGTACGCCGACGTGGTCGACATCAACGCCGGGGTGGCCGAGAACATCCGCCGGATCGCCAAGGTCAAGGGCACCGACGCCGCCGAGGTGACGGTCTGTGTGCTGGACCGGTCGCGCCACGACGACCTGGTCAAGCAGATCCGGCGGACCGGGGCGGGCATCCGGTTCATCTCCGACGGCGACATCGCCGGTGCGATCGCGGCGGCCCGGGGCGAGTCCGACGTCGACGTGCTGATGGGCATCGGCGGCACGCCGGAGGGCATCACCGCGGCCTGCGCGCTCAAGTGCATGGGCGGGATGATGCAGGCCAAGCTCTGGCCCAAGGACGCCGAGGAGCGGGAGAAGGCGATCGCCGCCGGGCACGACCTGGACCGGGTGCTCTTCACCGACGACCTGGTCACCGGCGACAACTGCTTCTTCGTGGCCACCGGCGTCACCTCGGGCGACCTGCTGCGCGGGGTGCGCTACCGCTCCGGCGGGGCGTACACCCAGTCGATCGTGATGCGTTCCAAGAGCGGCACCATCCGGGTGATCGACTCGTACCACCGGCTGGAGAAGCTGGCCCTCTACTCGGCGGTCGACTTCGACGGCCGTCCGCTGGCCGAGCAGGAGTGACGCTGGCCGGGACGGCGGCTCCGCCCACGCTGCCGGCCGCCCGGCGGATCGCCGGCGTCGGGCTGGCCACCGTCGCCGGCGTCGCGGTGGCCGTCCAGTCCCGGATCAACGGCGAGTTGGGGGTACGGCTGGCCGACGGGATCGCCGCGGCGGTGGTCTCGTTCGGCCTGGGCCTGCTGATCCTGTTGGTGCTGGTTCCCGCCACCCCGGGCGGCCGGCGGGGGCTGGCCGCCCTGCGGGTGGCGCTGCGCGCCGGCTCTTTGCGGCCCTGGCAGTGCCTGGGCGGCCTGTGCGGCGCCTTCCTGGTCGCCACCCAGGGGCTCACCATCGGCACGCTCGGCGTCGCCGTGTTCACCGTGGCCGTGGTGGCCGGGCAGTCGGGCAGCAGCCTGCTGGTGGACCGGGCCGGCCTCGGACCGAACGGGCCGCAGCCGATCACCGCGCACCGGCTGGTCGGCGCGGTGCTCACCGTGCTGGCGGTGCTGCTGGCGGTGGGCGACCGGCTGGGTGATCCCGGCGCGCTGGCGCTGGCCCTGCTGCCGATGGCCGCCGGGGTCGGCATCGCCTGGCAGCAGGCGGTGAACGGCCAGGTGCGGGCGGCGGCCGGCAGCGCCGCGATCGCCACGCTGGTGAACTTCGCCGTCGGCACGGCGGCGCTGCTGGCCACGTTCGCGGTGGAGGTGGCGGTGCGGGGCCGCCCGGCCGGCGGCTTCCCGGCGGAGCCGTGGCTCTATCTGGGCGGGCCGATCGGCATCGTGTTCATCGCGCTGGCCGCGGCCATCGTCCGCTTCACCGGGGTGCTGCTGCTGGGCCTGGCCACCATCGCGGGGCAGATCGTCGGTGCCGTCCTGATCGACCTGCTGCTCCCGACCTCGGCCGCGCGCCCCGGCCTGGACACCCTGCTCGGCGCCGCGCTGACCATGGTCGCGGTGCTCATCGCCGCGCTGGGGCCGAGTCCGCGCCGGTGACCGGGCGCAGCCCGGCGACGGTCTCGGCCAGGGCCTCGTCCAGCGGCGTCGGCGCCAGGCCGAGGTCCCGCTCGGCGGCGGTGGCGTCCAGCAGGTACGGCCGGCGGAACTGGTAGGCGGTCTCCCGCAGCTCGCGGGCGGTCGGGTCGGCCAGCCCGGCGAGCCAGAGCACCGGGTATGGCATCCGGATCAGGCGGGGCGGCCGGGCGCCGACCAGGGCCGCCGCGCGGGTGGCCAGGTCCCGCATCGGTACGGCCGGGGAACTGGGCACGTGCCAGGCCCGGCCCCAGGCCCGCTCGTCGGTCGCGGCGGCGACCAGGGTGCGGGCGACGTCCGGGATGTAGGTCCAGGTGTGCGGGGCGTCCCAGTCGACCGGCAGGAACACGGGTCGACCGGCGAGCACCCGGGGCAGCACCATCATCGGCAGCGAGGAGCCGCCGGCGCCCAGGTAGTCGGAGCCGCGTACCTCGGTGATCCGGGCCCGGCCGGCCTGGTGCGCGGCGAGCGCGTCCGCCCACATCCGGTTGCGGACCCGCCCCTTGACGCCGGTGGCGGCGAGCGGGGTGGCCTCGCTCATCGGGCCGTCGACCGCCCCGTACCCGTAGAGGTTGCCGACGGTGGCGAGCACCGCGCCGGTCCGCTCCGCGGCGGTGAGCAGCGCGGCGGCCAGCGGCGGCCAGTCCACGGGCCACCGGTGGTAGGCCGGATTGGCGCAGTTGTAGAGCGCGGCGGCGCCCTCGGTCAGCGCGGTGAGCCGGCCGGTGTCGGCGGCGTCGGCGGCGACCCGCTCGATCGCCGGGTGCTCGGGTCCGGTGCCGCGCCGGGTGACCACCCGCACCTGCTCGCCGAGGTCGGCGAGGAGGCGGGCGGTGGCGGTGCCGACGGGTCCGGCGCCGACGATCACGTGCAGGGCCATGGAAGAGGCCGCCTTTCGAAGCAGAGGTACGTTCCGAGAGCACCGCTCTCGCAATAGAGCATGCGCCAGGGTGGGTCGCCTCGTCAAGAGCAGTGCTCTCTCTTTTGATTGCCGCTCTCGGTCATGGCAGAGTGGGGGGCATGGTCGCTCCCTCGCTCCGCGCCCGGGTCCGCGCCGGAATGATCGACGAGATCAAGGCGGTGGCCCGGCGTCACCTGGCCACCGACGGCGCGAACCTCTCGCTCCGCGCGGTCGCCCGCGACATGGGCATGGTCTCCTCGGCCATCTACCGCTACTTCCCCAGCCGCGACGACCTGCTCACCGCGCTGATCCTCGACGCGTACCAGGCGCTCGGCGACGCGGTGGAGGCGGCCGATGCCGCGGTCGACCCGGTCGACCTGCGCGGGCGCTGGCACGCGGCGTGCCGGGCCGCCCGGGCCTGGGCGCTCGCCCACCCCGCCGAGTACGCCCTGCTCTACGGCAGCCCGGTCCCCGGGTACGCCGCCCCGGACGACACCGTGGCGCCGGCCTCACGCCCCCCGCTCGCCCTGGTCGGCATCCTCCGCGACGGGCTGGCCAGCGGTCGGCTGCGCCCGCCCGAGGAGGAACTACCCGAGCCGCTCCGCGACGACCTGGCCGAGGTCGCGGCCGCCACCGACATGGCGCTACCCCCCGCGCTGCTGGCTCGGGGCATGGCCGGCTGGACCCAGCTCTTCGGCCTGATCAGCTTCGAGCTCTTCGGCCGGATCAACCGGATGCTGCCGCACCGCGACGAGTACTTCGACCACCAGACCGCCCTGCTGGCCGACCTCATCGGCCTCCCCTAGCCCGCCCGCGCCCGGAACCGCTCAGCTGCCGTCGGATGAGTGACCGGGGAACAGGTGCGCCGACGGGTCGATCGCCACGGCCGCGTTGTTCACCGCGGTGGCGGCCTCGCCGAAGCCGGTGGCGATCAGCCGGACCTTGCCCGGGTACTCGGTGATGTCGCCGGCCGCGAAGACCCGGGGCAGGTTGGTGGCCATCGCGCTGTCCACCACGATGTGCCGGCGGTCCAGGTTCAACCCCCACTCGGCCAGCGGCCCCAGGTCGGCGGTGAAGCCGAGCGCGGCCACGACGGTGTCCACCGGGAGCGTCTCCGCCGGCCCGCCGCGTACGGTCAGCTCGGCGCCGGTGACCCGGTCCTCCCCGTACAGCTGGGTCACCTCGGCATTGACCACCACCCGCACCGGCAGCGCGCGGACCCGCGCCACGGTGGAGGCGTGGGCCCGGAACTTCTCCCGCCGGTGCACCAGGGTGACCGACCGGGCGATCGGCGCCAGCGTGACCGCCCAGTCGAACGCGGAGTCTCCCCCGCCCACGATCAGCACGTCCCGGTCGGCCAGCTCGGCCGGCTGCGGCACGAAGTAGACGATCCCGGCGCCCAGGAAGTTGTCCGCCACCGGCAGCGGTCGCGGCGCGAAGCTGCCCAGCCCGCCGGTCACCACCACCGCGCCGCAGTGCAACTGGTCTCCGCCGGCCAGGCCGAGCACCGGCCGCCCGTCGAGGTACGCCAGCTTCTCGGCACGCACCCCGAGCAGGTATTCGGGTTGGAAGGGCGCGGCCTGGGCGACCAGGTTCGCGACCAGTTCCCGCCCCTTGACCGCCGGGAAGCCGGCGACGTCGAGGATGAGCTTCTCCGGGTACATGGCGGTGACCTGCCCGCCCGGCTCGGGCAGCGCGTCGACGACGGCCACGGAGAGCCCGCGGAAGCCGGCGTAGTACGCGGCGAAGAGCCCGGCCGGACCGGCCCCGATCACGGCGACATCGACCTCGCGCATGGCGTACCGTCACTTTCGGTTACGGATCAACGCGTATTGATCCGACGGTAGGCGGCCGGGGGTCACCGGGCAAGCACGTCCCGGATCCGCGTCGGTGTCCGATCAGGGGAGGGTGACGGTGGACGGCTCGACCGGCGCCGGGTCGGGCAGCTCGTCCCGGCGGCGGCGGAACAGGATCGCCGCGACGATCCCGCCGAGGAACCCGAAGAGGTGCCCCTGCCAGGAGATGCGCTCGTCGGTCGGGAGGATGCCGAGCAACTGCCAGCCGTAGAGCAGGCCGACCAGCAGCACCACCGCGAAGTTCCACCAGCTCCGCTCGACCACGCCACGGGTGAGCAGGATGCCGAGGTAGCCGAAGATCACCCCGCTCGCGCCGACCACCACCGAGTTCGGCGAGCCGGTGAACCACACTCCCAGGCCGCTGACCAGGATGATCACCATGGTGGACCAGAGGAACCGGCGGGTGCCGGCGGCCAGCACGAAGGTGCCGAGCAGGATCAGCGGGATGCTGTTGCTGTAGAGGTGGTTCCAGCCGGCGTGCAGGAACGGCGAGAAGATCACTCCGTCGAGCCCCTGGATCCGGCGCGGGATGATCCCGGCGGTGACGTCCAGGTCGGCGCGGAGGCCGACGTCGAGGGCCTCGATGAGGAAGAGGACCGGCACGACCGCGCACATCGCCACGAAGGCCCGACCCAGCGAGGCGTAGAACGCCTCGGTGCCGAACCGTCGGGGATCGCCGCCCGTGGGGCCACCGCGCCAGGTCACGTACCAACAGCTATCAGCAATCGGGCTCGACCGCCACCCGAGCACCGCGGCCGACCGGGACGAGACGGCGGCGGGCGGCACGGAGATCCGCGCCGCCCGCCGCCGATGGGCGTCCGATCAGTACCAGCCCTTGTTCTGCGAGTGCTGCCAGGCACCGCACGGGTTGTTGTACCGGCCCTCGATGTAGCCGAGGCCCCACTTGATCTGGGTGGCCGGGTTGGTCTTCCAGTCGTCGGCGACCGAGCCCATCTTGCTGCCCGGCACCGCCTGCGGGATGCCGTACGCGCCGGAGCCCGCGTTGTAGGCCTTGTGGTTCCAGCCGCTCTCCTTGGTCCAGAGCTTGTCCAGACAGGGGAACTGGTCGATGCCGAAGCCCTCGTCGAGCATGATCGCGCAACCGACCTTCCGGTTGCCACTGAACTCCTCGCAGGAGGCGGGGATCGGGCCGTCGTACGGCTTGGCGGCCTTGGTCGCGGCCTCGCGCTCCTTCTTGCGGGACGCGGCGGCCGCCTCGGCCTCCTTGGCCCGCTCGGCGGCCTCCTTGGCCGCCGCGGCGGCCCGCAGCTTCGCCTGGTACTCGGCGGCCCGCTGCTTGGCCGACACCAACCGGTGGTCGGCCTGCCGGTCCCGCTGGTACGTGTACTCCGCCTGATCGACCTCGAGGCCGACCTGCGCGGTCAGGCCCTGCTGCTGGGTCTGACGGTCTTCGCCCAGGTAGAAGCCACCGGCGACGCCTACGGAAAGCAGCGCGACAGCGGCCGTACGGGCGCCGAACCGGCTCCACAGCCGACTCACGAAGTGTCCCTTCGTCGGGGGCAAGGACACGGCGCGGACGCCTGGCCGCCTCAATGGCCGCGCGTCGGCACGCCGCGAGCGCCCCCGGCCCCGAACTCCTGGCCGGCCGTCCCGCCGCTCGTGGCTCTTCGCCGCCTCGGGCGAACGATGCTCGACGATCCGGTCGGGACGTGCGACAACTCCAGCCCGATGCGGCCAACGGGTGGCCGCGCGGAACTGGAGTTGTCGGAAACGCTCGATGGACACCATTGCGCACAGTGAGGCTGATGGGAAACGCTGGGCCTTATTTGTGATCTGCACCACAAGGCGAATGCCCTCAAAAGCGGGCAAAAACCCGGATCAAAGCGGTCCGTCCTCCAACAGATCAGTGACCATTGCGGCGATCGGTGAACGCTCCGAACGGCTGAGGGTGACGTGCGCGAAGAGCGGATGCCCCTTCAGCGCCTCGATCACGGCGGTCACCCCGTCGTGCCGCCCCACCCGGAGATTGTCCCGCTGCGCCACGTCGTGGGTGAGCACCACCCGGGACCCCTGGCCGATCCGGGACAGCACGGTGAGCAGCACCCCCCGCTCCAGCGACTGCGCCTCGTCCACGATGACGAAGGCGTCGTGCAGGCTGCGGCCCCGGATGTGGGTCAGCGGCAGCACCTCCAGCAGGCCGCGGGCGGTGACCTCCTCCAGCACGTTCTCGTGCACCACCGAGCCGAGGGTGTCGAAGACCGCCTGCGCCCAGGGGGACATCTTCTCCGACTCGGAGCCGGGCAGGTAGCCCAGTTCCTGACCGCCAACCGCGTAGAGCGGGCGGAAGACGATGACCTTCTTGTGGCGGCGGCGTTCCATCACCGCCTCCAGGCCGGCGCAGAGCGCCAGGGCCGACTTGCCGGTGCCGGCCCGGCCGCCCAGCGACACGATGCCGATCGACTCGTCCAGCAACAGGTCCAGCGCGACCCGCTGCTCCGCCGAGCGGCCGTGCACCCCGAACGCCTCCCGGTCACCCCGGACCAGCCGGACGGTCTTGTCCGGCAGCACCCGGCCCAGCGCCGAGCCCCGACCCGAGTGCAGCACCAGCCCGGTGTGGCAGGGCAGACCGGCGGCGGCGTCCAGGTCCAGCGTCTCGCCCGCGTAGAGCCGGGCGATCTCCTCCTCGGTCAGCTCCAGCTCCGCCATGCCGGTCCAGGTCGGGTCGCTGGCCTGCCCGTGCCGGTACTCGTCCGCGCGCAGGCCCACCGAGGCCGCCTTCACCCGCAGCGGCATGTCCTTGCTGACCAGGGTGACCTCCCGCCCCTCGGCGGCCAGGTTGAGCGCCACGGAGAGGATGCGGGCGTCGTTCGACTCGTTGCGGAACCCCGGCGGCAGCACCCCGTCGTCGGTGTGGTTCAACTCGACCCGGAGGGTGCCACCCTGGTCGTTGGCGGGCACCGGCCGGTCGAGCCGGCCGTGCCGCACCCGCAGCTCGTCGAGCATGCGCAGGGACTGCCGGGCGAACCAGCCCAGCTCGGGATGGTGCCGCTTGCCTTCCAACTCCGAGATGACCACCAGCGGCAGCACCACCTCGTGTTCGGCGAAGCGGTAGAACGCCGCGGGGTCGGAGAGCAGCACCGAGGTGTCCAGGACAAAGGCCGGGCCGGCTGGTCGGGGCTCCTCGGGGCCGGCCGACGCGAGCGCCGCGGAGCGGCGGCTGCGGGTGGTCCGGCGGGTCGTGGCGGTCGCGGCCGGGGTCTGGTCGGCACCGGCGGGGGTACGGCGAGTGGTCACAGGCCTGCTCCGCGGATGGGCACCCGGCCACCCGAGTTCCGCCTCGTCCGGTGCCCGGTGGACACGGGGTCGGATGCGGGCCCCGTGCGCGAGGTCGCAGGTCCGGGCTGTCCGGCTGGCCCGGGAAAGCCCCGTGCCATGTCTAGACGCTAATGCCCGCGCGGCCCGTCGGCTAGTGGTCCGCCCAGCGCGGCGCACCGACCGGGTGAACCCGACCTGGCCAGCGCGGCACGGGCCGGCCCGGTGTCACTCACCGGTCGCCCGGAAGGCGCGCCACGGCGCGAGGCCGGCCGGTGCGACTCATGGGGTCGGCCCAGAAGGTGGACCGCGGCGCGAGGCCGGCCGGGATGCATGCCCCCTGCGCGCATCCCGGCCGGTCGGACCACCGTCACCGGTCGGCGGTGGCCCAGACGGTGCGCGTCCGCCGCGGACGGCGCACCGCGTCCGGGCGGCCTCAGCCGTGCCGGCGTACCAGGGTCCCGGTCTGCCGCCCGCCCCCCACGGTCGCGCTGAACGAGGAGCCCGTGTACGTGGTGCCCTGCCGGGTGGCGAGCCCGCCGAGCTGCACGGTCGCGGTGGCCCGCGGGGCCGTACCGGGTGCGGGCCGCGCGGTCACCGCGGCCGGTACGGCGGTGCCGGCGAACGGGACCGCGGCGCGGCTGGGCGGGGCGGACACCGATGCCGGGGTGGACCGGGCCAGCGCCGAGGCGATCGCGGCCTGCGCGTCGCGGCGCCGCCGGTTCCAGGCGCCCCGGTCACCGTCGAAGTACCCCTGCCGGTAGCCGAACCGGTAGCCGATCCGGTAGCTGAGCTGCCCGTGCAGCCGGCCCGCCGCGTAGCAGGTCGAGCCGAGCACGAGGACGAGGAGGACGGCCAGGAAAGGGCTCATCGGGGCACCCCCACGCGGGTGCCGGCCCGCCGGTTCATCGCTCCTCCGGTTCGGTCGCCGGGTCGACGACCAGCAGCCGCTCCAGGTCCTCGGTGCTGACCTCCTCGACCAGCTCGACGCTGATCCGGCACCCGTCCAGGATCACCTCGGCCACCGAGGTCCGGCGGATGTCGCCGCCGGCGTCGTAGACCCGGACGCTCAGCTCGGGGCAGCCCAGGTGGCTACGCCAGGCATCCCACTCGTCCCGGTCGCCGACGCTGAGCGACAGATAGCGGCAGCCCCGGGCCAGGTAGAGGCGCCAGGGTGCGCTCAACCCGGCGGCCACCCCGGCCGCGATCAGGCCGAAGGCCTGGGAGCGGGTCGCGAGTTCGGTCACGAGGCCCCCTCGGCACTCGCGGAGTGACGCATGTGAGCACTCGTCGTCTCATGCACGTGACACACCGTAAGTTGTCTCATGAGCGTGACAGTATCAGCTTTTCGTCCGTTTACCGCCGTACTGGCGGCCATCTATTCTGCCCGGGTGACGCCCCTCAGGAGCACCTCCCAATCGTTTACCGGCGATCTCGATCCTCCGTCTCGTCGGCGTGACAACAGCGTGCCGGGCCGCGCCGCCGGACCGGCCGGGCCGTACCGTCACGGAGTGACCGAGACGGCCAACGCCCGGAAGATCGCCTTCGCCACCTTCGTCCGCCGCGCGCTGGACGACGCGCGCGCCATGCGAGCCTGGAGCGGCACCGAGGTCTCCCGGCGCACCGGGGTCTCCCGGCAGACCATCAACCGGTGGGTACGCGGCGACTGGGCCAGCGACCCCGAGGTGGAACGGGTGGTCGCCTTCTGCGAGGGACTCGGCCTCAACCCGGCGGCCGCGTTCGCCGCGCTGGGCTGGGACCGGGCGACCGCGCCCAAGGCCAGCCCCACCCCGCCGCCGATGGACCCGGACGTGGAGGCACTGCTGCGTCGGCTCGTCGACCCCCGGGTCTCGGACGCGGAGAAGTTCCACATCCGGGAGACCATCCGCTACCTCGCGTACCGGCCGACCCTGCCGACGGATTCCGGAAAACGAGGCAGGCAGGCCGGGTAGTCGACACGCCAGGCAGTTCCGCAAATGGCGAAAGAACCCCCGGACAGATCCGATCTATCCCCTCCGGGCCCGGATCGGACGCGCTAGCGTCCCTGTTTGTACTGCTCGGGGCTCGTCGTCGGCGGGGGGACGGGACAAGGCCGAACTCAGCCCTGCGGGACAGAAGGAGGGGTCTGTCCATGACCCTGAAATGGTTGGCAGTCGTGGTCGCGGTGGTGTCGGTGACATCGTGCGTGACCGGCAACGTGGTGGTCGGCGTACTGAACGGCGGGCAGCTTCCCCTGGTCGTCAACCTCTTCGCGCTCATCACGGCCGGCACCTCGGTGGTCCTCGCCGTCGTCGCCGAACTGCACGACCGGCTCAACGACCGGGTCAGCGCGCTCACCGAGTTCCTGGTGGCGCGGCTCAACGAGATCGAGGCACACACCGGCGACCGGAACACCGGCTTCGTGGAGGGCTACCTGCTCAGCCACGGCCAGGACGCGGCCGTGGTGCCGTTCGGGCGCCGGGGACGGGGAGCCGCCGAACGCTGACCACCGCCTGGCCGGCCACGTCGCGGCCACGAATACCCCGCCCGGCGCGGGGTACGCTGACGCGCGTGCCGCCGTTGAATCTGGGCAACCAGCCGCCGAGGACCCCGTTGGACGCCGAGCACGCGTGGCGTGCCACCGCGGCACGCGCGCGGGACGTGGTGCTCTTCTTCGACTTCGACGGCACCCTCGCGCCGGTCGACGACGATCCCACCACGGTCCGGCCCGCTCCCCGGGTGCTCACCGCGCTGGCGGCGCTCGCCCCGCGGGTACGCCGGATCGCCATCGTCTCCGCGCGCCCGGTGGAGTTCCTCCGCGACCAGCTCGGCGGCCTCGACGGCATCGACCTGTACGGGCTCTACGGCCTGGAGCACAGCCACTCCGGTGGCGAGACGGTCACCGAGCCCGCCGCGCTGCCCTGGGTGCCCACCATGTCCGAGCTGGCCGACCGGGCCCGCGCCGAACTGCCGCCCGGCGCCCTGGTCGAGTTCAAGCGGCTCTCCGTCGCCCTGCACTGGCGGACCGCCCCGCACCTCGGCGACCTGGTGCAGGAGTGGGGCCGGGCCAACGCCGAGCGGCTCGGTCTGCGCTGCCAGGCCGGGCGGATGGTGTTGGAGCTGAAGCCCCCGGTCGACCGGGACAAGGGCATGGTCATCGGCGAGGTGATCCGGGACGCCGGCGGTGCCTGGTACTTCGGCGACGACGTCTCCGACATCAAGGCGTTCGCCGCGCTGCGCGCCCGGGCCGCCGCCGACCCGGAGTTCATCGGCGTCTGCGTGGCCGTCGCCAACCCGGAGACCGGCCACGAGGTCGCCGACGCCGCCGACCTCACCCTCGACTCCCCCGCCGCCCTCGGCGCCTTCCTCACCGCCGCCCTCCCCCACCTTCCCTGACCCGCCCGCGCTCCGGGTGGACGGCGAGGGGCGGGGTCAGGCGCCGAAGCGGCGCTGGCGGGTGGCGTAGGAGCGGAGCGCGCGGAGGAAGTCCACGCGGCGGAAGTCGGGCCAGTTGAGTTCGCAGAAGTAGAACTCGGAGTGGGCGCTCTGCCAGAGCATGAAGCCCGAGAGGCGCTGCTCCCCGCTGGTCCGGATGATCAGATCCGGGTCGGGCAGGCCCTTGGTGTAGAGGTGCTCGGAAATGTGGTCGACGTCGATCGAGGTGGCCAGCTCCTCGATCGTGCCGCCGGCCGCCGCGTGCTCCAGCAGCAGCGAACGGACCGCGTCGGCGATCTCGCGCCGGCCGCCGTACCCGACGGCGATGTTGACCTGAGCGCCGCCGCTGCGGCCCCGGGTGCGCTCCTCGGCCGCCTTGAGCGCGGCGGCGTGGTGCGCCGGCAGCACGTCGAGCGCGCCCACCATGCGCAGCCGCCAGGGGTTGCCCTCCTTGGCCAGCTCGGTGCTCAGGTCCTCGATGATCTGGAGCAGCGGGTCCAGCTCGGCGGCCGGCCGGGCCAGGTTGTCCGTGGACAGCAGCCAGAGGGTCACGTGCCCGACCCCGGCCGCGTCGCACCAGCGCAGCAGCTCCTTGATCCGCTCGGCACCCATCCGGTGGCCGTCGTTCGGATCGACGAAGCCCATCTCCCGGGCCCACCTGCGGTTGCCGTCGCACATCACGCCGACGTGCCGGGGCACCGGCTTGCCCGCGAGCTTCGCCGTCAGCCGGCGCTCGTAGACGGAGTAGAGGAGTTTCCGCACAGTCATCACCTTGCAGGGTAGCGACCCGGATTGAAGATCAGTGGCGCGGTGGCCGATCCCGCGCCACGACGCCCGCGCCGATCCGGGCCAGGGTGCGGGCGTCGAGCCGCCCGTCGCCCAGCCCCAGCTCCACCACCGTCCGGTAGACCCGGTCGTCGCGGCGGGCCGCCCGGACCGCGGCGTCGACCACCCACCGCCGGCGGGCCAGCCAGGCCGCGACCGAGCTGTGCCGCAGGTGCGTGCCGAGCCGGTCGCGCAGCGCCTCGGCGTACCGGCGGGCCGCGTGGGCGGGGGTGCCGGCCGCCGCCGCCCCGGCCAGTGCCCCGGAACGCAGCGCGTAGAAGATCCCCTCGCCGGTGAACGGGTTGATCAACGAGAGCGCGTCGCCGGCCAGCACCACCCGGCCCCGGCCCGGCGCCGGCCGGTGGGTGGAGAGCGGCAGGTGGTGCGCGCGCAGGTCGGTCGCCGTGGCCGGATCGACGCCGGGGAGCAGGTCGGCCAGCCGGTCCAGCAGGTGGGCCCGGGTCACCGGCTCGCCCCGCAACACCTCCCCGTACCCGACGTTCGCCCGGCCGTCGCCGATCGGAAAAGACCAGGCGTACGCCGGCCAGCGCGCCGACGAGGTGACGATGAGCTGCTCGGGCGGGCCGGGCAGGGCGGGGGCGTAGCCACGGATGGCGAGCGCGAGGTGGCGGTCCGGGTTCGCCGGGTGACCCAGCGCCCGGCGCAGGATCGAGCCGGCGCCGTCGGCCCCGACCACCGCCCGCGCGGCCAGTTCCCCGTCGAGCACCACCCGGTCCGCATGCTGCTCCACCCGGCGTACGGTGTGCCGGCGCAGCTCCGCGCCGGCCGCCACCGCCGCCGTGACCAGGCGCGCGTCGAACACCCGCCGGGGCACCGTGTACGCGGGCCGGGGCAGCGTCCGGGCCACCGCCCCACCGCCCGGTCCGACGAGCCGCAGCGCGGGCAGCGGGGCGTAGCCGTCGACCGCCCCGGTCACGCCCAGTTCGGCGAGGACGTCCAGCGCGTGCGCGGCGATCCCGTCGCCGCAGGCCTTGTCCCGGGGAAAGTCGTACCGGTCCAGCAGCAGGACCCGCTCCGCCCCGGCCCGCCGCGCGCCCAGCGCCGCCGCCGCCCCGGCCGGCCCCGCCCCCACCACGATCACATCCCACACCCCGCCATCCTCCCCGCCCCGACCCGCACCCCACCCCCGCCGCGCCCACCACCCACCCTGCCTCCCCCACCCACCGCGCCCCCCACCGGGGAAGTTGATCAAGGAGTTTGCGTCGGCCGCCGGGCCATCACGGACGCAAAGTCCTTGATCAACAGGGGCAGTGGGGGGCGGCGGAGGGGTGAGGTACGACGGGCTTGATCAACAGGGGCGGTGGGGGCGGTGGGGGGTGGGCGGTGAGGATGCGACGGGTTTGATCAATGGGCGGTGGGGTGGGGGTGGGGGTGAGCGGCGCGGTGGAGGGAGTAGAGGGTCAGCAGGGCCGCCGCCAGGAGGGGGGCGCCGTCGCGGACGAGGCCGTCCAGGCCGAGGAGCCACCAGCAGAGCGGGAGGTGCACGGCCAGGGTGCCGAGGGTGATCACGATCAGGAAGCGGCGAGCCCAGGCCCGTTCCCGCAGCAGGAACGCGGTGCCGAACAGGACCAGGTAGCTGACCAGGATGCCGGCGGCGAACCAGCCCAGCACGGCCGGTACGGCGCTGAGCCGGCCGTCCAGGATGGAGCCGGCCGCGATCAGCGCCGGGACCAGCATGAGCGGGCTGTAGGTGAACGCGGCGACCCGGGCGGTGAGCAGCCAGCCGGTGACCGGTGGACGCTTCGGGGTGACCTCCCGCCAGGAGATGACCCCATCGGAGATCACCAGGCCCTTGCGGTGCCGGACCAGGTGCCCGCGTACCGCGTCGGACCGGTAGAGCAGCACCACCACGGCGACGCAGAGCGCGGTGAGCACCCCGAACCCGAGCAGGCCGGGCAGCGGTGGCACCCCCGACCGGGGCACGACCAGCCGTCCCACCGCGAAGACCGTGGTCACCGCGAGGATCAGCCCGAACGGTCGCGCCGCCACCCGACCGCGCTTGACGTGGCCGATCAGCACCAGGAAGGCGAGGGAGCGCAGCATCGCCCAGCCGGTGCGTACGGCGAGACCGAACTCCTGCTCCGGGGCGTACCAGTAATTGAGCAGCTCGACCACGACGGTGGCCGCCGCGGTGACGGCGAGCAGCGTGGTCAGCGCCCGGACGGCGGACGGCCGCCGGACCTCGACAGGTTCGGCGGCCGTCCTCATGGCATCCGATGTTGCCCGCTGGGGGCAACCGGCACACCTCTACTTCTGCGGCTCCGCGTCGAGCCGGGCGCGCAGCGCGTCCAGCTCGGCCCAGAGGACGCCGGGCAGCTTGTCGCCGAACTTCTCGAACCACTCGGTGACCAGCGGCAGCTCCTTGCGCCACTCCTCGGGGTCGACCTTCAGGGCGATCCGGACGTCCTCGGGGGTCATGTCCAGCCCTTCGACGTCCAGCGCGTCCTGGGCCGGGACCATGCCGATCGGAGTCTCGACCGCCTCGGCCCGCCCCTCGAGCCGCTCGATGATCCACTTGAGCACCCGGGAGTTCTCCCCGAAGCCGGGCCAGAGGAAGTTGCCCTCCGCGTCCTTCCGGAACCAGTTGACGTAGTAGATCTTGGGCAGCTTCGCCTCGTCGCCGTCGGCGCCCTTGCCCATCTCGATCCAGTGCCGGAAGTAGTCGCCGGCGTGGTAGCCGATGAACGGCAGCATGGCCATCGGGTCGCGGCGCACCACGCCGACCGCGCCGGACGCGGCGGCGGTGGTCTCCGAGGAGAGCGTGGCGCCCATGTACACGCCGTGCACCCAGTCCCGCGCCTCGGTGACCAGCGGGATGGTGTCCCGGCGACGGCCGCCGAAGAGGATCGCGTCGATCGGCACGCCGTTCGGGTCGTAGTAGTCCTCGGCGAGGATGGGGCACTGCGTGATCGGGGTGCAGAACCGGCTGTTCGCGTGCGAGGAGAGGTTGTCGCTCTCCGGCGTCCAGTCGTTGCCCTTCCAGTCGATCAGGTGCGCCGGCGGCTCACCCATGCCCTCCCACCAGATGTCGCCGTCGTCGGTCAGCGCCACGTTGGTGAAGATGGAGTTGCCGCGGTCCAGGGTCCGCATCGCGTTGGCGTTGGTCTTCCAGTCGGTGCCGGGCGCGACGCCGAAGAGGCCGTACTCCGGGTTGACCGCGTAGAGGCGACCGTCGGGGCCGAAGCGCATCCAGGCGATGTCGTCGCCGATGGTCTCGACCTTCCAGCCCGGGATGGTCGGCTCCAGCATGGCCAGATTCGTCTTGCCGCAGGCCGACGGGAAGGCGCCCGCGACGTGGTACACCTTGCCCTCCGGCGAGGTGATCTTGAGGATCAGCATGTGCTCGGCGAGCCAGCCCTCGTCGCGCCCCATCACGCTGGCGATGCGCAGCGAGTAGCACTTCTTGCCCAGCAGCGAGTTGCCGCCGTAGCCGGAGCCGAACGACCAGATCTCCCGGGTCTCCGGGAAGTGCGAGATGTACTTCGTGTCGTTGCAGGGCCAGGCCACGTCCTGCTGGCCCGGGGCGAGCGGGGCGCCGATCGAGTGCAGCGCGTGCACGAAGTCCGCGTCGTCGCCCATCGCCTCGAGGACCTTCGCGCCCATCCGGGTCATGATCCGCATCGAGGCCACCACGTACGGGCTGTCGGTGATCTCGACGCCGAACATCGGGCTCTCCGCCTCGACGGGGCCCATGCAGAACGGGATGACGTACATCGTGCGCCCGCGCATGCAGCCGCGGTACAGCTCCGTCATGGTCCGCTTCATCTCGGCCGGCGCCATCCAGTTGTTGGTGGGTCCGGCGTCCGCCTCGTCGACCGAGCAGATGAAGGTGCGCTCCTCGACCCGGGCGACGTCCGTCGGGTCCGTCCGCGCGTAGAACGAGTTGGGCTTCTTCTCGGGGTTCAGCCGGATCAGGGTGCCGTTCTCGACGAGTTCGTCGGTGAGGCGACGCCACTCCTCGTCGGACCCGTCCACCCAGACCACCCGGTCGGGGGTGGTCAGTTCCGCGACCTCACGAACCCAGGCGAGCAGTTTGGGGTGGGACGTCGGGGCCTGATCGATACCCCGAACAGTAGCCGGAGCAACCATGTCACATCTCCTTGTGGTCGACGCTGACCGATGTATGGGATGCACGAGTACTGGCGAACGAGAACGCCGCCGTCGTGGAAACCTGGGATTGGGCTCAGCGTAAACCGGGCTGCCTCGCGAGTCAGTGGGACTGGTTGTGAAGAACTGCACAAGGTACGGCCACGCTGCGGCATCGCGATCTCTTACCCGCTTTCGCGCGCAGTTTCACGCAAATCTTGCGGAGAACCTTCGGCGGGCACCGTCAGCGCCGAGGGTCGCGAGGTGCACGATGCGGGTAACCGCACGCCGGTGTCACGAACGACGATTCCGTGATCCGGTCCACAATTGCGCCGGATCCGGTTACGCTCCGCTCACGGAGATCACCTTGAGCAGTCGACCGCACCGGCGGATGCCGGCCGTCGCCGGACGGCCGGCCGCCGGCCGCGTCCCCGGTTGTCGGTGTTACCGCTCCCACGAGCGTCAAACCGGTACTCTCTGCGAGTGGCCGCCACGATGACCCGGAACCGGACGGTGCCGCCGCGGACCCGTCGGGGGCCGCTCGGCGCGCTGCTCGACCGCTTCGGCCATCTGATCCACGAGATGAGCAAGTTCGCCACCGTGGGCGGGCTCGCCTTCCTCGTCGACTTCGCACTCTTCAACTACCTGGCCAGCGTCCGGCACGTGCCGCCGGTCGCGGCGAAGACGATCGCCACGGTCGTCGCGGCGACCGTCGCGTTCCTCGGCAACCGGTTCTGGACCTGGCGGCACCGCCAGCGCTCCCACCCGGCCCGGGAGTACGCCCTCTTCTTCTTCTTCAACGGCGTGGGTCTCGGCATCGCCGTGGGCTGCCTCGCCGTCAGCCGCTACGGGCTGGGCGCCCTCTGGCCGGGGGTGTTCCAGACCCCACTGGCCGACAACATCGCCAGCTTCGTTGTCGGCACCGGCCTCGGGACGCTGTTCCGATTCTGGTCGTACCGGCGGTTCGTTTTCGTCGAGGCGGGAACACCCGCCGTTCCGGCACCGAGCCACGACCGGAAGTCCGGGGCGTGACCAACCGCCCACTCCGTCCCGCCGGGCCGAGACGGCCCTGCCCGCTGCCCTAAGGTGTTCCGCATGCCTCTTGTCCGTCTGCTGCCCGAGCGCTGGCAGAAGTTCGTCCACGAGGCGCTCAAATTCGGCATCGTCGGCGGCATCAACACCGTCATCAATTACGCGGTGTTCAATGCGCTGGCACTCACGGTTTTCCGCGACGGCCAACTCAAGGCGACCGTCATCGCGACGATCATCGCGACGATCACGTCATATCTGATGAACCGACACTGGACGTACCGGGATCGCCCGAAATCGGCGCTGAAGCGGGAGTACGTCCTATTTTTCGTGTTCAACGCCACGGGCCTGGTGATCGAGCTGGGCGTACTCGCGGCGGCGAAGTACGGCCTCGGCGTGACCAGCCTGCTGATGCTGAACGTCGCGAAGACCGGCGGCGTCCTGCTGGCCACCCTGTTCCGCTTCTGGTCCTACCGGACCTTCGTCTTCCAGCCGGTGCCGCAGCACGCCGAGGAGACCTGGCACAGCATCCCGCGTGACGAGTGGGACAACGTGGCCGAGCTGGACCCGGTGGCGGAGCTGGCCGAGTCGGTCAGCGAGTTGGAGGAGACCGAGCCCCGTCCCGGCACCCGACCGGAACGGATCGGCGACCGGCGCGACTACGCGCCCCCGCAGGGCCGCCCGGCATCGGCGGACGCGCTGGGCCGCGCCTTCAAAGCCGACCTCACCATCGAACTCCAACCCATCCCACCCCACCTTCCCCGCCACTGACCCTGCCCCGCTCTGCCGGCCCAGCCCCAGCGATCACGAAGTTGTTGCCCGCAGCCGGGGATGCCGGGACAACAACTTCGTGATCAACGCGGCGGCGCCGGGGGTGGCAGGTGAGGGGCCGCAGCAAGCCGGCCAGCCCTGCCCCAACCAGTGGGAAAGTGGGTGGGGGTTAGGCGGAGGGGTCGCGGAGGGGTTTGCCGTCGCGCATGTCGGCGAGGATCTCCCGCATCTCGCCGTCGCCGAGGCTGTGCTTGTCGTGGTGGGCCTCGACGAGTTCGTAGAGCTTCGTCTGCACCCGGTCCACGCCCGGCACGTCGTTGAGCACCGACTGGCCCCGCTCGCCGGCCGACTCGATGGTCAGCGTGCCGCAGCCCAGCAGCCGCTCCACGAACTTCTGGTGCATGGAGTGGTCGTTGATCCGGGTCAGCGGCAGGTCCCGCCGGTTGCGGGAGAAGACACCCTCCTGCAACAGCACCCGCTCGTTGGTGAAGAGGTAGTGGGTGGTGCGCCAGATCAGGAACGGCCACAGGCCGAGCCAGAGCACCAGCACCAGGCCGAGCGCGGCGATCACGTAGAGCGCGATCGTGCCGCCGTCGCCCGCCGGCAGCAGGGCCCAGCCGGCGACCACCGCCGCGACGGCGAGCACCAGCACCAGGATCGGCCGGATCAGGGCCTTCCAGTGCGGGTGCAGGTGCAACACGACGTGCTCGTCCTCGGTGAGCACGTCTTCAGGGAACGCCACGGGAACCTCCTCGCAGAACAGGACGCGCTGACCGTAACCGGTCGGCGCACCCCGGCGGATCAGCCGCGCGGCGGGTGTTGACGGCACCCGCCCGCCAGCGTGCAGCGGGTGTTGACGGCGCCCGCCACCGCTCGGCGGGTGTCGACGGCGCCCGTCCGGCACCGCTCGGCGGGTGTCGACGGTGGCCGGGCGGCCCGGCCGCACAGTCAGCGCAGGTGCAGCACGTCTCCGGCGGCGAGGCGCAGCTCCCCGGCCGGACCGTCGACCAGCAGCTGCCCGTCGGCGTCCACCCCGGTGGCGGTGCCGTGCACCTCGCTGCCGTCCGGCAGGAGCACCCGGACCTGGCGGCCGACGGTGGCGCAGGCCGCCACGTACGCGTCCCGCAGGCCGCTGGTCACCGCGTCGCCGCCGGCGTCGCGCCAGCGGTCGTACCAGTCGGCGACGGCGCGGAGCAGGGCCCGCAGCAGCGGGTCCCGGTCGGTGGCCGCGGCCCCGGCGAGCTGGAGCGAGGTGGCCGGCAGCCCGGTCGGGTTCTCCGGCAGCTCGTCGGCGCGGAGCGTGACGTTCAGGCCGATGCCCACCACGACGGCGGGGGGCTGGGTCGGGGAGCCGCCCGGCACCGCCTCGGCGAGCACCCCGGCGCACTTGGCGCCGTCGATGAGCAGGTCGTTCGGCCATTTCAGCCGGGCGTCCAGCTCGGCCAGCCGGGCCACCGCCTCGACCAGCGCGACCCCGGCGAGCAGCGGGAGCCAGCCGTACCCCGAGGGCGGCACGGGTGACCAGCCGCGCTCGGCGACGGCCTCGCCGGGCCGGAGCAGGACGCTGGTCGCGAGGCCGGCCCGCGGCGGCGACTGCCAGACCCGGCCGCGCCGGCCCCGCCCGGCGGTCTGCCGCTCGGCGACCAGCACGAGGCCCTCCGCCGCACCGGTCTGCGCCGCCGCGACCACGTCGGCGTTGGTCGAGCCGGTCTCGGCGACCAGCTCCAGGCGGCGCCAGGGCCCGTACGGGGCGACCAGCGCGCGCCGCAGCCGGGCCGCGGACAGCGGCGGACGGTCCAGATCGGTGTACGGCGAGCCGGGCATCCCGCCAGCCTACGGCCCGCCGGCGGTCGGGTCGGTCGGAAGCGGGTGAGGCGCACTGCACAGCGGCGTCCTGGTGAACCATCGTTATATTCCCTGGGTGACTACCGAGACCGGGATCAACATCCACACGACGGCCGGGAAGCTGGCGGACCTGGACCGTCGGGTCGACGAGGCGGTGCACGCCGGGTCGGCCCGTGCGGTCGAGAAGCAGCACGCGCGGGGCAAGCGGACCGCCCGCGAGCGGATCGAGATGCTGCTCGACGAGGGTTCCTTCGTCGAGCTGGACGGGTTGGCCCGGCACCGGTCCACCAACTTCGGGCTGGAGCGGACCCGCCCGTACGGCGACGGCGTGGTGACCGGCTACGGCACCGTGGACGGCCGGCAGGTCTGCGTCTTCGCGCAGGACTTCACGGTCTTCGGCGGCTCGCTGGGCGAGGTCTTCGGCGAGAAGATCGTCAAGGTGATGGACCTGGCCATGAAGATCGGCTGCCCGGTCGTCGGCATCAACGACTCCGGCGGCGCGCGGATCCAGGAGGGGGTCGCCTCGCTCGGCCTCTACGGCGAGATCTTCTTCCGCAACGTGCGGGCCAGCGGCGTCATCCCGCAGATTTCCCTGATCATGGGACCGTGCGCGGGTGGCGCGGTCTACTCGCCGGCCGTCACCGACTTCACCGTGATGGTCGACCAGACCTCGCACATGTTCATCACCGGTCCCGACGTGATCAAGACGGTCACCGGCGAGGACGTCGGCATGGAGGAGCTGGGCGGCGCCCGGACCCACAACTCGCGCAGCGGCAACGCGCACTACCTCGGCACCGACGAGGAGGACGCGATCGAGTACGTCAAGGCGCTGCTGTCGTACCTGCCGTCGAACAACCTGGACGAGCCGCCGGTCTTCGACGCTGACGCGGAGCTCGACATCACGGACGAGGACCGGGCGCTGGACACCCTCATCCCGGACTCGGCCAACCAGCCGTACGACATCCACCGGGTCATCGAGCACGTCCTCGACGACGGCGAGTTCCTGGAGGTCCAGCCGCTCTACGCGCAGAACCTCGTGGTCGGCTTCGGCCGGGTGGAGGGACGCCCGGTGGGGGTGGTCGCCAACCAGCCGATGCACTTCGCGGGCACGCTGGACATCGCCGCGTCGGAGAAGGCGGCCCGCTTCGTGCGGACCTGTGACGCGTTCAACATCCCGGTGCTGACCTTCGTGGACGTGCCCGGCTTCCTGCCCGGCACCGGGCAGGAGTGGGACGGCATCATCCGCCGCGGCGCGAAGCTCATCTACGCGTACGCCGAGGCCACCGTCCCGAAGGTCACCGTGATCACCCGCAAGGCCTACGGCGGCGCGTACGACGTGATGGGCTCCAAGCACCTCGGTGCGGACCTGAACTTCGCCTGGCCGACCGCGCAGATCGCGGTGATGGGTGCGCAGGGCGCGGTGAACATCCTCTACCGCTCGGAGCTGACCAACGCCGAGGACCCGGCCGCCGTCCGGGCCGAGAAGATCGCCGAGTACGAGGACACCCTGGCCAACCCGTACATCGCCGCCGAGCGTGGCTACGTCGACGCGGTGATCCCGCCGCACGAGACCCGGGTGCAGATCGTCCGGGCGCTGCGGGTGCTGCGCAGCAAGCGCGAGACGCTGCCGCCGAAGAAGCACGGCAACATCCCGCTGTAGCGGATGCCGTCGAGGCCCGCGCCGGACGTCCGGCGCGGGCCTCGGCGCGTCAGCAGGGTGGGCTGGTGATGGCGCACATCCGGGTTGCGGCGGTGCGGCCGAGGGCGCGGAGTTCGTCGCCGTCCACCAGCGGTACGGACCGGTTGCGCACGCCCCCCTGCGGGGCGAGCACGGTGACCAGATCCCCGACCTGCACGACCGCGCGCAGATCCTCGCCGGCCGTCGGCTGCACGACCTGCGGGCTCGGCGCGGGTGCCTCGGTGTGCCGCAGCAGCATCGAGCGGTCGCCGGCGAAGTCCCGCTCCACCACCTGCCAACTGTGCTGGATGGACACCGTTCCGCTGAGCCCGTCCCGCTCCGCCGGGGTCGTCTGCCGCCAGCTGGCGCAGGCCCGCACATACCGGTCGAGGTCGGCGAAGACCTGCGCAGAGCCGGCCCGCCCCATCCGGTACACGTCCTGGGCGAGGACCGGCAGCCCGCCGGTGCCGTCCTGGCCCGACGCCGATGCCTGGAGCAGATTGCGTGACCGCGAGTAGCGCGACGTCACCAGCTCCAGCGGCACCCCGTTCGCCTTGGCGCACGTCTCCAGCAGCGGGTCGACCCGTACCGGCTCGCCGAGGCCGATGTCACCGAGCTGGATGTTGGCGCGCACCGGCAGGTCGCTCCCGGACAGCAGCACGATCGAGGGGAGTTCGGCCCCTGGGGAATCAAACCCGCTCATCGGGCCGGCGACCGTGGGCGCCGGGTCGGGACGGGCGGCCACCGCCACGGCCGACGACGCGACAGCCAGTACGGCTATCGCGGTCGCCGCGGCCGTACGCCGGCTCCGCCGCCGGGCCCGGGCCCGGAGTTCCGCGGGCTCGGCCCAGCGGACCCGCCGCAGGTCCCGGCTCACCAGGTCGACGAATTCGTCACGCATCGGCGGCGTCCTCCAGCTCCACGACTTTGAGCAGCCCGGCGAGCGCGGCGCGCCCCCGGGACAGCCGGGCCTTCACCGTGCCGACCGGGGCGTCGGTCTCCCGGGCCACCTCGGCCACCGGCATGCCGAGCAGGTAGTACAGGGCGATGGCGACGCGCTGCTCCTCGGGCAGCTGGCGCAGCGCCGCCACCACCTCCAGCGTGTCGGTGCCGGGGCCTGGAACGCTCTCGTCCGCACCGTGCCGCAGGTACGCCCGGGCCCGGCTGCGCAGGCTGCGCCAGCGGCTCACCGCGATCCGGCTGGCCACCACCCGCACCCACGCCTCGGGGTCGTCGTACCGGCACACCGTCGACCAGCGCTGCCAGGCCCGGATGTACGCCTCCTGCACAGCGTCCTGGGCCTCCGCCAGGTTGCCGGTGAGGACGTAGACGACGCCGAGCAGCCGCTGCCGGGTGTCCCGGTAGAACTCGTCGAACCCGTCGGCGTCCGGCACCCTGTTACCTCCCCCGTTGCACGTCGCCGGAGAGACGCCTGGCGGGACCGGTGCGGTTGCCCGCTCAGCCGATCATTTTTTCCAGTTCGGCGCGGGGGAACTCGCCGGCCGCGATCCGTTCGCGCACGGCCCGGCGGACGGCGGCCTGCACGGCGGCGTTGGCCGGCGTCGGCACCCCGTGCAGCCGGCCGAGCAGCACGATCTCGCCGTTGAGGTGGTCGGCCTCGGCGGATCCGGCGCCCCGGGCCAGACTCTGCCAGGTCGAGCCGCCGGCCCGCTGCCCGCCGTCGACCGGCCGGTGCTGGACCCGGTCGCCTCGCTCGGCGGCCTCCTCTTCCGGGGTGGTGTGCGGGATGCCCGCGGCGGCCAGCGCGGCCTCCCCCTCGGCGCGTACCCGGGCGGCCAGCGGGGCGGGGATGTCCCGGCCAAGCAGCGCCTGCAACCCGTTGCCGAGGTTGCCGAGCAGCTTGCCGTACTTCCAGCGCAGCACGTCGTCGCGGACCGGGGCGACGAAGCCGGCGGCGGTCAGGTCGGCGGCGACGGCCCGGCTGGTGTCGTCGGAGCCGGACGGGTAGCGGCCCAGGTGCAGCATGCCGGGATGCGGGTACCCGTTGGCGACCACCACCCCGGGTTCCAGGTGGGTGGCGGGCAACCAGACGCAGACCGGGTGCACCCGGGCGAAGAGGCGCAGCGCGGCGCGTTCGTTGGCGACGCCGTTCTGGGCCAGGACGATCGGCAGCCGCTCACCCGCCGTGCCACCGCCCTCGACCGGGGTGTCCACCCAGGTGGCCAGCGCGGCCTCGGTGTCCTGCGACTTGACGGTCAGCACCAGCACGGTGTCGGCGGGCAACGGCCGGTCGCCGGGCCCGGCCACCGCCGGCAGCCGGCCGGTCCGCGGGCCGTCGGGCGTACGCAGGGTCAGGCCGCGCGCCCGGATCGCGTTCAGGTGTGCGCCGCGGGCCACCAGCGTGACGTCCCGGCCGGCGTCAGCCAGCCGTACGCCGATGGTGCCGCCGACCGCGCCCGCCCCGATGATCAGATACCGCATCCGTCCGATTCTGCCCGGCTTCTTCTGCCCGGCTCCTTCTGCCCGGCTCCTTCTGCCCGGCTCCTTCTGCCCGGCTCCTTCTGCCCGGCTCCGGCGCGGGGCCGCCCCGGGGCCCGGCCTCCGCGCTCAGCCGGTCAACCCGGCGTCGGTGAGGATCGGTCCGGCGAGCAGCAGCGCGCCGACGGCCAGCGCGGCGATGCTGAATAGCAGGAACACGCCCACCCAGAAGAGCGGCGGGAACGGGGTGAGCCGGGCGAGCTGGTCGGCGTCGGACTCCGGCATCCGCCCCCGGCTGCGCAACCGTTGCAGCTCGATCACCGGGCGTACGCCGCCGAACAGCAGGAACCAGACCGACGTCCAGGCGAAGGCGGCCTGCACCTGCGGCGACGCGTACCAGGAGACGGCGAGCACCACGCCGCCGGTGACCAGCAGGGAGAGCACCCCGAAGACGTTGCGGATCAGCACCAGCATGGCCAGCAGCAGGGCCACCGCGAGCCAGAGCAGCAGGGTGATCCGGTTGCCGGCGAGCAGCCAGGCCCCGCCCAGGCCGAGCAGCGCGGGCGCCACGTAGCCGGCGAGCAGGGTGAGGATCATCCCGGGCCCGGTGGGGCGCCCGGCGGAGAGGGTCAGCCCGGAGGTGTCCGAGTGCAGCCGGATGCCGCGCAGCTTCCGCCCGGTGAGGAGCGCGACCAGCGCGTGGCCGCCCTCGTGGGCGATGGTCACCGCGTTGCGGGCGATCCGCCAGGGCAGCCGGGTGGCGACGACCGCGACCGCGACCACCGCGGTGAGCAGGACCAGCAGCGGCGGTGGGTCGGGCTGCGCGGCCAGCAAGGTGTCCCAGATCGTGCGCAGGCCGTCGAGGAGGGGCATGAGCCGGGAGCCTACCCGGCGAACCGGTGTCGCTCCGGAGCCAGCGGCTCGTATGGTGTGAGACTGATCGGGTGGCGGTCGGAACGGGAGGTGAACGCCGGTGAGTGCAGCTCCGCTGGAGCCCTTCGCGCACCACGTCGGCCTCTGGACCGAGGCCGACTACCTCGCCCTGGGCGAGACGCCGGACCGGATCGAACTGCTCGACGGGAGCCTGATCGTGAGCCCTGCCCCGAGCCGACGGCACCAGCGGGTGGCACGACGACTGGCGAACAGCATCGAGGCGGCAGCGGAGTCGGAAGGACTCTCGGTCTACGACGCGATCAACGTCCGGCTCGGGGTCGACCGCATCGTCATTCCGGACCTCGTGGTCACGGACGCCGACGACGAAGGCACGTACCTCGACGCAAACCGGGTGTTCCTCGTCGGTGAAATCGTGTCGCCAGGTAATGCTGCCGCCGACCGCCTGCTCAAGATGCAGCTCTACGCCATCGCCCGGATCCCGTGGTACCTGCTCGTAGAGCAGGACGGCGACAGCCACTCGTTGCGGCTGCACCGGCTGGACGGGGAACACTACGTCGAGGACCGGGTCGCCAAGGCCGGTGAGACCTTGCACATGGCCGAGCCCTTCCGCTGGTCGCTGGACCCGGGCGCCCTCCGCTGAGCCAACTCCCGGTGCGGCCCCGCCGACATCACGACGACCTTCTATGAAAATTTCTTTAAGGCCCCTTGCGATCTAGGGCAGTTACCTCCAAAGATAGGCGTCAATCATTTGACGTCCCTGGAGGCATCAATGGCCCACCCCCGACTCTCCGTACGCCGGCTGCTCGCCACCGGCCTCACCGTCGCCGCCACCGCGGCCGCGGCCCTCGTCGCCACGGCCGGACCGGCCGCCGCCGCGACCACCCCTGGCATCGACGTCTCGCACTACCAGGGCTCGATCAACTGGACCAGCGTGCGGAACGCGGGCATCCAGTTCGCCTACATCAAGGCCACCGAGGGCACCAGCTACAAGGACTCGGCCTTCAACGCCAACTACGTGAACGCCTACAACGCCGGCGTGATCCGCGGCGCGTACCACTTCGCCCGGCCGAACATCTCCGGCGGCGCGGCCCAGGCCGATTACCTGGCCAGCAACGGCGGCGCCTGGTCGGCGGACAGCCGCACCCTGCCGGCCGCCCTCGACCTGGAGGCGAACCCGTACAGCGGTGGCTACTGCTACGGCAAGACCACGTCGGCCATGCGGACCTGGATCAGCGACTTCCTCAGCCGCTACAAGGCCCGCACCTCCCGGTACGCGGTCATCTACACCACCACCAGCTGGTGGAACCAGTGCACCGGCAGCTGGTCCGCGCCGTGGGCCAACCACCCGCTCTGGGTCGCTCGCTGGGCCAGCTCGGCGGGCACCCTGCCGGCCGGCGCCCCGGTCTGGAGCTTCTGGCAGTACACCTCCAGCGGCTCGGTCTCCGGGATCAGCGGCAACGTGGACCGCAACTACTGGAACGGTGACCGGAGCCGCCTGATCGCCCTGGCGAACAACACCTGAGCTACCCCGACACAGCGCTCGGCGGCAGCGGGACCTCGGTCCGGCTGCCGCCGTTGTCGTCTGCGTGCGCGGTCAGGCCCGGCGTCGCGAGGCGGTCGGCACGGACACCGCGCCCCGCCCGGTCAGGGTGGTCCGGCGGGCCAGCCGCCAGCCCGCCACCCCCGCGACGACGAGGGCCACGACACCGATCGCCGCCACCAGCGCGGAGATGCCGGCGCTCACCAGCAGCAGGACGACGTCCCCGAGCGCGACCAGCATCCACAGCGCCAGCCGGGGCCCGGTGTCCCTGTGTCGGTAACGCATGTCGTACCTCCTTCCGTCGTCACGGGTCCAGTACCCCGTACGGCGCAAGGCCATGCGAATCAGTTTCGCGGCAGTGGGATTCCCCAGCTCAGTCCTGCCGGTCCGGCTGGAAGCCCTTGGTGATGTTCGCCCAGTTGCCCAGGTTGGCGTCCCAGTCGCTCGCCGGAACCTCCCAGCGCAGCGCGTAGCCCCGGTTGCTGGCGGTGGCCATGCCGCGGTTGCGGACGTGGATCCGGGCGCCGCTCCGTGTCTCCAGCCAGTCCCAGTCCGCGCAGGTCCGGTACGCGTCACAGGGGGTGATGCTGAGGTACTGGTAGTTTCGGACGTAGTTGTGCCGGTACGGTTCCTTGCTCTTCCAGTCCGCGTAGGCATCCTTCTCCGGCGAGCTGGTCCACTGGACATAGAGCCGGCGCAGCCCGTTGGGCTCGCTGAAGGTCACCGAGTTGTTTCCGTTGCTGCTGCGCCACCCGGCCGGCAGCGGGACCCGGAAACCGTTCGGGCCCTTGTAATAGGTCCAGCCGGCCGGCAGCGCGAACCCGGTGGCGGACGGGGCCACCGAGGGGGTCTGGCTGGGCGCGGCGCTGGTCGGGGCGGCCGAGCTGGATGCGGCCCCCGAGGCGTCACCGGTCGGGCCCGGAGGCGCGGCCGAAGCGGCCGAGGTCGGGGCGGAGGGCTGTCCACCGCCCTGTTCGCCGTCGCCGCGGTTGAGCAGCGGCACCGCCACCGCCAGGCCCACCAGCACCAACGCGACCAGCGCGCCGATCAGCAGGTTGCGCCGGTTGCGCTCCGGCTTCGTACCGGGGATGACCGCGGCCCGGCCGGACGACGGCGCCGGACTGACCGGCTCCGCCAGGACCGACGTCGGGTTCTTCGGCGGCTGCGGCGGCGCGGCCGGCACCGGCGTGCCGTCCAGCCGCGTCTCGGCCAGGGCCGCGACGGCGTCGTCCGCCGGGGCCTCGACGGCGGCGGGCGCGGCGGACCGGTCGAGCTTCGTGGTCGGCTCGGCCGGCGGCGGAGTCACCTTGGCCGTGGCGGCGGACTGCGCCACCGGGCCGGCGGCGGCAGCGGCGGCCGTACCCGGCGCGAACGCGGCCGGCTTGGCCGGCCGCTCGACGGACCCGTCGGCGGGGCGCGGCGCGGGCACCAGCGGCGGGCGCGGCTCGCGCGGACCGTTCGGCCCCGGCCGGCGTACGCCGTCCCGCAGCGAGATGCTCTTCGCGCGCCGCCCGCCGGCCTTGCGCAGCAGGCGCTCCGCCACCTCGGCGTTGATCCGCTCGGCCGGGTCCTTGCGGAGCAGTCCCTGCAGCACCGGCTTGAGCGGACCGGCGTTCTTCGGCGGCGGCAGCGGCTCGGTGGCCAGCGCCGCCAGCGTGGCGATCGCCGACGGCCGGGCGTACGGCGACTTGCCCTCCACGGCCGCGTAGAGGGTCGCGCCCAGCGACCAGAGGTCGGCCTCCGGGCCCGCCGTGCCGTCCCGCGCCCGCTCCGGCGCGATGTACGCCGGCGAGCCCAGCACCATGCCGGTGCGGGTCACGTTCGGGTCACCGGGGATGGTGGCCAGGCCGAAGTCGGTGAGCACCACCCGGCCGTCGTCGCCGAGCAGCACGTTGCCCGGCTTCACGTCGCGGTGCATGACGCCGGCCTTGTGGGCGGCCTTCAAGGCGCCCAGCACGCCGAGGCCGATCTGGACCGCCTTCGCCGCCGACACCGGCCCGTCCTCGGCGATGGTGTCCTGCAGCGACTTCGACGGCACGTACTCCATCACGATCCACGGATCGCCGTCGGTGCGCAGCACGTCGAAGATGCGGACCACGTTGACGTTGTTGAGCCGGGCGATGGCCCGGGCCTCCCGCAGCGAACGTTCCCGCATCTCCCGCCGCTCCTCGGGGGTGAGGCTGGGCGGCGGGACGAGTTCCTTGATGGCCACGTCCCGGTGCAGGACCTCGTCCCGCGCCTTCCACACCCGACCCATGCCGCCCTGGCCGAGCGGCGACAGAAGCCGGTACCGGTCGGCGACGAGTTGGGGAAGCGCGTCAGACATCGCAGAGACGGTACCCGCCAGCTCCGACCGTCACACCGCCGGCACGCCACTGTGCGGCGAAGGTCAAGTTCTGGACGCGTACCCTGGGGTCATGTCTGCCGATGAGCCGCTGTTCCGGATCGTCCGCGGGGTGCCCACCGCCGAGGAGCTGGCCGCCCTCGTCGGCGCGATCATGGTGCGGACCCGGCCGGCCACGGCCGCGCCGGCGGCGGTGTCGCACTGGGCCCGCAGCGCCCGCCCGGCCGCCGCGACGCCCGTCGCCGGCCCGGGCGCGTGGCGCGCCTCCGCCCTCCCCCGCTGACCCTTTTCCCGGGGTACGCCCCCTGCCGGGATCCGCCGCGAGCCACTAATCTCACTCAGGGAAACGGCGCGGTGACGGGCAGGGAGGGTCGATGATCCCCGAGGAGAACGAACCGGCGGGCTGGCTACGCGGCTACGACGGCATCGAGGCCGACATCCGGCAGCTACGGGAGTTCGCCGACCGGCTCCAGGACGAGGTGACCCGCAACTACGCACCGCACCTGTCGTACATCGCCGACGACATGCGGGCGCGGATCCCCAACCCGGCCGACGCCTTCGTCGAGCTGGTGCAGTTCCTCCAGGCCCACCACGAGACGCAGACCGCCGCGGTGGAGATGGTGTGGGGCATGGTGCCCGCCACCGGCCGCCTCGCCGACGCCGCCGGCCTGATCGCCGCCAAGTACCAGCACTCCGACGCCTTCTCGGCGGCCCGGGTGGCCGATGTCCAGTGGGCCATGGCCGGACCGTCCACGATGGCGTCCCGCCCGGTGCCACCACTGCGCGACCCGACCGCGCCCGAGGAGGGCCCGGTGGCGCGGCCATGATCGAGCGGGGCAGCGGCCGCACCTCCGGCCTTACCGACTGGCAGCTCATGGACGTGCTCAGCATGTGGGCATGCGTCCAGGACCAGGACACCACCGGGCAGTGGAAACAGGTCGCCGGCTGGCGCAAAATCTGCGACCTCGCCCAGGCCCACCTCAGCCGCCTACGCGAATACCGGCGCGGCCTCGCCGAGGCGTGGCCGCCGGCGACCAACGCGGCCGCCCGGGCGTACCTCGCGGAACTGGACCAGCTCATCGACAAGGTCCAACGCACCCACGACGCCGCCGCCGCGAACTACGACGCGCTCGCCGCCGCCACCCGCGCCCTCGCCGGCGCCCGGGCCGAACTCAAGCCGCTGTACGACGAGTACGCCGCCAAGCTGAAGCAGAAGCAGGCGTACGAGGAGATCCTCGCCGACCCGAAGGCGGTAGCCGGCAGCCGCCTGCCGAACACGCCTCCGGTGACGGACGCCGACCTGGAGCGGTTGAACGGGCGGGCGCGCGGGCTGATGGCCGGGCTGAGCGGAGAACTCCAACAAGCCCAAGTGATGCTCCGCCAACCTCCTCCAATGCCGAAGGTGCCGCGGCAATCGGAGAACCGCGACTTGCACGAGAAGCCAACTCCGAACATTCCACCGATTGTCACTGTTCCGCTTCCGCCGCCCCCTGCTCCAAGGCGCATCCACACCGTCGCTAAAGCCAGCCCAGTCGCCCTTCCCTCTTCGCCAGGCGTTGGACCGGTACTTGGCAGTGCGGGCACTGGCCTTTCCGACCTTCCTACCCGCAACCCCAACCCGTCACCAGCCCAAGGCCCTCTGGCTCCATCGACAGGAACGTCGTCGCTGCCCGCGGTAATACCGCCGGCCGGCACCGCCGGCTCAAGCGGCCCTCCCTCACGCGGCAAGCCGAACCCACCACCGCCCCTATCTGCGAAAGGAGTGGGTGGCTATTCACCAAATCCTTCACCACGTTCACTTCCCGCAGGGGGACTAATCGGCGGAACTCCAGCCACCGGACTCCCACGGCCGAGTGAGGGAACGCCTGCCCGGCGAGTCAATCCTGTCGGAGGCGTCATCGGTGGAGGCGCGGCTGGTACTGCGCCCACTGGTAGCGCTGGCTCTCGTCCCAGAGGTGGGCGCGTTTGGGGAGTCGGCAGTATTCATAGCGGACCCCTCGGGGGGAGCCCGAGCTATCCGAGCTTGAATCCATGTCCATCGACGGATCACGCGAGAGAGAGCAGCAAGCAACAGCGATGGGATCCGGACAACCCATGGGAGACCGAGGAAGGAGTTGCGCCTATAGTTCTCCCGCCGAGTGACGATGGCCCCATTGACCCTGGTCCGGCAATCGGCTTTGGCCGACCATGAGAGGACTCGGGACCCTTCTCTTCATTAATCCACTCACGGTCGCAGCCCTGATCGCCTCAGTTGCAGGACCGGCCGTCGCGACCCACGCCGATATCGCCACTCGGGTTCGAGGGGAACAATGGCATTTGAGTTTTCTTCAGGCCGAAAAAGCTCACCAGATTAGCCGGGGAAGTGGCATTGTCGTCGCACTCCCAGACACCGGGGTTGACCCTCATCCGGATCTGCGACGAAATTTGCTCCATGGGCTTGACTTGACAAAACAAGGCGGCGACGGCTGGACCGACCGTGATAGCCACGGAACATCGATGGCCGGACTGATCGCGGCACATGGAGCAAGCCAAAGCAAGGGCGCCCTCGGCATTGCACCTGACGCGAAGATCCTACCGATTCGGTCCTCACTTGTTGATGGGAAAGGGGATACAGAGGAACTCGCAGCGAGTGTGGAGTGGGCGACAACGCATGGGGCAGACATCATCAGCATTTCCGCAGTGGCAGGCGCCAGCGTTCGTCTTCAGCGGGCAATACAGGGCGCACTTAAAGCAGATATTGTTGTCCTTGCCTCAGCCGGCAATAGGCCAGAGGACGCGCACGTCGGTTATCCAGCATCGGAGCCAGGAGTCATCGCGGTCGCCGGGGTCGACCGACATGGCGAACATGCGGCGGTGTCAGTGCCAGGGCCAGAGGTCGACATCGCGGCCCCTGCAGTCGGCGTGGTAAGTACCAGCTATGGGGGCAAGTACTCAAAAGGCACTGGGACGTCAGGTGCCACTGCCATCGTGGCGGGCGCTGCTGCGCTGATCCGTTCCAAGTACCCAGACCTCCCCGCCGAGGAGGTCGCCCACCGCCTCACGGCGACCGCGATCGACAAGGGCCCGCCGGGCCGCGACGACGAGTACGGCTACGGCGTCATCGATCTGGTCGCCGCGCTCACGGCGGACGTGCCTCCGTTGGGTTTCGAGTCGTCGGCCGTGACCCCGCCCGCGTCGCAACGGGCGCTGCCCGACGACGGTGATGACGGCGCGGCGGTACGCGGGCTGGCGACGTTGGGGGTGCTGGTGGCGGCCGGCGGTGGATATCTGGTGTGGCGCCGGCGTCGTCGTGCCGGCGATCCTCCGCCCCGGGTCAGCCGGTAGCGTCAAAGGCGTGTCGACTTCCCTGCCGTTGCGCCTCGTGCTCGCCTCGCAGAGTCCCGCCCGCCGCAAGCTGCTGCACGCCGCCGGGATCGAACCCGACGTGCTGGTGAGCGGGGTCGACGAGTCGCAGGTGGTCAGCGACCGGGCGGAGGATCTGTGCCTGGAGCTGGCCCGGCTGAAGGCGCAGGCGGTGCTGGGCCGGCTACGCCCGTCACCGGACGAGCGGACGCTGGTGCTCGGCTGTGACTCGGTGCTGGCGTTCGACGGGGAGATTCTCGGCAAGCCGGCCGACGCGGCGGACGCGACGCGGAGGTGGCGGCGGATGCGCGGCCGCAGCGGGGTGCTGCACACCGGGCACTGCCTGATTGACGTGGTGCACGAGGCGCGGGCGGAGGCGGTCGCCTCCACGACGGTGCACTTCGCGGACATCAGCGACGAGGAGATCGCCGCGTACGTGGCGACGGGCGAGCCGTTGGCGGTCGCGGGGGCGTTCACCATTGACGGGTTGGGCGGGCCGTTCCTGACCGGGATCGAGGGCGACCCGGGTACGGTGGTCGGCCTTTCTCTCCCGTTGCTGCGCACCCTGCTGGCCGAGCTGGGCCTCAACGTCACCGACCTGTGGACGAAGGTCGCGCCGGGGGGCCAGGAGATCGAGCATCTCGGCTAGGTTCCGGTCATGACCACAAAGCCGCTGCCGCTGACCCCGGAACTGCACGCCTACCTCGTGGCCCACGGTTCGGCCCCGGACGAGATCGTGCGTGACCTGGCCGAGGAGACCCAGGCGGCCCTGCCCGCTCAGGCCACCATGCAGGTCGCGCCGGAACAGGCCGCGTTTCTGACCTTCCTCACCCGGCTGCTCGGCGTACGGCAGGCGGTGGAGGTGGGCACCTTCACCGGGCTCTCTTCGCTGGCGATCGCCCGGGGGCTCGCCGAGGGTGGCCGGCTGACCTGCTTCGACATCTCGGAGGAGTACACCGGCGTGGCCCGGCGCTACTGGGCCCGGGCCGGAGTGCAGGACCGGATCGAGCTGCGTATCGGCCCGGCCGCCGAGACGCTGCGCGAGCTGCCGCGCGAGCGGTACCTGGACTTCGCGTTCATCGACGCGGACAAGGTGGGTTATCCGATCTACTGGGACGAGTTGGTGCCGCGGATGCGGCCGGGCGCGGTCATCGCGGTGGACAACACGTTGCGCGCCGGCCGGGTGCTCGCGCCGCAGAACGCCGACGACCGGGCCATCGCCGCGTTCAACGACGAGGTCCTCGCCGACGTCCGCGTCGACGTGGTGATGCTCCCCATCGCCGACGGAGTGACCCTCGCCCGCGTGCACTGAGCCCGACCGGGAGCGGCGCCGACCGCCGCGGGGCGCCGCTCCCCTCCAGCGGGATGCGGCATTCTGGGGCATCACACGGGCCGGAAGGCACGCTTTGCCGCCAGGCGGCGTGCGTCACGCGCTCGCCGCGGGGCACCGGCCACCCGCGCACAGCGCAAGGCCGGTGCCCCGCCTCAGAGAGTGTTGTGATACCTGGA